>NZ_KV820361.1:170329-206947 GCF_001815355.1 Haemophilus sp. HMSC068C11
GAAGGTTCGAATCCTTCACGACCCACCACTTTTATTTCGAAGAATTCCCAAATGGGTCGTTAGCTCAGTCGGTAGAGCAGCGGACTTTTAATCCGTTGGTCGAAGGTTCGAATCCTTCACGACCCACCATCTATTTAAAGATCATTATTTAACCGGTTGGGTTGTTAGCTCAGTTGGTAGAGCAGCGGACTCTTAATCCGTCGGTCGAGAGTTCGAGCCTCTCACAGCCCACCAGTCAACATCTTATTCCTCCTATTTGTTAAAAAATTTACAAAAAATTAAAATATTTTCAAAATTCTTGACTATATTTGGCGGTTATTATGGTAGAATATCCACAAATTTAAGTCGGGCATAAAATGTTACAAAATATTCGAATTGTTTTGGTTGAAACATCACATAGCGGGAACATCGGTTCAGCGGCGCGTGCGATGAAAACAATGGGATTATCCAATCTTTATTTGGTCTCACCAAAATCAGTGGATGAGCAATCTATTGCATTAGCAGCAGGTGCTGATGATGTCGTGCGTAATGCCCACATTGTTGATACTTTTGAACAAGCAATAGAAGATTGCTCATTAGTGATTGGTACGAGTGCAAGATTACGTCATTTACAGAGTACGCTTATTGAGCCAAGAGAGTGTGCAGAGAAAGCCAGTACACATCAAGGGCAAGTAGCGATCGTGTTTGGTCGTGAGCGTGTTGGGCTCACAAATGACGAATTACTTAAATGTCATTATCATTTAAATATCCCTGCTAACCCTGAATATTCTTCGCTTAATTTAGCGATGGCAGTACAGTTGGTAAGTTATGAAATGCGCATGGCATTTTTAACAAAAAATAAAACGGAAAGTACACTTTCAACGATAGAAGATATCTATCCAACAGCACAAGAAATGGAGTATTTTTTTGCTCATACGGAACAGGTGTATCAGTCTCTTGGTTTTATTCAAAATCAAGGGGTTATACAAAAGTTAAGACGACTTTATAACCGTTCTTCTCTAGAAAAAAATGAATTAAATATTTTGCGAGGAATGTTAAGTGCGATTGAAAAACGCCTTAATCTGCAAAAAGAGTAAAATTGACTATCATAGTCAGATAGGTAAACTACCTAGATGGCGATTTATAGGGATGCTTTATGAAACTAACATCTAAAGGACGATATGCGGTTACCGCAATTTTAGATATCGCATTACACGCAGGAACAAACCCAGTTTGTTTAGCGGATATCTCAGAACGTCAAAATATTTCACTTTCTTATCTTGAGCAATTATTTGCCAAATTGCGTCGAGGAGGATTAGTAAAAAGCGTTCGCGGCCCAGGTGGTGGCTATCGTTTAGCGTTACCAACTGATCAAATTTCTATCGGTATGGTGATTTCAGCCGTAAATGAGAACATTAATGTCACAAGATGCCTTGGTAAAGGAAATTGCAAAGGCGGAGTAGAGTGTTTAACTCATACATTATGGCAAGATTTAAGTGATCGCATTTCTGATTTTTTAGATGAGATTACATTAGCTGAGCTTGTAGAGAAAAAAGCTGGAAAGCATAAAGCTCACAAAGATTTTGATGACTTAATTGTAATCAACCAATAATGGGAAAGTAGATCAAAGTGCGGTCAAAATGATGGCATTTTTGGTAGTTATTTAGGAGTGAAAATGAAATTACCAATTTATTTAGATTATGCAGCAACATGTCCAGTTGATGAACGTGTGGCTAAAAAAATGATGGAATATTTAACCATTGATGGTGTATTCGGTAATCCAGCATCTCGTTCACATAAATTTGGCTGGCAAGCCGAAGAAGCTGTTGATATTGCACGTAATCAAATTGCGGATTTGATTGGCGCAGACTCACGTGAGATCGTATTTACTTCTGGCGCAACAGAAGCAGATAACCTTGCAATTAAAGGTGCAGCGCACTTTTATCAAACAAAAGGTAAGCACATTATTACTTGCAAAACTGAACACAAAGCCGTATTGGATACTTGTCGTCAGTTAGAGCGTGAAGGCTTTGAAGTCACCTATTTAGATCCAGAAGAAGATGGTTTAATCGATCTTGAGAAATTTAAAGCAGCATTGCGTCCAGACACAATTGTTGTGTCAATTATGCATGTGAATAATGAGATTGGCGTAATTCAAGATATTAAAGCAATTGGTGAGCTTTGCCGTGCAAACAAAACCATTTTCCACGTAGATGCAACACAAAGTGTCGGTAAAGTCGAAATCAATCTCGCGGAATTACAGGTTGATTTAATGTCAATGTCTAGCCACAAATTGTACGGACCAAAAGGGATTGGTGCATTATATGTATGTCGTAAACCGCGTGTTCGTTTAGAAGCGATTATCCATGGTGGTGGTCACGAGCGTGGTATGCGTTCAGGTACATTACCTGTACACCAAATCGTTGGTATGGGTGAAGCATATCGCATTGCAAAAGAAGAAATGGATACTGAAATACCACGTATCCGAGCATTGCGCGATCGTTTATACAATGGTCTTAAAGACATTGAAGAAACTTATGTAAATGGTTCAATGGAGCATCGTGTCGCAAATAATTTGAATATCAGCTTTAACTATGTTGAAGGTGAGTCGTTAATGATGGCATTACGTGATATCGCAGTATCTTCTGGTTCTGCTTGTACGTCTGCAAGTTTAGAGCCATCTTATGTATTACGTGCATTAGGTCGTAATGATGAATTGGCACATAGCTCAATTCGTTTCACGCTTGGTCGTTGGACCACTGAAGAAGAAATTGATTACACCATTAATTTAATGCATGGTGCAGTAGCGAAACTTCGTGAATTATCCCCACTTTGGGATATGTTCAAAGAAGGCATTGATTTAAACACTATTGAGTGGGCAGCCCACTAATTTTCAAGGCGGCTTGACCGCCTGATAGCAACTTATTTAGGAAAGGAAAAGAATATGGCATACAGCGAAAAAGTTATTGATCATTACGAAAATCCACGCAATGTTGGTTCAATGGACAAAAAAGATAATTCTGTGGGAACCGGCATGGTGGGTGCGCCAGCTTGCGGTGACGTTATGCAGTTACAAATCAAAGTAAATGACAGCGGCATTATTGAAGATGCAAAATTCAAAACTTATGGTTGTGGTTCTGCGATCGCTTCTAGCTCTTTAATTACCGAATGGGTAAAAGGCAAATCTTTAGATGAAGCGGGCGCAATTAAAAACAGTCAAATTGCGGAAGAACTTGAATTACCACCGGTAAAAGTTCACTGCTCAATTTTAGCAGAAGATGCAATTAAAGCCGCTATTGCTGACTATAAAAATAAACAAGGTAAGTAATCAAAGTGCGGTTGAAAATGACCGCACTTTATCAATTTAAGGATCAGAATATGTCTATAACACTCACTGAAAAAGCGGCGCAACGAGTTCGTACTTTTCTTGAAAATCGTGGAAAAGGCATCGGTTTACGCTTAGGTGTGAAAACATCAGGTTGTTCGGGTTTAGGCTATGTGCTTGAATTCGTTGATGTGCTCAATGATGACGATCTTGTTTTTGAGCAGCATGGCGTGAAAGTGGTAGTCGATCCAAAAAGCTTGGTTTATTTAGATGGCATTGAGCTAGATTATGTCAAAGAAGGCTTGAACGAAGGCTTTAAATATAACAATCCAAATGTGAAAGAATCATGTGGATGTGGTGAAAGTTTCCATGTTTAAGGAATAAAGATGACAGATCCTTTTGCTATTTTTGATTTGCCCGTTGCTTTCAATGTTGATCAAGTCCTTTTGTCTGAACGCTATTTAGTGCTTCAAAAGAGTTTGCATCCAGATAATTTTGTTACAGCAGATGCGCAAGAACAACGCATTGCAATGCAAAAGTCGACAGAAGTTAATGATGCATTAAAAACCTTGAAAGACCCAATTTTACGTGCGGAAGCAATTATTGCGTTAAATACGGGAGAAGCACAGGATTTAGAACAAAAGAGTACACAAGATGTCACATTTTTGATGCAGCAATTAGAATGGCGAGAAGAGCTCGAAAATATCGAGCTAAGCCAGGATGAGAATGCATTAGAATCCTTTGCGAAACGCGTTAAAAAAGAAACAAAAGAAATGTTGACCACACTTGAAGCACAACTTAATGAGCAACAATGGTCAACTGCAGCACAATTCTGCGATAAATTACGTTTTCTAAAAAAATTGGCGGATGAAATTAGCCAAGTAGAAGAACGTCTATTTGAATTATAATCTTGAGGGCGTTTAATACGCCCTTTTCGCTATTGATAAATGGGCTGCCGCCCTCATACTAATGAAACCCGATTATGCAAACTTTAGAACAACTGACTGATGCCTCAAAATCGGCTTGGGGAACCATTTCCCAATGGATTGAGTGTGCTCGTAATCATTGTGAGGCGATTAAAAAAGATCAATCTAGTGCAGAACGTGAGCTTTTCACCATGCAAATGCCAACGTCTTCTCCGATGGGCGCGGTAATTTATGAAACCGGTGGCATTTTAATCCATCATGGTTGGTTGCGTATATTGGGTTCAGGCAGTTTTAAATTGCCACGTGGATTAATGGATTGGAATTTCAGCAAATCCTTTAATCAATCAGGTGATAAACCGAAATATTTGCTCGTTGCAGACGATGTCATTGGAGGGTATTTTGCCTTAAATGGTGGTTCTTTAGGAGATAATCTCGGCAAGATTTACTATTTTTCACCGAAAGACTTAACTTGGCATGATTTAAATTTTACCTATACGGATTTCTTAGCTTGGGCATTAAATGGTGACATTGAAGCATTTTACCAAAATCTGTTTTGGCAAAATTGGCAAGAAGATGTAAAACAACTCGATGGTAACCACATGATTGTTTTTACACCAGAGCTTTCGGAAGATAAGACGACTGAGATTAATCAGCGTGAACGACGTGAAGTCAATATTGAAACGCATTACAATGCAAGTTTCACCGAACAAGATAAATTTGCGCAAGCTTATTCAGTCGCATAATCAGCTTTTAACGAATTAATTATTAGAGATAAAAAGAGATATGGCATTACTCCAAATTGCAGAGCCAGGACAAACGGCTGCACCCCATCAACATCGTCTTGCGGTAGGGATTGATTTAGGTACAACAAATTCTTTAGTTGCCGCAGTGCGTAGCGGTCAAGCCACCATTTTGAATGATGAACAAGACAGAAGCCTTGTGCCTTCAGTTGTGTATTATGGTGAAAATGAAAAACTTGTGGGTACCGAAGCATTTGCCAAAGCTGCAATTGATCCTAAAAATACGATTATTTCGGTTAAACGTTTGATTGGTCGTAGTCTTGCAGATGTGCAATCACGTTACACAAATTTACCCTATGAGTTTGTGGCAAGTGAAAATGGGTTGCCATTATTGGTGACACATCAAGGTAAAAAAAGCCCAATTGAAGTCTCTGCGGATATTTTATCTCGTTTAAATCATATTGCAGAACAACGACTTGCAGGTAAGCTTTCTGGCGTGGTGATTACCGTACCTGCCTATTTTGATGATGCTCAACGCCAAAGTACAAAAGATGCGGCACGTCTTGCAGGGTTAAATGTATTACGTTTATTAAATGAACCCACTGCTGCAGCAGTGGCTTATGGCTTAGATAGCGGAAAAGAAGGTGTCATTGCTGTTTATGACTTAGGTGGTGGTACCTTTGATATTTCGATTTTACGCTTATCCAAAGGCGTCTTTGAAGTCTTAGCAACAGGCGGAGATACAGCCTTAGGTGGTGATGATTTTGACCATTTAATTGCCGATTGGATTGTTGAACAAGCGGGTATTAAACCACAAAATGTCAATGAGCAACGTGAGCTTTTAAGTTTAGCCACACAAACTAAAATTGCCTTAACAAGTGCACAAAGTGCGGTCATTTCTTGGCGTGGATTTGAAGGTGAGTTAAGTCGTGAGCAATTCAATGAATTAATTCATTCATTGGTTAAACGTTCTTTATTAACCTGCCGTCGAGCATTGAAAGATGCGCATGTTGAAGCTGAAGATGTGCAAGAAGTGGTCATGGTGGGTGGCTCAACTCGCGTCCCTTATGTTCGTGAACAAGTGGGCGAATTCTTCGGTAAAACCCCATTAACATCGATTGATCCTGATAAAGTGGTCGCTTTAGGTGCGGCAATTCAAGCGGATATTTTAGTAGGCAACAAGAATGACAGTGATATGTTGTTACTCGATGTTGTGCCGCTTTCTTTAGGTATTGAAACCATGGGCGGTTTAGTGGAGAAAATCATTCCACGCAATACCACGATTCCAGTAGCTCGTGCACAAGAGTTTACTACCTTTAAAGATGGTCAAACTGCGATGACTGTACATGTGGTACAAGGAGAACGTGAGTTAGTGGATGATTGCCGTTCTTTAGGTCGTTTTACATTGCGTGGTATTCCACCAATGGTAGCAGGTGCCGCACATATTCGTGTGACTTATCAAGTGGATGCCGATGGCTTATTAAGTGTGACCGCGATGGAGAAATCCACTAAAGTCCAAGCATCGATTCAAATTAAGCCTTCTTATGGCTTAACGGATGAAGAAGTAACGGCAATGATTAAAGCTTCTTTTGATAATGCACAAGATGATATGCAAGCTCGTGAATTAGCCGAGCAGCGCGTTGAGGCTGATCGTGTGATTGATAGCGTAATTGTGGCATTGCAGCAAGATGGGGCAGACTTATTAACCGAATCTGAATTCCATCAAATTGAACATGCATTGAAACAATTAATGGATGTAAAAGAAGGTACAGATCGTCATGCGATTGCGCAGGGAATTAAAGCTCTTGATGTGGCAACTCAAGAATTTGCGGCAAGACGCATGAATAAATCTATTCATCAAGCGCTGACAGGTAAATCTGTATCAGATATTGAGCAGTAAAGTGCGGTTATAAATTAACGAGTTTTTATATTGAGGAAAGTAATATGCCAAAAGTGATTTTTTTACCGAATGAAGAATTCTGTCCAGAGGGTATGGTGGTTGATGCAGCAGCTGGAGATAACTTATTGGAAGTAGCACATAATGCAGGCGTTGAAATCCACCACGCTTGTGATGGTTCTTGTGCTTGTACAACATGCCATGTAGTTATTCGTGAAGGGTTTGATTCATTAAATGAAGCAAGCGATCAAGAAGAAGATATGTTAGATAAAGCCTGGGGCTTAGAAATGGATAGTCGTCTTTCTTGCCAATGTATCGTGGGCGATGAAGATTTAGTGGTGGAAATTCCTAAATATAATATTAACCATGCGAATGAGGCGGCTCACTAATGAAATGGACTGATGCACAACATATTGCAGAAGAGTTGTATGATCGTAATCCAGATTTAGATCCTAAAACGGTACGTTTCACGGATTTACATAAATGGATTTGCGAATTGGACGGTTTTGATGATGATCCAATGAAATCTAACGAGAGTATTCTTGAAGCGATTTTGTTGAAATGGTTAGATGAATACGAGTAATTGATGCGATTAATCAAGCGAGCTGAGAGGCTCGCTGTTTTGTTTTAAGAATTTACCCCAAAATAAAACCGCACTTTATTACTAAAGTGCGGTTATTTTTATCGTTGTTTTTAATTATTTTTTCTTCGCGTATTTCAAGGAGTCAATAGCAACTGCGAGGATGATAATGCTACCTTTAATGATATATTGCCAGTAAGGGTTTACACCGATGTAAGTTAAACCGTAGTTAATAACGGTGAAGATGATAACACCCGTGATTACGCCGATAACCGTACCCACACCACCAGCGAAAGATACACCACCTACTACGCAGGCAGCAATCGCATCTAATTCATACATGAAACCGAGGTTGTTGGTAGCACTACCGATACGGCCTGCTTCTAACATACCACCGAATGCATAGAACATACCTGCAATCATGTAAATCACAACAAGGTTACGCGCTACGTTTACGCCAGATACTTTTGCTGCTTCAGGGTTACCACCGATAGCAAAGATATTTTTACCGAAGCGTGTTTTATTCCACATTACCCATACTAAGAATGCACAAACTGCGGCATAAATAGTGATGTAGGATAATTTGAATGAACCGAGTCTGAAGAAGCCTTGTGCGAAGTTAGAGAAAGATTCGCTGAAGCCAGCAATTGGTGAACCCCCTACGCCATCATAATAAAGTGAGTTAAAACCGTAAACGATGATCATGGTACCCATGGTTGCAATGAACGGGGTTACATTGAGATAAGCGATAACTAAACCATTCACTAAGCCGATTACAGCACCTACTGCACAAACAGTCAGGATAACTACTGGAATAGGAATTTCACCTAAATCAGGGAACACGCGGTTCATGTTTTCCATTGATTGCAAGAGGGTAGCAGAAATAACCGCTGCTAAACCGACTTGGCGACCGGCAGATAAGTCGGTACCTTGAGTGATAAGCAAGCCTGCAACACCTAGGGCAATAATGAGACGGACGGATGATTGAGTTAAAATGTTACTAAAGTTGCGAACATTCAAGAATGTTGGATCTTGTGCGATGATGATGCCAAGTAAAATCAACAACACAAAATAAATCGCATTTTGTTTTAAGAAATCGAATGATTTATTTTTTGGTAAGGCACTCATAATTTGTTCCTTTATGATTTATAAATATTTTGCGGCAAGTTGCAAAATTTCTTCTTGAGACGTTTTTGCCGTTTCAACGATGCCGGCAACACGACCGTTGCTCATGACCAAAATTCGGTCAGTTACGCCTAATAATTCAGGCATTTCTGATGAAATCATGATGATGCCTTTATCTTTTTTAGCGAGTTCTTGAATGAGCTGATAAATTTCAAATTTTGCCCCAATATCAATACCACGAGTTGGTTCATCGAGCATTAAGATATCTGGTTGGGTTAAAAGCCAACGACCGATAATCACTTTTTGTTGGTTACCACCAGAAAGCGAGCCAATCGTTGTTTTGTGAGAAGGTGTTTTTACGTTCATCGCATCAATCACCCACTGTGTATCGCTTGCCATTTTTTTGTTGCTGAGCAATTTCCAAGGGGTGAGGTAAGATTTCATATTTGAAATCAAAGAGTTGAATTCAATACTTAGGTTTGAATAAATCCCGGTTGAACGACGTTCTTCAGTTACCAAAGCAAAACCGTGATTAATCGCCTCAAGTGCGGTATGATTTTTCACGATTTTTCCGTTGAGCTTAATCGTCCCTTCTTTTAATTCACGCACACCAAAAATCGCTTCCACAATATCGGTTCGTTTTGCACCAACAAGACCTGCAATACCTAAAATTTCACCTTTGCGTAAATTAAAGGAAACATCTTGAATAGAAGGTTGGTTCACCGCAGTTAAATGTTCCACTTCAAGTGTGATTTCTTTTGGTACGTTAGTTCTTTCAGGGAAACGTTGTGTTAATTCACGGCCTACCATCATTGAAACAATTTCTTCCATGGTGGTGCCTTTAACTTGAACAGTATTGATCCATTTACCATCACGAAGAATGGTGATTTCATCACAAATTTTAAAGATTTCATCCATTTTGTGTGAAATATAGATAATGCCACAACCGCGATCTTTTAATTTTTGAATAATTTTGAAAAGATGTTCCACTTCTTTTTCTGAAAGTGAGGATGTTGGCTCATCCATAATTACGATTTTAGCGTTATAAGAGAACGCTTTCGCAATTTCGATCATCTGCATTTGTGAAACGGAAAGTTTGGCCACTTTTTCTTTTGGATCAACATCAATATCCAATTCATCGAAAATAGCTTTGGTATCACGATACATTTTGGCGTGATCCACAAAAGGACCTTTAAGTGGGTAGCGACCCAACCATAAGTTATCCATTACACTGGTTTGACGCACCAAGTTAAGTTCTTGGTGAACCATTGAAATCCCATTTTCAAGGGCTTCTTTTGATGTTTTAAAATCAACAGGTTTGCCTAAGAATAAAATTTCACCTTCGTCTTTTGCATAAATTCCGAAGAGGCATTTTAATAATGTAGATTTACCCGCCCCGTTTTCGCCCATCAAGGCGTGAACAGAGTGAGAACGAACTGTTAGATTGGCGTGATCAAGGGCTTTTACACCGGGGAAAGACTTACTGACATCCGTCATTGTCAGTAGTACATCACTGTCTTGGGTTTGAGTTGTCATATCCAACCTCATCAAAAAGGGGGAAAGGGAATTTGGGTTTCCTTTCCCCCTAAAATTAAAGAAAAGCAATAGATTTTCTTATTTTAAGAATTCACTTAGGTTATCTTTATCTACACCAACATAAGGGATACGTACCACACGGTTTTCTAATTTCCATTGTGTACCTTCTGTTGCTGCTTTACCGTTAGCAAGGTTTGCAGAAAGTTGAACAACTGCTTTACCTTGGTTAACACCATCGTTTAACACAGTACCAGCAATTTCGCCTTTCTTAACTAATTGAAGCACTTCTGGTAATGCATCTACACCAAAGATTGGTAATTTTTTACCGTGTGCTTTGGTTGCTTCTAATGCACCTAATGCCATACCGTCATTATTTGAAATAATCATTTCAATTTCGTTAGCTTTAGAGCTAGATAACCATGCATCCACTTTATCTTTTGCCATTGCTGCATCCCACATACCGGTATCAATAAATAATTGTTCGGTAGGAATACCTTTAGCATTTAATTGCTCAATCACATATTTAGTACGTGCTTCAGCATCTGGGTGGCCTGGTTCACCTTTTAATAATACATATTGGATTTTACCGTCTTTGTTTAAGTCTAAGGCAGGCATTGCTTTCCATTGTTTTGCAATTAAATCACCTTGGATTAAACCAGATTCTTTCGGGTCTGTACCAACATAGTAAGCGTGATCGTAGCTACCAATTGCTTTAGCACCTGGATCTTTATTGAAGAAAACAACAGGAATGTCATCTTGTTTCGCTTTGTTGATAACAGTTGAAGCTGCTGCTGGGTCTACTAAGTTAATCGCTAAAGCTTTTACACCTTTAGAAAGCAAACCATCTACTTGGTCATTTTGAATAGATTGTGCATTTTGAGAGTCATTCATTAATAACTCAATGCCGCCAAGCGCTTTCGCTTCTTTATCGATTTCTTTACGCATTAATGACATGAAGTTGTCATCATATTTATAAATGGTAACACCAATACGGTTATCGGCTGCGAAACCTGAAGTTGCTGAACCTAAACCGATTGCTAAAGCGACCGCACTTAATACTGCTGTTTTTTTCATAAAAACGCTCCTATGTAGAGAAAGAGATTTTATTGTTGATTTTTTATATATCAAATAAGGAATGTTGCGTACATCTATTGCAACTGAATGCATCATAACGAAATCAAAACTGTTAATCTGTGATCAAACTCACATAAATGAAAACGATTACATAGCAATGTTTAAATTTGTGATCTCTATCACGGTTTTATTGCATTTTCTACGGAAAAACGTCTCACCAATGTTGGATTAAATTGCACAACAGTCGGTGTGACAATAGACGAATCGACTAAACTTAACGCTAGTTTTGCCGCATAATTTGCCATTAAATCAATTGGATATCTAATTGTAGTGAGTTTGGGGATTAAATATCGAGCAATCGGCATATCATCAAATCCCACAATGGAAAATTGTTTCGGGACTTTGATATTGTTTTCATTTAAAACAGAAATTGCACCCGCTGCCATGGTATCGTTATAGGCCACCACAGCGGTTAAATTGGAGTTGTAGCTTAATAAATCAATCATGGCTTTTTCACCACCTTCAAAATCAGGCGAATTATGCACAATAGCTTGTTCTACAATGGGGAAGTTATGCGTTTCTAAGGCCTCTAAGTAGCCTTCCTTGCGCTCAGTTTCATCTAAGATGCCGTGATTGGAACCAATATAGGCGATGTGCTTATGGCCATAACGAATCAGCATTTCAGTGGCAAGATAGGTACCTTGGCGGTTATCAAGGCTGACGCAACGATTTTCATAACCCGCAATCACGCGGTTAATTACCACCATACCAGGTACATTTTCTAAATAATGCTGTAACTCTTCGTCAGAAAGGGCTTTGGAATGAACGACCAGACAGCTGCAACGCTTGCGTAGCAAGGTATCAATGGCTTCACGCTCTTTTTCTGCATGATGGTATCCAATGCCGATCAAAATCGTTTTTTGATGCTCTTCAGCGACTTTATCGACCGATTTAACCAAGATAGCAAAGAACGGATCCGTTACATCGGTAACCACCACGCCAATGGTATCAGTATTTTGTACTGCCAGAGCTTGTGCGTTTGCATTGGGTTGATAATTTAAGACTTCCATCGCGCGTTGTACCGAGTAACGGGTTTTTTCACTCACAGATGGGGAGCGATTAATCACCCGGGAAACAGTGGCAACCGACACGCAAGCTAATTCAGCAACATCTCGAATTGTAGGCATAACAGGGCTCTCATTCATTTTTTCATACTAATTATCATAGTAAATTTGAATAAAATTGAAAGCGGTTACTTTCAAAAATGCTACATTCGTCACAAAAAACTGATTGGATGAGCGGCTTATTTCCTGATTTTGTGATAATGATCACGGTTTATTTTTTTTAATTTGTTATCTTATGAGAAAATTTTTTGTAATCGTTTACATTTTGGAGCAAAAATATGAGCGAAACCGTATTTGAACCGACAGATCATCCACATCGTCGTTATAATCCATTAATTGACCAATGGGTTTTAGTCTCGCCACATCGTGCTAAACGTCCATGGCAGGGGCAACAAGAAAAAGTGAGTGAGGAACAAAAGCCAAGCCACGATCCAAATTGTTATCTTTGCCCGCGTAATAAACGTATCACTGGCGAACCTAATCCGGATTACCATAAACCTTATGTATTCAAAAATGATTTCTCGGCTTTATTAGAAGATACACCAGCGCCAGAGCAATCAGCCGATCCTCTTTTCCAAATGAGCCAAGCTCGTGGTGAAAGCCGTGTTATTTGTTTTTCACCAGATCACAGCAAAACCTTGCCATTATTGACCGCACTTGAAATTGAAGAAGTGATTAAAGTGTGGCAAGAACAATTGCGTGAACTGGGGCAAAAATATCAGTGGGTACAGATTTTCGAAAATAAAGGCGCGGCAATGGGATGTTCCAATCCACATCCGCACGGACAAATCTGGGCAAATAGCTTTTTACCGAATGAAGTTGCACGTGAAGATGTTGCTCAACGAAATTATTATGAAAAACACGGTTCTGTCCTTTTAGTGGATTATGTTCAAAAAGAATTAGAGAAAAAAGAACGTATTGTGGTGGAAACCGAGCATTGGGTTGCGGTAGTGCCTTATTGGGCTGTGTGGCCGTTTGAAACCTTGTTATTGCCAAAAGTGCATGTCAAACGCTTAACAGAATTAACCGATGCTCAAGCTAAAGATCTTGCTGTGATATTGAAAAAATTGGCAACGAAATACGATAACTTATTTGAAACTTCTTTCCCTTATTCAATGGGTTTCCATGCAGCGCCATTTAATGGAGAAGATAACGAACATTGGCAGCTTCACGCGCATTTTTATCCACCATTGTTGCGTTCTGCTACGGTTCGCAAATTTATGGTGGGCTATGAAATGCTAGGTGAAAGCCAGCGAGACCTCACCGCTGAACAAGCAGCAGAAAGATTACGTGCGTTAAGCGAAGTACATTATAAAGAACGTTAAGAAACCCTTTCCCTCTTGAGTTAAGAGGGAGTGTGAAAGATAAAGGAAAATAATATGACTCCAGTCCAAAAATCCCAACACATTTTTACGCAAAAATATAACAAGCAACCTGAACTGACAGTGTATGCGCCAGGTCGTGTGAACATTATCGGCGAACATACCGACTACAATGATGGCTTTGTGATGCCTTGTGCAATCAATTATGGTACAGCCATTGCGGGATCAAAACGTGCTGATCATATTTGGAATGTTTATGCCGCAGATCTTGATCTTGAGGATACCTTTTCTCTTGATGAAGATTTCCCTCAAAGTGAGCAAAAATGGGCAAATTATGTGCGTGGTGTGGTGAAATTTATTCAAGAACGTTACCCACAATTTAAAC
Organism: Haemophilus sp. HMSC068C11; assembly: GCF_001815355.1. GTDB lineage: Bacteria > Pseudomonadota > Gammaproteobacteria > Enterobacterales > Pasteurellaceae > Haemophilus_D. The sequence continues at coordinate 184,343 of NZ_KV820361.1, forward strand.
AAGGTGCTGATTTAGTGATTTCTGGAAATGTACCACATTCTTCTGGTTTGAGTTCTTCTGCTGCGCTTGAAGTAGCGACGGGTAAGTTCTGCCAACAACTCAGTGATTTACCTTTAACACATACAGAAATTGCTTTAATTGGTCAAAAAGCTGAAAACAAATTTGTAGGCGCAAATTGCGGAAACATGGATCAATTAATTTCTGCTTTAGGACAAAAAGATCATCTCTTAATGATTGATTGCCGTAGCTTAGAAACACAGCCAACGCCTGTGCCGAAAGATGTCGCTGTTATCATTGTGAACTCAAATGTACCCCATGATTTAGTGACGGGTGAATACAATACACGCCGTTGGCAATGTGAAAAAGCGGCAGAATTCTTTGGTGTGAAAGCGTTGCGTGATGTGTCAGTAGAAGAATTCCAAAAAAGAGAAGCAGAATTGACCGCACTTAATTCTTTAGTGGCTAAACGTGCACGTCATGTGGTGACTGAAAACCAACGCGTACTTGATGCCGTTGAAGCCTTAAAACATAACGATTTAACAAAATTAGGCGAGTTAATGGGGCAATCTCATGAGTCCATGCGTGATGATTTCGAGATTACCGTGCCACAAATCGATTATCTTGTTGAACTTGCTCAATTAGTGATCGGTAAAACTGGTGGCGCAAGAATGACAGGTGGTGGTTTCGGTGGTTGCATTGTTGCCCTTGCACCTCATGATAAAGTTGAAGAAGTGCGTAAAATTATTGCCGATAATTATGAGAAACAAACGGGTTTAAAAGAAGATTTCTACGTTTGCACAGCCTCACAAGGAGTGAGTCTATGCTAGAAAAAACGGCGTTCAATGCACCAGATGGACAGCCTTATCAACTTGTTCAACTTACCAATTCAAATGGCATGACCGTGCAATTTATGGATTGGGGAGCGACTTGGCTTTCTTGCAAAGTCCCGGTGAATGGGGAGTTGCGAGAAGTGTTACTCGGCTGCAAAGGGGAGGATTATCCTCATCAAACTGCTTATTTGGGTGCAAGCGTAGGACGTTATGCAAATCGTATCGCTAACGCCCAATTTGAATTGGGTAAACGAACAATCCAGCTGGTCGCTAATCAAGGCAAACATCAATTACATGGTGGCAAAGAAGGCTTTGATAAACGTCGTTGGAAAGTCGAAGAGTGCGGTCAGAATTTTGTGCGTTTTTCCCTTGTGTCTCCCGATGGTGATCAAGGTTTTGAAGGTAATGTACAAGTTAATGTACTTTACACGCTGAGCGATGAAAATAGCGTAAAAATTGAATACGAAGCCGAAAGTGATAAAGATACCGCGCTGAACTTAACAAACCACGCTTATTTCAATTTGGAAAATGCTGAGCAGGGTAGTGATGTGAGAAATCATACACTACGCCTTAATGCGGATTTCTATTTACCGGTTGATGGTGAAGGCATCCCAAATTCACCACTTAAACATGTGGTGAATACCAGCTTTGATTTTCGTGTGGCAAAACTAATCGCACAAGATTTCCAACAAGGCGATCAAGTGGTAACAAAAGGTTACGATCAGTCCTTTATCGTCAATAAAGCATGGCAAAAGCCTTGTGTATTATTGACTTCCCCTAATGAAGATTTAAGCCTTGAAGTGCTCACATCCCAAGCTGCGTTACAGGTTTATACGGGAAACTATCTTGCCGGCACTCCAACTCGTGAAGGTGGTACTTATCAAGATTTTAGCGGCATAGCCCTTGAAACCCAATGCCTTCCCGATACCCCAAACCACCCTGAGTGGCAGAATTATGGTGGTATTCAAAAAGCTGGTGAACGCTATTACCAGTGGACTGAATTTAGGTTTAAATAGGTAATCCTTGAAAAGGAAAGTGCGGTTAAAAATAACGGTGTTTTTAACCGCACTTTGTTTTTAGTATTATTAACTAGCTCCTACATTAAATTGTTCTCAAACAAAGACTATTAAAGTTGATTTTGATGAAACTAGAATAAAAAATAGTGAGGCACATAAAATCGTAAATAATTTAGATGTAAATTCACATTATGAATTAAGTAACGGTATAAAATTTAAAACTAATGATTACGGTTATGTTGGAGAAATTTGGTAATGTTGGAGGGTATATTCAAGCTTGTAGATATAGAGGAACAGGTAACCGCTATAATTTATTTCCACAAAATAGAAATTTAAATAATTCAGTTTATAAAGCATATTATTGAAAATATCGTAAAAAAAGTTGTTGATACAGGTACAGTATTAGATGTTGTAATTAAATTTGAGCGATCAACACCTAACTCACCTAGACCAGATAAACTGAGAGTTACGATTGGGGTAGAAGGTAGTAAGTATAGATATGTTAATGTATTTAAAAACCAGTATGGTGGAGGTAAATAAATGCAAAAGCAATTTGATTTGTTAAATGAAATCTGTTCAATATTTTTTTCAGCACCTGAAAAATTTGATTCATTAGAATATGAATATAAATTTAATCCTGAGGAGAATTGGGTTGGAGCAAAACTAGGGACTATGTTTCAAGGAAAAGTTGTATATCTAACATTAGCTGAACAGGATGAAGATAGAATCGCGGATTTATGTCAGCAATTGCACGATGAAATGCAAAACCATACTAGTGGTGATTGGCGAAAGTTTATTTTAACGCTCAATGAGAAAGGAGAAGCAAAAACACAATTTATCTATGATATTCAGTCTTGTATGGATGATATTTTAAAAGATGAAATTTCATAACTAGCAAAGTTGGGAAGAACCCCGAATATTTTATGTTTTTTGCTTATTCGTAAGTGTGAACCTTTAGTTCCACTCCAATACTAATTTATGAAATATCTGTGCGATATATAATTAGAAGTATCTAAGTATCAAGTGCGGTCAATTTTTTAGTGAGTTAAAAAACTTCTTAGAAATTAACCGCACTTTATTTTCAGCCATTTAGCTTAAGTTTTTTGCGATTTTTGTCAAAATATGCTACTTTTTACGCAGTCAATCCTACAGTAACACATTTAATTTTATGAACGAAGAACATTCGAGTAATCAAACTGAAACAACTAAAAAATCTTTTTTCCAATCACTTATTGGCCGCTTTTTCCAAGGTGAGCTGAAAAATCGTGAAGAACTCGTGGAAGTGATTCGCGATTCTGAACAAAACGATTTAATCGATCAAAACACTCGCGAGATGATTGAAGGGGTAATGGAAATCGCGGAGCTTCGTGTGCGCGATATCATGATTCCACGCTCGCAAATTGTATTTATTGAATCGAATCAAGATCTCGATGCCTGTTTGAATACGATTATAGAATCTGCTCACTCGCGTTTTCCTGTGATTGCAGATACGGATGACCGCGATAATATTGAAGGTATTTTGCACGCAAAAGATTTGCTTAAGTTTTTACGTGAAGATGCGGAAGAGTTCGAACTGTCCAAGTTGTTACGTCCAGTTGTGATTGTGCCGGAAAGTAAACGTGTCGATCGTATGTTAAAAGATTTTCGTTCTGAGCGTTTCCATATGGCGATCGTGGTGGATGAGTTTGGTGCGGTATCAGGTTTGGTGACTATCGAAGATATTCTCGAACAAATTGTGGGTGATATTGAAGACGAGTTCGATGAGGAAGATGTCGCCGATATTCGTCAGCTTTCTCGTCATACTTATGCGGTGCGTGCACTAACAGATATTGATGATTTTAATGCGCAATTTAATACGCATTTTGATGATGAAGAAGTGGATACCATTGGCGGTTTGATTATGCAAGCCTTTGGTTATTTGCCTAAACGTGGTGAAGAAATCACCTTAGAAAATATTCAGTTTAAGGTGACTTCTGCCGATAGTCGTCGTTTAATTCAGGTACGCGTAACCGTGCCAGATGAGCATTTATCGGATATGGAAGGCGTGGAAGAACAAGCTGAATAAGTTGTTCAGTCTAATCATATTCTTAGCCCCCTCTTTGCTGAAGAGGGGGAATGTTTTTTTATAGTATTGATAAAATGAATAAATTAGTCGTTTATCTTATAGCCCTGATTTCTGGTGTGATTGGCGTATTTGCTTTTTCGCCGTTTGATTATTGGGGATTAGCCTACGTCTCGTTGGTCGGCTTACTTTTTGTGGCGAAAAATGCTAAAAAATCAACCGCACTTTTGGCCACCTTTTTGTGGTCGATGGGCTTTTTTTGTTTTGGTGTAAGTTGGTTAAATGTCAGTATTCATCAATTTGGTGGCGCTTCTCTAGGCGTGAGTTATCTCTTGGTGGGCTTACTTTCGGCTTACCTTGCACTTTATCCAATGCTTTTCACTTATTTAGTGCAACGTTTTCAGGTGCAAAGTGCGGTTATTTTTGCCGCGATTTGGACATTGACTGAATTCTTGCGTGGTTGGGTGTTTACCGGTTTTCCTTGGTTACAATTTGGTTATACCCAAATCGACAGTCCATTTTACGGGATTGCGCCGATCTTTGGTGTCACGGGGATGACATTCTTTACCGTTTGGGTAAGTGCGGTCATTTTTAATCTTGTTTCTTCACTATCGAAAAAACAATGGAATTTAGTCGGCGTGAATGCATTGCTATTGTTGGTTGTGGGCGGATTAAGTGCTTATGCCGGTAAGGTGAATTTTGTTCAACCCAAAGAAGATAAAGGGCTCACCGTTACACTTGCACAAGGTAATATTGAGCAAAATTTAAAATGGGATCCTGAATACCTTTATGCCACGGTAGACATCTATCAAAAACAAATTTTGGCACATTTAGGCAAGTCTGATTTGATTATTTTGCCTGAGTCGGCATTGCCAACTTTGGAAAATGCGATTACGCCATTTTTTGAAGCGTTAGATAAGGTCGCGAAAGAGAAAAACACGGAAGTGATGATTGGCACCGTGTATCGTGATGAGCAAAGCGGTAAATTATTAAATTCCATTGTAACGGCAGGGAATCCTGATTTTCCTTATGAGTTGACGACAAAAAATCGTTATAGCAAACATCATCTCGTGCCATTTGGTGAGTACGTGCCGCTAGAAAGTTTGTTACGTCCACTTAACTCGGTATTTAATTTACCAATGTCTGCGTTCCAAAGTGGTGATGCGGTACAGCCATCATTTATGGCAAAACAACATGCTTTTGCACCGGCTATTTGTTATGAAATTATTTTTGGTGAGCAACTTCGTGAAAATCTGAAAAAAGAAACCGATTATTTGCTGACCATTTCCAATGATGCCTGGTTTGGTGATAGCATTGGCCCTTGGCAGCATTTACAAATGGCTAGAATGCGCGCTCTTGAATTAGGTAAACCATTAATTCGTGCAACCAATACGGGGATTTCAGTGTTTATTGATGCAAAGGGTGATATTGAAGCGCAAGCACCTCAATTTGAGGAAACCACGCTGACCCATAAAATGGTGCCAACAGAAGGCAAAACGCCTTATGCAGCATTAGGCAATTTACCTATTTATGTGTTGTCATTGATTTTTGTGTTATTACGTGGCTTGACGACGTTATTAAAACGCCGCTTGAACCTTTCACAAAAATAGCAGTCAAAACGACCGCACTTTTTTAACATGAGAGAAAAATAAATTTCTTCTTATAAAACCAATGAGATTTTAATGAATAAAAATCTAATCGAAGTCAAAAACCTGACCTTTAAACGAGGTGAGCGTGTGATTTACGATAACCTGAATTTGAAAGTCCAACAGGGTAAAATTACGGCCATTATGGGGCCGTCAGGGATCGGGAAAACCACGTTGCTGAAATTAATTGGTGGTCAGTTGTATCCTGAACAAGGTGAGATTTTGTTTGATGGACAAGATATTTGTCGTCTTTCAAATCGCGAGCTTTACGAAGTACGTAAACGCATGGGAATGTTATTCCAATCAGGCGCTTTATTTACGGATATTTCCACGTTTGATAACGTGGCATTTCCGATTCGCGAGCATACCCGTTTGCCGGAAAGTCTAATTCGTCAAATTGTGTTGATGAAATTAGAAGCGGTGGGCTTACGCGGTGCGGCAGATTTAATGCCTTCGGAGCTTTCTGGTGGGATGGCTCGTCGTGCCGCATTAGCGCGTGCGATTGCACTTGACCCAGATTTAATCATGTTTGATGAGCCGTTTACAGGGCAAGATCCAATCAGCATGGGCGTGATCGTGAGCTTAATTAAACGCTTGAATGAAGCACTGAATTTAACCTCTATTGTGGTTTCCCATGATGTGCAGGAAGTATTAAGCATTGCGGATTATGCCTATATTATTGCGGATAAACATGTGATTGCCGAAGGAACATCAGAGCAACTGCTCGCGAGCCAAGATCCGCAAGTGGTTCAGTTCTTAAAAGGTGAAGCAGATGGTCCGGTAAAATTCCATTATCCGGCAGGTGATTATGTGGAGGAATTATTTAAATGATTGTTGATATGATTTCTTCACTTGGACGAAGCGTAATCAAATTTTTCCGCGCATTAGGTCGTTCCGGCTTTATGCTGTTTGGTGCGTTAGTGGGTAAGCCACAAATTCGTCAACATTTTCCTTTATTAGTGAAGCAGTTATACGTATTAGGTGTACAGTCTTTATTGATTATCCTGCTTTCAGGTTTATTTATTGGAATGGTGTTGGGCTTACAAGGCTATGTAGTTTTGGTTGATTTTTCTGCTGAAACGAGCCTTGGACAACTTGTGGCGCTCTCTTTATTACGTGAATTAGGCCCAGTAGTGACCGCACTTTTATTCGCGGGTCGAGCAGGTTCTGCGTTAACAGCTGAAATTGGCTTAATGAAAGCCACAGAACAACTTTCCAGCCTTGAAATGATGGCGGTTGATCCATTACGTCGAGTGATTGCACCGCGTTTTGGGGCAGGGTTGATTGCGATGCCAATTCTTGCGCTTCTCTTTACCGCGATTGGTATTTGGGGCGGTGCGCTTGTCGGCGTAGATTGGAAAGGTGTCGATGCAGGTAGCTTTTGGTCTGTGATGCAAAATGCCGTCAGCTGGAGCTATGACATTCTAAACGGATTTATTAAAAGCGTATTTTTCGCCATTGCCGTGGTGTGGATTGCGTTATTCAATGGTTATGATTGTATTCCGACATCAGAAGGTATCAGTCAAGCCACAACCAGAACAGTTGTCCACGCATCACTTGTGGTTCTTGGGCTCGATTTCATCTTAACTGCCATTATGTTTGGGGCAGGCTAAAAGGGTATTTTTATGCGACAAACAATTAAATATGAATTTTGGGTAGGGCTATTTTTACTACTCGGTATCGCCGCGTTAGTGTTTTTAGGCTTACGTGTAGCAAACGTACAAGGTTTTGGTGAAACAAAATCTTACACGGTGACTGCAACTTTTGACAATATTGGTGGACTAAAAGTCCGTGCACCACTTAAACTTGGTGGGGTAGTCATTGGTCGCGTATCTGACATTACGTTAGATGAAAAATCTTATTTGCCAAAAGTAAGCATTGCGATTAATGAAGAATATAAAGAAATTCCGGAAAACAGTTCGTTATCGATCAAAACATCGGGATTATTGGGCGAGCAATATATCGCCTTAACGATGGGTTTTGATGATGGTGAAACCGCGATGTTAAAAAACGGTAGCCAAATTCAAGACACAAAATCCGCAATGGTATTGGAAGATTTAATCGGCCAGTTCCTTTACGGTGATAAAAAAGCCGACGGCAATGCTGACAAAGCAGAACCTGAAGCCAAATAATAATCTTTATTTAGGAGATTTATGATGAAATTTACTCAGTTTAAAAAATGGTTTAGCGTAATGGCATTTGCAGTGACTGCACTTTTTGTGACTCAAACTGTACGTGCAGAAACGAGCCCTTATGTGTTGATGCAACAAGCATCAGATAAGTTATTTGCCGATATCAAAAACAATCAGGCAAAAATTAAAAAGGATCCAAACTATTTACGTACTATCGTGCGTAATGATTTATTACCTTACGTGCAAGTAAACTATGCAGGTTCTTTAGTGTTGGGTTCATACTTTAAATCAACTACACCAGAACAACGTGAAAAATTCTTTAAAGCATTCAGCGATTTTATCGAACAAGCTTACGCGCAAGTGTTAACCGCTTACACCGATCAAAATATTCAAATTGAACCGGCAAAAGAAGTAGGCGACAAAAACCTTGTAAGTATTCGTGTAAACATCATGCAAAATGGTGGACAAGCGCCAGTCAAATTAGATTTCAAATGGCGTAAAAACAGTAAAACTGGCGAATGGCAAGCTTATGACATGGTTGCAGAAGGCGTGAGCATGGTTGTCACCAAACAAAACGAATGGAGCGGTATCTTACGTCAACAAGGTATTGATGCATTAACTGCTCAAATTCAAAAATCAGCTGCAGCACCCGTGACATTGAGCAAATAAGCGAATGACTGCGTTAAAGTGGGATTTAATCCAAAATAATGATAAGATAGCTCTCCAATTATCGGAGGAGCTATCCCGCAACACGTTGTTACCATTATGGCAGCAACGTGCTTCTTTTTTATCAGAAAAACTAGCGAATCAAAGTATCATTGAATTTGATTTAACGAATATTAAACGAATTGATTCTGCTGGTTTTGCATTATTGTGTGATTTTCTACATGATAGTGAGCAGTTACCAAATAAAAAAGTGCGGTTGATAAATCCGCCGGAACAGTTATTAACCCTTGCTGATTTAGTGAATTTATCTCATTGGATTGGCACTTTTATTGATCATCATTAAAACGGAAATCCTAATGGAACTGCAAGAAATTGAACGTATTTTAAAAGAAAGCCTGAATGTAGATGAGGTTTATGCTCAAGGTGAAAATGCACACTTTGGTGTGATTGTAGTGAGCGATGAGATCTCAGCACTTTCTAAATTAAAACAGCAACAAACCATCTACGCGCCATTAATGCCTTACTTTCAAACTGGCGAAATTCACGCTTTAACTATTAAAACCTATACCACTGAAAAGTGGAAAATGGATCGTCTATTACATCAAGCAAGCTAGGATTTTCTATGGAAAAATTTCGTGTTTATGGCGGGCAATCTCGCTTAAGTGGTACTGTAACCATCTCTGGTGCAAAAAATGCTGCACTTCCTATTCTTTTTGCCGCAATTTTGGCGACTGAGCCGGTTAAATTAACAAATGTACCGGAACTCAAAGATATTGATACCACCTTAAAAATCTTACGTAAACTTGGCGTGGTGGCAGAGCGTGATGTTGAAGGTGCCGTATTACTAGATTGCTCTAAAATTGATCACTTCGTTGCACCGTATGAATTAGTAAAAACCATGCGTGCCTCTATTTGGGCATTAGCACCGTTAGTGGCTCGTTTTCATCAAGGTCAAGTTTCTTTACCTGGTGGTTGTTCAATTGGTGCACGTCCGGTTGATCTTCATATTAGTGGCTTAGAAAAACTCGGCGCAACGATTGAGCTTGACGAAGGTTATGTAAAAGCAGTTGTCGCAGAGCGTCTTGTAGGTACACGTATTGTGATGGAAAAAGTGAGCGTTGGTGCGACTTTATCTATCATGATGGCGGCAACGCTTGCTGAAGGTACAACAACGATTGAAAACGCCGCACGTGAGCCTGAAATTGTCGATACAGCTGATTTCCTCAACAAAATGGGCGCAAAAATTACAGGTGCTGGTACGGATCACATTGTCGTTGAAGGTGTTGAGCGTTTAACTGGCTGCGAGCACAGTATTGTGCCAGATCGTATTGAAACCGGTACATTCTTAATTGCGGGTGCCATTTCAGGTGGTCGTGTGGTATGTAAAAATACCAAAGCAGATACCATGGATGCCGTGATTGATAAACTTCGTGAAGCGGGTGCAGAAGTTGAAGTCACAGAAGATAGCATTACCTTGGATATGCATGGCAATCGTCCAAAAGCTGTTAATATTCGTACTGCACCACACCCAGGTTTCCCAACCGATATGCAAGCTCAGTTCACCTTGTTAAACATGGTGGCAGAAGGCACAAGTATCATCACTGAAACCATTTTTGAAAACCGCTTTATGCATATTCCAGAGTTAATTCGTATGGGTGGTAAAGCGGAGATTGAAGGTAATACTGCAGTGTGTCATGGTGTTGAGCATCTTTCTGGTGCAGAAGTGATGGCAACAGATTTACGTGCATCAATCGGCCTTGTATTAGCAGGCTGTATCGCAAGTGGTGAAACTATCGTGGATCGTATTTATCACATCGATCGTGGTTATGAGCACGTGGAAGATAAACTTCGTTGCTTAGGTGCGAAGATTGAACGTTTCTCTGAAAAGAGCGAAGAAGTTTAATTAAATCCAAATAAAAAAAGAGCGGTCAATTTTGACCGCTTTTTTATTTTCTATTCATTATTTTTTCGAATAATCTCTTGCGCCAAAAATGGCCGTACCAATGCGTACCATGGTTGAGCCACATTTGATGGCACTTTGCATGTCATCGGTCATTCCCATAGAAAGGGTATCAATTTGTTGATGAGGGAAAGCTGTTTTTAGCTGTTCAAATAATTGTTCCATTTGGCTAAAAGCCGCTTCTTGTTCAGCAATATTGTCTGTTGGAGCAGGGATAGCCATTAATCCACGTAAACGTAAGTGCGGTAGATTTTCAATGTGTTTTGCAAGCGCAATCATTTCACCCGGTTGAATACCTGATTTACTCGCTTCATCACTGATATTAATTTGGATTAGAACGTTCAAAGGCGCTTTATTGGTAGGGCGTTGTTCATTTAAACGATCAGCAATTTTTGCACGTTCTAACGTTTGCATCCAATCGAAATGTTCGGCCACAAGACGCGTTTTATTGGATTGCAATGGGCCAATAAAATGCCATTCAAGCTGAATATTCTGTGCTTCAAAATACTGAATTTTATCTACACCTTCTTGAACGTAGTTCTCCCCAAATGCTTTTTGTCCTGCATGATAGGCTTCTAAAATCGCTTCATTGGGTTTCGTTTTAGAAACTGCTAATAAAGTGACCGCACTGTCTGGGCGGTGAGCGAGTTGAGTGGCATCTTGAATTTTTTGATGAATGGTTTCGAGAGCTTGTTGAATTGTCATAATTCCCTTCCTGACCAATGTGAAACTCTCTTCATTCTACACCAAAGCGATGATTTTTAGAAAAAATCTTCATTTTTTTGATTTTGTGTTTGACAAGCCCGCGCTTTTTCGGTATTTCTAAACACATCTTTTTTTCAAGGTTAAAACACAATGAAAAATAACCGCACTTTCACGATTACCACCATTATTATGACCATTACGACAATTAATGGGGCGGGTTAGTGCATAACAAACAGGATCAAAAAAACCCGCATTCAGTCTAGTGCGGGTTTTTTAGTATTTAAAAATCACAACATCTGAGGATATTATCATGCGCGTATTAAAATTTGGTGGCACTTCATTAGCCAATCCTGAGCGTTTCTCACAAGCAGCTCAATTAATCGAAAAAGCTCATTTAGAAGAGCAGGCTGCCGGTGTCTTATCTGCTCCAGCAAAAATTACTAACCATCTTGTTGCCCTCTCTGAAAAAGCCGCATTAAACCAACCTACTGATACCCACTTTAACGAAGCCATTGAAATTTTCTATAACATCATTAATGGTTTGCACGCTGAAAATAATAAATTTGATCTTGCGGGTACCAAAGCCCTCATTGATGCAGAATTTGCCCAAATTAAAGGTTTATTAGAAGAAATCCGCCAAGCCGGCAAAGTAGAAGATAAAGTTAAAGCAACTATTGACTGCCGTGGTGAAAAATTATCGATTGCGATGATGAAAGCGTGGTTTGAAGCGCGTGGATATAGTGTTCACATTGTTGATCCTGTTAAGCAATTATTAGCACAGGGTGGTTACTTAGAATCTTCAGTTGATATTGATGAATCGACAAAACGCGTTGATGCAAAAAGTATCGGTAAAGATAAAGTGGTTCTAATGGCTGGTTTTACCGCATGTAATGATAAAGGTGAATTAGTGTTATTAGGCCGTAACGGTTCTGATTATTCAGCCGCTTGTTTAGCCGCTTGTTTAGATGCATCTGTTTGTGAAATTTGGACTGATGTGGATGGCGTTTATACGTGTGACCCACGTTTAGTGCCAGATGCTCGTTTATTACCAAGCCTTTCTTACCGTGAAGCGATGGAGCTTTCTTATTTTGGTGCGAAAGTGATCCATCCACGTACAATTGGTCCATTATTACCAAAACAAATCCCTTGTGTGATTAAAAACACCGGTAATTCATCTGCACCTGGTTCAATAATCGATGGTCATGTGAAATCTGAAGGTTTACAAGTGAAAGGGATTACTAACCTTGACAACGTGGCAATGTTTAATGTTTCAGGCCCTGGTATGCAAGGCATGGTGGGGATGGCTGCGCGTGTATTTTCAGCGATGTCAAAAGCGGGTATTTCAGTTATTTTAATCACTCAATCTTCTTCTGAATACAGCATTAGTTTCTGTGTGCCTGTTAAATCAGCGGATGCAGCAAAAGCGATTTTAGAACAAGAGTTTGCGACAGAATTAAAAGCGCATGACTTAGAGCCAATTGAAGTCGCAAAAGATCTATCTATCATCTCAGTTGTAGGTGATGGTATGAAACAAGCTAAAGGTATTGCGGCTCGTTTCTTCTCTGCCTTAGCACAAGCGAATATCAGCTTAGTCGCAATTGCACAAGGTTCTTCTGAGCGTTCAATTTCCGCAGTTGTCGCGCAAAATAAAGCGATTGAAGCTGTGAAAGCGACTCACCAAGCCCTTTTTAATAACAAGAAAGTTGTCGATATGTTTCTAGTCGGCGTTGGTGGCGTTGGTGGTGAGTTAATTGAACAAATTAAACACCAAAAAGAATACCTCGCAAAGAAGGATATTGAAATCCGTGTTTGTGCCTTAGCGAATTCAACAAAAATGCTTTTGGATGAAAACGGATTGAATTTAGATAATTGGAAAGCAGATCTTGAAAATGCAACCCAACCTTCTGATTTCGATGTGTTGTTATCTTTCATTAAGTTGCATCACGTAGTGAACCCAGTCTTTGTTGATTGTACAACGGCTGAATCGGTCGCAGGACTTTATGCACGAGCGTTAAAAGAAGGCTTCCATGTGGTAACTCCAAATAAAAAAGCGAATACTCGTGAATTAGCTTATTACCACGAATTACGTCGTAATGCACAAGCGAGCCAACATAAATTCTTATATGAAACCAACGTAGGCGCAGGCTTACCGGTTATCGAAAACTTACAGAACTTGTTGGCAGCTGGTGATGAGCTTGAGTATTTTGAAGGCATTTTATCGGGCTCACTTTCTTTCATTTTCGGTAAATTAGAAGAAGGACTTTCTCTTTCAGAAGTGACCGCGCTTGCACGTGAAAAAGGGTTTACAGAACCAGATCCTCGTGATGATTTATCAGGACAAGATGTGGCACGTAAATTGCTTATTTTAGCGCGTGAAGCAGGTTTAGAACTTGAGCTTTCCGATGTGGAAGTGGAAGGAGTATTGCCAAAAGGCTTCTCAGAAGGCAAATCTGCTGATGAATTTATGGCAATGTTGCCACAATTAGATGCGGAATTTAAAGCGCGCGTTGAAGCGGCGAAAGCAGAGGGCAAAGTATTGCGTTACGTAGGACAAATTAAAGATGGCCACTGCAAAGTATCAATTATCGCTGTAGATCAAAATAATCCATTGTACAAGGTGAAAGACGGTGAAAATGCCCTTGCATTCTATACCCGTTATTACCAACCAATTCCGTTGTTATTACGTGGTTATGGTGCAGGTAATGCAGTGACTGCAGCGGGCATCTTTGCTGATATTTTAAGAACATTACACCACTAAAAAGGACATAACATGTTAAGAATTTATGCTCCGGCATCGAGTGCCAATATTAGTGTGGGATTTGACACATTGGGTGCAGCCATTTCACCGATTGATGGTTCATTGTTAGGTGATGTCGTACAGATTGAGTCTATTCCAAGTGGTTTTGAGCTCGAAAGTGCGGGCTATTTTGTGCGTAAATTGCCAAAAGAGCCGCAAAAAAATATCGTGTATCAGGCCTATGTACTGTTTAGTGAGCAATTAAAATTACGCAATGTGAGAGTTAAACCATTGCGTTTGACCCTTGAGAAAAATATGCCGATTGGTTCGGGATTGGGGTCAAGTGCGTGCTCTATCGTAGCAGCATTAGTGGCATTAAATAAATTCCACGATGAACCATTTTCAAAAATGGAACTGTTAGAAATGATGGGAGAGTTGGAAGGTCGTATTTCAGGTTCAATCCATTATGATAACGTTGCGCCTTGCTATCTTGGTGGTGTGCAATTTATGGTACAATCCCTCGGTAACATTTGCCAAAAACTGCCATTTTTTGATAATTGGTACTGGGTCTTAGCTTACCCAGGCATTGAGGTTTCAACCGCTGAAGCGCGTGCAATTTTACCGAAAAGCTACACGCGTCAAGATGTGATTTCTCATGGCCGTCATTTAGGTGGCTTTGTGCACGCATGTCACACGCATCAAGAAAACCTTGCTGCGATGATGATGAAAGATGTGATTGCAGAACCTTATCGTGAGGCTTTATTACCTAACTTCGCAGAAGTGAAACAAGCCACTCGTGATTTAGGTGCATTAGCGACGGGGATTTCAGGCTCTGGACCAACGATTTTCTCCATCGCACCCGATTTACAAACCGCAACAAAACTGGCGACTTATTTAGAAAATCATTATTTACAAAACAATGAAGGCTTTGTGCACGTTTGTAAGGTCGATAATGACGGCGCGAGAGAGCTAGGTTAAGCAGTCAATCATTTTCCCCTCTTCTTATTAAGAGGGGAATAATATTTTATTAAAACTCTATAATTAACGGATATACAATGAATTTGTACAACATCAAACACCCTGAAGAACAAGTGAATTTTGCTCAGGCAGTACGTCAAGGGCTTGGCAAAGATCAAGGCTTGTTCTTTCCAGAAACGATCCCTGCTTTAACTAATATTGATGAGTTATTAGCCTTACCATTGGTGGAACGTAGCCAAAAAATTCTTGGCGCATTAATCGGTGAAGAATTACCGAAAGCCACACTAGATGTAATGGTGAAAAATGCATTTACTTTTCCTGCACCGTTAGAAAAAGTAGAAGACAATATTTATGCCCTTGAATTATTCCACGGTCCAACTTTAGCATTTAAAGACTTTGGTGGTCGTTTTATGGCGCAGGCGCTCGCTGCAGTGCGTGGTGATGGTAAAATCACCATTTTAACAGCCACTTCGGGTGATACTGGCGCAGCCGTTGCCCACGCATTTTATGGGTTGGAAAATATCAATGTGGTGATTTTATATCCGAAAGGCAAAATCAGCCCATTACAAGAAAAACTATTCTGTACTTTAGGTGGGAATATCCGCACTGTTGCGATTAATGGCGATTTCGATGCGTGCCAAGCGTTAGTCAAACAAGCGTTTGATGATGCCGAACTACGTCAAGCAATTGGGTTAAACTCAGCAAACTCCATCAATATTAGCCGTTTATTAGCACAAGTTTGTTATTACTTTGAAGCGGTCGCACAGTTACCAAAAGAAAAACGTGATAATGTCGTGGTTTCCGTACCAAGTGGTAACTTTGGTAACTTAACCGCAGGGTTAATCGCAAAAACATTAGGTTTACCAATTAAACGCTTTATTGCATCAACCAATGCGAACGATACTGTGCCGCGTTATTTAGAATCAGGTAACTGGGCACCTAAAGCGACAGTAGCCACGCTTTCTAATGCGATGGATGTAAGTCGCCCGAACAACTGGCCACGTGTCGAAGAGTTATTTAAGCGTAATGACTGGAATTTAAGTGATTTAGGTTCAGGCATGTTAAGTGATGGCGAAACAGAAGAAACCTTAAAAACGATGTATGCAAAAGGTTATTTATGTGAGCCACACGGAGCGATCGCCTATCAAGTATTGAAAGACCAACTTAAAGCGGATGAAACCGGTATTTTCTTATGTACAGCACATCCTGCGAAATTTAAAGAGTCTGTGGAGCGTATTCTTTCGCTCGATCTTCCATTGCCAGAAGCGTTGGATAAACACAATAAATTGCCATTACTTTCTGATGAAATGGATGACGATTTTGCACAATTACGTGCATATTTGTTGAAATAATAAAAAAGTGCGGTTAATTTTGACCGTACTTTTGTTTTATCACTCAAAAGGGCGGGATAAACGCCCTTTATTTTTTAGGAGTTAATCTTCTTTTCCTAAGATTTGATTCACTTCACTCTTATAGAGTACAGCTTTAGCACCGAAAATGGCCTGTACGCCACCACCGACTTCAAGCACATCAATCGCACCTAATTTTTTCAATGTGGCTTTATCAACGGCTTTGACATCTTTAACTGAAACACGTAAGCGAGTAATACACGCATCCACGTTTTCAATATTTTCAGCGCCACCTAATGCTGCAATAATTTTATGTGCATTTTCAGTCAGAGAGCTGGTTTCTTGCTCTGCATTTTCTTCGGTTTCTTCACCGCGTCCTGGTGTCATTACATTAAAAATGCGGATCAAGAAAACGAAAGAGAAATAATAGAGCAGAGCCCAAGGAATACCGACAAAAATCACACGCAACCAATGGGTGTTTTCATCACCTTGTAAAATGCCGAAGAGCAAGAAATCAATAAAACCACCAGAGAAAGTATTCCCGATAGAGATGTTTAGATAATCGGCAATAAAGAAAGATACACCATCTAAGAAAGCGTGGAATACATAAAGCCATGGTGCAACAAACAAGAACATAAACTCGATCGGTTCAGTAATCCCAGTAATGAAAGAGGTTAGGGCTGCACCAAGGAATAAGCCGCCAATTTTTGCACGACGTTTTTTCGGTACGCAGTGATACATAGCTAAACAGGCTGCTGGTAAGCCAAACATCATGGTATCAAAACGGCCGGCAAAGAAACGTGTCCCTTCAGTAAATAAACCATGGTGATTTGGATCGGCTAATTGAGCGAAAAAGATTTTTTGTGCACCAACAATCATCTCGCCATTGACCATTTCTACACCACCTAATTCAGAATACCAAAATAGTGGGTAAATCATGTGATGTAAGCCAACCGCACCAGATAATCGCATTAAGAAACCGTATAAGAATGTACCAAAGGTTCCCATGGATGCGATGCTTTTACCTGCTGAGACGAGCCATTGTTGGAAAGTTGGCCAAATGAGGAAGAAAACTAATCCAACGAAAATAGCTGAAAAAGCAGTCACAATTGGCACAAAGCGAGAGCCGCCAAAGAAACCTAATACTTGTGGTAATTGGATGTTGTGATAGCGATTGTGTAATTTAACGGTAATCAAGCCCATCACCAATGCGCCAATCACACCCGTATCGATGCTTTTTACATCAGGAGAGAAAATCGGAATTAATGCAGCAATGGTGCCCGTCATAATGAGATAACCAACAACGGCAGCGAGAGCAGCAACGCCTTTGTCACGTTTGGCTAAGCCGATACCTAAACCAATACACAATAATAAGGCTAAATTAGCGAATACCACGCTACCGGCTGCAGACATAATCTGAAACAGACCTTGCAGAGCCTCATTATTTAAAATTGGATAGGCTTGCACCGTTGCTTTATTGGAAAGTGCACCGCCGATCCCGAGTAAAAGACCTGCAGCAGGCAAAATAGCAATCGGCAACATAAATGCCTTACCAACTTGTTGAAGTTGTTTAAACATAGAACCTCCTGTGACTACTTTTTCGAAATGTAACGTATTTGAAGAGAAAAATCTGTGAAACCGCTCACAATTTCAATCTAACACCTTGCTTTGATGAGTTTTAGCTTATGTTGGCGTGCGGTAGATTTCCTTTTATAATGCAATCAAATTTGCATGTTTATTCATTATTTTTATGACAACTTTTATTGCCTACGCCAATATTCAACAACCTTTTCCTTTTGATGAAATTCCTAGGGAACTAGTTCCTGAGAATTTGCATACGGAACCGAAGGGGAATTCTCGGATAACGCAACGACATCAATGTCGTCGATTAGCGCATTTTTTACTTTGGCAGTTGCTAAAAAAAGCGGGAAAATCAACCGCACTTTTAGGGCAAATTTATCGTACGCAAAGTGGTAGACCACAATTTCTCGTCGAGAACATCGATTTTAATATAAGCCACTCAGGCGATTGGGTTGCCGTATTGCTGCATATTAATGAATCAGAAAAAAGTGCGGTCGGTATTGATATTGAATTTCCCAAAAAACGAAATTTTTCTGCACTCATGGCGCATTTTGCGCCACAAGCAGAGCAAGAATGGTTTGCTAAACAACTTAATGAGGAGCAGGCTTTTTATCGCTGTTGGTGTTTGCGTGAGGCGGTATTGAAATCACAAGGTGTTGGGATTGTAAAACTTTCAAGTGTGGTACATTTACCAGCGCGGTTACAGATCTTTTCAGATTATTGTCCGAAAGGGGAATTGATCTTTACCGATGAATTACCTTTTTATTTTGCTGCGTTTATTAATCAGTCAAAAATCCAACCGCACTTTTATCAATGGAATGGAAAAGAATTAGAAGAAAAAAATATAAAAAAATCCTTGATTTACCAAGTAAATGAATAAAAGAAAATCCTTGAAAATATTCAAGGATTTTTTATTTTGTAAAATTTGCATTGTCACTTGTATTTTCATAGACTAACCCCATTTATTTCGTTAAACTCATTAAAAATTTTAGACAAATGGAGAACGTAATGTCGCAAAACGGTCCAGATCAAGATCCTTGGGGTAAACCGGGACAGAGTAGCGGTCCAAAACAGTCAGATAATTCATCAGATAAGCAAAATGAAAATGGCTGGGGGGCGCGAGACAATAAGAATCAGGAGCAATCACCACCAGATATTGAAGAGGTATTCAATAATCTGTTGAAAAAACTAGGTGGTGGCAATAAAAAAAGCGGTTCAAATAATACTTCGCCTAATATGCCTTCATTTAATTTAGGTAAAATTTTACCGATCGCCGCAGTAATCGGAGGGATTATTTGGGGCGCAAGCGGTTTTTATACCATTAAAGAAGCAGAACGTGGCGTGACGTTACGTTTTGGCGAGTTTCATTCTATCGTTCAACCAGGCTTAAACTGGAAACCAACCTTTATTGATAAAGTGATTCCAGTGAATGTAGAGCAAGTTCGTGAGCTTAAAACACAAGGTGCGATGTTAACCAAAGATGAAAACATGGTTAAAGTGGAAATGACCGTACAATATCGCGTGCAAAATCCTGAAAAATACCTGTTTAGCGTAAGCAATGCGGACAATAGTCTTGGACAAGCGACTGACAGTGCACTTCGTTATGTGATTGGTCATATGACTATGAATGATGTGCTGACAACGGGTCGAGCCGTGGTACGTGAAGATACATGGAAAGCCTTGAACGATATTATCAAACCTTATGATATGGGACTTGAAGTGATTGACGTGAACTTCCAATCTGCACGTCCACCAGAAGAAGTGAAAGATGCTTTCGATGATGCGATTAAAGCACAGGAAGACGAACAACGTTACATTCGTGAAGCAGAAGCTTATGCTCGCGAGAAAGAGCCAATCGCTCGTGGTGATGCTCAGCGTATCGTTGAAGAAGCAACGGCTTATAAAGATCGTGTTGTGCTTGATGCGCAAGGGGAAGTGGAACGTTTACAACGTCTTCTACCTGAATTTAAAGCGGCACCTGATTTGTTAAAAGAGCGTCTTTATATTCAAACCATGGAAAAAGTGATGGCAAACACACCTAAAGTGATGTTAGACAGCAATAATGGTAACAATTTAACTGTGTTGCCATTGGAGCAATTAATGGGTAAAAAGACGGCTAAGCCAGTGACCACTACTTCAGAAAATGCGGTCAGTTCTGCGCCTGTTTCAACACAGGAACGTCGTGTAGAAACACAAGCGGTTCAACCGGTTCAATCAAATGAAGGCATTCGCCAAGGGAGATTTAACTAATGCGTAAATTTTTACTTCCGATTATTGTGGTGATTGCAGCGGTGTTATATTCCAGCGTGGTGGTTGTAACTGAAGGCTCACGTGGCATCATGTTACGTTTTAACAAAGTACAACGTGATGCAGAAAACAAAGTGGTCGTGTATGAACCAGGTTTGCATTTTAAATTGCCTTTAATTGATAGCATTAAAGTGCTTGATGCGCGTATTCGTACCCTTGATGGATCTGCTACTCGTTTTGTGACAGTCGAGAAAAAAGACTTGTTGGTGGATTCCTATGTAAAATGGAAAATCAGCGATTTCGGTCGTTTCTATACCGCAACGGGTGGTGGCGATTATAACCAAGCTTCAAGCTTATTAAGCCGTAAAGTGAATGACCGTCTGCGTTCAGAAATTGGTACTCGTACAATTAAAGATATCGTTTCAGGTACGCGTGGTGAATTAATGGCGGGGGCGAAAAAAGCGCTAAATTCAGGGCAGGATAGTACCTCTGAATTAGGGATTGAAGTCGTCGATGTTCGCGTAAAACAAATCAATTTACCGGATGAAGTCTCATCTTCGATTTACCAACGTATGCGTGCAGAGCGTGATGCGGTTGCTCGTGAACACCGTTCTCAAGGTAAAGAAAAAGCGGCGTTCATTCAAGCAGACGTGGATCGTAAGGTCACCTTGATCTTAGCGAATGCAAATAAAACGGCACAAGAATTGCGTGGTAATGGTGATGCAGCCGCAGCAAAATTGTATTCTCAAGCTTTTGCACAAGAACCACAGTTTTATAGCTTTATTCGTAGCTTAAAAGCCTATGAAAGCAGCTTTGAAGGTTCAGATAATATGATGATTTTGAAACCTGACAGTGATTTCTTCCGCTTTATGCAAGCGCCAAAGAAATAAACAAGAGATAATGAAAAGTAAAGTGCGGTTAGAAATAACCGCATTTTTTATTGCTTAATTTTAGGGGAATTCTCGCTTATAAGATAAAAAGGCCTTTAATGCAATCAATCGAATCCATAGCCAAAGTTAATTAAATCCACATAAAATATAAGCCAATTTTTTGGCATAATCATCTTGCTTTAAGCTTTACCTTTCTTTTTTATGTTTTATTGATCGTTTGGAGGATTAGATAAAAAAACTGATTATTGGCGGTGCAGCCATTGCTATCTTAGGTTATTTTGGCGTTGTGGGGTATCTACACCAATTTGATAAAGAGAATGCGACCCAACTTTTAATGGAAAATCGCTATACTGGCGAACAAGAAAAAGTGGCAAAAGCCTTATTTGATAATAGCTGTCAATATTGCCATAGTCCAAACACACCTCTTCCATTTTATTCAAAATTCCCGATTGTGGGTGATGAAATGCAATCGGATATTCAAAGTGGACTTCGAGCTTTCCGCCTGGATCGTTTACTTGAAGGCTTAAAAGATCCGAGCAAATTATCCCAAGCTGATTTAGCAAAATTACAGCGCGTACTTGAAAATAACGAAATGCCAATTGCTAAATTCAGACATCTCCACTGGGGAAGTAAACCAGATGAGCAAGAAAAAGTGGCATTGCTTAACTGGATTCGTGAAGCACGTAAAATGTCTTTACCAAAAGAAACACCCAATGTTGATGCAGATCGTTTAGTTCAACCGATTCCAGGCAGTATTGCAACTGATGAAGCAAAAGTCGCTTTAGGTCATGATCTTTACTTTGATGGACGTTTATCAGGCGATGGTTCTATTCAATGTCATACTTGTCACCAATTAGACAAAGGTGGCGTGGATAGACTTGATACTTCAACGGGTATTGATGGTAAAAAAGGCCCAATTAATGCGCCAACTGTGTTCAATGCCGCCTTTAACTTTGTACAATTCTGGGATGGGCGTGCGGCAGATTTAGCTGATCAAGCGAAAGGTCCTCCAACAAATCCAGTAGAAATGGGTTCGCACTCTTGGGATGACATCGTGGCTCGTTTTGAAATGGATGAAGAGTTCAAAAAAGAATTCTTAAAAGAATATCCACAAGTGACAAAAGAAACCTTAACTCACGCGATTGGTGAATATGAAAAAACATTAATTACGCCAAATAGTGATTTCGACCGTTATTTGAAAGGGGATAAAACAGCCTTGACCGAGCAACAAGTTCGCGGTTATGAATTATTCAAACAACATAAATGCGATACTTGTCATACTGGCGTGGCAATGGGCGGACAATCTTATGAATACATGGGACTTTACGGCGATTACTTTAAAGATCGTGGTACGCCATTAACTGATGCCGATGAAGGCCGATTTGCACAAACTAAAGATCCGTTTGATATGCATCGTTTTAAAGTGCCAACCTTGCGCAATGTCGCGCTTACTGCACCATATTTCCATGATGCCTCAGCAAAAGAATTAAAAGATGCTGTGAGTGCAATGTTGAAATACCAAAGTAACGTGAAACAGCCAGCTCAAAAAGATGTTGAAGATATCACGTCTTTCTTAGAAAGCTTAACAGGTGAATTTAAAGGTGAAAAATTAAAATAATCCTTTGAGCGATAAATAGAAACGACCGCAAGTGCGGTCGTTTTTTTGTGCGTTTTAGTTAGATATAAAGTCATAAATGACTTAGTCAAAAAACAGAAAAGCTAAATTTTAGGTATAAAAAAAGCCGCTTACGCGACAATCTTCTTTTTATATTTAAAATGGTGCCCGAAGCCAGACTTGAACTGGCA
>NZ_KV820361.1:207047-364467 GCF_001815355.1 Haemophilus sp. HMSC068C11
CCCTTGTGTCTACCGATTCCACCACTCGGGCATCGAGTGATTAACTAACTGCGTGGTTATGGAGGCGTGTCCCGGAGTCGAACCGAGCTACATGGATTTGCAATCCAGTGCATAACCGCTTTGCTAACACGCCGTTAGTTTGGAGCGGGAAACGAGGCTCGAACTCGCGACCCCGACCTTGGCAAGGTCGTGCTCTACCAACTGAGCTATTCCCGCATACGCTGTTAGTGCGGTGAATTTTACGGAAATTTTAAACTCTGTCAATCGAAGATATGAAAAAAAAATTCAAATGTTGAAAAAATCTTCGTTTCGGTTGAAATTACAGCAAAATTTGACACAAGAATATAATTTTAGCTTAGTTTTCAATTTCTACTTTTATCGTGATTGGGTTTGTGACAAAATTGGAGCGTTTTGTTCGCCATTAAATCAAGAAAAGCGCGGTCAAATTTTTGCATGTTTTAGAGGTAAATTATGACACAACAATATTCTATTGATACATTATTAGCCCAAGCGGGAAATCGCAGTGATGAGCGCACTGGTGCGGTTTCTACGCCGATTTATCTTTCAACGGCTTATGGCCACCACGGGATTGGTGAAAGCACCGGATTCGATTATACGCGCACGAAAAACCCAACGCGTAGTGTTTTGGAAGATACCGTAGCAAAATTAGAAAATGGTGATCGTGGTTTTGCCTTTTCCTCCGGCATGGCGGCAATTCAAGTGCTGATGAATTTATTTAAAGGCCCAGATGAATGGATTGTGTCAAGTGATGTATATGGTGGAACCTATCGCCTATTGGATTTTGCCTATAAAAATAACAACAGCGTAAAACCTGTTTATGTGAATACTGCTTCTTTAGCTGAAATTGAAGCTGCGATTACAGCGAATACAAAAGCGATTTTTATTGAAACCCCATCAAATCCATTAATGGAAGAGTGTGATGTGGTAGAAATTTCAAAATTAGCGAAAAAACACAACTTGTTAATGATTGTAGACAATACTTTCTTAACTCCTGTGCTATCTCGTCCATTAGATTTAGGCGCGGATATTGTAATCCACAGTGGCACAAAATATATTGCAGGTCACAATGATAGTTTAGTTGGCTTGATTATTGCAAAAGGACAAGCGCTTTGTGATCGTATCGCCTATATTCAAAATGGTGCAGGTGCCGTACTTTCACCGTTTGATTCTTGGTTAACCGTGCGTGGAATGAAAACCCTTTCATTACGTATGAAACGCCATCAAGATAATGCGAAGGCGATTGCGGAATTCTTACGCGAACAGCCACAAATTGATAGTGTGTTATATCCAAACAAAGGCGGTATGCTGTCTTTCCGTTTGAAAGATGAAAATTGGGTAAATACGTTCTTAAAATCAATCAAATTGATTACCTTTGCGGAAAGCTTAGGCGGTACAGAAAGTTTTATTACCTATCCTGCAACCCAAACCCATATGGATATTCCAGAAGCAGAACGCGTCGCTCGTGGTATTACAAACACATTATTGCGTTTTTCTGTTGGTTTAGAAGATGTAGAAGACATTAAAGCCGATTTATTACAGGCATTTGCACAGCTTAAGTAATTAGTTTTTATCAATCGGACTAATCTGTGCAATCCAATATACCTTGTGTTATTATGCACAACATTAATTAACGTTAGGTGTTGATTCGTCAGCACCTTATTAAATAAGGAAACAAAAATGAGCGAAGTATTACATATTAATGATGCAGATTTTGAAACTACTGTTGTGCAATCTGATATCCCTGTATTAGTAGATTTCTGGGCACCATGGTGTGGCCCTTGCAAAATGATTGCGCCTATTTTAGATGAAATCGCACCTGAATTCGCAGGTAAAGCAAAAATCGTTAAAATCAACGTAGATGACAACCAATTAGTGGCAGGTCAATTTGGTGTACGTAGTATCCCAACTTTACTACTTTTCAAAAATGGCCAACTTGTTGCAACACAAGTGGGTGCATTACCAAAAAATCAATTAGCGGCGTTTATTAATCAACACCTATAATTGAGTTATTAAACATAAAGAGCGGTCAAAAATAGTGATGTTTTTGACCGCTCTTATTTTTTCTCTCGCCAATAAGTGGCAAAACGAGGTTTTCCAGAATTAGTTAATCCACGATATTTGTAGGTAATCGTGCTACCAATAGGCGGTGGATTTTCGCGCTCACTCAGATTAAATCCTGAACCGATTTTGAATTTTCCATGATGATTTTCACAGGTGAGCGATCCGAGTATATTCTCAAATTGTCCTTTCCCTTTGTGATGTGCTATCACGGTACATTCTTCATCATAAGTGCTTTTTAACTTTAAAATTTGTGTACTGCGTTTTCTTTCGTAAGGCGCATGAGGATTACGTAATACAATCCCTTCACCTTTTTTCCCTTCAATTTCATGCAAATACTCGAATAAATGTGTTTTATCTCGTATCGGAATTTGCGGAATAATCTTGATATAAGGCGTAGGGTGATCTTTCAAATAATCTTCTAAGGTTTTGAGACGTTCAAAAAGGTTTCCTGATGCATTAGGCACATCAAAAACATAAAGTGTTAATTTTGCCCAATTATCACCTTTAAAGGATTTTGTGATAGAAGCAATTTCTTCAAATTGATTACGTTCATTAAAAAGCTCACCATCAATGGCAAAAGGCGGAAATTGAGCAGTAAAATAGGTCGGTGCGGGCAAGGGCAGCCCTTGACGACTTAATAATGTTTTGCCATCCCAATAACCTCGTATCCCATCCAATTTTTCAGACATTACCCAACCTTGAATATCTTGGTTTTCATAAGTGCCTAATAGCATTAAATCACGCTCGTTCGCCCAAGTTATTTGGTTGAATAGAAGGTAAAGTAATAAGTAAATCGCTCGCATAATCTCTCCTTTTTAAATTTATTGAGTTTAAAAAGTGCGGTCATTTTTTACAGTGTTTTTAGCTGGATTTGCGATAGATATCGCAAAATAATGATACGTAAGCTGAAAAAGGGAGTGATAAAAAGAGCGCTAGATTATTTGAAATGAACGCTATACAATGCCAACGCTATTTCGAATTTTAATTTTTAAGGAGAATAAAATGTATTTTGATCAAATTAAAGCTGAGCTTGTGGAAGCGCAAGACGTATTAAATAAGTTTGTTTCAGATGATAACAACATCAAACTCATTGAAAAAGCGGCTAAATTATTAGCAGAAAGTTTTAAAAATGGCGGTAAAGTATTATCTTGCGGTAATGGTGGTTCTCACTGTGATGCCATGCACTTTGCAGAAGAACTCACTGGTCGTTATCGTGAAAACCGCCCGGGTTATCCTGCGATTGCGATTTCAGATGTAAGTCATTTAAGCTGTGTAAGTAATGACTTTGGTTATGAATATGTATTCTCTCGCTTTGTTGAAGCAGTGGGTAAAGAAGGCGATGTTTTATTTGGATTATCGACCTCTGGGAATTCTAAAAATATCTTAAATGCGATCGAAGCCGCGAAAGCAAAAGGCATGAAAGTGATTGCGATGACTGGTAAAGATGGCGGTAAAATGGCAGGCTTAGCGGATGTTGAAATTCGTGTGCCACACTTCGGTTATGCAGATCGTATTCAAGAAATCCACATCAAAGTGATTCATATTTTGATGATGTTAGTTGAATTTGAGATGGCGAAAGAGGCCTAATTCGCGATAAGTGCGGTTTAAAATTCAATGATTTAAAGATCCCAAAAACTTTTTTGGGATTTTTTTATCAAAACACTTGCATAATTAATCATTAAAAAGTAATATTTATTCATTCTTAAGAATCAAGAGAGGATAGCAGTAAACTTAGTATGGCGATTAGTGTTAAAAATTTGAATTTCTTTTATGGTTCATCACAGGCATTGTTTGATATCAATCTTGATGCACAAGAAGGCGATACCGTGGTGTTACTCGGACCAAGTGGCGCAGGAAAAAGTACGTTAATACGTACATTAAATTTATTAGAAGTGCCGACCTCTGGCGAATTGCATATTGCGAATAATCATTTTGATTTATCTAAAGCGAATAATAATCCGAAAGCCATTCGTCAACTTCGTCAAGATGTCGGCATGGTATTTCAACAATACAATCTTTGGCCGCATTTAACGGTAATTGAAAACCTGATTGAAGCGCCCCAAAAAGTATTAGGCATTAGCGAAGAAGAAGCGAAAAAAGATGCATTAGAACTTTTAAAGCGTTTACGTTTGGAAGAGCATGCCGATCGTTTTCCTCTTCATTTATCAGGCGGTCAGCAACAACGTGTTGCTATTGCTCGAGCATTAATGATGAAACCACAAGTGTTGTTGTTTGATGAACCAACGGCAGCACTGGATCCTGAGATTACAGCTCAAGTGGTTGATATCATTAAAGAACTTCAACAAACCGGTATTACTCAGGTGATTGTGACCCACGAAGTGAACGTAGCACAAAAAGTGGCGACTAAGGTCGTCTATATGGAACAAGGTAAGATTATTGAAATGGGCAGTGCAGATTGCTTTGATAATCCAAAAACCGAACAATTTAAACAATATCTTTCACACTCAGAATAAGGAAACACAACATGAAAAAATTACTTTTAAGCGCAATGTTAATGGGGGCAGCTTTTGCTGCGAATGCACAAGAAATCACTTTTGCGATGGAGCCGAGCTATCCACCATTTGAAACAACAAATGAAAAAGGCGAAATCATTGGTTTTGATGTTGATGTGGCGAATGCAATTTGTAAGGAAATCCAAGCAACTTGTCACTTCAAAAGCCAAGCTTTTGATGCCTTGATTCCAAGCTTGAAAGCAAAACGTTTTGATGCAGCGATTTCTGCAATGGATATTACTGAAGCGCGCGCAAAACAAGTTTCATTTTCTAATGCGTATTATGACAGCACAGCAAGTTATGTTGCTTTAAAAGGCAAAGCAGATTTAGCTTCGGCAAAAACAATTGGTGTTCAAAACGGAACAACATTCCAACAATATACCGCAGCAGAAACCAAACAATATAATGCAAAATCTTATGCAAGCTTACAAGATGCGATCTTAGACTTAAAAAATGGCCGTATTGATATCATCTTCGGTGATACAGCCGTATTGTCTGATATGATTTCTAAAGAGCCTGAAATTCAATTTGTTGGCGAGAAAGTGACTAACAAAAAATATTTCGGTAATGGTTTAGGTATCGCGGTGAATAAATCAAGCAAAGAATTGCTAGAAAGCTTAAATAAAGGTTTAGAAACTGTGAAAGCAAATGGTGAATACCAAAAAATCTATGACAAATGGATGACAAAATAATCTATGTTTTATGATTATCTTACATTAATTGGACATGCAGCCCTAATGACCTTAGGGCTTGCTATTTGCTCGTTAATTGTCGGTTTATTGCTCAGTATTATTTTTACGGCTTTAGAAGCAAATAAATATGTCTTTATTGCAAAACCAGCTTCTGTTGTGATCGCTTTATTGCGTGGTTTACCCGAAATTTTAGTGGTTCTACTGATTTATTTTGGTTCAACCCAAGTGGTAGAAATGCTAACGGGTGAGTATATCGAATTCAGCGCCTTTGGTTGTGGTGTATTTGCATTGTCTTTGATTTTTGCCTCTTATGCTTCACAAACCTTACGTGGTGCGATTCAAGCCATTCCAAAAGGACAGTGGGAATCAGGTGCAGCTTTAGGGTTAAGCCGTCCTTATACCTTCATTAATTTGATTATGCCACAAGTATGGCGACATGCTTTACCAGGCTTAAGCAATCAATGGCTCGTGTTATTAAAAGATACGGCATTGGTGTCATTAATCGGTGTCGATGATTTAATGCGTCAGGCTGGATATATCAATACAAACACCCATGAGCCTTTCACTTGGTATGGCATTGCAGCATTAATTTATTTAGTGATTACGTTGATCAGCCAAGCGGGTATTCGCAAATTAGAATTACGTTTCACTCGATTTGAACGGGGAGTCGAATAATGTTTCAAGAGTATTTAGCAGTGATTGCTCAAGGCATTCCGACTAGCCTGTTGCTTACAGTTGTGTCTTTGTTTATTGCCTTTTTCTTAGCATTGGGTTTAACCTTCTTGCTTTCTATCGGCAATAAATTGGTGAAAAGTGCGGTCAATTTGTTCCTTGTTTTATTTACAGGTACCCCACTTTTAGTGCAATTTTTCTTAATTTATGCAGGTCCAGGACAATTCCAATGGTTGGTGGACAGCCCATTATGGGGATTATTCTCCAACGCATGGTTCTGTGCAGCATTAGCTTTAGCATTGAATAGTGCCGCTTATTCAACCCAATTATTCCATGGAGCAGTCAAAGCGATCTCTAAAGGTCAATGGGAAAGCTGTGCGGCATTAGGGTTAAGTCGTATGCAGACGTTAAAAATCCTAATTCCTTATGCATTAAAACGTGCGCTTCCTTCTTATACCAATGAAATTATCTTAGTATTTAAAGGTACAGCATTAGCTTCTACTATTACGATCATGGATATCATGGGATATGCACGCCAACTTTACGGTACCGAATATGATGCACTCACTATCTACGGTATCGCAGGTGGAATTTATCTCATCATTACCGGCATTGCCACTTTATTACTTCGTCAGTTAGAAAATAAAGTGTTAGCATTTGAACGTATTGATACCGCAAAAGCATAAAGTGCGGTCAAAAATAGCAACAAATCGGGCAGTTTAAAAATTGCCCGATTTTTTATTATAAATTCGAAGTGAATCTGTTTTTCAGGATTATAATATAAAGTACTGAGGAGGGTATTATGAAACCTATTTGTGTCGTATTAACAGGCGCAGGAATTAGTGCCGAAAGTGGTATTCCCACATTTAGAGCGGAAGATGGTTTATGGGCAGGGCATAAAGTCGAAGAGGTTTGTACGCCTGAAGCCTTGCAAAAGAATCGTGCGAAAGTATTAGATTTCTATAACCAACGACGAAAAAATGCGGCTGTAGCTAAGCCAAATGCTGCACATCTCGCACTAGTTGAATTAGAAAAAGCCTATGATGTGAGAATTATCACGCAAAATGTGGATGATTTACATGAACGCGCAGGAAGCTCAAATGTTTTACATTTACATGGAGAATTAAATAAAGCTCGCAGTAGCTTTGATGAAAGCTATATCGTAGATTGTTTTGGTGATCAGAAATTGGAAGATAAAGATCCAAATGGGCATCCAATGCGTCCATATATTGTTTTTTTCGGTGAAATGGTGCCGATGTTAGCGCGAGCAATTGATATCGTAGAACAAGCAGATGTCGTGTTAGTGATTGGTACTTCTTTGCAAGTGTATCCTGCGAATGGCTTAGTTAATGAAGCGCCAAGCAAAGCGCCAATTTACTTGATCGATCCAAATCCCAATACAGGCTTTGTCCGTAAACAAGTCATCGCAATAAAAGAAAAAGCAGGGAAGGGCGTACCGAAAGTAGTGAGCGTATTGTTAGATAAAATAAAAGATTAATCTGTAGCTAAGCAATAAAGATAAAGTGCGGTCAAAATTCTGATTGTTTTTTGACCGCACTTTTTATTCTCCAGTTAGCCAACTTGCCAATAAGATAACGATAGTAAAAATAGCCAACCAAATAAGGTGAAGCTTAGTGCTTTTTCGATTAATTTCGGCATTTTGTTGGCGTCGTTGTTCGAGTTTTTGTTTGTAAATTTCAAGATCTTCTTTTTTAAAAGAGAACCCACAATTTGGACAAAATTGAGCGGACTCGCTGATTTTTTTACGACATTCTGGGCAGCGGGTGAGAGCCATTGATGATCCTTTTTTAATTATTTTAATTTATAAATATATTGTAAGTGAAAAAAACGTAATGATAAACGTGACATGGATCACAAAATTGAAACAATATAAAAATTAAAATTTTGATTTTGATGATTTTCACTTAGAATACCGCCGACGAAGTCTAGTATATGACTAAATTTCGGTATTCATTTATTCCTGAGGAGTATTTTTTATGTTGTGGTTTTTCTTCTGCGTGGCGTTATTGCTAGCAGGTTATTTCATTTATAGTCGTGTCATTGAGCGCATTTTTGTGATCAATCCAAACCGTCAAACGCCAGCTTATACCATGAATGATGGCGTTGACTATATGCCAATGTCTAAAACTAAGATTTGGTTAATTCAATTATTAAACATTGCTGGTACAGGTCCAATCTTTGGTCCAATTCTTGGTGCGTTATACGGACCAGTTGCAATGCTTTGGATTGTAGTGGGTTGTATCTTTGCTGGTGCGGTACACGATTATTTCTGCGGGATGTTAAGTGTGCGTAATGGCGGGGCATCTATGCCTAATCTTGCAGGTAAATACTTAGGTCGTCCGGTTAAAGCATTTATTAATATCTTAGCTGTTGTACTTTTATTATTAGTAGGTGTGGTATTCGTTGCAAGTCCAGCGCAGTTAATGGGGACGATTACAATGGATGTATTCGGTGCTGCATCAGGTAGCATCTCTATTAGTAATGCAGAAGAAATCCATCAAGTAGCAGAAGCAGGTGGTATTACCGTTTGGGGTATGGATAAAGCGACAGTTATCAGTGTTTGGACTGGTATCATCTTCATTTACTATATTCTTGCGACATTACTTCCAGTTGATAAAATCATCGGTCGTATCTACCCATTCTTCGGTGCATTATTACTCTTTATGTCTGTAGGTATGGTATATGGTTTAGTAAGTGCAGATCTTAGCTCAGCAGATCCAATTTCTTTCTATCGTTCTGTGGACGGTATGTCTTTTGAGAAATTCTTCCAAAACTTTGAAACCCGTGCAGATTTACCATTATGGCCACTCTTGTTCTTAACTATCTCTTGTGGTGCATTATCTGGTTTCCACGCAACACAAAGCCCGCTAATGGCGCGTTGTACTGAAAACGAAAAAGAAGGGCGTTTCATTTTCTACGGTGCCATGATCGGTGAAGGTGTGATTGCATTAGTATGGTGTGCAGTTGGTTTAAGTTTCTATGATTCTTTACCAGATTTGTTAGCTGCGATTAAAGCGGGTTCGCCTTCTAAAGTGGTTTATGATTCTTCAATCCACTTCTTAGGTCTTGTTGGTGGTATTTTTGCAGTATTAGGTGTGGTTGTTCTTCCTATTACATCAGGTGATACAGCATTCCGTGCAGCACGACTTGTTATTGCAGAATTTTTCCATTTAGAACAAAAAACCTTAGCTAAACGTTTAATTATTGCTGTACCATTATTCGTGGTTGGTTATATCGTATCAAAAGTGGATTTCTCTATCTTATGGCGTTACTTCACTTGGGCAAACCAAACCACTGCGATGGTTATGTTATGGACTGCAGCAGCGTACTTATACCGTTATAATAAATTCCACTGGGTATGTACAATCCCTGCGGCATTTATCAGTACTGTATGTTTTACTTATCTTGCATACAACAAAATCGGTTTCGGTTTAGACTATCAATTATCTGTTTATATCGGCTTAGGCTTAACTGTTCTTTGCTTGATATTATTCTTCACACAGCTTAAACCATTAGGTGATCGTGATGAAGAAGCGTATGTAAATAACTAATTAAATTGAGTTAAAAATTGAAAAACCGTTTGAGGGAAACCTTAAACGGTTTTTTTGTTTATTTTATTGCCAAAATTTACCAATCTTTACGTTTTAATTGCTTGCAAGTTAAGGCTACAACCGATAAACTTACGCAAAGTGGTGAAAAGTGGAATTTTGTGGAAAATTCTGCCAAATTTTTCCAAAAATAGACGTTTAAAGGTAGAGAAATGTTTCGTGGTGCAGCAGCGGTAAATTTAGATGCGAAGGGTCGTGTAGCGATTCCTACTCGTTATCGTGCTGAAATCATGGAAAAGAACCAAGGTCAAATGGTTTGTACCGTTGATATTCGTCAGCCTTGTTTATTACTTTATCCTTTAGATGAATGGGAAAAAATCGAACAAAAACTACTTTCACTTTCCAACTTTGACCCAAATCAACGCCGCTTACAACGTGTAATGCTCGGTTATGCCACAGAATGTGAAATGGATGCGCAAGGTCGTATCTTATTAAGTGGTCCATTACGTCAACACGCAAAATTAGAAAAAGGCTTAATGTTGGTAGGGCAGTTGAACAAATTTGAAATTTGGAGCGATACTGAATGGTACGCACAAATTGATGAGGATATCGAAATTGGCTCAAGTGCTGAATTCGGTGCTTCTGAAGAACTAAAAATGCTGTCATTATAGAACAGCAGCACTAGCAGGATAAGCGGTGCTTGCGCCGCTCTATCTTCTCTTTATCGATTTTGATTTAACTTTTACTTTTTACTTATGACTACGCAAAATTCCTTTTCTGCACCTGAACATATCACGGTTTTGCTTCACGAAGCGGTGAATGGTTTGGCGTTGAAAGAAAATGGGATTTATATTGATGGGACCTTTGGTCGTGGTGGTCATTCTCGTCTAATTCTCTCTCAGCTTTCTGAAAATGGTCGTTTGATTGCCGTTGATCGTGATCCTCGTGCGATTGCTGAAGCTGAAAAAATTCAAGACCCTCGTTTTCATATTGAACATAATAGCTTTTCACACATTCCAGATATCTGTCAAAAACTCGATTTAGTTGGTAAAATTGACGGTATTTTGCTGGATTTAGGCGTATCATCTCCACAGCTTGATGAAGCCGAGCGTGGGTTCAGTTTTATGAAAGATGGCCCCTTAGATATGCGCATGGATACCACACAAGGTTTATCAGCGGCAGAGTGGCTAAAACAGGTATCTGTTGATGATTTAACTTGGGTGTTAAAAACCTTTGGTGAAGAGCGTTTTGCAAAACGAATTGCTACTGCTATCGTCGAATTTAATAAAAGTGCGGTTAAAAATGGCACAGAATGTTTAAGTCGTACTTCTCAGCTCGCTGAATTAATTGCTCAAGCCGTACCGTTTAAAGATAAACATAAGCATCCAGCGACGCGTAGTTTCCAAGCCATTCGAATTTATATTAATGCAGAATTAGATGAATTAGAAAGTGTATTAAATTCTGCATTAGATATGTTGGCACCAGAAGGGCGTTTATCGATTATCAGTTTCCATTCACTTGAAGACAGAATGGTAAAACATTTCATGCGTAAACAAAGTAAAGGTGAGGATATCCCGAGAGGTTTACCATTACGTGAAGATCAAATCCAACGTAATCAAAAATTAAAAATCATTGGTAAGGCAATTCAGCCAAGTGAGGCAGAAATTTCAGCGAATCCACGTTCAAGAAGCGCGGTGTTACGTATAGCGGAAAGGGTGAAATAAGATGTTAGATAATAGCGAACGTTATCCTTTACAACATATTCTCGTTGAAGATATTTTTTCTTCTAATAAATTAATTGTCGTCCTACTTTTATTAATTTTAGCTTCTGCAATGGGCACAATTTGGATGACCCATCAAACACGAGGCTTGATTTCTGAAAACGGGCAGTTGGTATTACAACACCAAGCCCTTGAAAACGAATATCGCAATTTGCAATTACAAGAAGCAACCGAAAGTGATAATACAAGAGTTGAATCCATTGCAATCGATACATTAAAAATGCAACGTGTTCAAAGTGAACAAGAAGTAGTTATTTTTGAATAGGGATTTTGAATAAAATGGTTAGATTTAATTCCTCTAAGAAACCAGGAAAGCCAAAGAAAACAATTAGAAAATTGGCTCAACCTGCGTCAGTAAAACCAAATAAACCGAAGATGGTGTTTGAGAAATGCTTCCTTCGTGGTCGTTATCTTATTGCGACAAGTTTTATTTTCTTAGGATTAGGCGCATTAGTGGCTCGTGCTGCTTATGTGCAATCAGTTAATTCTGAAACCCTTTCTGGTGAAGCGGACAAACGTTCATTACGTAAAGATGACGTCCTTTCTGTTCGTGGTTCAATTTTAGATCGTAACGGCCAATTGTTATCGGTGAGTGTACCGATGAGTGCAATTGTGGCTGAACCTCGTTTAATGTTAAAAGAAAATGCATTAGATGATAAAGAACGTATTAAAGCTCTCGCAAATGAATTAAATATGACGCCAGCCGAGTTGGTGAAAAAAATTGAGAAAAATGCCAAATCAGGTTTCTTGTATTTAGCGCGCCAAGTAGAAGCGAGCAAGGCAAATTATATCCGTGATCTCAAAATTAAAGGTATTTCATTAGAAACTGAACCACGTCGTTTTTATCCTCGTGTAGAAGAGGCGGCACAATTAATCGGCTTTACCAACATTGATGGTAAAGGGATTGAAGGGGTTGAGGCAAGCTTTAACTCAATGCTAGTGGGTAAAGACGGTGCGCGTGTTGTTCGTAAAGATAAACGTGGTAATGTGGTTGAACATATTGCCGATGAGAAAAAATACGATGCACAAGATGTTACCTTAAGTATTGATGAAAAATTACAATCCATGGTGTATCGTGAAATCAAAAAAGCAGTAACTGAGAACAAAGCTGAATCTGGTACTGCGGTATTGGTGGATGTACGTACGGGTGAAGTATTAGCCATGGCAACCGCGCCTTCCTACAATCCGAATAACTTAGCTAATGTAAAAGATGAGTTAAAACGTAACCGTGCAATTACCGATACCTTTGAACCTGGTTCAACCGTAAAACCTTTCGTTGTGTTGACCGCACTTCAACGTGGCGCAGTGAGACGTGATGAGGTAATTAATACGGGTTCATTTACCGTAAGTGGTAAAGAAATTGTCGACGTGGCACCTCGCCCACAACAAACCTTAGATGAGATTTTGATTAACTCTAGTAACCGTGGTGTGAGCCGCCTTGCGTTACGTATGCCACCTTCAGCATTAATGGAAACCTACCAAAATGCAGGCTTAGGTAAAGATACTGAGTTAGGCTTAATCGGTGAACAACGTGGGGTATTAAATGCAAACCGTAAACGTTGGGCCGATATCGAACGTGCAACGGTGGCTTATGGTTATGGTATTACTTCAACGCCATTACAAATTGCACGTGCTTATGCCACTTTAGGCAGCTTCGGGATTTATCGTCCGCTTTCTATCACGAAAGTTGATCCACCAGTCATTGGTCAACGTGTATTCTCTGAGAAAATCACGAAAGACGTAGTGGGCATGTTAGAAAAAGTCGCGATCAAAAATAAACGTGCGATGGTTGAAGGTTATCGTGTTGGTGTGAAAACAGGTACGGCACGTAAAATTGAAAATGGTCACTATGTTAATAAATATGTGGCATTTACAGCGGGTATTGCACCAATTAGCGATCCACGTTATGCATTAGTTATTTTGATCAACGATCCGAAAGCAGGGCAGTACTATGGTGGTGCGGTATCTGCGCCAGTATTCTCAAGCATTATGGGCTATGCATTGCGCGCAAATGGTATTGCGCCAGATGCAGAACCAACAGAAAAAACAGCAAGACGCACTGTTCGCTTAAGCGATCAAAAACTTGAAAAAATGAATTAAGAAAAGGCAAAACAATGAAAAAATTGACCGCACTTTTTGATCTTCCGGTGCTTTCAGACATTAATGTGAAGGCGATGGTGTTAGATAGCCGCAAAGTGACTCAAGGAGATCTATTTGTGGCAGTAAAAGGGCATCGTTTTGATGCGAGTCAATTTGTTCCTCAAGCTATTTCTTCTGGTGCAAGTGCGGTCGTTTTAGAGACAGATTTAGAAAACGAGCATTTGAACATCCAATGGCAAAATAATGTGCCAGTGATTCATTTCAATCATTTATCAGCTAATCTTTCAGCATTGGCAGGTCAATTTTATGACAATCCTTCCGAAAAATTGACGTTAGTTGGTGTCACTGGAACAAATGGTAAAACTACGGTTTCTCAATTATTAGCCCAATGGGCTACGCTATTAGGCCACAAAGCAGCTGTCATGGGCACCATTGGCAATGGTTTATTAGGTCAAGTCAAAGAAGCAAAAAACACCACAGGTTCAGCCGTTGAAGTTCAAGAAAACCTCGCTGATTTTGTAGAGAAAGGGGCAGATTTTGCTTCTATCGAAGTGTCTTCACATGGGTTGGTTCAACATCGCGTTGAAGCACTCAAATTTAAAGTTGCTATTTTTACCAATTTAAGTCGTGATCACTTGGATTATCACGAAACAATGGAAAAGTATGCAGAAGCTAAAAAACGCTTTTTCATTGATTTAGCGCCCGAATTACAAATTCTTAATGCTGACGATCCAATTGGAGCCGCATGGTTAAGTGAATTACCAAATGGTATCGCAGTCAGCTGTCACCCAGATTTCCATCCAACATCTAAACAATGGCTTTATGCAACACAGATTCGTTTTACTCACGAAGGTGCTGTAATTGATGTTGCTTCAAGTTGGGGTAATGGCATATTACATAGCCCATTAATTGGCGCTTTTAACGTGAGTAATCTGTTGTTAGCCACAGCCGTTTTATTGGCTTTAGGTTATTCTTTCAATGATCTTATCCGTACTGTTTCACAGCTAAAAGGGGTAAATGGAAGAATGGAATTGATTAAAAAAGCAGGAAAGCCAACAGTTATCGTTGATTATGCCCATACTCCGGACGCATTAGAAAAGGCATTAAATGCTGCGCGTGAACACTGTAAAGGTAAACTTTGGTGTATCTTTGGGTGTGGCGGTGATCGTGATGCGGGCAAGCGTCCGCTGATGGCAAAAGCGGCTGAGCAGTTTGCAGATTTAGTGATCGTAACCCAAGATAATCCGCGTACAGAAGATCCAAATAAAATTGAAGCAGATATCCTTACTGGTTTTAGTCGAATGGAAGATGTTGGTGTGATTCCGGATCGTGAAGAAGCCATCAGATTTACCATTGAGAATGCAGTTGAAAATGATGTGATTGTTATTGCCGGTAAAGGTCATGAAAACTATCAGATCCTTGGGGATAAAACACTTCATTTCTCTGATCAAGAAGTGGCTGAAGCCTATTTAACAAAAAAATAAACATAATGATTAAACTTACTACCCAACAGCTTGCCCAAATTTTAAATGCCAATCTTATTGGTGATGGGCAGGCCGTTGTTGAAAATATCAATACAGATACGCGCAAAGCGGTATCTAACTCGCTGTTTTTTGCATTAAAAGGTGAGCATTTTGATGCCCATCAATACTTAGATAAAGCCGTTGAGCAAGGTGCGGCGGCCTTAGTTGTGCAACAAGCTAACACCGAAATTGCAACGCCACAATTAGTTGTTGCAGATACGGGCTTAGCCCTTGGTCAATTAGCAAAATGGTTGCGTGAAAAAATTAATCCTCGTACCGTGGCGATGACAGGTTCATCGGGTAAAACCACAGTGAAAGAAATGACTGCGTCGATTCTGCAACAAACAGCAGGCAATCCTGAGGCCGTGTTATTCACGAATGGTAATTTCAACAACGATATTGGCGTACCATTAACGTTATTACGCTTAACCGAACAACATAAATTTGCTGTTATTGAATTAGGTGCAAATCATCAAGGTGAAATTGATTACACCACGCATCTTGCGCAGCCAGAAGCTGCGTTAGTGAATAACGTGGCAGCCGCACATTTAGAAGGCTTTGGCTCAATTGAGGGTGTAGCGCGTGCGAAAGGTGAAATCTATCGCGGTTTAACCCCAAATGGTATGGCCATTATTAACAGCGAACATAATTATATTGAATTGTGGCAAAAAGAAATTGGTTCGCATGCTATTCAATATTTTAATGGTGGCGATTACAAAGCTGAAAATGTAAAACATTCACCTAATGGATCAACGTTTACGTTAGTTTCGCCAAAAGGCAGCATTGAAATTAATTTGCCTTATTTAGGTGAGCATAATGTAAAAAATGCGTTGGCAGCGACCGCACTTGCTATGAATGTGGGCGCGAGTCTTGCTGATGTAAAAGTAGGTCTTGAACATCGTTCTCAAGTAAAAGGACGCTTATTCCCGATTCAAGTGAATGAAAATCTACTTTTATTAGATGATACTTACAATGCGAATGTTGATTCTTTACAAGCTGCGATTGATGTTTTAAAAGGTTATGATGCTTTCCGTATTCTACTTGTGGGCGATATGAAAGAATTAGGCGAGGATAGCCTAAAATGTCATCAAGCAGTGGGTGAGCATGCAAAACAAGCTCAATTAGATTTGGTGCTTTCTTACGGAACAGAAAGTGCGGTCATTTCTGAAGCTGTTTTGGGAAAACATTTTAAAGATAAAGCTGAATTGACAGCTTATGCGTTAGATATTATTAAACAGAAATTACAAGAAAACCAAAAAATCGTCGTGTTAGCGAAAGGCTCTCGCTCAATGAAAATGGAAGAGACGATTTATTCATTAAAGGATAGCTTATGTTAGTTTGGCTTGCTGAATACTTAGTTCGCTATGAAACGGCATTTAATGCCATTTCCTATATTACCGTCCGTGCGATTTTGGCATTATTAACCGCACTTTTCATTTCTTTATGGATTGGTCCGAAAGTGATCAAACGCCTTCAAATTTTAAAATTTGGTCAAGAAGTGCGTAATGACGGTCCTGAAAGTCACTTTGCGAAAAAAGGTACGCCAACCATGGGTGGTGTGATGATTTTATTCTCCATCGGTGTGAGTACATTATTATGGGCTAACTTAACGAATCCTTACGTCTGGATTTGCTTATTTGTATTGTTTGGCTATGGTGCAATTGGCTTTGTGGATGATTTCCGTAAAATCACGCGTAAAAATACCGATGGTTTAATTGCTCGTTGGAAATATTTTTGGATGTCAGTGGTGGCATTAGTGGCAATCATTTGGTTGTATTGGTTAGGTCATGATACAGATGCAACTCGTTTAGTGATTCCATTCTTCAAGGATATTATGCCGCAATTGGGTCTATTCTATATTGTGCTGTCTTACTTTGTGATTGTCGGTACAGGTAATGCGGTAAACTTAACTGACGGTTTAGATGGGCTTGCTATCATGCCAACAGCGTTAGTCGCAGGTGCATTTGCTTTAATCGCATGGGCGACAGGTAACGTTAATTTCGCAGAATACTTACATATTCCTTACATCAAACATAGTTCTGAAGTGGTGGTATTCTGTACTGCAATCGTAGGCGCAGGCTTAGGTTTCTTATGGTTTAATACTTATCCGGCTCAAGTCTTTATGGGCGATGTTGGCTCTCTAGCACTAGGTGGCGCACTTGGTGTTGTTGCCATCCTTGTTCGCCAAGAGTTCTTATTAGTGATTATGGGCGGTGTATTTGTTGTTGAAGCCTTGTCCGTGATTTTACAAGTGGGTTCTTATAAATTAAGAAAACAACGTATTTTTAGAATGGCGCCGATTCATCATCACTTTGAATTAAAAGGTTGGCCAGAACCAAGAGTGATTATTCGGTTTTGGATTATTTCCTTGATGTTGGTGTTGATGGGGCTTGTAACGCTCAAACTAAGATAATTTTTGTAGGGTGCACTTGTTGCACCCTGCGTGATCCCAGAATACGAGAGAAGAAAAATAACATGACAACTCTATACCAAAATAAAACTATCACCATCATAGGCCTTGGGAAAACAGGCCTTTCTTGCGTTGAATATCTTCAATCTCAACAAGCTAACATCCGAGTGATTGATACACGTCAACATCCAGCAGGTGCGGATAAATTACCTAAAAATGTTCCCTTACATACAGGTAGCCTAAATCAACAATGGTTACTTGAAAGCGATATTATTGTCATTAGCCCAGGACTCGCGGTAAAAACACCTGAAATTCAGGCCGCACTTTCAACTGGTGTGGAAGTGATTGGGGATATCGAATTATTCTGCCGAGCTGCCACCAAGCCAATTGTCGGAATTACGGGCTCTAACGGTAAAAGCACCGTAACAACATTAGTCTATGAAATGGCAAAAGCGGCAGGAATAAAAGTGGGCATGGGCGGAAACATTGGCATTCCTGCGTTGTCATTATTAAATGAAGATTGCGATCTTTATGTGTTAGAGCTTTCCAGTTTCCAACTTGAAACCACTTACAGTTTGAAAGCGGCTGCAGCGACTGTGCTTAATGTGACAGAAGATCACATGGATCGCTATGTGGATTTAGAAGATTATCGCCAAGCAAAATTACGTATTTACCACAATGCGGAAACAGCAGTAGTGAATTTAGAAGATAAACTCACTTTTGGCGAAGGTGAAAATCAGGCTAAGAAGGTGGTGTCTTTTGCTGAAAATCAAGCGGATTACTGGTTGAAAACCGAAAATGGTAAACAGTACTTAATGGCAAAAGAGGAAGTCATTTTACCTTGTGATGAAGCCACCTTGGTTGGTCGTCATAATTACATGAATATTTTAGCTGCTACAGCATTAGCACAAGCAGTAGGGATAAATTTAGAGGCAACTCGTACCGCACTTCGTCAATTTAAAGGCTTAGATCATCGTTTCCAATTAGCACACCAAGCGAATGGTATTCGTTGGATTAATGACTCCAAAGCAACCAATGTGGGCAGTACAGTTGCGGCATTGGCTGGTTTATATGTTGAAGGAACATTACATCTTTTATTAGGTGGTGATGGCAAAGGTGCTGATTTTTCTGAACTCGCTGATTTAATCAATCAACCTCATATTTCAACGTATTGTTTTGGTCGAGATGGCAAACAACTTGCGGCACTTTCAAGCCAAAGTCATTTGTTTGAAACCATGGAACAAGCCATTTCATTTTTACGTCCACATTTAAAATCAGGCGATATGGTGTTATTATCTCCTGCTTGTGCAAGTTTGGATCAGTTTGTCTCTTTTGAAAAACGTGGCGAAGAGTTTACTCGTTTAGCAAAATTAGCTTAAAAAATTAGGGTAGTAATGGAATTTATCAATAAAATTAAACAAAATTATGAACAATGGGCGAGAGTGACGCCGCAAGGGTTGCTCTATGATCGCGCATTGTTTTGGCTTTTTGTCGTGCTATTACTGATTGGTTTAGTAGCGGTAACTTCTGCCTCTATGCCTTACAGTGCACGCGTATTTAATGATACATTCTATTTTGCTAAACGTGATGCCGTTTATGTCTTGCTTTCTTTAGCAACCTGCTATTTAACTCTCCAAATTTCTTCTTCCCAATGGGAAAAGTGGCACGCAAAAGTCTTCTTGTTAGCTATTGTTTTATTAATACTGGTTCTTGGTATCGGGACTTCTGTTAATGGTGCTAAACGTTGGGTTTCTTTAGGAATTTTAAATTTCCAGCCTGCGGAATTTGCGAAGTTAGCGTTGACTTGTTTCCTGGCGAGCTATTTTACGCGTCGTTATGATGAAGTACGTGGTAAAAAATTCAGTGCTGCTAAGCCTTTCATTGTGATGGGCGTATTAGGGATATTCTTACTAGCTCAGCCTGACTTAGGTAGTACCGTCGTACTTTTCGTTATTACCTTTGGTATGCTTTTTATTGTCGGTGCAAATTTTTGGCAATTTATTTTGCTAATTGGTACAGGCATACTTCTCTTTGTATGGCTGGTTCTCGCTGCCTCTTATCGTTTAAAACGTTTTACCGGTTTCTTAGAACCGTTTAAAGATCCTTACGGAACAGGGTTCCAGCTGACTAACTCTTTGATGGCCTTTGGTCGTGGTGAAATTAGCGGAGAAGGGCTCGGTAACTCCATTCAAAAACTCGATTATCTTCCTGAAGCACATACCGACTTTATCATGGCGATTATTGGTGAAGAGTTCGGCTTTATTGGTATTTTGGTTGTTGTGATTCTTTTAGGTCTATTGATTTTCCGAGCGATGAAAATCGGACGTGAATCACTCATGTTAGAACAACGTTTCCGAGGCTTTTTTGCTTTAGGTATTAGTTTCTGGATTTTCTTCCAAGGTTTTGTCAATCTAGGCATGGCCTTAGGGATGTTACCAACAAAAGGTTTAACTTTCCCATTAGTGAGTTACGGTGGTTCAAGTATCATCATTATGTCGGCAACCGTAGGGATTTTATTGCGTATTGACCATGAGAATAGATTACAACGAGGTGGTCAAGCTCGTTTGAGAGATGACTAGGAATATTTATGAGTAAAAAATTATTAGTTATGGCGGGTGGTACTGGTGGACATGTTTTCCCCGCCATCGCGGTTGCTCAAACCTTACAAAAAGAAGGTTGGGAAATTTGCTGGTTAGGCACAAAAGATCGAATGGAAGCACAGCTTGTACCAAAACATGGTATTCCGATTCGTTTCATTCAAATTTCAGGGTTACGTGGTAAAGGCATTAAAGCGTTACTTGGTGCGCCTTTTGCTATTTTAAGAGCGGTATTGCAAGCTCGCAAAATTATCAAAGAATATCAACCTAATGCAGTATTAGGTATGGGCGGTTATGTATCAGGCCCAGGTGGTATCGCTGCAAAACTTTGTGGCGTGCCGGTTATTTTACATGAACAGAATGCCGTAGCGGGCTTAACCAATGAATGGTTAGCTAAAATTGCGACACGTGTATTACAAGCTTTTCCAACTGCATTCAAAGATGCCGAAGTGGTAGGAAACCCGGTTCGCCAAGATTTATTTGAAATGCCATCACCACAAGCGCGTTTTTCAGAAAGAAGTGGAAAATTGAGAGTGCTTGTCGTGGGGGGGAGTCAAGGTGCTCGCGTACTCAATCAAACGATTCCACAAGTAGTAGCACGTTTGGCAGATAAACTAGAAGTGCGTCATCAAGTGGGTAAAGGTTCAGTTGAAAGTGTGACCGCACTTTATGGTGAACACGCTGGCTCGGTCAAAATTACAGAATTTATTGATGATATGGCAGAAGCCTATGCCTGGGCGGATGTGGTGATTTGTCGTTCTGGTGCCTTAACAGTATGTGAATTAGCTGCAGTGGGGGCTCCAGCAATTTTCGTACCATTCCAGCATAAAGATCAACAACAATATTTAAATGCCAAATATCTTGCCGATGTCGGTGCAGCAAAAATCGTTCAACAAAATGAATTAAATGCGGATGTGTTAGTTGATTTCTTAGAAAAAATAGATCGTGAAACCTTGCTAGCGATGGCAATTAAGGCAAAAGAAATGTCAGCACCATTAGCGGCTAAACGTGTAGCTGATGTCATTGTAGAGAACGCGAAATAAGAACAGAGAAGTTAAGGGGAAGTAAATAGACCCTTAATCTAAAAGTGCGGTTAAAAATAAAGGTGAAATAATATGAAACATATTTCGGACGAAATTAGAAAGATTATCCCTGAGATGCGTCGGGTTCAACAAATCCATTTCATTGGTATCGGTGGTGCCGGTATGAGTGGAATTGCCGAAATTTTATTAAATGAAGGTTATGATATCTCTGGTTCCGATATTGCAGATGGTGTTGTGACTCAACGTCTTGCTCAAGCTGGCGCAAAAATTTTCATCGGTCACCAAGCTGAAAATGTGCAAGGGGCGAGTGTGGTTGTGGTATCAAGCGCGATCCATGAAGATAACCCTGAATTAATCGCCGCAAAACAAAATCGTATTCCCGTGATTCAGCGAGCACAAATGTTAGCGGAAATTATGCGTTTCCGTCATGGCATTGCGGTTGCAGGAACTCACGGTAAAACCACAACAACAGCCATGATTTCGATGATTTATACTCAAGCGAAACTGGATCCAACTTTCGTTAATGGTGGTTTAGTTAAATCAGCTGGTAAAAACGCACATTTAGGTGCAAGTCGTTATTTAATCGCTGAAGCAGATGAAAGTGATGCTTCTTTCTTACACTTACAGCCAATGGTTTCTGTGGTGACTAATATTGAACCGGATCATATGGATACCTATGAAGGTGACTTTGAGAAAATGAAAGCCACTTATGTAAAATTCTTACATAACTTGCCGTTCTATGGCTTAGCGGTGATGTGTGCTGACGATGCTGTGTTAATGGAACTAGTTCCTCAAG
Source organism: Haemophilus sp. HMSC068C11 (assembly GCF_001815355.1). GTDB lineage: Bacteria > Pseudomonadota > Gammaproteobacteria > Enterobacterales > Pasteurellaceae > Haemophilus_D. Next base: position 228,826 of record NZ_KV820361.1, read on the forward strand.
TTGGACGTCAAGTATTAACCTATGGTTTCAGTGAACATGCTGACTATCGTATCGAAGATTATGAACAAACGGGGTTCCAAGGTCATTACACCGTAGTTTGTCCAAGTGGTGAACGCATCAATGTATTATTGAATGTGCCAGGTAAACACAATGCGTTAAATGCAACCGCGGCACTTGCAGTCGCAAAAGAAGAAGGCATTGGCAATGAAGCGATTTTAGAAGCGCTTGCAGATTTCCAAGGCGCAGGCAGACGTTTCGACCAATTAGGCGAGTTTATTCGTCCAAATGGTAAAGTACGCTTAGTGGATGATTATGGTCATCACCCAACAGAAGTTGGCGTGACAATCAAAGCAGCACGTGAAGGCTGGGGTGATAAACGTATTGTGATGATTTTCCAACCACACCGTTATTCACGTACTCGCGATTTATTTGATGATTTCGTACAGGTATTATCCCAAGTGGATGCATTGATTATGTTAGATGTGTATGCGGCTGGCGAAACGCCAATTGTCGGTGCAGATAGTAAAGCACTTTGTCGTTCTATTCGTAATCTAGGAAAAGTCGATCCAATTTTAGTTTCTGATACGGAACAACTTGGCGATGTATTAGATCAAATTATTCAAGATGGCGATTTAATTCTTGCCCAAGGCGCGGGAAGTGTAAGCAAAATTTCTCGCGGTTTAGCAGAACGTTGGAAAGCATAAATACATCGAAAAATAACCGCACTTTTGATGAAAAATAAAAAGAAAACAGGATAAAACAATGAATTTAAAACAAGAAAAAATTGCCGTGTTGTTAGGCGGCACATCAGCTGAACGTGAAGTGTCTCTTAATTCTGGTGCAGCTGTGTTAAACGCCTTAGTAAGCCAAGGTTATAATGCACACGGTATCGATCCTAAAGAATATAATGTGGCGAATTTAAAAGCAGATGGTTTTGATCGCGTTTTTAACATTTTACATGGTCGCGGTGGTGAAGATGGCACCATGCAAGGTTTATTAGAACAAATTGGTTTGCCTTACACTGGTTGTGGTGTGATGGCTTCAGCATTAACTATGGATAAAATGCGTACCAAAATGTTGTGGAAAGCTTTTGGTTTACCTGTTGCCGATATGGAGATCGTGACCAAAGAAAACGCTCACGAACTAAACCCACAAGCTGTGGTCGAAAAATTAGGTTTACCTTTGATGGTTAAGCCATCTCTTGAAGGTTCAAGTGTGGGTTTAACAAAAGTAAAAGCAGTCGAAGAATTAAAAAGTGCGGTCGATTACGCACTTAAATTTGATAACACTATTTTGATTGAAGAATGGTTAGCGGGTGATGAACTAACTGTGCCTGTTTTAGGTGGCGAAGTATTGCCTGCTGTTCGCATTGTGCCAGAAGGTGAGTTTTATGATTACGATGCGAAATATATTTCAGATAACACTCAATATTTTTGCCCTGCTGGCCTTTCAGCTGAACGTGAGCAAGAATTAGCGAAGTTAGTTAAACGTGCTTATGACGTCGTAGGGTGTCGTGGTTGGAGCCGCATTGATGTGATGACTGATGCACAAGGTAATTTCCGTTTAGTCGAAGTAAACACAAATCCTGGCATGACAAGTCACAGTTTGTTCCCTAAATCTGCGTCAACAGTCGGCATTTCATTTGAACAACTCGTCGTGAAAATTTTGGAGTTGAGTGCGTAATGAATGTAATTAAGCGCAAAAATACACCGCCAACGCAATTTGGTCGCTCATCTAATGGAGAAGGTAAATTCCGTTTTATGTTGCAGATTAAACTTGCTTTGGTGTTACTTTGTGCGGGGTTAGGGTATTTCGTTTATTCAAACTGGCAAAGTTGGCTCGAAAGCTTAGACGGTGATAGAAAAATTACTGCCTATGCATTAGTAGGTCAAAATGAATTTACTACTTATCCGGATGTGCAAGACGTATTGCTCAAAATGGGTTCACTTAAGGGTTTCTGGGGACAGGACGTTAAGCAAATTCAAGAGCAGCTTGAAACGATTCCTTGGGTAAAAGGTGCGGTGGTTCGTAAAATTTGGCCAAATCGTTTAAGTATTTGGTTATCAGAATATCAGCCAGTCGCCATTTGGAACAAAACAGAGTTTGTCACAAAAGAGGGAACGGTTTTCCAATTACCGATGGATAAGTTAAAAGAAAAAGCTTTACCTTATTTAGGTGGGCCTGATTATCAAAGCTTAAAAGTATTAGAAGCTTGGAATCAAATTTTTGCTGATTTTAAGGCGAAAAATTTGGTGGTTAAAGGCGTGACAATTGATGATCGTGGTGCGTGGCAAGTTACGCTAGATAATGATATAGTATTGAAACTTGGGCGTGGAGATTGGAAAGCAAAATTAGATCGATTTGTAACGATTTATCCACAAATTGAAGTGCCTGAAGGTAAACGAATTGATTATGTAGATTTGCGCTATGCATCTGCATCAGCAGCGGTTGGATTGACAGAGAAATAAAAAATAATTCATTGGGTGTAATAAGAAAATGGCAAAAGAGTTGGAACCGAAAGTAATTGTAGGTCTTGAAGTTGGTACATCAAAAGTTGTTGCTGTCGTTGGGGAAGTGCTTCCTGATGGAGTAGTAAATGTACTTGGCGTGGGTAGTTGTCCATCAAAAGGGATTGATCGTGGCAGTATTACTGATTTAGATGCCGTCGTTAACTCTATCCAACGTGCCATTGAGGCAGCTGAATCAATGGCCGATTGTCAAATTATGAGCGTGACTCTTGCGATTACAGGTGAACATATTCAAAGCCTGAATGAGAGCGGCTTTGTTGCTATTTCTGAAAATGAAGTAACTCAAGATGAAATTGATGATGCTTTGCATACAGCGAGCTCAGTAAAATTACCTGAAGGCCTTTCTTTATTACACATCATTCCACAAGAATATGCAGTAGATAAGCAAGTTAATATTAAAAATCCATTAGGTTTACAAGGTGTTCGTTTAAAAGCAAACGTACACTTAATTGCGTGTCACCAAGACTGGCAAAATAACTTGAAAAAAGCAGTTGAGCGTTGTGGATTACAAGTTGATAAAGTTGTGTTCTCCGGCTTTGCAGCAACACATTCTGTTTTAACTGAAGATGAAAAAGATCTTGGTGTTTGCTTAGTTGATTTCGGTGCAGGCACCATGAATATGATGGTTTACACCAATGGCTCATTGCGTTTCAGCAAGGTTATTCCTTACGCTGGAAATATTGTAACGAACGATATTGCTCATGCATGTACCGTTTCTCGTGCAGAGGCAGAGCGCATTAAAGTGAATTATGCGAGTGCATTGTATCCGGCACGTTTACATGGTGATAAGAAAATTGAAGTGGCAAGTATTGGTGGTCGAGCACCACGCGCTTTAACAAAAAGTGATTTATCTTTAATCACTTCAGCAAGATATATTGAACTATTAGGCGTTGTTAAGGACGAATTAGATAAGCTCAAAGCAGATTTAGAAACCAAACATATTAAATTTGAATTAATTGCGGGTGTTGTTATCACCGGTGGTGGTGCACAGATTGAAGACTTAAAAGATTGTGCCTCAAGTGTATTTGGTTGCCAGGTACGTATTGGTAGTCCATTAAATATTACGGGTTTAACAGATTATGTGAATCGCCCACAATATTCAACTGTAGTGGGATTATTACAATACCATCATCAGAATAGTGATAATGATCCTGTGGATAGTAACTATGGCGATGAAGCATTAGGCAAAAAATTCTGGAAAGGTCTTAAAAATATTTTCAATAAAGTGAAATCAGAATTTTGATCATTTTGGCTTTTTCATTTACAATAGAAAAAATTTAACTTTTATTAATGTGCTAGCAGAGTATTAGCAGTAACGGAGAACAGCAAATGTTATACCCAGAGTATGGTGATTTTGAAGAGCAAACAGGTGCACTGATTAAGGTTGTCGGTGTCGGTGGAGGCGGCGGTAACGCAGTTAACCACATGGTTGCTAACATGGTGCAACAAGAATTCAATGGTAATTTCTTGGGCGAAAGTGCAATTGATAGCGAAGAACACGGTAAAATCGTATTCTATGCGGTGAATACCGATGCGCAAGCATTACGCAAAAGCCAAGTTCAACAAACTGTACAAATCGGTGGGGCAACAACTAAAGGTCTTGGTGCAGGCGCAAACCCAAATGTAGGTCGTAAAGCGGCTGAAGATGACCAAGAAGAAATCCGTAAAATGCTTGAAGGTGCAGACATGGTCTTTATCGCTGCTGGTATGGGCGGTGGTACAGGTACTGGTGCCGCACCAATCGTCGCTAAAGTTGCGAAAGAATTAGGTATTCTAACTGTTGCTGTTGTTACTAAGCCATTTAGCTTTGAAGGCAAAAAACGTATGCAATTTGCTGAATTAGGTATTAAAGATCTTTCACAATACGTGGATTCAATGATCATTATTCCTAACCAACAAATCCAAAAAGTTCTCCCGAAAAATGCAACGTTAATTGATGCTTTTGCTGCTGCAAATGACGTATTACGTAACTCTGTTATGGGTATCTCCGATATGATTACCTCTCCTGGTTTAATCAACGTGGACTTTGCAGACGTAAGAACCGTTATGTCGGAAATGGGCCAAGCAATGATTGGTTTCGGTTCAGCTCAAAGTGAACCAGGTGCAGGTCGTGCAGAAGAAGCAGCGCGTCTTGCGATTAAAAATGATTTATTAGAGAAAGTCGATCTTTCTAATGCTAAAGGTATTCTTGTTAATATTACCTCAGGTATGGATCTCGGCTTTGACGAATTTAACGTGGTAGGTGATACAGTAGGTAGCTTTGCATCAGAAGACGCGACTATCGTTGTGGGTACCAGTTTAGTCCCTGAAATGAGCAATGAAATTCGTGTAACGATCGTTGCAACAGGTTTGGGTGATGTTGTTGCGGCTGAGCCGGTAGTGATTGCTCGTCCTCAAGCAGCAGTGCAACAAGCGCCAGTTCAACAACCTGTAGCACAAGAAACGATTCAGCCACAACCGCCAGTTGGTTTACATGGTTTAGATGCATTAAGACATAATTCACAGCCAGAACCAGCACAGGAACAAAATCCGCAATACGGTAACTTAAATAAACCGCTTGATCCAAGCCGTTTAGAACAGTTAAGAAATAATCCTAATTTCTTTAATCCGGCATCATTTGGTCGTGATGAGAAATAAGAGTAGAAGTAATCTTGTTGTGAAGCAATAAGGTAAAAGAGATGATTAAACAAAGAACATTAAAACAAAGCATTAAAGTCACAGGTGTAGGCTTACATAGCGGCAAAAAAGTAACGTTAACGTTGCGTCCGGCTATGCCAAATACTGGGGTGATTTACTGCCGTACTGATCTTAATCCGCCGGTGACTTTCCCTGCGAATGCGGATTCAGTGCGCGATACAATGCTTTGTACTGCACTTGTGAATGAACAAGGTGTGCGTGTTTCAACCGTAGAACACTTAAACGCAGCATTAGCAGGTTTAGGTATCGATAATATTATTATTGAAGTTGATGCACCTGAAATTCCAATCATGGACGGTAGTGCAAGCCCATTCATTTACTTGCTTTTAGATGCAGGTATTGAAGAACAAAATGCACCGAAGAAATTTATTCGTATTAAGAAAAACGTACGAGTAGAAGACGGTGATAAATGGGCAGAATTCAAACCTTATAATGGTTTCCGTTTAGATTTCACCATCGACTTTGATCATCCAGCGATTAGTAAAAATGTACGTAATTATGTGATGGATTTTTCTGCACAAGCATTCGTACATCAAATCAGTCGTGCAAGAACCTTTGGTTTCATGAAAGATATTGAGTATCTTCAATCTCAAGGTCTTGCATTAGGTGGTAGCTTAGATAATGCTATCGTATTAGATGATTACCGAATCTTAAATGAAGATGGATTACGCTTTAGAGATGAATTAGTTCGTCACAAGATGCTTGATGCAATTGGTGATCTTTATATGTGTGGCTATAATATCATCGGTGATTTCAAAGCTTATAAATCTGGTCACGGTTTAAATAATAAGTTACTCCGTGCTGTACTTGCCGATCAGGAAGCGTGGGAATTTGTTACCTTTGAAGATAAGAAACAAGTTCCACAAGGTTATGTTGCACCTGCGCAGGTACTCATATAACAATGTTTTGTTGAAAAGCTATACTTCTTTCGGGAGTATAGCTTTTTTATTTCTCATCTTGCTCTATTATTTTTGTTTTCTGCGAAGGTAAAGAGCGGTCAAAAATAGAGGTATTTTTATATGAAAAAATTATTTACCGTGCTTCCTCTTGTGCTAGCAACTTCTGCTGCAATGGCATATGAACAGGACAAAACCTATCAATTTACCATATTGCACACTAATGATACGCACGGACATTTTTGGCCGAATGCAAAAGGTGAATATGGTTTTCCTGCTCACAAAACAATTGTTAATCGCGTAAAAGCTGAAGTGGAGCAAAAAGGGGGCTCACTCATTTTATTAAATGCAGGTGATTTTAATACTGGTGTACCTGAGTCAGATATGCAAACAGCAGAACCAGATATTAAAGCAATGAACGCAATGGGCTATGAGGCAACTGTATTAGGTAACCACGAGTTTGATAATCCACTACAAATTCTTGATATGCAAGAAAAATGGGCAAACTTCCCATTCTTATCTGCAAACGTGATTAATACGAAAACAGGTAAAACCTTAGTTAAGCCTTATACGATTTTAAATAAACAAGATCTTAAAATTGCAGTGGTCGGTTTAACTACTGAGGATACTGCAAAATTAGGCAACCCAGAATACCTTCATAATGTGAAGTTTGAAGATCCAACAACGGTAGCAAAAGCCACATTAAAAGAGCTAAATGAAAAAGTTAAGCCAGATGTAAAAATTGCTTTAACACATATGGGCTATTACTATGATGCTAAACATGGTTCAAATGCGCCGGGTGATGTGAGTCTTGCACGTAATTTAGATAAAGGCGCATTCGATATGATTATCGGTGGCCACAGTCATGATCCGATTTGTGTGGATGATAAAGGCGTATGGATTAAAGATTATCAACCAACTCAGCCATGTAAACCAGATTTCCAAAATGGTACTTGGATTATGCAAGCATTTGAATGGGGTAAATATGTTGGTCGTGCTGACTTTGAGTTCAAAAATGGTGAATTAAAATTAGTGAATTATCAATTAATTCCAGTGAACTTGAAGAAAAAAGTGAAAAAAGAAGATGGTAAAACAGAATATGTGAACTATGCCGAAGAGATTCCACAAGATCCAGAAATGGAAAAACTTTTAAAAACTTACCAAGATAAGGGTGATGCGTTATTAAGCCAAAAAGTGGGTAAACTAAAAGGTAAGTTAGAAGGCGATCGTACTATCATCCGTTTTGAACAAACTAACCTTGGCCACTTAATTGCAGAAGCACAACGCCAAAAAGCGAAAGCTGACATTGGTATTATGAACTCAGGTGGTATTCGTGATTCTATCCAAGAAGGTGATGTAACTTATAAAGATATTTTAAAAATCCATCCATTTGGTAATATTGTGAGCTATTTTGAATTAACCGGTAAAGAATTACTGGATTATTTAAATGTAGTCGCATTGAAAGAAGTGGATTCTGGTGCCTATGCACAATATTCAGGTATCAGCATGACAGTAAATCGTGCGGAGAAGAAAGTTGAAAATGTGAAAATTCAAGGTAAACCATTAGATTTAAATAAAACTTACCGTATTTCTTTACCAAGTTATAATGCGGCGGGTGGAGATGGTTATCCAGTCATGACAAAAAATCCAACTTTCGTAAACACTGGTTTTATTGATGCGGATGTTTTAAAAGAATTTTTTGAGAAAAATTCACCTATTAATGCTGAAAAATACATCCCTCATAATGAAGTAACCTTTAAATAAGGAATGAAATGGCATTAGATTTATCAGAAATTCGTCAGCAAATTACGCAAATTGATCGCAGCTTGTTAAAGCTGCTTTCAGAGCGCCACCGCCTGGCATATGATGTAGTAAGAAGCAAAGAAGTGACGCAAAAAGCGTTGCGTGATTTAGAGCGTGAACAACAGCTCTTACAAGAGCTTGTGCAATTTGCTGAAAGTCAAAATTATCAGCTTGAACCACAGTATATTACGTCAGTCTTCGAAAAAATCATTGAAGATTCTGTATTAACACAACAAGTGTATTTGCAGAAAAAGCTCAATGAGCAACGAGAAGAAACGTTACATATTGCTTTCTTAGGCAAGCGTGGTTCTTACTCTAATTTGGCTGCGCGTAATTATGCGGCTCGTTATAATCAGCAGTTTGCTGAAATCAGTTGTGATTCCTTTGCTCAAATTTTTGAAAAGGTTGAAAGTGGAGAAGCTGATTATGGTGTACTGCCTTTAGAAAACACCACGTCAGGTGCAATTAATGAAGTTTATGATCTGCTTCAACATACCACCTTATCTTTGGTAGGCGAGTTGGCTTATCCTATCAAGCATTGTGTTTTAGTGAATGAGCAAGATGATTTAAGCAAAATTGATACACTTTATAGCCATCCACAGGTGATCCAGCAGTGTAGTCAATTTATTCAAAGTCTTGAGCGTGTGCATATCGAGTACTGCGAAAGTAGCTCTCATGCAATGCAGCTCGTAGCAAGTTTGAATAAACCGAATATTGCGGCATTAGGTAATGAAGATGGCGGCAAGCTTTACGGCTTACATGTGTTAAAACATAATATTGCTAACCAAGAAAACAACATTACTCGTTTTATTGTGGTAGCCAAACAAGCTCGTGAAGTTTCACCACAAATTCATACGAAAACTTTATTGTTGATGACAACATCGCAACAAGCGGGTTCTCTAGTGGATGCTTTACTTGTGTTTAAAAAGCACGGTATTAATATGACCAAGCTTGAATCTCGTCCAATTTATGGCAAACCTTGGGAAGAAATGTTCTATTTGGAGATTGAAGGAAACATTCATCATCCAGATACCCAAATTGCCTTGGAGGAGCTTAAGCAATTCAGTAATTATCTGAAAGTGCTTGGTTGTTATCCAAGTGAAATTGTGAAACCTGCGAAGGTATAACGAAAATAAAAAAAGAGCGGTCGATTTAAAACAACGTTAAAATCGACCGCTCTTTTTATTGTGAATTCTTAAGCTTTTTTCAAGAATTCGGATTTCAACATGATTTTGCCACAATCGACGTTGTGATCTCCGTTAACTAAACGGATATTTTTGAATTTAGTGCCTTTCTTCAACACTTCAGATGAGCCTTTTAATTTTAAATCTTTAATTAAAAGCACATCATCACCATCGGCTAATAAATTACCGTTGCTATCTTTAACAATCAGTTGATCGTCATCGGCTTCAACTGCTTCGTTACCATTCCATTCATTACCGCAATCAGGGCAAACAAAATTCACAGAATCGTGATAAACATATTCGCCTTTACATTTTGGGCAAGCTGGCATTTGATCCATTTCTTTTTCCTTCTTTATCTGATTTAAGCAAAGTATAATGCGCACGGAGTATAACAAAAAAGTGACTATTCGCCAAAAAATGGGCAATTTCACGGAATTTATGAGGTATTTATGAAAAAAATTATGCTTTTGAGCGCTGTGATGGGGAGTTTAATCTCAGTTAATGCATTCGCGCACAATATTCAACCTAACCAACTTTTAGCCAATGTAACGGTTTCGGATAAAGGTGAAATCACTTTAGATGGTAATGATGTAGCGTATAAATCGTGGAGCTCAACGGCATTGCCAGGAAAAGTACGAGTGATTCAACATATTGCGGGCAGAAGTGCAGCGAAAGAGAAAAATCAAGCGATGATCGAAGCCATCAAAGCTGCTCATTTTAACCAAGCTAAATATCAAACCACGACGATTATCAACGCTGATGATGCTGTTGTGGGCACGGGCATGTTTGTAAAAAGTAGTGCAGAAAAAGGTAAAAAAGAAAATGCCCATAGCCAAGTGATTTTAGATGATAAAAGTGCGGTTAAAAATGCATGGGGATTACGTGAAAAAGACAGCGTGATTATTTTGCTTGATAAAACCGGCAAAGTGCAATTTGTGAAAGAAGGGAAATTGACGGATGATGAAGTCAAAGAAGTGATTTCACGTGCAACAGCGTTAATGGCGAAGTAATAAAGTAATAAGCGGAAGTTGTCTTCCGCTTTTTTATCCTTTGAAATCCTTCATTAATTTTCTCAATGTGCCACAATTTCGTTGAAATTTACGGCAGTGTGTACAGATGGCAAGATGCAAATTGAGCCCAATTTTTTCTTTAGTCATTAATGGGCGTTCTTGCGCATCTGAAATGAGGCGAGTTGCTTGGCGACATTTCATAAAGTCACTCCCTAAAGTTTATGAGATAAGCAGTTTTGAAGTTGTAAGCGGGCACGATAGAGTGTCGTGTGCAAGTTACTTATGCTTAGTTGATTTTCTTGGCAAATTTCTTCGGAAGATAATTCCAAAAACTCTCTCATCATAAAAATCTTGGCTTGTTTGGCGGGCAGGCAAGTTAAGCAAGTTTCAAAAATCAGCCAGAATTCTTCAGAATAGACCGCACTTTCGCTCAGTTCGAGATCGAGTGGAGAATGTTCAGCTTTCCAGTGTCCACCTTCATCAAAGAAATGATTAGTTTGTTCTTCATCTTCAATTTCGGTTTCTAGCACTAATTTGCCTTTCTGGCGAAGAAAATCAATGATTTTATTTTTTAAGATAGCAAAGACCCAGGTCTTAAATGCCGCTTGTCGTTTAAATTGCTCAAGATGGTTAAATGCACTTAAAAAACTCTCTTGCACCAAATCTTCAGCTAATACAGAATCGCCCACCTGTAATGTGGCAAATTTCAGCATTTGCTCTCTAATTTGAGCCAAGTCTTTATTGGAAATTCCAGTTTCCATATTTTTTCCTTGAAAAAAGTGTAAGAAATAGATTTCTCATTCGTCTAATGATAATGAAAGGGGAAACCTTTCCATCCAATGCTAATTATTCACAAATTAAGGAAGATTCAAAATGAAAAATATTACTTCAAAAACAACCTTTACTGCTATTGCTGCACTTTTCTTCGCAACCAGTCTTTATGCGACCGATATGAAATCTAATGAAATGTCGATGGCAAAAGATTCCATGCCGATGACAAAAGACGCTATGCCAATGCAAAATGACAAAATGGCATCTGATGGGATGATGAAATCTCATGATATGAAATCTCACGACATGAAAATGGATAATATGAAATCAGAAGGAATGAAATCTGATGATATGAAAACAAAAGAAATGAAAGTAAAAGAAATGAAGAAAAAAGCAAAAACAATGGAAAAACCGAAAATGTAATGCTTTCTTCTTAAAAGAAAAACTGCGGTCAATTTGACCGCAGTTTTTGTATCAAAGTGAGATTATTGTTTACGCCACGTCGTGCCGTTAGGGCCGTCTTCTAACACAATTCCCATTGCCGTAAGTTCATTACGTGCCGCATCTGCTGCAGTCCAATCTTTAGCGGCACGGGCTTCGTTTCGTTGTTTGATAAGCGCTTCAATTTTTGCGACTTCATCATCGTCAGAACCAGCTTGTAAGAATTTTTCTGGATCTTGTTGAAGTAAACCTAAGATACCCGCTAATTCACGTAAACGAGCAGCAAGACCATTGGCTTTTTCTGCATCTTCAGTTTTCAATTTATTGATTTCACGCGCCATTTCAAATAAGACAGAAAGGGCATTCGGCGTATTGAAATCATCGTCCATTGCTTCACGGAAGGCTTCCACAAAATTTTCACCGCCTGAAGCGACCGCACTTTGATTGGTGCCACGTAAAGCCGTGTACAAACGTTCTAATGCACCTTGTGCTAAGTTCAGGTTTTCTTCACTGTAGTTAAGCTGGCTGCGATAGTGTGCCGTTAATAAGAAATAACGCACCGCTTCTGCATTGTAGTGGTTTAATACATCACGAATAGTGAAGAAGTTGCCGAGAGATTTCGACATTTTTTCTTTATCTACCATGATCATGCCGGAATGGATCCAATAATTCACATATTGGCCGCCATGAGCACAGCAAGATTGCGCAATTTCATTTTCGTGATGCGGGAACATTAGGTCAGAACCGCCACCGTGAATATCAAAATGCTCACCAAGTTGTTTACAGTTCATTGCCGAACATTCAATGTGCCAACCTGGACGACCTGCGCCCCATGGTGATGGCCAGCTTGGTTCGTTTTCTTTTGACATTTTCCAAAGCACGAAATCCATTGGATTTTTCTTGATTTCATTAATTTCAATACGTGCACCCGCTTGTAACTGGTCGAGATCTTGGCGCGATAATTTGCCGTATTCTTTAAAGCTTTCCACATCAAACATCACGTCGCCATTGTCTGCAACATAAGCATGACCACGAGCAATCAATTTTTCCACAATTTCAATAATTTCAGGGATATGGTGTGTTGCACGAGGCTCAAAATCAGGGCGTAATACGTTTAATGCATCAAAATCTTTATACATTTCTTGCACCATACGATCCACAAGTTGATCGCAGGTTTCTTTGTTTTCTAATGCACGTTTAATGATTTTATCGTCTACATCCGTGATATTACGCACATAAGTCAAATCGTAGCCTAAAGAGCGTAAGTAGCGAGCAATCACATCAAAACACACAAAGGTACGGCCGTGGCCAATATGGCATAAATCGTAAACGGTCACGCCGCACACATACATACCCACTTTTCCTTCATGGATAGGTTTGAACACTTCTTTTTCTCGAGTGAGGGTATTAAAGATCTTTAACATATTTTTTCTCTTAGAACTGGTTGGAAAACGACCGCACTTTTTCTGCTCATGGTGGCACTTTCTCGCCATTTGTGGAATAATGAATGCCTTAATTTTCAAGAGGAAAACAACATGGTTACATTACACACAAATTTTGGCGATATTAAAATTAAACTTGATTTTGATAAAGCGCCAATCACCGCAGAAAACTTTTTAAATTATTGTAAAAACGGTTTCTATAATAACACAATTTTCCACCGTGTTATTGATGGATTTATGATCCAAGGCGGTGGTATGGAAAGCGGAATGCGTGAAAAAGCAACAAATGCACCGATCCAAAATGAAGCAAACAATCGTTTAAGCAATAAACGTGGCACAATCGCCATGGCGCGTACCTCTGATCCACATTCTGCAACGGCACAATTCTTCATTAACGTGGCAGATAATGACTTCTTAAACTACCGTTCAAAAGAGATGTTTGGTCGTGAAGTGGTACAAGAATGGGGCTATGCCGTATTCGGTGAAGTGGTTGAAGGCATGGATGTGGTTGATAAAATCAAAAAAGTAAAAACTGGTAATAAAGGTTTCCACCAAGACGTTCCAACAGAAGATGTCGTAATTACATCGGTGTCTGTAGAATAATTAACTCGGTGTGTGGATGCGTAATCTACACACCTTTTTTCTTAAGTGAAATAACACTATGCCTTTCTTCGATACTCATACCCACCTCGATTATCTTCATCATGACACGGGAGATCCATTAGCTCTGCTCGTGAAGAATGCTAAACAAGCTGATGTACAGAAAATCTTAATTGTGGCGGTAAAAGAGTCGGATTTTAAAACGATCCAAAATATGACCGCACTTTTCCCTGAGCATCTTTATTGTGGGCTTGGGTTGCATCCTCTTTATATCAAAGAACACCAAGAGCATGATTTAGAGATATTGGATGCGGCATTATCCGTTCGTAATCAAAATTGTACAGCCGTAGCAGAAATAGGCTTAGAATGTGCGATTCCAGATTTATTGACTGATGAATTATGGCAAAAGCAACAGCACTTTTTAGAAAGTCAGCTTTATTTAGCGAAGAAATACAATCTGTCGGTCAATTTACATAGTCGAAAATCCCATGAGCAATTATCCCGCTTTTTAAAACAGGCCAATTTGTCAAAATATGGTGTGGTGCATGGATTTTCAGGGAGTTACGATCAAGCAAAACGATTTGTGGATTTAGGCTATAAAATTGGTGTAGGTGGTACCATTACTTATGAACGCGCGAATAAAACGCGCCAAGCGATTGCGAAGTTACCATTAGAGGCGTTGGTGTTAGAAACGGATACGCCTGATATGCCAGTGTTTGGCTTTCAAGGACAACCTAATCGACCAGAGCGGATAGTTCACACCTTTGAGGCATTATGCCGTTTAAGAAGTGAAAATGCTGAAGTCATTAAAGAAACGGCTTGGCAAAATAGCTTAACCTTATTCGGTTAAACCTTAAAACGATAAATCACTTGATTGGCTGAACCACGCCAAACCAAGCTTGGGTCAGCCTGTTCTTGTATAAATTTTCCATCAATAAGCACATCAATATAAGGCAACATTTGACGTTGATAATCATCAAGTTCATCCAGTTTATAACCCGTCCACACCCAAATATCCTTATCAGGGCATTCTTTTTTTACACGCTGTACAAAAGGAAGTAAGGCTTCAACATTACGAGGATGCATCGGATCTCCACCTGAAAGCGTGAGCCCTTGACGTTTAATGCGCGTATCTTTTAAATCATTGATGATCTGTTGTTCCATCGCTTCATCGAATAATACGCCATTATCAAAAGACCAGCTCTTTTGATTGTAACAACCACGGCAACCATGCGTACAGCCGCTAACGAAAAGGGTGCAACGGGTGCCTTCGCCATTTACAACATCTGTCGGGTAGTATTGGAGATAGTTCATGGTTTTGCCTTAAAAGTGCGGTTGATTTTCTCGTCAAATTCACCGAATTGATAAATTAACCTTTGCAATACAGGGCCAATTCTTGCATAATAGCCCACCTAATCGCATTGCGATATCAATGGAAATCTTCTCGGTCTCTCGCAACGGTGTCCGGTTTACTCGGTCAGGTTCGGAAGAAAGCAGCCAAAGTCGGAATTTCTGTGTGCCGAGAATAAGCTGGGAAGATTTCCACCCAACTTATCCTTTCTTATTTTACACTCGCTCAACTAATTGTTTGAAGAACCCTTTTTCTAATTGCAATAATTCTGTATAAGTGCCTTTTTCAATTAGCTTCGCTTCATCAATCACACAAAGTTCATCAAATTGCTCAATCGCCGTTAAGCGGTGAGTCACCATAATTAAGGTTTTATTCTCAGCATGGGCAAGAATCAAACGCAGAATTTGGCGTTCCGTTTCGCGATCTAAACCTTCGGTTGGCTCATCTAATAATAAAATTGGTGCATCATTAAGCAAAATACGCGCTAAGCCCAAGCGACGTTGTTCTCCACCTGATAGTGGACGGCCGCCATCACCTAACCAAATATCTAAGCCTTGTTCTTGTTCCAACAATTTGCCTAAACCAACTTGATTTAACACCTCGATCATTTTTTCATCAGGAATATTGACCGCACTTGCGAATTGCAGATTTTGACGAAGTGTATCGCTAAATACATGTACACGTTGTGTTAAAAAGCAGAATTGGCTGCGTAATGTGTCTTCTGCATAATCAGCAATTGGCTTACCTGCAAGGAATAATTCTCCTTGGTTGGTATCATAATTACGCACTAAAAGCTGTAATAACGTGGATTTTCCGCTACCTGTTTTACCTAAAATTGCGATTTTTTTGCCTTTTTGAATGGTTAAATTCAGGTTTTCTAAAGCACGATTTTGATGTTCAGGATAAGTAAAAGAAAGATCTTTTGCTTCAATTAATGTAGTAGCGTTTTGATCGAACTCCGCTTTGCCATTAAAAGTCACTAATGGTTGCTGCTCGATAATATCTGTTACACGTTCAGCTGACGCGATTACTTGCCCGATATGTAAGAACGCCGAGCCTAATGGCATTAAGATTTCAAACGATGCAAGGGCAGCAAAAGTGAAGAGCGCAATAAACGCCATGCGATATTCATCGTTGCCAAATTCCGCTTGTGAGCTAAACCACAACATGGCGGCAATAATCAAACCATTTAAGAAGAGTGAAAGTGCGGTTGAAAATCCGCTTAAATTGGCTTCTTTTTGTTGATCTGCTTGCCAATTTGCTTCGGTTTTAGCCATATTATCTTTCAATTTATCTTCAGCATTAAAGAGCAATAATTCCGCTTGAGCTTGAATAAACTCTAAGAATTGCGTGCGATAAAGTGCACGAGAATGCACGAGTTTGTCACCAAATTTTTTACCCAGTTGGTAGAAAACGGTTGGAATAACGAATACCAATATAAGCAGGCTCACACCTAGACCTAAGGCTAAAGGAGCATTGACGAAACTTAGGCCAATACACATAGCTAGAATCACAAAAATAGCCGTAATAAATGGCGCAATTAAGCGAAGATAAAGGCTATCGAGTGTATCTACATCTGACACTAAGCGGTTTAATAAATCGCTGTTACGGTAGCGATTTAACACAGCTGGACTTAAGGGAATAATCTTCTCAAAAACTTGTACCCGTAATTTAGCTAAAATGCGGAAAGTCGCATCGTGAGTCACCAACTTTTCGAAATAACGGAAAAGGGTGCGGCTAATAGCAAGTCCGCGCACAGAAGCGGAAGGGTAGAAGAAATTAAATAACGTGCCAAGACCCGCAATTGCCGTTGCCGCTAAAAACCAACCCGAAGTAGTCAGCAAGCCAATGCTGGATGCGAGGCCAGTGATCATTAAAACCAAGCCTAAAAATAAAGGCAACTTGGCGAATTTAAATAAACGTAAAAAGGGAAGTAAGGCACGCATTATTGAATATCCTCTTTTCGTTGAGCCAATAATTCGGCAAAGAAGCCTTGATCTTTTAATTGGTTGAAATGGCCTTGTTGAACAATTTCACCTTCTTGCATCACTAAAATGTTGTCGCATTGTTTTAGATCTTCAATACGGTGTGTGATCATTAAGGTGGTTTGGTT
Organism: Haemophilus sp. HMSC068C11; assembly: GCF_001815355.1. Lineage (GTDB taxonomy): Bacteria > Pseudomonadota > Gammaproteobacteria > Enterobacterales > Pasteurellaceae > Haemophilus_D. The sequence continues at coordinate 245,662 of NZ_KV820361.1, forward strand.
ATGGCTCATTTCTGCAAGGGCAGCAAGTACCAGATTTTCAGACTGAGCATCAAGGCTAGCCGTTGGCTCATCGAGTAATAATAAATTGCCTTTGCGTAGTAAAGCGCGTGCGATAGCTAATCGTTGGGCTTGGCCTACGGATACACCAATGCCTCCATCTTTAATTTCACTATCCAAGCCTAATTTATCAGTAAATTCTTTCGCTTGAGCAGAAACCAAGGCTTGCTCAATTTGCTCATCAGTTGCTTGAATATCACCTAAAAGTAGATTTTCTTTGATGCTACCTTGTAGCAGTAATGGGTTTTGTCCTACCCACGCAATTTGTTTACGCCAGTCGCTTAAACAGCTTTGGTTAAGTTCTACACCATTAATTTTTAAGCTTCCTTCATAAGGCAAGAAACCGAGTAATACATTGATTAAAGAGGTTTTTCCTGCACCACTTTGGCCGACAAGAGCAATATGGCTTTCTTTCGGAATATGGAATGAAAGAGGCTTCGTTAATGGTTGACCTTGTGGTGAAAGTGCTACTAAATTTTCAGCCTGAATCTCGACCGCACTTTGTGCTGGAATTTGTTCATTACCTTGATGTGCAATTAAATAATCTGCTTCTAAGAAATCGACAATGGCATCAGCTGCACCAATACCAGCTGCACGATCGTGATAGTAAGTCCCGAGATCTCGCAATGGTTGATAAAACTCTGGCGCAAGAATTAAGCAGAAAAAGCCGGTAAATAAGGTTAGCGTGGTGCCATAAGTACCAAATTCGACTTGGCCTAAATAGCTAAAACCAAAGTACACCGCCATTAAAGCAATGGAAATGGAGGTGAAAAACTCTAACACGGCAGAAGAGAGAAACGCCATTTTAAGTACAGTCATGGTCGTTTCACGGAAGTCTTCCGTTGTGCTTTCAATATGTTGTGTTTGTTCTGAAGTGCGGTTGAAAAGACGTAAGGTTTCTAAACCGCGTAAGCGATCCAAGAATTGTGCACTTAAGCGAGAAAGAGTGGCCATATTTTTTTGGCTGCTATCTGCTGCTGCAATCCCTACTAGAATCATAAAAATCGGTACAAGCGGTGCAGTGACCATCAAAATCAGTCCTGCGGCCCAGTTGAGCGGGAATAAAGCAATTAAAATCACCATTGGTACAATGGCAGACAAACTTTGTTGTGGTAAGAAACGCGCATAGAAGTTATGCAGATTTTCCACTTGTTCAAGCATGATACTTGCCCAGCTACCAGCTGGTTTGTTATTGATAGTCGCAGGTCCCACTTGATGGATTTTATCTAAAATCTTTTGACGCATGTGATTGCGCAGTAATCGACCTGCTTTAAAGCCAATTTTTTCGCGTAGCCATAAAATGACCGCACGTAAAGCAAAAGTGATGATTAATGCAATAAAATAGGGAACCAGTTCAGCGCGATCGACATGTTGCATAATGAGCTTGTCGAGCAATGTCGCAAGAAAATAGGTTTGAGCCACAAGAATTAAGGAGGAAAGTGTGGCAAGGGCAATATTGGTGCGCATTAATTTTTTAACAGGTTCTTGTTGCGCACGAAGCCATTTTTGTAAATATTTTTGGCGAAGTTTATCCATTGTTTTTATTTATCCTAGGATAGGATGAGTTGGATGGAGGATTAAAAAATCTACCTTTGAAAAATAATAGGTGCGTGAAACCTTGTTTTACGCACCTTACATGAGAATTTAGTGCACTTATTCTTGTGCATCTAAATAACGTTCAGCATCTAATGCCGCCATACAGCCTGTTCCTGCTGAAGTAATGGCTTGGCGATAGTTGTGATCCATCACATCACCTGCTGCAAATACGCCTTCCACAGAGGTCGCTGTCGCATTGCCTTCAAGACCTGATTTAACGACGATATAACCGTTATTAAGTTCAAGCTGGCCTTGGAAGATTTCAGTATTTGGTGCATGGCCGATAGCAATAAATAAACCGTCTAATTTCACGTCTTCTTTTTCGCCAGTTTTCACGTTTTCTAAACGTACACCTGTTACGCCCATGTTATCGCCTAACACTTCATTCAAAGTGCGGTCAGTATGAAGCACGATTTTGCCTTCTTCGACTTTTTTGTATAAGCGATCGATTAAGATTTTTTCTGCGCGGAAACTATCGCGACGGTGGATTAAATGTACTTCAGAAGCAATATTCGCTAAGTAAAGTGCTTCTTCCACTGCGGTATTTCCGCCACCGACAACGGCAACGGGTTTATTACGATAGAAGAAACCATCACAGGTTGCGCAAGCTGAAACGCCGCGGCCTTTATAAGCGGTTTCAGATTCTAATCCGATATAACGTGCTGATGCGCCTGTTGCGATGATTAATGCATCACATGTGAAGGTTTGCATATCGCCATAAAGTTTGAATGGGCGAGAAGATAAATCGACTTTGTTAATATGATCAAACACGATTTCCGTTTCAAATTTTTCAGCGTGTTGCAACATACGTTGCATTAAACCTGGACCCGTGGTCATTTCAAAATCACCTGGCCAGTTTTCAATTTCATCCGTAGTAGTAAGTTGGCCACCTTGTTGAAGACCGGTCACTAAAACAGGTTTTAAGTTTGCACGTGCGGCGTAAATAGCGGCGGTATAACCTGCCGGGCCTGAACCTAAAATTAATAATTTGCTGTGTTTAACGTCTGACATAAAGAATCCTTTGTTTATAAAATAAAGCATGAGGCTTTTGGAATTCGTTCATTATAAAGCCTTCATGCATAAAAAAATAGTTGATCGTATTAGTAAAGCAATGAATACAGCAATCGGCGATATTTATTGGTGATAGGATCTGCGTTACCAATGGCTGATAAAATAGATAAAAACTGTTGTTTCACTTCACCATTTTCCGCAGAAAGATCTTGTTTAAGAATGCTAAATAATAAATCCAATGCTTCTTCGTTTCGATTAGCTTGATGTAGCTGAACTGCCAATTTCAACGCAATTTCAGGCGTTGGATTTTTCGCATAATCTGCTTGTAATTGCTGAATTTCTGGCGTATCAGCCGCTTTAATTAAAAGCTCAATCTGCGCTTGTAATCCATGCCAACGGCTGTCGCGATCCTGAATAGGGATTTGCGCTAAAATATCTGCCGCCGGCTCCGTTTTCTTCATCGCAATATAGGTTTCCGCATAAAGTAATGCCACATCGCTGTTTTTCTTATCCGAAAGTTCCCAGGCTTCTTTCAGTAATGGAAGGGCCGAGTTGTAATCTTCTACTTGTAAAAAATCCAAGGCTTTTTGGAATTTTAAATCTTCTTCTTTTGGCAAAATCGCACTCAAACGTTGCAATAAGCTGGTTTCATCTAATGCTCCAGGGAACGCATCTATTGCTTGAGCCTCTTTGAAAAGATAGGTTGTTGGTAACGCTTGAATACGAAATTGTGCGGCAATCATTTGCTCAGTCTCACAATTCACTAAGCCGAGGATAAATTGTCCTTGATGTTGTTCTGCAACACGTTGTAGGACTGTTGCAAAATCAGCTGATTCTTTATGACTTGGTGCATAAAAGTTAATGACAAGTGGTGTTTCAACAGAACGTTGCAACGTTTCAGTAAGATTTTGTTCGTTGAGCTCAACTAAGAAAGGTAAATCTGCCATTTTTATTCCTTCATAAATGGAAAATGATGCTTGATTTTAACAAAGTGCGGTCAGTTTTAGAAATGTTTTACAGGAAAAGAAAAGGGCAGTGTTAATCTGCCCTTAGTTGAGATGCATTTTTATTCTTTTGTTTCTTCCACTTTATCTTCTGGAAGCACAAGGTTAAGAATTAAGGCAAGTAATGAGCCAACAGTAATGCCTGAACCAAGCACTTCTTTGAAAAAGTGCGGTAATTTATCAAGTAATTCTGGACGAGTTGTCACGGCTAAGCCACAACCAATTGAAATCGCGATAATTAAACCATTACGTTTGCTACGCGCCACTTTATCCAACATTTGGATACCCGCGGCGATAATCATCGCAAACATCATTAAGCCTGCACCGCCTAATACAGGCAATGGAATTGAAACAATTAATGCACCGAATACAGGGAATAAGCCCGCTAGTGCTAGAAGCACACCGGTTAGCGCAACCACGTGGCGGCTTGCTACACCAGTTAAGGAAATCACGCCGATATTTTGTGAGAATGAAGAGAATGGCGTGGTGGACATAATGGCTGCCAAGGCAGATCCTAAACCGTCGGCTAAAACTCCGCCGCGTAAATGTCTGCCAGTGATTTCGGTTTTAGTGGCATTACCTAGCGCTAAGAAGTTACCGCTTGATTCAACAATCGTGACTAAGTACGCGATGGACATGCCGATAATCCCTGAAATAGGGAAGGCTAAACCAAAGTGTAGTGGTTGTGGAATTGCGAAGGTTTGCGCTTGTTTTACGCCTTCAAAGCTTACCCAGCCCATGGCTAAACAAACGATATAACCAGTCATCATCCCAATAACGATGGCTGCTGCAGAGAAAATCCCTTTTCCCCATTGTACGAGGGCTACCACGATCACTAAGACAAAGCTCGCCATTATTAAATTTTCTGGCGTCGCATAATTTGCATCACCACGTTGACCACCTGCGAACCAGTCAACGGCAACAGGAATGAGGCTTAAGCCGATCATCATGACGACAGTCCCCGTCACAAGTGGTGGGAACAATTTACGAATATATGGCATGAAGAAACTGCCGATAATCATCACTAAGGAACCAATGAGAGAAGAACCTAATATACCAGCGATGCCATATTCACTGAAACCAATGGCAAGTGCAGCAGCAACGAAAGTAAAACTGGTCCCCATCACACTTGGTAAACGAATGCCAATAGGCCCTAAGCCTTTACATTGGATAACGGTTACCACTCCAGAAATTAAAAGCGCCGCATTAACTAATGTAATGGTATCTTCAGTCGGTAATTTTAAGACGTTACCAATGACTAATGGTACGGCAATAATTCCCCCTAGTGCAGCAAGTAAATGTTGTGCGGCAAGGAGTAAACTCAATCCGAAAGGTGGTTTGTCTTCCACCGTATAAAGCAGGTTGTTATTCATTTGGTTTCCCTAAGTAAAAAAATTGTGCGAATTATACGTTAATTTTGATTTGAGGCAAACGTTTGCGTAAATAAAATAAAAAAGTGCGGTTAAAAATCATCTTGTTTTTAACCGCACTTATTCGATTTTAAGGGTTACATCCAGAAGATATAAGCAATTGTCCCGATGATTAGCATACAGGTTAAATCAATAAATTTACCCACGCGGATCATTTCTGATTGTTTAACAAAACCTGTCGAGTACACAATTGCATTCGGTGGTGTACCAACTGGCATCATAAAGGCACAAGATGCACCTAGGCCAATAATCATCGCAAAACCAAGTGGTGGCATATTCAGTGCTTGTGCGATAGAAATAAAGATTGGAACCAGTAAAGCTGCACTTGCTGTGTTTGACGTAAACTCAGTTAAGCAGACAATAAAGGCAGCAACAATTAATGCCATTACATAGTAGTGACCGCCTTCAATAATAAAGACAATACCATCTGCCATGATTTTACTTGCACCTGAATGGGTGAGTACAGAACTTAAGGTTAAGCCGCCACCAAAGAGGAATAATACGCCCCATTCTGTATTGTCTTGTACTTCTTTCCAGCTTGCGATCCCCGTTACACAAATGACAATTGCTGCGGAGAGTGCAACCATACTGTCAAAGCTGCCAATAGGTTTGGGTAAGCCTAATGATTGAGAAATAATAGGGTTAAGGTACCCACCAAAAATCCACAGAATTGCTACAGTGATAAAAATAACCAACGTTAAAACTCGTTGTTTGGTCATGTGAATTTTTTCAAATTCAGCAGCAAAACGAAGGCCTAATTTGGGTTTAAATACAAGATATAACCAACCAATAATAAGCGGGAATAAAATTAACATGACTGGCGTGCCATACATTAACCAGTCAGCAAAACCTAAATGAAGTTGGGAGGCTGCAATCGCATTAGGTGGACTTCCCACAAGTGTTCCCATCCCTCCAATGGTGGCACTATAGGCAATCCCTAATAACACGAATACGTAAGTATTGTGATCTTCATTACGATCTAACTGACTCAAAATAGTCATTGAAAGTGGGATCATCATCGCCGCCGTGGCCGTATTACTCATCCACATAGATAAAAATGCTGTTGCTAAGAAGAGGTAAAGCACCGCAACAAAGAGACGACCTTTTGCTAATTGCATGATTTTATTCGAAATCATTTTGTCAATTTTTTGCACATTTAATGCAGTAGCAAGGGCAAAACCACCAAAGAATAAGAAAATGGTCGGATCCGCAAAGGCAACAAGCGCTTCACGACTATTAGCCAATCCTAACAGGACAGATAAAATGGGCACGAACAATGCAGTGATCGTTACACTGACGGCTTCGGTAAGCCATAAAATAGCTACAAACGCGAGTAAAGATAATCCTTTGTTTGCCGCAGGTTCAAAAGGAAGGGTATTAAGTAAAATAAAAAAGAGCGCGACATCAAAGAGGAATATAATGGTTTGTTTATTCCATGCTTTTCGTTGAGAATTGGTGACGGGGATTGATTGCATATTTCTCCTTATATTTTTTATGGCCGCCGATTGTAGCACAAGAGTAATTAATCAGAAAATAATGCATACTAAAAATTGATTAGTATTAAAGCAAAGTACGGTCAAAAACCTCCTGATTTTTGACCGCACTTTATGAGTGGAATATTTGTTTAACGAGATAAAATCGCTTTCACTTGCTTTTGCAATGTTGGCACTATCTCTTGTTCAAACCATGGATTTTTCTTGAGCCAGATTTGGTTCCGTGGAGAAGGATGAACGAGCGGGAGAAAGTGAGGGAGAAAATCACGGAAATGCTGAACTGTCTCAGTGACATTAAGGTTATTTTCTGGCAAATAGTATTTTTGTGCATATTGTCCAATAAGAATCGTCAGCTCAATATTAGGCAAATTAGCGAGAATTAGCGGATGCCATTTTTCTGCGAAGCCTTTGCGCGGTGGTAAATCACCGGATTTGCCTTTTCCAGGGTAATAAAAGTCCATCGGGATGACAGCAAACAAACCAGAATGATAGAAGGTATCGCGATCCACACCGAGCCATTCACGTAGGCGATCACCGCTTTTATCATTCCAATATAAACGACTTTCTTGGGCTTTAATTCCGGGAGCTTGTCCGACAATGTTAATGCGAGCTGTCGTTGGTGCAGCAAAAAGCGGTTCAATGCCTTGTAACGTAAAAGATTGATTGTCGGGGTCTTGCATAATGGATTGTGTGATTTGACTAAGTGTTGGCATGATTCTTCCTTATTTATTGAAATAAAAATAGCTCATTTCTGATGAGCTATTTTATCATAATAACGAAACGACCATTATAGATGTTTTACACGGCGTTTTACTTCTTCCTGTTTACCCGCATTGAATGGGCGAGCATCAGGACTGCCGAGATAACCGCAAACTCGTCGGGTTACAGAGACTTTTGCACTGTCATGGTTGCCACATTTCGGACAAACAAAGCCTTTACTTGTGCAATTAAATTCTCCTGTGAAGCCACATTCGTAACATTCATCTATTGGCGTATTAGTGCCATAATAAGGCACGCGATCGTAGCTATAATCCCACACATCTTCGAGTGCTTTTAGGTTATGTTGAATATTTGGATATTCGCCATAACAAATGAAGCCCCCGCTTGCTAATTCAGGATAAGGCATTTCAAAGTCTAATTTATCGTATGGATTCACTTTTTTCTCTACATCTAAGTGATAGCTATTAGTGTAGTAGCCTTTATCGGTAACGCCTTCAATCACACCAAATTGTTTGGTATCTAAACGACAGAAGCGATCGCACAAGTTTTCACTTGGTGTGGAATAAAGGCTAAATGCATAGCCGGTTTCTTTCTGCCATTGTTTGACTGCTTCACTTAAACGACGCACAATTGCGATGCCTTTTTCGCGTAGTTGTTCATCGTCAAAAATATGTCCTTTTTTATACAGTGCATTGATGGTTTCGTGAATGCCAATATAGCCTAAAGAAATTGATGCTCGGCCATTTTTGAAAATATCGGCAACGTTATCATCAGCTTTTAATCGAACGCCGCAAGCACCTTCCATATAAAGAATTGGCGCGACACGGGCTTTGGTATTTTCTAAGCGAGCAATACGTGTAAGCAAGGCTTTCTTGGCTAGGGCTAAGCGTTCATCTAAAGTGCGGTAGAATTTTTCTTCGTTTCCTTGTGCTTCAAGAGCAATACGAGGTAGATTCAAACTCACCACACCTAAATTATTGCGACCATCATGCACTTCATGACCGTTTTCTTCATAAGCACCCAAGAAGCTACGACAACCCATTGGCGCTTTGAATGAGCCAGTGACTTTGATTACTTGATCATAGTTTAAAATATCTGGATACATGCGTTTTGATGCGCATTCTAATGCCAGTTTTTTAATATCATAGTTTGGATCTTGTTCGTTTTGGTTCACACCTTTTTTAATGGTAAAGACCAGTTTAGGGAAGACTGGCGTTTTGTGATTTTTACCCAAGCCACGAATACGGTTTTTCAAGATTGATTGCTGAATTAAACGTTCTTGCCAACTTGTGCCTAAGCCAAAACCAAAGGTAACAAACGGCGTTTGGCCATTGGACGTATGGAGCGTGTTAACTTCATATTCAAGGGATTGAAACGCATCAAAACATTCTTTTTCAATTAGCGCTTTTGCATAACCTTCAGCATCTGGAATTTGCCATTGGGCGGCATTTTTCAAATGTTTTTCAAAGCTGAGTTGAACATAAGGTGCAAGCACTTCATCAATACGATTAATGGTTGTACCGCCATAAATATGGCTGGCTACTTGAGCAATAATTTGTGCGGTAACTGCTGTTGCTGTGCCGATAGATTTAGGCGGTTCAATTTCGGCATTACCCATTTTAAAACCATGTGAAAGCATGCCTTTTAGATCAACGAGCATGCAGTTAAACATTGGGAAAAATGGCGCGTAGTCTAAGTCGTGATAATGGATTTCGCCTTTTTCGTGAGCTTCCACGACATCTCTTGGCAGAATGTGACGTTTAGCATAATGTTTGGCCACAATACCTGCCAGTAAATCCCGCTGGGTCGGGATCACTTTCGCATCTTTATTCGCATTTTCGTTAAGCAATTCGACGTTGCTTTGTTCAATCAGCCCTTCAATTTCTTTGGTTAATTGGCTGCGTTTTTCACGAGCAAGATCACGATCGTGACGATATTCAATATAAGCACGTGCAATTTGTGGATACTTGCTTGTCATTAAGTGATCTTCAACGATTTTTTGAATCTGGTTGATATCAATTTCATGCTGATAGTGACTAAAAATCTCGGTATTAATTCGCTGGCTCAGATCATGGATATAAATTTCATCAACAATATTGACCGCACTTGCCGCTTTTCTGATTGCATTAGTAATACGTTGTAGGTCAAACCCAATTCGTGAACCATCACGCTTAATCACGAAGAAAGCATTCATTTTATGACTCCTATATAGGCTAACTTTAAAAAAAAACGAAAGCACTATATATAGTTTTATTTAATAGATCAACACACAATATGTAGTGTTGTTTTATGTTTTTTGATGCTTGAAATTGTGGAGGAACCTTGCTAAATCTGGAAATCAAGAGAGTTTTTATTGAGAATTATTCTCAAATTATTTTTTAATAAATTTGATCTATGTCAAGATTTTTGGCAATAAAAAAACGGACGAAAAATCGTCCGCTCTTTAAGTCATAGAAAAGAAATTAAGCTGCAACCATTACCATGGCTGGGCGAATCACTCGACCATTTAAGGTATAACCTTTTTGTAAAACGGTGGTGATTTGATTAGTTGTAAAGCCTTCTGCTGGTTGCATAGAGATAGCTTGGTGAAGATCCGGATTAAAGGTATCGCCTACTGCACCAACAGGCTCGACACCAAAGCGAGAAACCGTTGAGAGTAACTCTTTTAAAGTCAGCTCGACACCATCGAATAGGGCTTTGATGTTTTCATCTTCCTTATTGGCTGGTGTGGCAAGCGCACGCTCTAAGTTATCAATGGTATTTAAAATGTCTTTTGAGAATTTTTCGAGCGCAAATTTATGTGCTTTTTCGATGTCTTGTTCGCTACGACGACGCATATTATCAATTTCTGCACGCGTACGGAGCAATAAATCTTGCTCTTTTTTAGAGGTTTCTTCTACTTGTGCTTTTAATTGTTCTTCAAGTTCTTGTACACGGGCAATCGCTTCTTCTAACGGATCTTCCGTTGCGGTGGTTTCCTGCTGAACTTCTTCAACAAGTTCTTCATTTTCATTTAAGTTTTGTGCTTGTTCTGACATCTTTTTCTCCATTTATCAAAAATTAGTGCTATTTTAGCAAAACTGAATTGCTATGTAATATAATGGCTAAAATTTTAAATTCAAGTGCGGTCAGAAATCGGTGAGTTTGCACTTGGGAGCAATCATAGTTATGGATGAATTAGTCAAATCATTTAAAACCATCGCCTTGATGGGAAAACCACGTCGCGACATTAATTTGCAAATGCATAAAAACTTGTATCAATGGCTGAAAGAGCGAGGATATCAAGTTTTAGTCGAAAAAGAGGTGGGTGAAAAATTCGGTTTACCGGAAGAGGTGTTAGCAACGGTTGAAGAAATTGGAGAGCAAGCTCAACTCGTGATTGTAATCGGTGGTGATGGCAATATGCTAGGGCGTGCTCGCATTTTGGCTAAATATAATATTCCAATGATTGGTATTAACCGAGGCAACTTAGGCTTTTTGACCGATATTGACCCGAAAAATGCTTATGCACAGCTCGAAGCGTGTTTAGAACATGGTGAGTTTTTTGTGGAAGAGCGTTTTTTATTGGAAGCTAAAATTGAACGAAACGGCGAAATTATCTCCAGTAGCAATGCCGTAAATGAGGCGGTGATTCATCCGGCTAAAATTGCGCACATGATTGATTTCCATGTTTACATCAATGATAAATTCGCGTTTTCTCAGCGTTCAGATGGTTTAATTGTTTCCACTCCCACAGGTTCAACCGCTTATTCGCTTTCCGCAGGCGGCCCAATTTTAACGCCAAATTTAAATGCGATTGCCCTTGTGCCGATGTTCCCACATACACTTTCTTCTCGACCATTAGTAATTGATGGCGATAGCAAAATTTCAATTCGCTTTGCAGAACATAATACTTCACAGTTGGAATTAGGCTGTGATAGTCAAATTGCGCTAGATTTTTCTCCTGATGATATCGTTCATATTGAAAAAAGCCCGCATAAACTGCGCCTATTACACCTAAAAAATTATAATTATTACAATGTATTAAGCACAAAATTAGGCTGGCTTAAAAATTTCTAATCCCAAAAGTTTAAAAACCTCTTTACTGTATATTACATCAGTTATAATATATGGATATACAGTTAAGGAGATTTTTTTATGCTAACCCAACTTACCATCAATAATTTTGCAATTGTTCGTCAATTAGAGATTGAATTGGCGAAAGGAATGTCTGTGATCACGGGGGAAACTGGCGCAGGAAAATCCATTGCTATTGATGCATTGGGGTTATGCTTAGGGCAACGTATTGAAACGTCTATGGTTCGAGAAGGGCAGGAAAGAGCCGAAATCTGCGCCACCTTTTTTATTGAACCAACGAACCCCGCTTATCAATGGTTGCAAGAGCAAGAATTGCAAGATCCTGATAATCCCTCTGATTGTATTTTACGCCGTGTCATTAATGCAGATGGGCGTTCTAAAGCCTTTATTAATAGCACGCCTGTATCAGCTTCTCAATTAAAAGAAATTGGTCAATATCTTATTCATATTAATGGGCAGCATGCTTCACAATTATTATTGAAAAATGATTATCAGCTTCAGTTGGTGGATACATTTGCACATCACCATGATTTGCTCGCACAAATGCGAGAAGATTATCGCTCGTGGAAAAATCTTCAAACGCAAGTTAAAACCTTCCAACAAAAAGTTTCTGAAAATGAAGCGAAGAAACAGCTTTTACAATATCAGGTTGAGGAGTTGGATGAGTTTGCCCTTCGTCCAAATGAATATTTGGAGTTGGAAGAGGATCAACGCCGTCTATCAAATAGCGAACAATTGACACAGTTATCACAATCAGCCTTACAGCTACTCAGCGAAAATGAGACAGTGAGTATTGACTCTATGCTTTATCGTACGACGCAGTATATTGATGAGTTAAGTGAGTTAGATCCTCGCTATGCTTCCGTTCAAACAATGTTGAATGATGCACTTATCCAAGTGCAAGAGGCGACAAGTGAAGTGCAGCATCTTGCTTCTCATATTGAGCAAGATCCGATGTTGTTACAAGAGATTGAACAACGTTTGGGGCAAGCTTTACAACTTGCACGTAAGCACAATGTGAAACCTGAAGAGTTAGTGGAGCGGCACCAAAAATTAAAAGCGGAATTGACTGCACTTTTAGATTTTTCAGAAAGTGAAGAACGCCTGATTTTAGAAGAAAAAGCTGCCTTTGAGAAAATGCAACATACGGCAAAACAATTACATGAAAGCCGTAGCCAAGCTGCGGGAAAATTAGCACAACAGGTTACACATTCTATCAAAGGGCTTGCAATGGAAAATGCCGAGTTTTTCATTGAAGTGAATTCAGATTTAACTAAAGTGACGGCAAATGGGGCAGATAATATTGTCTTTACTTTACGCAGTAATTTAGGACAACAAGCACAACCGCTAGCAAAAGTGGCATCTGGTGGTGAGTTGTCTCGTATTTCATTAGCGATTCAAGTATTAACGTCCGATCAATCGGCGATTCCAACGCTGATCTTTGACGAAGTCGATGTTGGCATTAGCGGTAAAACGGCGAGTGTAGTGGGTAAATTATTACGTCAATTAGGCGATAAATGCCAAGTACTTTGCGTAACCCATTTACCACAAGTGGCATGCCATGGGCATCATCAATTTAATGTAGAGAAATTTACCGTTGATGATAAAACTGAAACTAAAATGACCGCACTTTCTCAAGAAGAACGCGTTTCTGCCCTTGCAAGATTACTCGGTGGCAGTGAAATTACAGAGCTTGCCTTGGCGAATGCGCAAGAAATGTTGGATTTAGTGAAGTAGATGAATTTTGCCTGAAAGCTTATTTTCTTGTCACATTTCAAAAATACTTGATAGGAATGCTTGCTTATTAGTCAAAAAAGCGTATTATAGACGTCTATACGTCAATACATCCAAAAGAAGAGAACTTATGTCTAGCTATTTATTTACTTCTGAATCCGTTTCAGAAGGACATCCAGATAAGATTGCCGATCAAATTTCTGATGCGGTACTTGATGAAATTTTAAAACAAGATCCTAAAGCTCGTGTGGCTTGCGAAACCTATGTAAAAACAGGGATGGCGTTAGTCGGTGGTGAAATTACGACATCAGCATGGGTTGATATTGAAAATCTCACTCGCCAAGTCATTTGTGATATTGGTTACAAACACTCAGAGATGGGTTTTGATGGCAATTCTTGCGCGGTATTAAATGCGATTGGTAAGCAATCATCTGATATTAACCAAGGTGTGGATCGTGAGAATCCATTAGATCAAGGCGCGGGTGACCAAGGGATTATGTTTGGTTATGCGACAAATGAAACCGAAGTCTTGATGCCTGCGGCGATTACTTATGCGCATCGTTTAATGGAAAAACAAGCAGAAGTGCGTAAAAGCGGAAAATTAGCATGGTTACGCCCTGATGCGAAAAGCCAAGTGACCTTAAAATACGAAGATAACAAAATCGTGGGCGTGGATGCGGTTGTTCTTTCTACACAACACAGTGAAGAAGTGTCACAAAAAGAAATTTACGAAGGTGTGATGGAAGAAATCATCAAGCCAATTTTGCCAAGCGAATGGTTATCTCAACAAACAAAATATTTCATTAACCCAACTGGTCGTTTTGTGATTGGTGGCCCAATGGGCGACTGTGGCTTAACGGGTCGTAAAATCATTGTCGATACATACGGTGGTGCGGCTCGTCATGGTGGTGGCGCATTCTCTGGTAAAGATCCATCAAAAGTAGACCGTTCAGCTGCTTATGCAGCACGTTATGTGGCTAAAAATATTGTTGCAGCAGGTCTTGCAGATCGTTGTGAAATTCAACTTTCTTATGCAATTGGCGTGGCTGAGCCAACCTCTATCATGGTGGAAACCTTCGGTACAGGAAAAGTATCAAACGAATTATTGGTTAAGTTAGTGCGTGAATTCTTCGATTTACGTCCTTATGGTTTAATTAAAATGTTAAATTTAATTCAACCAATCTATCGCCAAACTGCGGCGTATGGACACTTCGGTCGTGAACAATTCCCATGGGAAAAAGTAGATCGTGCAGAAGAATTGCGTGCAGCAGGTCTAAAATAAGTAAATTAAATGTATATGATAAAAACCGCTAATTTAGCGGTTTTTGTTTACTTAGTATGATGATGTCATCTCAAACTCAGTTTCGGCATTTAAAAATGCAGGTGCAACGCAAGCTTGCAGAAACATTACAACTCGCTGAAAATCACTTTCAAAGGAAGTTTCCAGTCCCGACAATCAGTTATGACTTGCGAGGTGTAAAGGCAGGTGTCGCATACTTGCAGAAAAATGAGATTAAATTTAACCGCACTTTGCTACTTGAGAACTTAGATGAATTTATTCGTCAGGTTGTTCCCCATGAATTAGCCCATCTTATTGTGTATCAAGTATTTGGTCGAGTGAAACCGCATGGACAGGAATGGCAAGCGGTGATGACGCAGTTATTTAATCTTCCGGCTGATACTTGTCATCAATTTAATGTAGAGAATGTGCAAGGCAAAATGTTTGCTTATCAATGTGAATGTCAGACCCATTACTTAACGATTCGTCGGCATAATCGTATTCAACGCGATAAAATTGCCTATTTATGCCGAAAATGTCAGGGGAAATTGGTTTTTCATAGTGAAAATTCATAAGCAGTGTGGTATATTTCTAGTGTTTTCAATCAAATAACAGGGGTTATCCAATGAAAAAATCATTATTAGCTATCGTTGTCGGTGCATTAGCGGTTGCTTCAACTGCAAATGCAGGTTTATATGCAGAAGGTGATCTTGGTCTTTCAAGAACTAAATTAACCAATGGAGGTTCAAGCAAAACTAAAATTGAACCTCGTGTTGCAGTAGGTTACAAATTAGGTAATGTGCGTGTAGCGGGTGATTATACTCATCACGGTAACTTCCAAGGCACTAAAGTTCAAGGTTTAGGTGCGACAGTATTCTATGACTTCGATACCAACTCTCAAATTGAACCTTATGTAGGTGCTCGTCTTGCGGCTAACCGTTTTAAATTTGAAGATCGCGCAGAACAACGTTATAAAAGCTCTTCTGAAACCAAAGTGGGGTATGGTGTAGTTGCGGGTGCTAAATATAAATTAGCAGACAAAGTGTATGCAAACGGTGGTTTAGAATATAACCGTTTAGGTAGCTTTGACGATACTAAAGTGAATAACTATGGCGCTAAAGTGGGCGTAGGTTACGAATTCTAATTTCCCTTTTGAAAAGTGCGGTTGATTTTTACCGCACTTTTTCTTTTGGATGCATAAGTTATATAGGGTTAATCTATTTGTGATTAATTCATGTAGCAGTTAAAATCCTCGTTCTAAATGAAATCGAGGATTTTTTATTTTTAGAGGTGAGAATATGATTATCGTTTATGGCATTAAAAACTGCGATACGGTGAAAAAAGCATTGAAGTGGCTAGCTGAACATAATATTGAACATAAATTGCATGATTACCGTGTTGATGGATTAGATACTCAATTCTTACAACAAGCAGAAGCACAATTTGGTTGGGAAAATTTAGTCAATAAACGTAGTACAACGTGGCGTAATCTTGATGAAAATGTGAAAAATACACTCTCAAAATCCACCGCATTTTCAGTATTAGCTGAAAATCCAACGTTAATTAAACGTCCGATTATTTTGCAAGATGGTAAAGCATTGATTGGCTTCAACGAAAAAGAATATAGTGCAGCATTTGCTTAAAAGAGTAGTATTTCTTAGGAGTTTTTATGAAAGAAAAAGTGATTTCTTTGTCACAAGATCTCATTCGTCGCCCCTCTATTAGTCCAAATGATGAGGGCTGCCAGCAAATGATTGCTGGGCGTTTGGAAAAACTCGGCTTTCACATTGAATGGATGCCTTTCAACGATACCTTAAATTTATGGGCGAAGCATGGTAGTGGTGAGCCCGTTATCGCCTTTGCAGGGCATACCGATGTGGTGCCAACGGGCGATGAAACGCAATGGACTTATCCGCCGTTTTCTGCCGAAATTGTAGATGATGTGCTTTATGGTCGTGGTGCGGCAGATATGAAAGGCTCATTAGCAGCAATGATTGTGACGGCGGAAGAATATGTGAAAGCCAATCCGAATCATAAGGGTACGATTGCTTTGTTGATTACTTCTGACGAAGAGGCTGCCGCGAAAGATGGCACCGTGCGTGTTGTTGAAACCTTAATGGCGCGCGGTGAGAAAATCACTTATTGCATGGTAGGTGAGCCGTCTAGTTCGAAAATATTAGGCGATGTAGTCAAAAATGGTCGTCGAGGTTCGATTACAGGTAACCTCTATATTCAAGGTATTCAAGGTCATGTAGCTTACCCTCATTTAGCGGAAAACCCAATTCACAAAGCAGCACCGTTCTTACATGAATTAACCACATATCAATGGGATAATGGCAACGAATTTTTCCCGCCGACCAGTTTGCAAATTGCGAATATTCATGCAGGCACAGGGAGTAATAATGTCATTCCTGGTGAGCTTTATGTGCAATTCAATTTACGTTATTGTACGGAAGTGACTGATGAAATTATTAAGCAGAAAGTGGCAGAAATGCTCGAAAAACATGGTTTGAAATATCGTATTGATTGGAATTTATCGGGTAAACCATTTTTAACGAAACCAGGCAAATTATTAGATGCATTAACGACGGCTATTGAGCAAACAACCGGTATTGCACCACAAGCAGAAACAGGCGGTGGCACCTCTGATGGGCGTTTTATTGCGTTAATGGGGGCTGAAGTGGTGGAATTTGGGCCACTTAATGCGACGATTCATAAAGTAAATGAATGTGTAAACGTTGATGATCTAGCCAAGTGCGGTCAGATTTATCATCAAATGTTAGTGAATTTATTGGACTAGTAAGATGAAATTAACGCCAGAAATGTTAACCGGCAAATCTCGTGAACATTTGATCAATTTGCCTGCCCCTCATTCTCCGAATCATTTTTTGCAAGCAGAGGCAATGATAGCATTTCAAGGATTGCAACAAAGTGCGGCCAAAAATGGCTTTAATTTGCAACCTGCGAGTAGCTTTCGTGATTTTGAACGTCAACAACTCATTTGGAACGGTAAATTTAACGGCGAACGCAAGGTTCATGATGATGAAGGAAATCCATTAGATTTAGCGTCGTTCGATGATTGGCAAAAAGCACAAGCTATTTTACGTTGGTCAGCGCTTCCAGGAGGAAGTCGTCATCATTGGGGAACGGAAATCGATATTTTTGATCCTGATCTTTTGCCTCAAGGTCAATCTTTACAACTTGAACCTTGGGAATATGAAAAGGGTGGTTATTTCTTTGAACTTAGTGAATTTCTCACTGAAAATCTACCGCATTTTGATTTTGTTTTGCCATTTATAATTCAGCCAGAAGGTAAAAAAATTGGCCGAGAGCCTTGGCATATTAGTTATTTACCGTTGGCAGAGCAGGCATCACGATTATTTACGCCAGATGTGCTATTGCAGGTTTGGCAGCATGAAACCGTGGCTGGAAAAGAAACGTTAATTACACACTTGCCTGAGATTTTTGAGCAATATGTGGTTTAACAAAAAACGCAGCGAGTCGCTGCGTTTTTTATGGTTTGATTAATTCTTTTTATTCTTTTCCAAGGATTTATGTTGAATTTTCACATTCTTGCCTTTGGCTTGGAAATATTCACCAATTTGTTGAGCAATGTAAACAGAACGATGTTTACCACCCGTACAACCAATGGCAATGGTGAGATAGCTTCGATTATTTTGCTCTAACATCGGTAACCACGTTTCAATGTAATTACGCGTTTGGTAGATAAAATTATTTACTTCATCATGCACAAGTAAAAATTGTGCAACAGGTTCATCAAGCCCCGTCATTGGACGAAGTTCCGGGTTCCAGTGCGGATTAGGTAGAAAACGTACATCAAAGACATAATCGGCATCAAGCGGAATACCATATTTAAAGCCGAATGACTCAACCACGATTTTAAGTTCTTTATCTGTATTACCGCGTAAAACTTCTCTTAACCGTTCAGATAATGAATGAGTAGAAAGTGGTGCGGTATCAATAATAAAATTAGCATGTTGAATTAAAGGCTCAAGCTGTTGATATTCTAGATCAATCGCTGATTCAAGTGGGAGATCTTGTGCTGAAAGTGGATGAAGACGACGTGAATCGCTGTAACGGCGAATAAGTGTACTACGATCGCTGTCCAGAAAGATGATTTTGACGGAATAAGTGGCTTGAATATCTGTCAGAATCTTGTCTAAATCAGCACTTGAATGAGGGAGATTTCGAATGTCGAGGCTGATGGCAACAGCCGTTTGAGTTTTGGCGAGAATATTGGTGAGTTGAGGAAGTAAATCGAGAGGGAGATTATCCACGCAATAATAGCCCATATCTTCCAAAGCTCGTAATGCGACAGATTTCCCTGCGCCGGAGCGACCGCTGATAATAATAATTTCCATCTGCGTGATTCCTTATGGTTAGTTGGTTAGGTTATACCTCTTGAGGTTCAATATTATCTAAATTTGTGTCGTCTTCAGATTCCTCTGAATGATCGGCACATTCAAAAATTTGCCAAATTTCATCCGCACTTTGTGCTGAACGAAGTTGCTTAATTAAGTTTTTATCAGTTAATTTTTCATTGAGTTCTGCCAGAACAGGAATATATTCTTGGCAGTGATTTTCGGGTACGAGCACAGCAAAAACGATATCCACTGGTTTATTATCGGCAGCATCATATTCGACAGGCGTTTCTAATTGCATAAATACCGTTAGGATTTTATCTGAGACAGTCGCAGGTAACTTGGCTTTAGGCATGGCAACGCCATTACCTAATCCTGAATTACCTAATTTTTCCCGCTCAAATAAACATTCAAAACAAGCCTGTTCACCATTTTCGCAGTGAAGTTTTTCCACAACGAAAGCGGCAATAGATTCAAATAATCGTTTCTTGCTAGAAAAAGCAACCCCCTGACGAATATCATCAGGGGAGAGCAATGTCGTAAATTTCATAGGTTATAGTTTAAATTGTTCGCCTAAATAGACACGTTTAACGTGCTCATCATTCATGACTTCTTCCGGTGTACCGGTCGCGATAATTTTCCCCTCACCAACAATGTAAGCACGTTCACAAACATCAAGGGTTTCGCGTACGTTATGGTCGGTAATTAACACGCCTAAGCCACGATTGCGGAGATCTGTGATGATTTTCTTAATATCCGTCACCGAAATTGGGTCTACACCTGCAAAAGGTTCATCTAATAAAATAAATTTTGGATTTGCCGCTAATGCGCGTGCAATTTCCACACGACGACGTTCACCACCAGAAAGTGATTGTCCCAGGCTATCACGAATATGGCCAATATTGAACTCATCAATTAACTCATCCGCTCTCTCTCGGCGTTGCTCAGCGGTGAGATCTTTGCGAATTTCTAATACCGCCATAAGATTTTCATACACCGTTAAACGACGGAAAATAGAGGCTTCTTGTGGTAAATAGCCAATTCCTCGACGAGCACGTTCATGCATAGGTAATACGCTAATATCATCGCCATCAATGGTGATTTTTCCCTGATCATGACGCACTAAACCGACGACCATGTAGAAAGTAGTGGTTTTACCTGCACCATTTGGACCAAGTAGGCCAACAATTTCATTGGAGTTTACGGTTAAACTCACATCAGAAACCACTTTTCGGCTCTTATAGCTTTTTGCGAGAAATTCAGCTTGTAATACAGACATCGGTTATTTTTTACCTTTTTGTTGTAATTGGGTCGGAATTAAGACGGTTTGCACGCGTGATTTTCCATTACCATTGGCTTTTAACTGTTGTTTTTTCACATCATAAGTGATGCGTTCACCGTTAATTTTGCTATCTAATTGTTTTAATTCAGCATTACCGGTCAATGTTAAGAATTCAGTGCCTAAATCGTAGTGAACTTTATTCGCTCTACCGTCAACAGGTTTACCATCATCAAGTTGTTGATGGAAGGTAACAGGGCTACCAAATGCTTCAACAGTTTCTTTTTTACCTGAATTTTCAGGTGGACGAGTAATGATCACTTTATTGGCTTTAATCAAAATGGAACCTTGCGTAATTACAACGTTATCCGTAAAGGTTACCACGCTGTTTTCCATATCTAAAGATTGATTATCTGAGACGATATTAATCGGTTTATTGGTATCGTCTTTTAACGCAAAAGCAGACAAAGAAGTCATCATTAACGCCGTTAAAAGCAGAATTTTATTGTTTGTTGATTTCATAATATGTTTTTACCTGTTCCTTTAGAGTTGCAATTTGCTGACGTAAATTTCCGACGAGCTTCAATCCGCTAGAGTTAAAGTTTAATCCGTTAATTTTTACTTGCGTATCGGAAGTAATGTCTTGTGTTTTTAAATTAATTACTGCGGCTTCAGTCTCAACACGTTGTAGGCGAGATAAAGGATCAAGGCTCTCGGCAACCACACCACCTTCAAGATAGAGCATTTGATCTTTCGTTAATTTTGCCTTTTTCGCGCTAAGTTTCCAATTTTGTTTTTCTAATTGAATTTTATCGGTTTTCGCTTCTTTGTCTTTATTATCTAAAGAGACATCAAAAAGATAGACTAACGGCGAAATAAAATCCGTATGACCGTCTTGTGTGTAATATTCCACTTTGTCGGAAATCGCGAGATATTGTTTTTTACCTTCAGGCGAGAATACAGTGGTTTCCATTTTATTACCGACGTATTCTGGGCTATCAGGTTTTTTAATTAGGCTTTGTAAATCGCTATGATCTTGATTAAGCGAATAATACCAACCTAATAAAGCGAGGGCGATGACACCTAAAATAATATTCCAACGAATATTCATAAATAATGTTTTTTCCTTATTAAAAGGGTAGCTAATCATAGCACTTTTTTGACACAAAGTGCGGTCAAAAATAGCTGTATTTTAGTCTTCTAAAATAAGTGTTTTTAAGATCTGATAAATCTCTCTATAAGCTTTTGACAGCTTATTTTGTTCCTTCTCTTTCTGCGCTGCACGAATCAAATTGCGTAAGTGTTGGCGGTCTGCAGAAGGATGTTCATTTAACAAATCAGTCAGAGCTGCATCACCTTTTGCAATCAATTCATCACGTAAGATTTCCAACTTATGCAGCATCGCTTGTTGTTGATTATGTTTGTTTTCAATTTTTTCTAAAGCTTCACGAATAGGCTCTGCATCAATTGAGCGTAAGAGCTTACCGATGTATTGCAATTGGCGACGACGTGCCTCTTTTTGTAGACGTTGCGCTAATTCAATGGCATCTTTCAAGCTATCGTCTAATGGAACCTTAGTCAGATTTGCTTTGGTTAAGTTCACCAATTTCTCGCCGAGCTGTTTTAAATCCTCAGCATCACGTTTGATTTCACTTTTGCTTACCCAAATAATCTCTTCTTGGTCTTCATCTTCCCAATCAAAGGCTTCTTTTTTCTTACGTTTTGCCATTCTGTTACCTTATGAAAAATTTGGTGCATTTTAGCATAAACTTTCAAAATAAGATAAAATGGCGCAAATTTTTAATAGGATTATCACCATGAAAACAGCAGAAAATTTAACCGCACTTTTAAAATCTCAAGAGCAAACATTGCGTGATGCAGTCAGTTTTGCGATTGAAACTGCACAGAAAGCGGGCGCTACCGCGGAAGTTGGCGTGACAAAAGTGAGTGGTTTATCGGTTTCAACCCGTCTGCAAGAGATTGAAAATGTTGAATTTACTAACGATGGGGCATTAGGCATTTCTGTTTATTTAGGCCAACAAAAAGGTAATGCCTCTACCTCAGATTTAAGCGAAGAAGCCATCAAAAACACCGTTGAAGCCGCGATCACTATTGCAAAATATACCTCGCCAGATGATTGTACAGGGCTAGCCGATAAAGAACTAATGGCTTTTGAAGCGCCAGATTTAGCACTTTATCATGGGGCAAGTGTTGATGTTGAACAGGCTACGAAATTAGCTTTAGAAGCTGAAAAAGCGGCTTTGGAATACGATGCAAAAATTGTGAATAGCAATGGTGCAAGCTTTAATTCACATACCGGTGTGCGTGTTTATGGGAATACACATGGCATGTTACAAAGTTACTTATCTAGCCGTTATTCTTTATCTTGTTCGGTGATTGGTGGCGAGCTAGATCAACTTGAAAATGACTACGAATATACGGTTTCACGTGAGTTTGATGCGCTTTCTTCCGCGGATTGGGTAGGGCAGAATTGTGCTAAAAAAGTGATTGCGCGTTTAAATCCACAAAAATTAACGACACGTGAAGTGCCCGTGATTTTCTTAAATGATGTGGCAACAGGATTAATCTCTCATTTAACGGGCGCGATTAGTGGCGGCAGCTTATATCGTAAATCCAGTTTCTTGCTCGATCATCTTGGAAAACAAGTATTGCCAGATTGGTTCCAAATTAGTGAGCGTCCGCATTTGTTAAAACGTTTAGCCTCCACGCCTTTTGACAGCGAAGGAGTGCGAACGCAGGATCTTGAAATTATTCAAGATGGCGTATTGCAAACCTATTTGCTCACCAGTTACAGCGGTAGAAAAATGGGCATGCAAAGTACCGGTCATGCAGGCGGTATTCATAACTGGCTTGTGAAACCAAATTTAACGGGCGGATTGACCGCACTTTTGCGCCAAATGGGCACCGGTTTATTGGTGACAGATGTCATGGGGCAAGGTGTAAATATTGTGACGGGGGATTATTCCCGTGGCGCAGCAGGCTTCTGGGTGGAGAATGGCGAGATCCAATATCCAGTTGCTGAAATTACTATTGCTGGTCAATTGAAGGATATGTTAAAAAATATTGTGGCAGTAGCAGATGATATTGAACATCGTTCCAATATCCAAACCGGTTCAATCTTGTTAGATAAGATGAAAATTTCAGGAAATTAATATTTTTTTAAAATGATAATAATTCTTATTGACATGTAATTTCTTTCTGCTACTATACGCACATCTGTTTCGTAGCGATTGCAGGTTGCTTCAACAGGTAGAGTAGAAAGTAAATTCGTTAGGGTTAAAAAGGCTGAAGGTTTAAACTTCAGCCTTTTTTATTGTAGAATACGCAAACGATTAAATTAAAAAGGAAAGACCATGAAAAAACACCATGTCGATATTATGATTTCAGAAGCGGATGTCCGTAGTCGCATAGCTGAACTTGGCGCGGAAATTACGCGTTTTTATCAACAAAAAGCCATTGATAAACTGATTGTTGTCGGGCTTTTACGTGGTTCATTTATGTTCATGGCCGATCTCGTGCGTGAATTAAAATTACCGGTAGAAGTGGAGTTTATGACAACTTCAAGCTATGGTTGCGGAATGACAAGTAATCACGATGTGAAAATTACGAAAGATCTTGAAGGGGATATTCGTAATGAACATGTGCTGATTGTTGAGGACATTATTGATACGGGTTACACTCTTGAAAAAGTGCGCAGCATTTTAAATTTACGCGATCCTGCAAGCTTGGCGATTTGTACCTTATTAGATAAATCTTCTCGCCGAGAAGTGGAAGTACCGGTTGAATGGATTGGTTTTTCTATTCCGGATGAATTTGTTGTCGGCTATGGTATTGATTACGCTCAACGTTATCGTAATCTAGGCTATATTGGTAAAGTGGTTATAGACGAATAATTTATTTTTCAATAAAAAGAGCGGTCAAAATTCACAGAGATTTTTGACCGCTCTTTGTTTGTTAAGATTAGCGTTTTGCTTTTTTGATAAACTTCATCAAGCGTTTACGTTTACGTAATTGGTTTGGTGTGAGTTTATTTTTTCTACCCGCGAATGGGTTTGAACCTTCTTGGAATAGCAAGCGAATTGGCGAACCAATAATTTTCAAACTCTTACGATAATAATTAGATAAATAACGTTTGTATGAATCCGGTAATTTATCCATTTGGTTACCATGTACCACGATAATCGGTGGATTATAGCCGCCTGGGTGAGCGTATTTTAATTTAATACGACGACCGCCAATCATTGGTGGTTGATGCTCATCCGTTGCCATTTGTAAAATGCGGGTAAGAAGGGACGTCGTCATTTTTTGCGTTGCGCAAGCATAAGCTTCTTTAATCGAATCAAAAAGATTACCCACGCCACTGCCGTGTAAAGCTGAAATAAAATGCACACGGGCAAAGTCGATGAAATCAAGACGGCGATCTAATTCGGATTTGACGCGATCTTTCACATCTTGATCTAAACCATCCCATTTATTTACGACGATCACGAGCGAACGACCTGCATTTAAGATAAAGCCAAGTAGAGAGAGATCTTGATCTGAAATGTTTTCACGCGCATCAATTGTGAGTAACACCACATTTGCATCTTGAATCGCTTGTAATGTTTTGATGACAGAGAATTTCTCAACGGCTAAATGCACTTTACCACGTTTACGCACACCTGCTGTGTCAATTAAGGTGTATTGCTGACCATCGCGTTCCATTGGAATATAGATACTGTCACGTGTTGTGCCTGGCATGTCGTAAACTACCACGCGATCTTCACCTAAAATACGATTGGTTAATGTCGATTTACCGACGTTTGGACGGCCTACAATCGCAATTTTGATATTTTTATCTTGTTCTTCTTCAAGCTCTTCGTCCAATGCATCATCAATTAATGACGTATCTTCCTCTGAATCAAAGTCAAATTCATGATCCCATTCATCTTTTTCTTCTTCATCAGAAGTGCGGTCATTTTCTGCTTCATTTTCTTGTAATTTCTCTGCTAAAGGGGCAAGTACTTGCTCCATTAACTGGGTTACACCACGACCTTGTGATGCGGCAATTTGTTCAATTTCACCTAAGCCTAATTGATAGAATTCCGCACAGTGTGAGTCTGCATCAATACCGTCAGTTTTATTTGCTACAACCACGGTTGTTTTATTAGTACGTTGGCGTAAGTAGTTGGCAATGCCAATGTCTGCAGCCGTTAAACCTGCACGCGCATCCACTAAGAAAAGCACGACATCGGCTTCTTCAATCGCTAATAAGGATTGTTCCGCCATTTTTTCTTCAACGCCTTCTTCTGTGCCATCAATACCGCCGGTATCGATCACAATAAAATCATAGCCAGAAATATTGGCATGGCCGTATTTACGATCTCGGGTTAAGCCAGGGAAGTCAGCAACAAGTGCATCACGAGTACGGGTTAAACGGTTGAATAGGGTGGATTTACCTACGTTTGGGCGACCCACTAAGGCAACGACAGGAGTTGTCATAAAAAATATCTCTGTAAAATGTAAATTTGGTTAATTATAGCGAATGTTGGCTGGCAGGTAAAATTCGGGCATAAAAAAAGCACCTTCAGGTGCTTCATTATCTCGGCTTAATTGGCGGAATGGACGGGACTCGAACCCGCGACCCCCTGCGTGACAGGCAGGTATTCTAACCAGCTGAACTACCACTCCGTGAGTATATTAAGACAAGTTTTAAATTGGCGGAATGGACGGGACTCGAACCCGCGACCCCCTGCGTGACAGGCAGGTATTCTAACCAGCTGAACTACCACTCCGCTAAGTGCTGGGTATAATAATGATGAACGTTAAAACCGTCAATCTTTTTTTTCTTTTTTATGTTTATCTGATTAATAGATGACCGATTAATGTGAGGTTTCATCCCCCGTACGAATCGACCAAAAACATTTGCCATCGCTTTTTTTATTGACCAATTTAAGGAAATCTAAATGAGCTTGGAGTTCGTCATCAGTGGGTTGTAACACTTTTAAATTTTGCGAAAAATTGACCGCACTTTGAAGATCTTGAACATTGGCTGTCGTTTGGATAATCGAACTATCCGCATGCTCTTCATCAAATAAGCTGGTTTGCCCACCAGTCATGGACAAATAAACGTCGGCTAAAATCTCCGCATCCAGTAACGCGCCGTGGAGTGTTCGTTTGCTGTTATCAATGCCTAAACGATCACATAACGCATCTAAGCTATTCCGTTTTCCAGGGTACATTTGGCGCGCCATTTGCAACGTATCGGTGACCAGGCAAATGTCGGTCGTTTTGATATCTAACCCAAGTTTACGGAATTCATAGTCCATAAAGCCCACGTCGAAGGGGGCGTTGTGAATAAGTAGTTCAGCACCACGAATATATTCAATAAAGTCTTGTGCAATCGTTTTGAAATCCGGTTTATCCGCCAGCATTTCATCCGTAATACCGTGAACTTTAATGGCATCGGGATCAACCAAACGATCCGGCTTAATATAAATATGGAAATTATTGCCCGTATATTTGCGGTTGATCATTTCCACGGCACCAATTTCAATAATGCAATGTCCTTCGTAATGCGCACCAATTTGGTTCATACCGGTGGTTTCAGTATCCAGTACAATTTGGCGATCCGGATTTATCATTGTTCTACCTATCTGTTTCCTTTAAAATACGGCCTATTTTACACAAGCTCGAATTAGTTATGCAAAAACAGATTGAAATTTTTACGGATGGATCTTGCCTAGGCAATCCAGGCGCAGGGGGAATAGGAATTGTCTTGCGCTATAAACAGCATGAAAAACATATTTCAAAAGGGTATTTCAAAACCACCAATAATCGCATGGAATTACGAGCTGTGATTGAGGCTTTAAATAGCTTAAAAGAGCCTTGCCATGTGACGCTTTATAGCGACAGCCAATATATGAAAAATGGCATTACACAATGGATTTACAATTGGAAGAAAAACAATTGGAAAGCGAGTACGGGCAAAGCGGTAAAAAATCAGGATTTATGGATTGCATTAGATCAGGCGATTCAAACTCATAACATTGATTGGCAGTGGGTGAAAGGGCATTCAGGTCATCGTGAAAATGAAATTTGTGATGAATTAGCCAAACAAGGCGCAGAAAACCCAACTTTCGAAGATATCGGTTACGAAGGGTAGTCTGCACCTGGTTTTAACGTGCGGTTATTCTTGATAACGAATTAACCCTTCTTGCTGTGTGGTGGCAATTAATGTGCCATCTGCAGCAAAAATTTGTCCTCTCGCTAAACCTCGTCCCGCAAAAGCATTGTTACTTTCAATGGCATGTAAGTGCCAATTATTTAAATTGAAAGGACGGTGGAACCAAATACTGTGGTCAATCGTAGCCACTTTCATTCCTTTCTGCAAAAAGCCTTTCCCATGTGGGTGAAGTGCGGTCAAAATACAGTGGAAATCAGAAAAATACGCTAAAAGACATTGTTGCGTCTGCAAATCTAATGGTGCTTCTCCGTTGGTTTTAAACCAAGCATATTGTTCCGGTGGCAGTTCTCGACCATCAAATGGATTATTCAAATATCGGCTATGAATCTGAAATGGACGCTCTTGAGCAAATTTTTCACTCAAGCTTTCAGGCAAGGTCTGCGCTACCTTTAACATGATTTCGTGTTCATCAATACATTGTTCAGGGCCTGGTACCTGCGGCATGGCTGATTGATGGTCAAAGCCTTCTTCAGGGACTTGAAATGAAGCAGTGACATGACAAATCACATTTTTATGCTGAATCGCTTTTACGCGTAATGCAGAGAAGTTGCGTCCTTCACGTAATGTTTCTACATCGTAAATAATCGGGTATTGGCTGTCGCCAGGTGCTAAAAAGTAAGCATGGCAGGAATGGAGTATGCGCTCAGGTAGTGCAACTTGCATCGCGGCAGAAAGAGATTGCGCCACGACTTGGCCACCAAACACTTGACGAAAACCTAAGTCTTCACAGGCTCCGCGAAAGATAAGATCATCAATTTTTTCTAATTTTAACAATTCGATGAGCTGATTTAATTTATCCGACATTGTTTTTTCCTTTTATAAATACAAAAAGACCGCATAGTTATGCGGTCTGAAGCGTTTTTATACGTTAAAGCGGAAGTGCATGACATCACCATCTTGGACGATGTAGTCTTTACCTTCTAAGCGCCATTTGCCTGCTTCTTTGGCACCATTTTCACCTTTGAATTGGATGAAGTCATCGTAAGCAATTACTTCTGCACGGATGAAGCCTTTTTCAAAGTCAGTGTGAATTACGGCTGCTGCTTTAGGAGCGGTTGCACCAACAGAAACCGTCCATGCGCGTACTTCTTTCACGCCCGCAGTGAAGTAGGTTTGAAGATTTAATAAAGCATAACCTGCACGAATTACACGGTTTAAGCCTGGTTCTTCAATGCCAAGATCTTGTAAGAATTCGATTTTTTCATCGTCATCAAGTTCAGCAATTTCCGCTTCAATCGCCGCACACACAGGCACCACAACAGAGCCTTCTTTTTCTGCAAACTCACGTACTTTGTCTAAGTATGGGTTATTTTCAAAACCGTCTTCATTCACGTTCGCAATGTACATGGTTGGTTTTAATGTAAGGAAGTTATAGCTTTTAATTGCTAATAACTCATCTTTATCTAAAGGAACAGAACGAATCATGCCTGCTTCAGAAAGTACAGGAAGGATTTTTTCCATCACAGACAGCTCAAATTTTGCGTCTTTATCGCCACCTTTAGCACGTTTTTGTAAACGTTGGATCGCACGTTCGCAGCTGTCTAAGTCAGCAAGGGCTAATTCAGTATTGATGGTTTCGATATCGCTTAATGGATCGATCTTACCCGCAACATGCACGATGTCATCATTTTCAAAGCAACGAACAACATGACCAATTGCATCAGTTTCACGGATGTTAGCTAAGAATTTATTCCCTAAGCCTTCACCTTTACTTGCACCCGCAACCAAACCAGCGATATCCACAAACTCCATGGTGGTGGGTAATACACGTTCAGGTTTAACAATTTTCGCTAATGCATCTAAACGCGGATCCGGCATTGGTACCACACCAGTATTTGGTTCGATTGTACAGAACGGATAGTTTGCCGCTTCGATACCGGCTTTGGTTAATGCATTAAAAAGGGTAGATTTACCGACGTTTGGCAAACCAACGATACCACATTTAAATCCCATGATGTTTTCCTTATTGTAAGCGTAAGTGCGGTTAAAATTTATGGTATTTTTTTACCGCACTTTTGAGTTAAATTTTAAAACTGTTTAAGCGATTGGTGGCTTTCACCATGCCTTCTTTAAAAAGCAATTCGATGCAATCGGTGGCTTCATCTAACGCTTTATCGAGTGCTTCTCTTTCTGCAGGCGCAGGTTTATTAAGCACAAAACCTGAAACTAAATCACGATGTCCTGGATGACCAATACCAATGCGTAAACGATAGAAATTGTTGCTGTTACCAAGCTGAGCCACGATATCTTTTAGACCATTGTGACCGCCATGTCCGCCACCTTGTTTTAATTTTACGGTGCCCGGCGGTAAATCTAATTCATCGTGTAGCACTAAAATTTCTTCTGGTTTGATGCGATAAAAATTAGCAAGTGCCCCCACAGCTTTTCCGCTTAAATTCATAAACGTTGTGGGCACTAAAAAACGGACTTCTTTACCATTAATTAGTGTTTTTCCTACATAACCGAAGAATTTATTTTCTGCATTAAGCGAAACATTAAAGCGACGAGCCAAACGCTCAATCAGCCATTCACCTGCATTGTGGCGGGTTTCTGCATATTTATCGCCAGGGTTTCCCAGCCCCACGATGAGTTTAATTTCAGACATAGTTTTCTGCTTGAATAAAAATAGTGGCGTATTGTAGCGAAAAAGGGCTAATTTCTCAATCTATAAGGCTAAGACTAAAACGCCTGAGAGAATTAATAGACTTCCCATGACTAATTTCATACTTAAGGGTTCGCCTAACAAAACTACACCTAAAATGATGGCAATCACGACACTGAGTTTATCAATAGGGGCAACCCAAGAGGCTGGCGCCATTTGCAACGCACGATAATAACAAAGCCAAGAGAGACCCGTAGCAACACCTGAAAGAATTAAAAAGGTGAGTGGTTTTGCCGCAATATGTTGTGGTAGTTGCCATTCATTACGGGCACTAATGATGCCTGCCGTGACCAGTAAAACCACAATTGTACGGATAAAGGTCGCGAGATTGCTGTTAATGCCTTCAACCCCTAATTTGCCTAAAATAGCGGTAAGTCCAGCGAAAAAGGCTGAACCAATAGCAAAAAATACCCAATTCATAATGTGCTCCTATTTTATCGTTAATATTGACCGCACTTTTCCGCTATAATAACGGAAAACTCATCAAGACAGAATAAGACATGAACCAAATTAATATTGAAATCGCTTATGCCTTGCCGGATCGTTATTATTTAAAATCCTTCAAAGTGGATGAAGGCACGATGATCCAAACGGCTATTTTACAATCGGGCATTTTACAACAGTTTACCGAGATTGATTTGCGCGAGAATAAAGTGGGGATTTATTCCCGGCCAGCCAAATTAACGGATCAATTAAAAGATGGCGATCGTATTGAAATTTACCGTCCATTATTAGCGGATCCTAAAGAAATTCGTCGTAAACGTGCAGCAGAACAAGCCAAAGCCGCACAAGAAAAAGCCCAACAAGAAAAACAGGAAAAGGAGTAAAAAAATGACCGCACTTTCCAACCAATATTGTCTGCCTGATGGCATGACCCCTGAAATTTTCCTGCGTGATTATTGGCAGAAAAAACCATTGATTATTCGTAATGGTTTGCCTGAAATTGTTGGTCAATTCGAGCCTGATGATATTATCGAATTAGCACAAGGCGAAGATGTGACTGCACGTTTAGTGAAAACCTTTTCAGATGATAATTGGAAAGTGTTTTTCAGTCCGTTATCCGAAGATGATTTTGCGGATGTACCGGAGAAATGGTCGGTGCTTATACAAAATCTAGAACAATGGAGCACTGAACTCGGTCAGCTTTGGAATAAGTTTGGCTTTATACCACAGTGGCAACGCGATGATATTATGGTGTCTTATGCACCTAAAGGCGGTTCCGTTGGTAAGCATTATGACGAATATGATGTATTCTTGGTGCAAGGTTATGGTCATCGCCGTTGGCAGTTAGGTAAATGGTGTGATTCTTCTACAGAATTTAAACCGAATCAGCCGATTCGTATTTTTGATGATATGGGCGAATTGGTGATTGATGAAGTGATGAATCCAGGTGATATTCTTTATATTCCAGCTCGCATGTCGCATTATGGTGTGGCTGAAGATGATTGTTTGACCTTTTCTTTTGGTTTGCGTTATCCGAATTTAGCGGATATTTTCGATAACGTGAATAAAGCGTTTTGTCATCAAGATCCTGAATTGAATTTAAGCGAATTCCAATTACCGTTACGTTTAACGCAAGCAGAGCAGAGTACGGGCAAATTGGCAGATGAAAATATTCAGGCAATGAAAAAACAATTCTTAGCAAAATTGGCAGAGTCTGAAGCCTTTGATGCCTTGTTCAAACAAGCGGTAGCAGGCACAGTGAGTTCGCGTTACTATGAAATGTTAGTATCCGATGAAATGTCCGATCCTGATGAAGTGCGGTCAATTTTAGAAGAGGAACAAGGTGTATTAATGCAGGACAATAACTGCAAATTGCTTTACACCGAAAATCCGCTCCGAATTTATGCTAATGGCGAATGGTTAGATGAAGTGAATGTTATTGAAGCGGAAGTGCTGAAACGTCTTTCTGATGGTGAAGCGCTAGATTGGACATTCTTAAATAATTTAGTGAATGATACAGAAGATCCTGAAAGCACGATGGAATTATTACTTGATTCGATTTGTAACTGGCTGGATGACGGTTGGGTATTGATTGAATAATGTCTGAAAACATTTACTCTGTTTCCCAACTGAACAGCGCCGCCCGCCAAATGCTGGAAGGGAATTTTTCACAGATTTGGCTTACAGGGGAGATTTCCAATTTCACTCAACCTGTATCTGGGCATTGGTATTTAACGCTGAAAGATGAAAATGCCCAGGTTCGCGGTGCGATGTTCCGCATGAAAAATTTGCGAGTGGGATTTCGTCCGCAAAACGGCATGCAAGTCTTGGTACGGGCAAATGTCAGTTTATATGAACCTCGCGGTGATTATCAGCTGATTATTGAATCCATGCACCCTGCTGGCGAAGGATTATTGCAACAGCAATTTGAAGCACTCAAAATGAAATTGGCGGCTGAAGGATTGTTTGCACAAAACTTGAAGAAAAGCTTACCGGACTTTGCTAAAGCGGTGGGGATTATTACGTCTTCTACTGGTGCAGCTTTACAAGATATCCTGCATATTTTGGCTCGCCGCGATCCCAGTTTAAAAGTAGTGATTTATCCAACAGCAGTGCAAGGCAAAGAGGCAACGGCTGAAATCGTCCAAATGATTGAACTCGCTAATGAACGTCAAGAAGTGGATGTATTGATTGTCGGCCGTGGTGGTGGTTCTTTAGAAGATCTTTGGTGCTTTAATGAAGAAGAAGTCGCTCGTGCGATTTTTCGTTCAAATTTACCGATTATCAGCGCAGTAGGTCACGAAACCGATGTCACTATCGCCGATTTTGTGGCTGATTTACGTGCACCAACCCCCTCTGCTGCTGCGGAGTTAGTGAGTCGCAATCAGCAGGAATTACTTCAACAGTTAGCCTATAAACAACAGCGCTTAGAGATGGCGTTGGATCGTATTTTTAGTCATCAACAACAACGTTTACAACAGTTACGTTTACGCCTGCAAAACCAACATCCGCAAAATCAATTATTGATGCAAAAAGCCAAAACGGCGCAATTACATCATCGTCTCTTGTTAGCGATGCAGCGTCAAATGGATAAAACGCAGCAAAAATTGACCGCACTTTCAGCGCGCTTAAAACAAAATCCGTTGCCTTATCGATTGCAAAAACAATCGCAGTATTTAGCTCAGTTACAAGTGCGGTTAAATTTAGGGGCGAATCGTCAAGTCACGGAACGTCAAAATAAATTAGCGACATTGTGTGGCAAGTTAGATGGATTAAGCCCATTAAAAGTATTAGCGCGAGGGTATTCCATCGCGGAAGATGTCAAAGGACATGCTATTGTGAGTGTGAAACAAGTCAAAACAGGCGACACCATTAAAACGAAGGTGGCAGATGGGGAAATAACCAGCCGCGTTTGTTAATTTAAATAAATTTTTAATGTAAACCTATGATGAATAATAAATCATCATAGGTTTTCTTTTTTTGTGACCGGCTTCAAAGTTTCGACAAAAAAATAGAGGGTTCAGTTTTTTTTATTTTTTTATGGGAGTATTATGCGACCTCGATACTAGGAGAGTAATGATGTCAGAAATTCAACAGTTTAGTCAGCATGATATAGAAGTTCTTAATGAAGAAACTGTTTATAAAGGTTTTTTTACACTTAAGAAAGTACAGTTTAAACATAAGCTTTTTGCTGGTGGCGAAAGTGGTGTCGTAACACGAGAGTTGTTGGTCAAAGGTGCCGCTTCTGCCGTGATTGCTTACGATCCGAAAGAAGATTCGGTGGTTTTAGTGGAACAAGTACGTATTGGTGCATATCAACCTGGTTCAGCTCGTTCTCCTTGGTTATTAGAATTGATCGCCGGCATGGTCGAAGAGGGTGAACAACCTGAAGAAGTGGCTTTGCGTGAAAGTGAAGAAGAAGCTGGTGTATCAGTTCAAGATCTTACTCATTGTTTAAGTGTATGGGATAGCCCGGGTGGCGTAGTCGAGCGTATTCATCTGTTTGTCGGTCGAGTAGATAGCTCGCAAGCCAAGGGTATTCATGGTTTAGCTGAAGAAAATGAAGACATCCGTGTTCATGTGGTGAAACGTGAGCAAGCCTATCAATGGATGTGTAATGGCAAAATTGATAATGGCATTGCAGTAATGGGCTTGCAATGGCTTCAATTAAATTACGCCCAATTGCGGCAGCGCTGGCAATAGGAGTCCCATGAGCAATACATTTGAATGCGAATTCGCGAGTGAGATCGTCAAATTATTACAAATTACCGATCCTCATTTATTTAAGGATACAAGCAAAGACTTATTAGGCATCAATACGCATGAAAGCTTTTCTCAGGTATTAAAAGAAATTCAGGCAGAGTCTTTTAATTATGATGTCGTGCTTGCAACCGGTGATTTGGTACAAGATAGTAGCGATGAAGGCTATCTACGATTTATTGAAATGGTTAAACCGTTAAATAAGTCAGTATTTTGGCTTCCGGGTAACCATGATTTTCAACCCAAAATGGTCGAGCATTTAAGCCAACCGCCTATTAATGCGTCAAAACATTTACTTCTTGGAAAACATTGGCAAGTGATTTTGTTAGATAGCCAAGTTTCTGGTGTGCCTCATGGCGAATTAAGTGCTTATCAGCTAGATTGGTTAAAAATGAAATTAGCGGAAAATCCAGCGCGTCATAGCTTAGTCGTCTTACATCACCATTTATTGCCAACAAATTCAGCATGGCTTGATCAGCATAACTTACGGAATGCTCATGAATTCTCATTGGTTCTGGCTCAATTCAACAATGTAAAAGGGATTTTATACGGTCATATTCATCAAGAAGTTGATGGCTATTGGCAAGGTTATCAAACCATGGCAACACCAGCGACGTGTATTCAATTTAAACCGGACAGCAACCATTTTGCTTTAGATACCTTACAACCAGGTTGGCGTGAAATTGAGCTATATCCAGATGGACGAATTGAAACGAGAGTGAAACGAATTAAACAAAAAACATTCCTGCCAAATATGGAGGAAGAAGGATACTAAACAAAGTGCGGTTAAAATTCAGGTGATTTTAACCGCACTTTTTCTATACCGAAAGGGGTAAAAGTCCATTTTACACTAGCCAGCATTCCTACAAATCTGTACAATAGCCGACCGATTTTATCTTTTTACTAATCTTTATTTTTTAAGCAATATGACGCAAAAATTACATATTAAAACATGGGGCTGTCAGATGAATGAATACGATTCATCAAAAATGGCCGATCTTCTCTTAAATACACATGGTTTGGAATTAACTGATATTCCAGAAGAAGCAGATGTGTTACTTCTAAATACCTGTTCTATCCGTGAAAAAGCACAAGAAAAAGTGTTCCATCAGTTAGGTCGTTGGAAAGAATTAAAAAAACAAAATCCAAACTTAGTGATTGGTGTGGGCGGTTGTGTGGCTTCACAAGAAGGTGAGCATATTCGTCATCGTGCACCTTATGTGGATATCGTATTTGGTCCGCAAACTTTACATCGCTTACCAGAAATGATTAACCAAATTCGTGGCGGTAAAAGTTCGGTGGTGGATGTGAGTTTCCCTGAAATTGAGAAATTTGACCGCTTACCGGAACCTCGCGCAGAAGGTCCAACTGCGTTTGTGTCTATTATGGAAGGTTGTAATAAATATTGTACTTACTGCGTGGTGCCTTATACCCGTGGTGAAGAAGTGAGCCGTCCTGTTGATGATGTATTATTTGAAATTGCGCAGTTAGCCGATCAAGGTGTTCGTGAAATCAATTTATTAGGCCAAAACGTAAATGCGTATCGTGGCCCGACATTTGATGGCGGTATCTGTACATTTGCGGACTTATTGCGTTTAGTAGCGTCTATTGACGGTATCGACCGTTTACGTTTTACCACGAGTCACCCAATCGAATTTACTGACGATATTATTGACGTGTATCGCGATACACCAGAATTAGTGGACTTCGTTCACTTGCCGGTACAAGCTGGTTCTGACCGTATTTTAACCATGATGAAACGTGGTCATACCGCGTTAGAATATAAATCGATCATTCGTAAATTACGTGCAGTGCGTCCAAATATCCAAATCAGCTCAGATTTCATTGTTGGCTTCCCAGGTGAAACCAATGAAGAGTTTGAACAAACAATGAATCTAATTGCACAAGTGAATTTTGATATGAGCTTTAGCTTTATCTATTCTGCGCGTCCAGGTACACCTGCAGCAGACATGTCAGATGATGTCACTGAAGAAGAGAAAAAACAACGTCTTTATCTTTTACAAGAGCGTATCAACCAACAAGCGGCGCAATATAGCCGTCGTATGCTTGGCACAGAGCAACGTGTGTTGGTGGAAGGGCCGTCTAAGAAAGATATTATGGAATTAACAGGACGTACTGAAAACAATCGTATTGTGAATTTCCAAGGTTCTCCAGATATGATTGGTAAGTTTGTCGATATCAAGATTACCGATGTTTATACTAACTCTCTACGTGGCGATGTGGTACGTACTGAAGATCAAATGGGATTACGTATTGCTCAATCTCCACAAGAAGTGATGAACCGTACTCGTAAAGAAGATGAATTAGGCGTAGGACGTTATCACGGCTAATCGTTTAAAATAACTATAGATAAGTAACCGTACGCAAGTGCGGTTATTTTTTTATGTGTTTTAGAAAAAGGGGGAGGTAAGTCGTTCCCCTAAATTTTAGGTATAAAAAAACACCCGTTAAGGTGCTGATTTAAAGTGGTGGGTCGTGAAGGATTCGAACCTTCGACCAACGGATTAAAAGTCCGCTGCTCTACCGACTGAGCTAACGACCCACTGGTATGATTTTGAAATGGTGCCCGAAGCCAGACTTGAACTGGCACGCCTCGAAAGGCGAGGGATTTTAAATCCCTTGTGTCTACCGATTCCACCACTCGGGCAAATTGGAGCGGGAAACGAGGCTCGAACTCGCGACCCCGACCTTGGCAAGGTCGTGCTCTACCAACTGAGCTATTCCCGCATTTGCTTGTTGCCAAACAACGGGGCGTATTTTACGGATTTATCTTATTGTGTCAAATAAAATTCGTAAAAAATTTTTTTGATTGGTTAAAAATAATTCAAAAACAAAAGGTGCGATTAAAATAACCGCACCTTTTATTTAAAATTTAGCCAATTCTATAATTCAATGTTATCTAACAAGCTGCCTTTAGCTGCTTTCAAGTATTGGAGCATTGACCACACTGTTAAAATCGCAGCCAAGTAGAGTAGTATGATTGCCAATGTTTCCATATAAACGTTATATCGCCAGAGTAATCCACCTAAAGCTAGCATTTGAGAGGTTGTCTTCACTTTTCCCAACCATGAAACGGCCACTTTATTACGTTCACCCAATTCAGCCATCCATTCACGTAAAGCAGAGATAATAATTTCACGTGAAATCATAATAATAGCAGGGATAGTAATCCAGAAAGAATGTTGATATTCCACGATTAACACAAGGGCAGTAATCACCATCACTTTATCAGCTACAGGATCAAGGAAAGCACCGAAGCGAGTTGTTTGTTTTAATTTTCGAGCAAGATAGCCATCAAACCAGTCAGTGACACCAGCTATAAAGAAAATAAGAGTGGTAATAAAAGGCGCTGAAGGGATAGGGAGATAAAACGCCAAAACGAAGAATGGGATTAAAATCACTCGGAGAATCGTCAGGAAAATGGGAACATTATATTTCATAAAAATAACCGCACTTTGGTTAAAGATACGTTCATTTTAAAGGATCTACAAAAATAAAAAAAGCCACTTAATGTGGCTTTTTCTTAAAATTAAAGTTTGTCAGCGTTTTGTTTCAAGTATTTAGCAACACCTTCTGGGCTGTCTTTCATACCTTCTTTGCCTTTTTCCCATTGAGCAGGGCAAACTTCACCGTGTTCTTCGTGGAATTGTAACGCATCTACCATACGTAACATTTCATCGATGTTACGACCTAATGGTAAGTCGTTTACGATTTGGTGACGAACAACGCCGTTTTTGTCGATTAAGAATGAAGCACGTAATGCCACACCTTCTTCTGGGTGTTCGATACCGTATGCTTTAGCGATTTCGTGTTTAACGTCAGCTGCTAATGCATATTTAACTGCACCGATACCGCCGTTTTCAGTTGGGGTATTACGCCATGCATTGTGAGTGAATTCTGAGTCGATAGATACACCAACAACTTCAACACCACGTTTTTTGAATTCTTCATAACGGTGGTCGAATGCGATTAATTCAGATGGGCAAACGAAAGTAAAGTCTAATGGGTAGAAGAATAATACCGCAGCTTTACCATTAACGTGTTTTTTGAAATTGAAGTTGTTAACGATTTCACCATTGCCTAAAACTGCAGAGGAAGTAAAATCTGGAGCTTGACGAGTTACTAATACCATAGTCATAATTCCTATATAAATGTTAATAAAAATTTTGCTAACGCAAAAACTCGGTTAGTATTCTAAAAAAATTAACCACACTTTAACAGCTGTTTTTATCTATTGAATTAATTAATATTGTCTAAGTTACAGGTGAAATATATGTCAGAACATCATACTTTATCAACGACACTGGTTCATGCCGGACGTAAAAAACGTTTTACCCAAGGGGCGGTAAACCCAGTGGTCCAACGTGCCTCTTCTTTAGTGTTTGACACTATTGCTGATAAAAAACATTGTACAAAAAATCGTTACAAGGGAGAGCTTTTCTATGGACGTCGTGGCACGTTAACACACTTTGCACTTCAAGATTTAATGTGTGAAATGGAAGGGGGGGCTGGTTGTTACCTTTATCCTTGTGGTGCCGCAGCGGTAACCAATGCTATTTTATCCTTTGTAGAAACGGGCGATCACGTTTTAATGACAGGTGCTGCTTATGAGCCAACACAAGATTTTTGCAATGTGATTTTGAAAAAAATGCATATTGATACGACCTATTATGATCCCATGATAGGCACGGAGATTGCGAAACTTGTGCAGCCAAACACGAAAGTCTTATTTTTAGAGTCACCAAGTTCTTTAACAATGGAGGTGCCAGATATTCCTGCGATTGTTAAAGCGGTTCGAGCCGTAAGTCCTGAAATCGTCATTATGATCGATAATACATGGGCAGGAGGCGTACTATTCAAAGCGTTAGAACACGGTATTGATATTTCTATTCAAGCTGGGACCAAATATTTAGTGGGGCATTCTGATATTATGATCGGTACCGCAGTGGCTAATGCGCGTACTTGGGATAAATTGCGCGAACATTCCTATTTAATGGGACAAATGGTCGATGCGGATTCTGCTTATACGACAGCACGCGGTATTCGTACCTTAGGTGTGCGATTAAAACAACATCATGAAAGTAGTTTAAAAGTCGCCAAATGGTTAAGTGAACAACCACAAGTGAAAGCAGTTTATCATCCAGCGTTACCAAGCTGTCCAGGTCATGAAAACTTTAAACGTGATTTTACTGGTGCAAGCGGTTTATTTTCTTTTGAATTACATAAACGTTTAAACGATGAAGAGCTTTCTGCCTTTATGGATCATTTTGATCTTTTCACAATGGCTTATTCTTGGGGTGGGTTTGAATCGCTCATTTTATGTAATCAACCAGAAGAAATTGCGAAAATTCGTCCGAGTATTGAGCGCAAATTAACAGGTTCATTAATTCGTCTGCATATTGGATTTGAAGACACGGATGAATTAATTGCCGATCTTCAAGAAGGCTTTGACCGAATCAAATAAGAAAGAGGGCTGTTTATGTAAACAGCCCTTATTTACTCAATCTTTGAGTTGATTTATCATAGTCAGCATTTTTAGCAACTAGAGAAGAACAATGAAACATATTCATATTTTAGGCATCTGCGGGACCTTTATGGGTGGTGTTGCGATGATTGCCAAACAAATGGGTTATAAAGTAACGGGCTCCGATACCAATGTTTACCCGCCAATGAGCACTTTTTTACAAGAGCAGGGTATTGAAATTATTCCTAATTATGATGTGGCTCAACTTAAGCCTGCACCCGATATGGTGATTGTTGGCAATGCCATGAAACGTGGTAATCCTTGTGTGGAATATGTTTTGGATAATGCGTTGCCTTATACATCTGGCCCGCAATGGTTACACGACCATTTGTTGCGTAATCGTTGGGTATTGGCGGTTTCAGGTACACATGGTAAAACCACAACAACGGGCATGTTGACTTGGATTTTAGAACAAAATGGATTAAAACCCGGTTTTCTAATCGGTGGTATTGCGGGGAATTTTGGTACATCTGCTCGTTTAGGGGAAAGCGAGTTCTTCGTGATTGAAGCAGATGAATATGATACGGCGTTCTTTGATAAACGTTCTAAATTTGTACATTACAATCCGAAAACCTTGATCATTAATAACATTAGCTTCGATCATGCTGACATCTTCGATGATCTTCACGCGATCCAGCGTCAATTCCATCATATGATCCGCACCATTCCTTCTACAGGACGCGTTCTTTCTTTTGCAGATGAACAGAGCGTGAAAGAAACCCTCAATATGGGATGTTGGTCAGAACAGCAATTTATCGGTAAAGATAAGGAATGGTTTGCGGAACGTATTACTAATGATTGCTCTGAATTTGCCGTATTCCATCACGGCCAAAAAGTTGCAGAAGTGAAATGGAATATTGTTGGGCAGCACAATATGCACAATGCTTTAATGGCGATTGCGGCGGCTTACCATGCGGGTGTGAAAATTGAAGATGCATGTCAGGCATTAGGCAGCTTTATCAATGCAAAACGTCGTTTAGAAGTGAAGGGGGAAGTAAACGGGATTACGGTTTATGATGACTTCGCTCACCATCCAGAAGCCATTCTTGCGACACTCACTGCGTTGCGTGACAAAGTTGGCGGTGGCGTACGTATTCTTGCCGTATTAGAGCCTTGTTCAAACACCATGAAAATGGGCGTCCATAAAGATGAAATTGCACCCGCACTTGGACGTGCCGATGCCGTATTTATGCTACAACCAGATAATATTCCATGGGATGTGGCTGAAATTGCAGGACAATGTGTTCAACCGGCACATTACACAGGAAGCATTGATAAGTTAGTCGATATGATTGTGGCGGAAGCAAAACCAACGGATCACATTCTTGTGATGTCAAACGGTAGCTTTGGTGGCATTCATCAAAAGATTTTAGATCGATTAAAATAATCTCAATGTAAAGTGCGGTCAAAAATGAGAGTGTTTTTGACCGCACTTTTTATCATCAAAAATAAGGAAATTACATGGCCGATCCACATATTCAATCTCCAATGGATGTTTGGGATAAACTCACCGTCATTATTTATCGCACAGGCTTTGTCATTGCGGCATTTAGCATCTTGGCTTTAACTTGGTATCCTCAACAGGCTCAAATTGCCGTGTTGGTTGCGGCAACTTGTTGTGCATCATCCCTTCATATTTATTTAAAACATTTCCGCTTAACATTCCAATTTGCCACGTGGCTCGCACTCTTATGTGCGCTTTTAGGTTGGCATGAATTAGCGTTAGGTGGTGCATTGGTCACATTGGGCGGTTTATGCTTTAAAGAATACTTCTGTTTTAGAGTACCGCTATTAAATTTACAACCTGCATTTGTCGCCGCACTTTGGTTTGCTTGGGTATTTGAAGGTGGCTGGATTGCCCGAATTTTATCGTTGATCGTCGGTGGATTATTATTGATTCTTGCGGTTCAAAAATGGCGAATGCCATTGCATTTTGATATTGGCGATAAGACAAAGTATCAAATCTAATAAGAT
This sequence comes from Haemophilus sp. HMSC068C11, assembly GCF_001815355.1. Classification (GTDB taxonomy): domain Bacteria; phylum Pseudomonadota; class Gammaproteobacteria; order Enterobacterales; family Pasteurellaceae; genus Haemophilus_D. The sequence continues at coordinate 287,354 of NZ_KV820361.1, forward strand.
TGATGGATAAAGGCATAATGTTTCACAGCATTGTGCTTTTTTATTTCGATTAAATTTACCTTTATCCAAATACAAAAAAAGCACCGAAATTTCGGTGCTTTGTAATTTGGTTGCGGGGGCCGGATTTGAACCGACGGCCTTCGGGTTATGAGCCCGACGAGCTACCAAGCTGCTCCACCCCGCGTCTGATGGCGCGTAATATACTCGTTTCAAAAATTATTGCAAGATTTAAACTGAATTTGACTTTCCGTTTGTTAAGAAAATAAACAATGTGAATATTAATTAATCATTTTATGAAATAGTACTAGTCCAAAAAGGGAATTTTTGATAGCGTATGCAACTTTGTATTAGTTAGTTTAATTTAGGAAAATAAGAATGAAATTTCGTCAAAATCTCGCCGTAAAAATTCTTTCTGTGATGGCGGCTGTTTCAGTGCTTGCATCATGTGGTTCAGCACCAAGTAAAGTCTCTTCAAAAAATAATTCTAGCTTGCCGCGTACTGCGACAGGCGACGATCCTCAAAAATTCGGAGCAAAGTATAGTGGACGTACTTATCAACAAGCTATTTTAAGTCCAGTAGCCTCCGTGGAGAACAAAAGTGCGGTCGTTAACCAAGGTGATTTTTTAACGCAGTTGACGAATGTTCGAGATTATTCAAATTCATTAACAAATCGCTTTGCGGCGAATTATGGCAAAATCACTAACTGGGTGCTTGCAGGAGCAAATGTAAATGAATTAGCACAATACGGCATTAATCCTCAGATTATGAAAGGTTTTGATGGTTATCAAAACGTGTTGATGACAGGTTATTATTCGCCGGTGATTCATGCACGCCGTACTGCACAAGGTCAATATCAACATCCAATTTATGCGATGCCAAGCTATAAACGTTATAGCCGTGCAGAAATTTATAATGGTGCATTGGCAGGACAAGGCTTAGAGCTCGCTTACAGTGATTCAATGATGGATAACTTCCTATTAGGCGTGCAGGGGAGTGGCTATGTTGATTACGGTGATGGCAATTTAAATTATTTAGCCTATGCTGGCCAAAATGGCTATAAATATCAAGCGGTTGGTCGTTTGTTAGTAGAAGATGGTGAAATTCCAAAAGAAAAAATGTCTATTCAAGCGATTCGTGAATGGGGGAAAGCAAACCCATCTCGAGTACGAGAATTGTTAGAACGTAACCCATCTTATGTTTTCTTTAAAAACGATCCGACAGGTAAAGTGAAAGGTTCTGCTGGTGTACCTTTAGTGCCAATGGCTGCTGTTGCTTCTGATCGCAATGTCATTCCTTCTGGAACCGTATTATTGGTTGAAGTGCCGGATATTGATAATGATGGTAACTGGATGGGCACACACAAATTACACTTAATGGTGGCGCTTGATGTGGGTGGTGCAGTTAATGGTCACCACTTTGACTTATACCGTGGTATTGGCGATCAAGCGGGTCATATTGCGGGGTTATCAAAACACTATGGACGCGTTTGGGTACTACAATAATGGCTCGAGTCGATAACTACGAACAACGTTTTGGCGGCATTGGCCGCCTTTACACACCAGAAGGCTTGGCGCGTTTGTGTCAGGCTCATGTGTGCGTCATAGGTATTGGCGGCGTAGGTTCGTGGGTGGTGGAAGCATTGGCGCGAAGCGGTGTAGGGCAGATCACTATGATTGATATGGATGATATTTGTGTCACCAATATTAATCGTCAACTTCCTGCATTAAGCGGCAATATTGGCAAGCTTAAAACGGAAGTGATGGCAGAGCGCGTTAAGTTGATTAATCCAGAATGTGTGGTGAATATTATCGATGATTTCATTTCACCGGATAATCAAGCCGAATACTTAAATCGTGGCTATGATTATGTGATTGATGCCATTGATAATGTGAAAACCAAAGCGGCGATGATTGCCTATTGCAAACGTAATAAAATCAAGATTATTACTATTGGTGGCGCAGGTGGTCAGACAGATCCATCCAAAATCCAAATTGCTGATTTAAGCAAAACGATCCAAGATCCATTATTGGCGAAAGTGCGGTCAGTTTTACGTAAGGATTTTAATTTTACCCAAAATCCACAACGTAAATTTGCAGTTGATGCGGTGTTTTCAACCCAGCCTCTGATTTTCCCTAAAATGGGCGAGGGCTGTGAAGTATCAGCTACCATGAATTGTGCAAATGGTTTTGGTGCAGCAACCATGATCACCGCAACCTTTGGATTTTTTGCCGTTTCTAGGGTAATCGATAAGTTATTAAAATAAAGAAATGAAGCAACGTGAAAACGTTGCTTTTTCTTTATGAATGAAAGTATTTAACAAGATGAAGAAATATCACTTCATTTTTTTAGTTGGAATGTTGCAATTTTATCAAAAAGGCGTAGTCTATGTTGGCTTTGAGAATAATTCCCAATAAAAGTAAGGAAACAAACATGAAACAAGTATTAAAAATGAGTGCAATTTCTACCGCACTTTTAACCCTTCCAATGATGGCAAATGCTGATGTATTGGCCTCCGTGAAACCGCTCGGTTTTATTACATCATCTATTGCAAACGGTGTGACGGATACACAGGTTTTAGTGCCGGCAGGCGCTTCTCCACATGATTACAGCTTAAAACTTTCAGATGTGCAAAAAGTGAAATCGGCGGATTTAGTGCTTTGGGTTGGTGAAGATATTGATGCTTTCTTAGCAAAACCGATTAGCCAAATTGACAGCAAAAAAGTCATCAATATTTCTGATATTCCAGAAATTAAACCGCTTTTAAGCAAAGTCCATCATGAACATTATCATGAAGGCGATGAACACGAGCACGGACATGATCATAAACATGGGCACGATCATAAGCACGAACATGGTCATGACCATGAGCATCATCACCACGATGTGGATGAAAATGGATTAAGCGTGAACTGGCATTTATGGTATTCACCAGCCATCAGCCAAATTGTGGCACAGAAAGTCGCAGATAAATTAACAGAACAACACCCGGATAAAAAAGAGCTCATCGCGAAAAACTTAGCCGATTTTAACCGCACGTTGACCGAGCAAAGCGATAAGATCAAAGCGCAATTAGCCCCACTCAAAGATAAAGGCTTCTTTGTATTCCATGATGCTTATAGCTATTTCAACGATGCTTATGGTTTAAATCAAACCGGTTATTTCACCATTAATCCATTAGTGGCACCTGGTGCAAAAACCATTGCTCACATCAAAGAAGAAATTGAAGAACATCGTGTAAATTGTCTTTTTGCGGAGCCTCAATTCACACCAAAAGTGATTGATACGCTTGCGCAAAGTACAAAAGTTAATGTTGGTCGTTTAGATCCTATTGGTGATAACGTACAGCTTGGTCCAAATTCCTATGCGAATTTCCTTCAAGCCACCGCTGATAGCTATGCTCAATGTTTAAGTAAATAATCAAAAATCTCCCCCTCGCCCCCTCTTTACAAAAGAGGGGGAATATTCTTGAAATATCCCCAAATTTAACCGCACTTTCGTGCTATAATCCGCCCAATTTTTCCCTATCGAGAAAACGCATGAAACAATTATTTGCCACAACTGCCCGTGGTTTTGAAGAACTCTTAAAAGTCGAACTGACAGAGCTTGGTGCAACGGAATGTAAAATTGCACAAGGCGGCGTACATTTTCAGGCTGATGATGAAACACTTTATCGCAGCTTATTATGGTCACGTTTAGCTTCACGTATTTTGTTACCTATTGTAAATGGCAAGATATATAGTGATTTAGACTTGTATTCAATTGTGACAGGGCTGGATTGGTTAAGTTATTTTGATGAGAAATCCACATTTTTTGTCGATTTTAACGGGACAAACCAAGAAATTCGTCACACTCAATTTGGTGCGATGCGTGTGAAAGATGCCATTGTGGATTATTTTGAACGTCAAGGGAAAGCGCGTCCAAATGTGGATAAAGACTATCCAGATGTGCGAATTCATGTTTATTTGAATAAAGAAGAGCTCGTCGTTTCACTCGATTTAAGTGGAGAAGCATTACATTTACGTGGTTATCGTGAAGATACAGGGCAAGCGCCTTTACGTGAAACCTTAGCCTCTGCGATAGTGCTGCGTTCAGGTTGGAAAAAAGGGACGCCTTTAGTGGATCCAATGTGCGGTTCAGGTACCTTGTTAATCGAAGCGGCACAGATGGAAGCACAAATTGCACCGCAATTACATCGTTTACATTGGGGCTTTGATTGCTGGAAAGGGCATAATCAAGATGCTTGGGATAAGGTGAAAGCAGAAGCGGTACAGCAAGCGGAAACTTATTTTAATCAAAATCCTAAACCGCATTTTTATGGCTTCGATCTCGATCATCGCGTACTGAAAAAAGCACAAAAAAATGCACAAAATGCAGGTGTGGCACATTTAATCCAGTGGAAACAAGGTGATGTCGCCGCATTAAAAAATCCAAGTCCAGATGAAGTGGGAACAGTGATTTGTAACCCGCCTTACGGTGAACGTCTAGGCACAACTCCTGCTTTGATTGCTTTATATTCAGTCTTTGGACAACGCCTTAAAAATGAATTTGGAGGTTGGAATGCGTCAATTTTCAGTAGTGAATCTACGTTGCTTGATTGCTTGCGTATGCGTTCACATCGTCAATTTAAAGCGAAAAATGGTCCGTTAGATTGTGTTCAAAAGAATTATCAAATTTCAGAACGCAAAGAAAGTGCGGTTGAAAATCCTCTTGAATTTGACCGCACTTCAACGGTAGCGGTGGATTTTGCGAATCGCTTACAGAAAAATATCAAGAAAATTGAAAAATGGGCGAAACAGCAAGGCCTTGATGCGTATCGTTTATATGATGCTGATTTACCGGAATATAACGTAGCGGTGGATCGTTATGGCGATCATATTGTGGTGCAAGAGTATGCCGCACCGAAAAATATTGATGAAAATAAAGCCCGTCAACGTTTATTGGATGCAGTGACTGCAACCTTGCAAGTCACTGGTATTGAAACCAATAAACTGATTTTGAAGGTCCGTCAAAAACAAAAAGGCACCAATCAATATGAAAAATTGGCCAATAAAGGCGAATATTTCTATGTAAATGAATACGGCGCACAGCTTTGGGTGAATTTAACGGATTATTTAGATACAGGGTTATTCTTAGATCATCGCTTAACCCGTAAAATGGTTGGTGAAATGGCAAAAGGCAAAGATTTCCTCAACCTTTTTGCTTATACCGGTTCAGCTACGGTGCATGCTGCATTAGGTGGGGCAAAATCAACGACGACCGTGGATATGTCTAACACCTATTTAAACTGGGCAGAGCAAAACCTGATTTTAAATGATATTGAAGGCAAGCAGCACAAGCTCATTCAGGCAGATTGTTTGCAGTGGTTAGAGAAATGTGATCGCCAGTTTGATTTGATTTTCGTGGATCCGCCAACATTCTCGAATTCTAAACGTATGGAAGACAGTTGGGATGTTCAACGTGACCACATCAAATTAATGCGTAATCTCAAACGTATTTTACGCCCTAACGGCACCATCGTGTTCTCGAACAATAAACGAGGTTTTAAAATGGATTTTGAGGCGTTAGATGAATTGGGATTAAGTGCGGTCGAAATTTCAGCGAAAACCTTACCACTTGATTTTGAGCGTAATAAACAAATCCACAATTGCTGGATTGTAACAATGAAAGCCTAACAAAAAGCCCGATAATGATTTATCGGGCTTTTTTATTATTCGACTTCTTTTTGTTTTTCGGCTTCAGAATCATCATGAAGAAGGGTTTCAACCGCTGCTTCGTCATTGGTGTCATCTTCTTTTTCTAAAATCTCAGCCGTTTCTTCGTTTAGTGCTTCAGCATCAGAATGTGGTTTAATGAAAGGTTTAGGCATCCAATATTTTCGGATGATGTCCGTAGAAAAACCATGCAAAACTTCTTCATTCAATCGTTCTTGATCTAAGTAACGAACTTCTGCAATCACTTCATCCGCTTCAATTTTATTGATACCTAATTGCATTAATGTTGCATGGCTGAGCGTAAGTGCAGACTCAAAGGTTTCACGTACAATAAAGTCTACGTCTCGTTTAATCAGGCTTACTGTTGTTTTACGGTCATAAGTTCGCGCCAAAATAGGGAGTTTCGGATAAGCATCTTTCAAGTTCTGAACAATGCTTTCAATACGATCTGTATCGTTAATCCCGATGACGACACATTTCGCTTTTTCGATACCGGCAGCACGTAACACATCAAGACGAATACCATCACCGTAATAAACTTTAAAACCAAATTTGGCTGCCGCACGGATGTTTTCGATGTTACGGTCAATCACCGATACGTTAATGCCACGAACAAGAAGCGATTGACAGACGATTTGACTGAAACGACCAAAACCAATCACGAGTACGCTATCTTCTAAATCCACAATTGGATCAAGATCGCTAGTATCTACTTTTTCCTCTTGATTTGTTGATTTACGTTGGTTGATTTTACGCATCAATAAACCAATCAATGGGGAGAATAGCATCGAAATAATGACAGCTGCAGTAAAAGTTGCATTTTGATCTTTTGTCATTACACCAGCCGTAGTCGCGGCAGAGAAGAGTACGAATGCAAATTCACCACCGTGCGCCATAATGGTCATTCGTCCAGCGGATTCTTTTCGATCAAGTTTCGTAATACGTGCAACAGTGTAAACGGCTAAGGCTTTGCCGATGATATAAAGGCACACGATACCTAATAACCAAAGTGCATTGTCGAACACCAAGGTTAAATCAAGTGACATCCCTACGCCCATAAAGAAAAGACCGAGCAATAGACCACGGAACGGTTCAATATCCGCTTCGAGTTGGTGACGGAATGCCGATTCTGAAAGCATCACACCGGCGACGAATGCGCCCATCGCCATTGAAAGTCCGCTCGCTTCCATGGCTAAGGCGGCGCCTAATACCACAAGCAAGGCGGCAGCTGTCATCATTTCACGAATGTGAGCTTTTGAAATTAAGCGGAAAATAGGGTTCATTAACCATTTACCCGCAACCACTAAACCCACAACAGCACCGAGTGCAATAGCAATGGATGTCCAGTTGGTTTGATGTTCAATATGTTTGGTTTCAGGCGTTAAAAAGGCAATAGAAGCCAATAATGGCACAATGGATAAATCTTCAAAAATTAAGGTTGAAATCACCCGTTGGCCTTTTGGTGTATTCGTAATGCCGCGTTCTTCTAATACCTGCATTACGATAGCAGTAGAGGAGAGCGTAAAGCCCATACCTGCAATAAACGCGACTTCTTTAGGAAGATGTAAAATATAGATACCGGCAAAGGTAAGCAGAACACCACATAGCCCGACTTGTAGAAAACCTCGCCCAAAGATTGCTTTTCTCATTGCCCATAAGCGTTCTGGATGCATTTCCAAACCGATAATGAATAAGAACATCACCACGCCCAGTTCCGCCATATGGAGAACTGATTCCGCATCTTCTATCATGCCAAATACCGAAGGACCAATTAAACAGCCTGCCACTAAATAACCTAATACGCTACCTAAGCCAATACGCTTAAAAAGCGGCACGATGGTTACGCTGGTGGCGAGTAGAACAACAGTTTTAATCAATTCAGGGCTGACGACATTCGACATAGGGCAAAGGAACCTTAGTAAAAACAGGGAGGATGAGAAGTAAGTTCTTTTGTATTCTAGCTTTTTTTGGGTAAATAAAAAACACAGAAAAGCAAGAAATTGGTATAATTTACAAAAACTTTACATGCCAAAAATGGTCATTTTTCTGACCGCACTTTAGAGGTATTATGTCATTACAATTCAATATGGTAGCGTTGTTGTTGGTTTTCTTAATCATTTTAGGTTTAATGAGTCAAAACAGCGCAATCACCATCTCAGCGGCTGTGTTATTAATCATGCAGCAAACCTTATTATCCAAATACATTCCCATACTTGAGCAATACGGGATAAAAATTGGGATCATCATTTTAACGATTGGTGTGCTTGCGCCGTTAGTCTCGGGGAAAATCCAACTGCCCGATCTCAGTTCATTTTTAAATTGGAAAATGGGCATCTCTATTTTAATCGGGGCGTTAGTGGCGTGGCTTGCAGGCAAAGGCGTGCCATTAATGGGAGAACAACCCGTTTTAGTGACTGGATTATTAATTGGTACGATTATTGGTGTGTCTTTCTTAGGTGGGATTCCGGTAGGTCCACTTATCGCCGCCGGTATTTTAGCGATATTAGTAGGAAAATTTTAGATGAAAAATAAATGGTTATTTATTGCCGCGTTGAGCGGCTTTTTATGTGTGAGTATTGGTGCTTTTGCCGCTCATGGATTAAGCAAAGTTTTAGAACCTAAAGAATTGGCGTGGATTGAAACCGGTGTGAAATATCAAATATTCCACACTATCGCCATTTTATCGATTGGCATTTTGCAATTGTGCCGTGAGTCATTGGTTACCAACAAAATGGCTAATGTTGCTGCAGGGAGTTGGACGTACGGAATCCTTCTTTTTAGCGGCAGTCTTTATGCACTTGCCCTTGGGGCAGGCAAATTCCTTGTTTGGGTAACACCAATTGGCGGAACGTTATTTTTAATTGGTTGGCTTTGCTTGGCTTACGGTGGTTTTAAAAGTAAATAGATATGAAGAATAAATCAGTCAGACGTGAATTAAACCCGATACAACAATCTCTCTTTTCGAAACTCAAGGATATCATGCTGGTGGATCAACGTCGTTTATCTGCCCGCATTCATGGTATTGGAAAAATTAAAAGCCAAGAAGCTCAACAAGCTGTGGCTGCTGAAATTCAGCTTCAGATTGAACAGGCCCAATTACGTGTAGAAAATCGTAAAAGTGCGGTCAAAAATCCGATTGTTTTTCCAGAGAGTTTACCGGTTAGCCAACGTAAAGCAGAAATTCAAAAACTGCTTTCTGAACATCAGGTCATTGTAGTGGCAGGGGAAACCGGTTCAGGTAAAACCACCCAATTGCCAAAAATGTGTTTGGAATTAGGTTTCGGCAATTTGGGCATGATTGGTCATACTCAACCTCGCCGTATTGCTGCACGCTCTGTGGCGGCGCGTATTGCGGAAGAACTGGAAACAGAACTTGGCGGTTTAGTTGGTTATAAGGTTCGTTTTAACGATCAAATCAGTGATGATACACAAATCAAATTGATGACTGACGGGATCCTGTTAGCAGAAATTCAAAACGATCGTTTTCTCAATCAATATTCTTGTTTGATTATCGATGAAGCCCACGAACGAAGCCTGAACAATGATTTTATTCTTGGTTATCTAAAACAGCTTTTACCACGTCGTCGTGATTTGAAACTTATCATCACTTCCGCGACCATTGATGTGGAACGTTTTTCCAAACATTTCAACAATGCCCCGATTATCGAAGTCTCAGGCAGAACCTATCCTGTTGAAGTGCGTTATCGTCCCGTAGTAGAAGAAGACGAACAAGATCAGCTACAAGGCATTCTTAATGCGGTGGATGAACTGCAAGCGGAAGGTCGGGGCGATATTTTGATCTTTATGAACGGTGAGCGAGAAATTCGTGATACCGCCGAAGCTTTACAAAAACAAAATCTAAAACACACGGAAATTCTACCGCTCTTTGCACGCTTGTCTGCACAAGAACAGAATAAAATTTTCCATCCGAGCGGATTAAATCGCATTGTATTAGCGACCAACGTCGCAGAAACCTCATTGACCGTGCCGGGCATTAAATATGTGATTGACCCAGGTACAGCACGCATTTCCCGTTATAGCTATCGCACCAAAGTGCAACGTTTACCGATTGAACCCATTTCACAGGCTTCTGCGAATCAGCGTAAAGGTCGTTGTGGTCGTGTAAGTGAAGGGATTTGTATTCGTTTATATTCGGAAGAGGATTTTAATTCTCGTCCAGAGTTTACCGATCCTGAAATTCTGCGCACCAATTTAGCCTCCGTTATTTTGCAAATGACAGCATTGGGTTTGGATGATATTGAAGCCTTCCCATTTGTGGATGCCCCAGATAAACGCCATATTCAAGATGGTATAAAACTGTTGGAAGAATTAGGTGCTTTTGAAATGGTTCGCACCAAAGCGGGCGAGAAACGTCAATTAACCGCAGTAGGTCGTCAATTAGCTCAACTCCCTGTAGATCCTCGTTTAGCGAAGATGTTGCTGACCGCTGTCTCACAAGGTGCGTTGCATGAAGTGATGATTATTGTTGCCGCGTTATCCATTCAAGATCCTCGCGAGCGTCCACAAGAAAAACAGCAAGCTTCCGATGAAAAACATCGTCGTTTTGCCGATAAAAAATCGGATTTCTTGGCTTTCCTCAATCTTTGGCGTTATCTACAAGAACAACAAAAAGAATTAAGTAAAAACCAATTCCGTCGTCAATGCCAAAAGGATTTCTTAAATTATTTACGCATTCGCGAATGGCAGGATATTTATCATCAAATTCGTTTAACCGTGCGTGAAATGGGCTTGCCGATTAATTCTGAAAAAGCAGAATATCAGCAAATTCATACCGCACTTTTAAGCGGCTTGCTTTCTCATATTGGTTTAAAAGAAGCAGAGAAACAACAATATCTTGGCGCACGTAATGCTCATTTTGCGATTTTCCCCAATTCTGTGCTTTTCAAAAAACAACCGAAATGGGTGATGGCGGCAGAGTTAGTGGAAACCTCCAAACTTTGGGGGCGTATGGTGGCGGAAATCGAGCCAGAATGGATCGAACCACTTGCCGAGCATTTAATTAAAAAATCCTATTCCGAACCGCGTTGGTCGAAATCCCGTGGCGCCGTGATTGCCGATGAAAAAGTCACGCTTTACGGTGTGCCGATTGTAGCTGCACGACCAGTGAATTACGGTGCTATTGATCCGGCGGTAAGCCGTGAGATCTTTATTCAATCTGCCTTAGTGGAAGGGGATTGGAATACCAAACATAAATTCTTCAAAGAAAATCAACGACTCGTTCGAGAAGTAGAAGAGTTGGAACACAAAAGCCGCCGTCGCGATATTTTGGTGGATGACCGCACGCTTTTTGAATTTTATGATCAGCGTATTGGTACGGAAGTGGTCTCTCAAAAACATTTTGATACCTGGTGGAAAAAGGCGCAGCAAAAAGATCCCGAATTACTTAATTTTGAACGCTCATTTTTGATTAATGATGATGCGGAACAAGTGAGTAAGCTAGATTTCCCGAATTTCTGGCATCAAGGCAATTTGAAACTCAAATTAACTTATCAATTTGAACCGGGTACCGATGCGGACGGCGTGACCGTGCATATTCCGTTGCCATTGCTCAACCAAGTGGAAATGACAGGCTTTGACTGGCAAATTCCAGGCTTGCGTGAAGAATTGGTGATTGCGTTGATTAAATCGTTGCCGAAATCTTATCGCCGTAACTTCGTGCCTGCACCTAATTATGCCCAAGCCTTTTTAAGCAGAGCTGTGCCATTGGAAAAACCGTTATTAGATACGCTAATTTATGAATTACGTCGTATGACGGGCGTTACCGTAGAAGCGGAACATTGGAATTGGGAACAAATTCCAAGCCATTTGAAAATGACTTTCCGTGTGGTGGATGAAGACGGCAAGAAAATTGCTGAATCCATGAATTTGGATGAGCTGAAATTCAACTTAAAAGATCGCGTGCAGGAAAGTATTTCTGCTGTGGCCGATGATGGCATTGAGCAAAGCGGGCTGCATATTTGGAGCTTTGCAGATTTACCACAATGTTACGAACAAAAACAACGAGGTTTCAGCGTCAAAGCGTTCCCTGCTATTGTGGATGAAAAAGATGCGGTAGGTATTAAGCTATTTGAAACAGAGTTTGAGCAAGCGGTGGCGATGCAACAAGGTTTGCGTCGATTGTTGCTACTCAATGTGCCATCACCAATTAAGTATCTGCATGAAAAATTGCCGAATAAAGCCAAATTAGGGCTGTATTTTACCCCATTCGGTCGAGTATTGGATTTGATCGATGACTGTATCGCTTGTGCGGTGGATAAACTGATTGCCGATTTTGGCGGGTTTGTATGGGATGAAGCAGGCTTTGAAAAATTACGTGATTTCGTTCGAGAAAACCTTAACGAAGTGACCGTGGATATTGCGCAGAAAGTGGAACAAATTCTCTCCCTCAACCATGCCTTAAACCAACGTTTAAAAGGCAAAATGGATTTCACGATGGCGTTTGCCTTTTCCGATATTAAGGCGCAATTAAGCGGGCTGATTTATCCAGGTTTTGTGCAAAAGAGCGGTTATGATCGCCTACCTGATTTACAGCGCTATCTGCAAGCCGTTGATAAACGTATTGATAAACTGGCTCAAGATGTGAATCGTGACCGTGCGGCGATGCTACGCGTGGAACAGGTACAACAGGCTTACCAACAATTGCTGACTAAACTGCCAAAATCTAAACCAATTTCTGATGAAATTGCGGAGATTCGCTATATGATTGAGGAATTGCGTGTGAGTTTATTTGCGCAACAATTAGGCACGAAGTATCAGGTGTCGGATAAGCGGATTTTGGGCATTATTGATAAGTTTTAGCTAGTGTCTGAGGACGAATTTTAATCAATAAAATAGTGGATATTTTATGAAGCATAAGTTAGATGATGTTCCTAAAAGAATGTTACGTCTTGGATTGGCTGCGTTAAGTCACGCTAATACACATGCAAATTATTTTTCATTTGAAAATGATATGTGGGCAGAATTATCTGTTTTGCAAGTAGCACATGCTATGGAGATATTAATCAAGGCGAGAATTGCGCAGGAACATCCGTTATTAATTTTTGATTCATTACCTAAATCTTCCCAGGTTAAGCATTTAGATTATGAATCATTATTAAATAATGCTAAAACTGTGCAGTATTCAGATTTACCAGAACACTTGTGGGCTACAACAGGAGTTACTATTAAGAATGTAGATTTATATAAAAAGTTTGGGCGGTTGAGAAATTCTATACAGCATTTCGCTTACCCAGAATCTACAGATTGTTCACAACTTTCAATACAATATATTTATGAAATAATTGACCCTTTTATTTATCAATGTTGGGGATTATATGCAGTTAATTATTATGAAGATTCTGAAGTGACCTTCCTTTTAGAATATTTAATAGAGCGAGAGGTAAAATTCTTAATTCCTCCAGAGATTATTGGTTTGTATCTTGATGAGAGTCATTTTTCAAAATCTTCTGATGATTATAAAAAGGAAATGCTCAAGAGATTAAAAATGTCTAAAAAAACATGTTCATAATGTTTCTATATTTCATAGTTCTAATCGAATGATAGCAATAATAAAGGTGTGTAAAAACTACTTCTTAAAACACCTCCAAAACCAACCGCACTTTCTCCCCAAAACTCTTTTTGTGATCTACCTCAAATTTTCGTATTGAACTGATTTACAACAGCCAATTCAATCGCTATCTTGCTGATATTATTTTAATAAAGAGGTAAATTATGGATCTGATTATAGGTTTGATTGCCATTGTCTTGGTGGCATATTATATCGTGAAAGGCTACTCAGCGACTGGCGTGTTGATGTTCGGTGGCTTGGTCTTGTTATTCATTTCAGTGCTGATGGGACATTCGATTTTACCAGAAGGTGTGAAAAGCACCGGTTCCACCTATTTTGATATTTTAGAATATGTGAAATATCTACTCGGTAATCGTGGCGGCGGTTTAGGCTTGATGATCATGGTGTTATGTGGTTTCTCCGTGTACATGACTCATCTTGGCGCGAACGATGTGGTGGTGAAATTGGTGTCAAAACCACTGAAAAATATCCGTTCACCTTATATTTTAATGGTATTTGCTTATTTCCTTGCATGTTTAATGTCTTTTGCTGTGTCATCTGCAACAGGTTTAGGTGTGTTATTAATGGCGACATTATTCCCTGTCATGGTAAACGTGGGGATTTCACGTGGGGCTGCAGCGGCAATTTGTGCATCGCCAATTTCTATTATCCTTTCTCCAACATCGGGCGACGTGGTGCTTTCTGCTGAAATTTCAAAAATTCCTTTAGGTGAGTTTGCCTTTGGCACCGCATTACCAGTTTCGATTTTTGCGATTCTAGGGATTGCTGTCGCGCACTTCTTCTGGCAGCGTTATTTAGATAAAAAAGAAGGTGTACAAGTAGAACGTTTGAATGCAGATGAAATTAAAACCACTGCACCAAATTACTATGCGATTTTGCCATTATTACCTATTATTGGCGTGTTGATTTTTGACGGTAAATGGGGCTTGCCAAATTTACACATTGTTACCGTGATGGTGCTTTGCTTTATCATTACTGCAGTAGTGGATTTCTTACGTAGCTTTAACGCAAAACAAACCTTCGATAATCTTGTGGTGGCATATCGCGGTATGGCAGATGCCTTTGCGGGCGTAGTGATGCTTTTAGTGGCGGCAGGTGTATTTGCACAAAGTTTAAGTACAATCGGCTTTATCACTAATTTAATCGACTCAGCACAAACCTTCGGTGGTTCAGCATTCTTTATGATGTTAGTGCTTGCGGTGATTACCATTTTAGCCACCATGGCGACAGGTTCAGGTAACGCGGCGTTCTATGCTTTTGCAGAATTAATTCCAAAATTAGCTACCCAAATGGGCGTCAATCCAGCGTTCTTAACCATTCCAATGTTACAAGCCTCTAACTTAGGTCGTGGTTTATCACCGGTTTCCGGCGTGGTTGTGGCGGTATCCGGTATGGGAAAAATCTCACCATTTGAAATCGTAAAACGTATGTCTGTCCCAATGTTGGTTGGTTTTATTTGTGTGATTATCGGCACAGAAATCTTTGTTTCCGTTGCCGCCTAGATTGATAGGTAAAAAAGAAGGGCTGATAGTAAATATCAGCCCTTTTGTTTTGAGTTAAGTGCGGTCAATTTTCTCGCTGTTTTTGATTTTATGCATTTGATGATTTTCAAAAGCTTTCACCAAATCGGCGACTTTTTCGCCTTCCGGTAAAATCAAATCTTGTGCGATATCAAAAAGCGGCACAATCACGAATTCGCGGTTTTTCATATCGTAATGAGGCACGGTTAAGCGTTCATTTTGAATGATTTGATCGCCATAAAGCAGAATGTCCAAATCCAGTGTACGCTCACCCCAACGACGTAAACGCACGCGACCTTGTTCATTTTCGATACGTTGCAATTCATCGAGTAAAGCTAAAGGTGGGCGAGTGGTTTCGATCATCGCCACTGCATTTACATAATCCGGTTGATCCTGCGGGCCTAATGGTTTGCTTTGATAAAATCCACTGACAGATTTTAATTCGGTATTAGGTAGCGCAGAGATTGCCTCTAATGCCGAATTTAATTGTTCTGTAGGCGTATTTAAATTGCTGCCAAGGGCAATATACACTTGAACCATTAGTTAGCCGCCTTAGGTTTACGTCTGCGATAATATTTTTTCTTCGGTGCAGGATGCAATTTTTGTTGCTCTTGAACCAATTGGCGACGTTGTTCTTGATTACTGAGTTGGTACTCATGCCACCATTTTGCGAGTTCAACGGTTTCGCCACCTTCCACTTCGGCACGCATCGCCAATAAATCAAAGGCTGCACGGAATTTTTGATGTTCCATCGTGCGAGCAGGGTGCGAACCCGTGCGTTTAAGCAGTTGTAATTGCAACATCCAAATATCACGAATGACAGATGTATGACGACGAGGTGCGGCTAATGACCGGCATAATTGATCAAGCACCTCATTTGCTGCAAGGGCGTAAGCATCATGATTGTTTAAGCCACCTTCATTTTTCAGCACATCTACTTTTTCGCGCAATGGATACCAGAAGAATGCCGCAAATAAGAAGGCTGGATTAATGCGTAATTTATCGGCAATACGTTCATCAGTTGAATTTAACGACGTTAAAATCATACGCTCCGCAAGGCTATCTTCTTTTTCGGTAAAATAAGGCGTTAAGCTTGGGAAAAGCTGTTCAAATAAGCCATATTGACGAAGTAATTTATAGGTTTTTACACCATTGCCAGACTGCAATAATTTTAAGCTTTCATCGAATAAACGCGCCGGTGGAATATTTTTCAGCAATGGTGCAAGCTCACGAATTGGCTGTTCACTTGGTTTTTCCAAGAACATATCCAATTTCGCCATAAAGCGCACAGAGCGTAGCATACGCACAGGATCTTCTTGATAACGGGTAACGGGATCGCCAATCAGACGTAATTTCCCGTTTTTCAGGTCATCAATTCCGTTGAAGTAATCACGCAACGTATTATCTTGCGGATTGTAGTAAAGGGCGTTTACGGTAAAGTCACGACGCTCAGCATCTTGTTCAATGGTGCCGTACACGTTATCACGCAGTAACATCCCTTCATCACTTTGTTTCGCTTGATTTTCACTGCGCGCATCCGAATGGCTAGCACGGAACGTGGCCACTTCGATCACATCGCGACCAAACATAATATGCGCAAGGCGGAAACGACGACCAACTAAACGACATTGACGTTGGAATACCGCTTGAATTTGGTCGGGTCGTGCATTCGTTGCCACATCAAAATCTTTTGGATGTTTACCTAATAATAAATCACGCAAACACCCCCCAACGATATAAGCTTCATAACCTTGTCGTTGCAATTTTTCTACCACAGTGATGGCATTACGGCTAAACATACGTGGATTAATGCCGAAATGAGAGGCTTTCACGCTATGTTTGTCGTGACGATGCGCTTGGGTGTTGGTTTTTTTATGGTGAGAAGAGGACGGGGCGATCTTGGGTTGTGAACGCTCTGTTTTTGAAACGTTTGGTTTTTCAGTTTTTGGCGCTGTTTTTGGGACAGGCGAATTTATATTGGTTTCAGTTTCTTTTTTAGTTTTTTTACCAAATAAATTTTTTATATAAGTAAGAATAATTTACTCCATTCTCTGTGTTAAATGCACATTTGATAAAAACACGAAAAGTGCGGTTGTTTTTGACCGCACTTTTTCATTGGGTTATTTGAATCAATTAACCTGCGACTTGTTTTTCACGAATTTCAGCAAGGGTTTTGCAATCGATACAAAGATCAGCAGTAGGACGTGCTTCTAAGCGACGAATGCCAATTTCTTCCCCACAAGAATCGCAGTAACCGAAATCATCGGTGTCCAATTTTTTCAATGTGTATTCAATCTTTTTCATTAATTTACGCTCGCGATCGCGGTTACGTAATTCAAGACTGAATTCTTCTTCTTGGGTCGCACGGTCTGCTGGATCTGGGAAGTTTGAAGCTTCATCTTGCATATGAGCAACAGTTCTTGATGCCTCTTCCACAATTTGCTCATGCCATGCAGTTAAAATTTTTCTGAAATGAAGAATTTGATCTTCATTCATGTATTCTTCACCTTTCTTTGGTTGATAAGGTGTAACACCGGCTAAATCCAGCAAACTTAGAGATGCCTTAGACATTGATAACTCCTAATGTAGTAAAGATTTTAACGACTTCCTGTCTTGTTGTTTTGATTGATTCTTATCGGCTAAAAAATAGCTGACATAAGAACCCTGTTTTTTAAGGGCGATATAAATAGCAGAACTTCACCTATTTAGCAAATAAATTTAGCTTAGAAATTTCAAATTTGCGATCGTGATCGCAAAAAACAGTATGTTTATTTGCTTATCTATGAGGTTAAGGCTAGTTTGCCTTACTTTCTCGCTATAAATCACACTTAAAATGAAAATCACGCTATTTCAACTGTGCATGATGCTCATTGTCTCAGCCTTATCCTTGCTTGTCGTGCCAGATTTTTTACTGCTCACTTGGCAACAGGCTGGGCTGAGCATTTTAATGTTGGTTATGACCGCACTTTGTTTCCATTGGTTCAATTATTTTAAAGCCAGAAATTTTTGCATAAGTAGTATCTTGTTTTTACTTACTTTGGCTTATGCGCATTCATCAGCCTTATCGTTATTGGGACAAGCAGAGAGAATTTCAAGTTTACCGAATAAAATCACCTTAGATCTCCACATCTCAGAAATTCTTCATCAGCAAGATTATCAAACGTTGGTTGCTACGGCGTCTTTATTTGATGGGAAAGAACAAAAAATTTTTATTAATTGGAGAGCGTCAGAAAAACCACAACTTGGCGAAACTTGGCGGGCGGATGTAAAGCTTCGCCCTATTTCGGCGAGATTAAACCATGGGGGATTTGATCGACAGCAATGGTATTTTTCCAAAAGAATTATTGCCGTAGGGAATGTGAAAAGTGCGGTCAAAATTGGGGACGATTTTTCTTACCGCACAGATTTTCTACAGAATAGCCTCAAGCAGACGGAAGGGCTTTCTTTACAAGGCTTGCTTATTGCATTGGCATTTGGTGAGCGGGCTTGGTTAGATAATAAAACGTGGCTGATTTACCAACAAACGAATACAGCACATTTAATTGCCATTTCAGGACTCCATATCGGTTTAGCAATGGGGATAGGCTTTTTCTTTGCTCGATTATTGCAACTCTCACTGCCTACACGCTTTATTTCACCCTGGTTTCCGCTTTGCTTTGGTGTGTTGATTGCCTTAGGTTACGCCTATTTAGCTGGATTTAGTTTACCGACTTTTCGTGCAATGATGGCATTGCTTTTTATTGCAATCCTTCAATTTTCGCGACGATATTACACGCCTTTACAAATGCTGTGTTTGGTGGTGGCATTTTTGCTTTTTTGTGAGCCGCTTATGCCGCTTTCGGTGAGCTTTTGGCTTTCAGTTGGTGCCGTTACCTGTCTGATTGTGTGGTATCGATATGTTCCCTTATCAATCATTGAATGGCAACATCAAAAATTATCCCGCAAAGTGCGGTGGATTTTAGGCTTGTTTCATTTGCAGTTAGGGCTGTTGATTTTATTCACGCCTATTCAGCTTTTCTTTTTTAATGGCTTAGCGTTAAATGGTTTTTTTGCGAATTTAATTGCCGTGCCCTTGTATAGCTTCTTACTGGTACCCTTGATTCTCTTTGCGGTGTTAACGAATGGCGCATTTTCTTCTTGGCCTCTTTCAAATGCGATTGCTCAAGGTATTACACAATGCCTCAGTGTTTTCCAAGGATCGTATATGCCGATTTCAATTAATTTATCCCTCATTTTGACCGCACTTTTAAGCCTTGTTTTTGGCGGAGTGTTATATGGATTGTATTTTGCATCTCAAGCACAAACAAAAAATACACCGTTAAAATCGAGTCGATTTTTCACGTTAAATAACACAAAAATCTTACTGCCAGAAGAGTATAAACAAGCCCTATTGGGCGTAATCCTTATTTTAAGTGTTTGTATGAGTACGCTTGGGTATCGATATCTCACGAAACCCAAATGGCAGTTAGATACGTTAGATGTTGGACAAGGTTTAGCAACCTTAATTGTGAAAGAGGGGAAAGGCGTGTTGTATGACACGGGGCCTGCTTGGCAGAGTGGAATAGGTAGCTCTTCTATGGCGGAATTAGAGATATTACCTTATCTTCAACGGGAAGGCATTGAACTTGAAACCTTGATTTTAAGCCATGATGATAATGATCATTCAGGTGGCGCTAAAGCGATTTTAGCCGCATATCCAGAGATTGATCTGATTACACCTTCTCGCAAAAACTATGGTGAAACGCACCGCACTTTTTGTCTTCAGGGGAAACAATGGCAGTGGCGAGGACTTGATTTTAAAGTTCTTTCACCAACGCAAATAACAGATAGGGCGGAGAATCCCCAATCTTGCGTGATTGTATTCACGGATGGACAGTACCAGATTCTTTTAACCGGTGATGCGGATGTGGCGACAGAAAAATCTTTTGCTGAAAAACTAGGCAAAATTAATGTGTTACAGGTAGGGCACCATGGCAGTAAAACTTCAACAGGCGAGTTTTTATTGGCACAGACAAAACCGGATATCGCCTTAATTTCAAGTGGACGATGGAATGCGTGGAATTTTCCTCATCCAACAGTCATTGAACGATTAAATCGTTATCAAAGTGCGGTCGAAAATACGGCTATTTCAGGTCATATAAGGTTAAATTTTATTGAAAAAAGGATTGAAGTTGAAAAGGCGAGAGGGGATTTTTCACCTTGGTTTGCCCGTGTAATTGGATTATCCCCAAAATAACAGGTACAATGCAGCCAATTTTTATTAAGACAATGTGATGCAAGAACAAACTATGCAAGATAAAGATTTTTCAACCTCGCAAACTTTTAAGCGTTTATGGCCGATGATTTCACCTTTTAAATCGGGTTTATTTGTCGCTGCTGTCGCTCTCGTTTTTAATGCATTGGCTGATTCTGGCCTGATTTATATGCTTAAACCGTTGCTCGATGATGGTTTTGGGAAAGCCGATCATTCCTTCCTAAAACTGATGGCGTTTGTTGTGGTTGGCATGATTATATTGCGTGGGGTGACCAACTTTGTCTCTACTTATTGCCTAGCGTGGGTATCCGGTAAAGTAGTGATGATTATGCGCCGCCGTTTGTTTAAACATTTAATGTTTATGCCAGTGAGCTTTTTTGATCGTAATTCAACAGGAAAATTACTTTCTCGTATTACTTACGACTCAGAAATGATTGCTAACTCTTCATCTAGTTCATTAGTGACGATTGTTCGCGAAGGAGCCTATTTAATTTCGTTGCTTGTTGTGATGTTCTATACCAGTTGGGAATTAACACTTGTGCTTTTTGTGATTGGCCCGATTATTGCAGTACTGATTCGCATGGTATCTAAGATTTTCCGTAAGCTCAGTAAAAATATGCAAGATTCCATGGGGGAATTAACCTCTGCGACGGAACAAATGCTGAAAGGGCATAAGGTAGTGCTTTCTTTTGGTGGGCAATTAGTGGAGGAAGAGCGTTTCGATAAAGTCAGTAACGATATGCGTCGTAAAGGTATGAAGATGGTCACTGCAGATGCCATTTCTGATCCAGTTGTGCAAGTGATTGCTTCTTTGGCGTTGGCAGCAGTGCTTTATTTAGCAACGACACCATTAATTGCTGATGATAATTTAACTGCGGGTTCTTTCACTGTCGTATTTTCTTCCATGTTAGCGATGATGCGTCCGTTAAAATCCTTGACGAATGTAAACTCACAATTCCAACGAGGCATGGCGGCTTGTCAGACATTATTTTCGATCTTAGATTTAGAAACTGAAAAAGATAATGGCACATATAAAGCAGAACCCGCAAAAGGTGATTTAGAATTTAAAAACGTAAGTTTTGCTTATGAGGGTAAAGAAGAGAAAGCCTTAAATAATATCTCTTTTAATGTGCCTGCAGGCAAAACCGTGGCTTTAGTGGGGCGTTCAGGTTCGGGTAAATCGACTATTGCCAATTTAGTGACGCGTTTCTACGATATTGATGAGGGTGAGATTTTATTAGATGGCGTGAGAATTCAAGATTATCGTCTATCTAATTTACGTGAGAATTGTTCTGTTGTTTCTCAACAAGTGCATTTATTTAATGATACGATTGCCAATAATATTGCCTATGCAGCAGAAGATAAATACAGCCGTGAGCAAATTATCGAAGCAGCAAAAGCGGCTTATGCCCTAGAATTTATTGAGAAACTTCCACAAGGTTTTGATACCGTTATTGGTGAGAATGGCGCGAGTCTTTCTGGTGGTCAACGCCAGCGTTTAGCCATTGCTCGTGCGTTATTGCGTAATTCACCTGTCTTAATTTTAGATGAAGCGACTTCTGCACTTGATACCGAATCTGAACGTGCGATTCAGTCTGCATTAGAAGAACTGAAAAAAGATCGTACAGTATTGGTGATTGCGCATCGTTTATCAACCATTGAAAATGCCGATGAAATCTTAGTCATTGAGCACGGTGAAATTAAAGAACGTGGTACGCATCAAGATTTATTAGCGCTTGATGGTGCGTATAAACAATTACACAGTATGCAGTTTAGCGGATAAAATAATAAGGGCGAACCAATGAGTTCGCCCAAAATCAATATAGGATAAATGAAATGCCTTTTTGGTACTCTAATTCAAAGCTAGCTTGGTTGCTCCTTCCTTTTTCACTGCTATTTTGGTTGATTAGCCAAATTCGCCGAGCACTATTTTCTCTTAATATCTTATCCTCTTATAAATCCCCGAAACCCATCATTATTGTCGGTAATCTTTCTGTTGGTGGAAATGGTAAAACCCCTGTCGTTGTTTGGTTAGTTGAAGAGTTACAAAAACAAGGATTACGTGTAGGCGTGATTTCTCGTGGCTATGGTAGCCAATCTAAAACCTATCCTTTACTTGTTACACCAGAAACCGATCCTCTTCAAGGGGGCGATGAACCTGTTTTAATCGCCAAAAGAACAGGTGTGCCTGTGGTGATTTCACCGAATCGTCAACAAGCTATCGAATTACTCTTGAAAACACAAGATTGCGATCTGATTATTTCGGATGATGGATTACAACATTATAAGTTGCGACGTGATATTGAAATTGTGGTGATGGATGCAGAACGCGCTTTAGGGAACGGCTTTGTGTTACCTGCTGGGCCTTTGCGTGAGTTACCAAGTCGTTTAAAAAATGTGGACTTTGTGATTACTAATGGCGGAAAAAATGCTTATTCTGATGCCATTATGCAATTAGTTCCTCACTATGCGATTAATTTAGTGACGGCAGAAAAACGCTTGTTAAGTGAATTTACTCAAGGTTCAGCCATCGCGGGAATTGGTAACCCACAACGTTTTTTCACGATGTTGGAAAATTTAAATATTCGTTTAGAAAATACGAAAGCTTTTCAAGATCATCAACATTTTGAGCCGCAATTATTAGAAAAACTCGCTGAAAACCAATCGCTCTTTATGACCGAAAAGGACGCAGTAAAATGCCAAGCTTTTGCTAAAGAGAATTGGTGGTATGTTCCCGTTGATGCAGAGATTGTAGAGGCTGAAAATCAAGGCCAAAAACTTCCACAATTGTGGGAAAAAATCCGTCATTTAGTTTAACTCTATTCGAGTGAAATATGCGTGAGAAACTTAATCCTCGATTATTAGACGTGATCGCTTGCCCACGATGTTTGGCAAGATTGAAATACGATCAAGAAAATCAACGGCTCATTTGCCCTTTTGAGCAAGTGGCGTATCCTATTGAAAACGGCGTGCCGGTTTTGTTGGCAGAAAAAGCCGAAACATTAAAAGAATAAGGAATACTTATGTCATTTACAGTTATTATCCCTGCTCGTTTTGCATCGAGCCGCTTACCAGGTAAACCTTTAGCTGATATTGCTGGTAAACCCATGATTCAACATGTTTTTGAGAAAGCTCAACAATCAGGCGCGAGCCGAGTCATTATTGCGACAGATAACGAACAAGTTGAAAAGGTAGCAAAAGCTTTTGGGGCAGAAGTGTGTATGACATCAGAAGCACATAATTCTGGTACTGAGCGTTTAGCGGAAGTGGTAAGTAAGCTTGGTATTGCTGATGATGAAATTATTGTAAACATCCAAGGGGATGAGCCGTTAATTCCACCCGTTATTGTGAGTCAAGTGGCAGAGAATTTAGCGAAATTTAACGTGAATATGGCGACACTTGCGGTAAAAATTCACGAAGCGGAAGAGTTATTTAACCCAAATGCCGTGAAAGTCGTTACGGATAAAGATGGCTACGTTTTATATTTTTCCCGTTCAGTGATTCCTTATGATCGTGACCAGTTTATGCAATTAGAAGATACCTCAAAGGCGCAACTGGCTGATGCGTATCTCCGTCATATTGGTATTTATGCTTATCGTGCAGGCTTTATTAAACAATATGTGCAATGGGCACCAACACAATTAGAAAACTTAGAGAAATTAGAGCAACTCCGTGTATTGTGGTACGGCGAGCGTATCCATGTGGAATTGGCGAAAGAAGTTCCAGCTGTTGGTGTGGATACAGCAGAAGATTTAGAAAAAGTGCGGTCAATTTTGGCGTAGTTTTTACTGATGTTTGATTCTAAAAAGTTTCTCTCTGACGTTTCTCATAAACCTGGTGTTTATCGTATGTATGACGATAAAGATCAGGTTATTTATGTGGGCAAAGCGAAAGATCTCAAAAAGCGCCTTTCCAGCTACTTCCGAAAAAACTTAAGCAGCAAAAAAACAGAAGCCTTGGTGTCGTCAATTCATCATATTGATACGACGATTACTTCTTCAGAAACTGAAGCGTTATTGCTAGAGCACAACTTCATTAAGCTTTATCAACCTCGTTATAATGTGTTATTGCGAGATGATAAATCCTATCCTTTTATTTTATTGACAAAAGAACGCCATCCTCGCATTACTTCTTATCGCGGAACGAAAAAAATTGCAGGCGAGTATTTCGGGCCTTATCCTCATGCGGGTGCAGTGCGTGAAACCTTGTCGTTAATGCAAAAATTATTCCCTGTTCGTCAATGTGAAAATTCGGTTTATAACAATCGTTCCCGCCCTTGTTTGCAATATCAAATCGGGCGTTGCTCCGCACCTTGTGTGCCAGGCTATGTGACTGATGAGGAATATAACCAACAAGTTGAATTAGCACGACTATTTTTACAAGGAAAAGATCAGCAAGTATTAGATTATCTCATTGGCAAAATGGAGCAGGCGAGCCGAGACTTGGATTTTGAAGGCGCGGCACGTTATCGTGACCAAATTCAAGCGGTTCGTGCTGTTATCGAAAAACAATTTGTTTCCAATGAGCGTTTGGATGACATGGATATTATGTCCATTGCGTATCAGCACGGTTTAGCTTGTGTTCAGGTAATGTTTATTCGTCAAGGCAAAGTATTGGGCAATCGCAGTTATTTTCCGAAAGTGCCTGCTAATACAGATTTATCTGAACTCACAGCCACTTTTGTTGGGCAGTTCTATTTGCAAGGTCATCAGGGCAGAAGTATTCCTAATAGTATTATTGTGGATCATAAATTAGATGAAAAAGCGGAGCTTGAGGCCTTATTAACTGAACAAGCCGGCCGAAAAGTGGTGATACAAGAATCTGCTAAAGGCGATAAAGGCAAGTATTTGCAGTTGGCACAAATTAATGCCAAAGCGGCCTTAGCGACTCAACTTAAACAATCTTCCCGAATGTACGAACGTTATCAAGCGCTTTGTGAATTGCTCGATATGCCTGAAATTAAACGCATGGAATGTTTTGATATTAGTCATACGATGGGTAATCAAACCGTGGCATCTTGCGTGGTATTTAATCAAGAAGGCCCACTGAAATCAGATTATCGCCGTTTTAATATTGAAGGTATTACGGGTGGTGATGATTATGCAGCGATGGAGCAAGCCTTAAAGAAACGTTACGACCGCGATCTTGATGAAGATAAAATTCCCGATATTATTTTTATTGATGGTGGTAAAGGGCAGCTTAATCGTGCCTTAGAGGTTTTTCATCACCTCAACGTAAAATGGGATAAAAACCGACCGCACTTAATTGGTGTTGCAAAAGGTGTAGATCGTCGAGCAGGACAAGAGGTGTTGATTATCAGCAAACAAGATCGTGAAATCCATTTGCCGGATGATAGTCTTGCGTTGCATTTAATCCAACATATTCGAGATGAAAGCCATAATCATGCGATTAGCGGTCATCGTCAAAAACGCCAAAAAGCCTTTACCCAAAGTGGATTGGAAACCATTGAAGGGGTAGGTGCTAAACGACGTCAAGCCTTGTTGAAATATTTAGGTGGATTGCAAGGTGTCAAAAATGCCACGTTGGATGAAATCGCCTCTGTACCCGGTATTTCTAAAGCGTTAGCCGAAAAGATTTTCGAGA
The DNA here is from genome assembly GCF_001815355.1 of Haemophilus sp. HMSC068C11. Lineage (GTDB taxonomy): Bacteria > Pseudomonadota > Gammaproteobacteria > Enterobacterales > Pasteurellaceae > Haemophilus_D. Next base: position 313,032 of record NZ_KV820361.1, read on the forward strand.
CCTTAAAAAGTTAGGAAAAATCTTGATTTTCTACGTGAACTGTCTATGATTCAACCTTTCGGATTTTATATAGGAACATATTATGTTTGAATGGCTTGTTGATCCTGAAGCATGGATTTCATTGCTTACTTTGGCCGCTCTTGAAATCGTCTTGGGTATTGATAACATTATTTTTATTAGTATTTTAGTAGGACGTTTACCCGCGAATCAACGCCAATCTGGTCGTATTATCGGTCTTGGATTAGCGATGATTACTCGTATTTTACTTCTTGTTTCTCTTTCCTGGATGATGAAATTAACGGAGCCACTATTCACTTTAGTCGGTCAGGAAATTTCGGGTCGCGATTTGATTTTATTCCTTGGGGGCTTATTCCTGATTATGAAAAGTACAGGTGAAATCAAAGAAGCGATGCATCCTGAATCACATCATGAAGAAGAGAATAATAAGAAGAAAGTCAGTTATTTGGGTGTATTAATCCAAATTGCGATTTTAGATATTGTGTTTTCTTTAGACTCAGTGATTACTGCGGTAGGGATGGCAAACCACCTTCCAGTGATGATTTTGGCAATTATGATTGCAGTAGGTGTGATGATGTTTGCAGCGAAACCAATTGGTAATTTTGTTGATACCCATCCGACATTGAAGATTTTAGCCTTAGCATTCTTAATTTTAGTTGGAGTAAGTTTAATTGCTGAAAGTTTGGATATTCATATTCCAAAAGGCTACATTTACTTTGCAATGGGCTTCTCAACAGTAGTTGAAATGCTCAACATCAAAATGCGAAAATCACTTGGTCATTAAATCATATAAAAAGGCGGAACAATGTGTTCCGCCTTTTTTTAGTCATTATAGAATACCCCTTTCCCATACAAATACATGGTGACTTGTTCGTCAGTATGGTATTCGTTGATGAGATCTTCATTGATATTCAATTCATAACCGCAAACATCAATACAAATATTGATAGCTCGTCCTCTTGATTCAATTCGCTTAATCTCACCTTTAAAAGAAGCGGTCGGGTCTTGGATTTTTTTCGCAAGAGAGAATTGCTCAGGGCGGAATAACACTTTCCCTTGCGTATGGCCATTTCCTTTATTTTCGATGGCAATTTCACCTAATTGACAGGTCGCGATGCTATCGTTTTTTAATGTTGCAGGAAGAATAATGCTGTCCCCAATAAATTTAGCAATAGACAAATACTGAGGTGACCAATAGAGCGTTTTAGGTGTCGCAATTTGGAGAATTTTCCCTTCTTGAATCACTGCGATTTTGTCAGCATGACATAGTGCTTCATCGCGATCATGGGTTACAAATACGGCAGAGGAACCACTTTCTCTTAATACTTGTAACATATCGTAACGAATTTGATTTCTTAGATGTTCATCTAACGCACTAAATGGCTCATCAAACAGGATTAACTCAGGGCTTGGTGCAAGTGCTCGAGCAAGTGCAACACGTTGCTGTTGACCACCAGAAAGCTGATGAGGGAAACGGTCCGCTAAGCTGCTAATACCCGTGAGTTTCATCACTTCTTCGATGCGTTGTTTTTCCTCTTCCGTTTTCCCTTTGCCATCGCCTAAGCCATAAGCAATATTGCGGTAAACATTTAAATGAGGAAATAGCACGCCTTCTTGTACCACATAGCCTAATTTGCGTTGCTGGGTCGGCACATTGAGATTTTCTTTAAAAATAGGTTGATTCTTTAACCAAATCTCACCGCTTGTTGGTTGTTCAAAACCAGCAATACTACGCAATAAGGTGGTTTTTCCACAACCAGATGCGCCAAGAAGAAATAGAATTTCACCTTTCTCTAATTGCAGAGAGATATTGTGCAGAACCTGGTGTCCGTTAAAGGATTTATTCAAATTTTTAATGTCGAGTAATGTTGTCATTTTTATCTTCTCGTTATTTAAAACCGTATCGTTTCAGTAAAAATACAGGAATCCCTGAAAATAGCACTAACATAATGGCATAAGGCGTTGCAGCCGCATATTGTGCATCAGAGGTGTATTCCCACACCGCAGTTGAAAGCGTTTTAATGTCATTAGGGGTCAGTAATAAGGTTGCGGTGAGCTCTTTCATTAAGTTTAAAAATACTAAAGCAAAGGCAGCCGCAATCCCCGGTAACATAGCTGGAATGACTAAGGTACGGAAAATATAAAAGTTGCTACGGCCTAAGCTTTGCCCTACCTTTTCAATGTTACTAGACATTTGTTCAAGCGAGCTACGCAAGGTCGTTTGCGCCATTGGAAGATAAAGCATAAAGTAGGCAACGATAACCATGGTAAAGGTTTGATAAAGGGAATAGGCATAGTTGATGGTAAAGAAGACCAATGATAATGCGATAACAAGCCCTGGCACAGCGTGAAGTAGATAAGGGATTCGATCAAGCCAAATCGTCAATTTACTGCGATAGCGTACCGCAGCCCATACCAATGGTAGTGCACAAATAACGGTAAGTGTTGCACCCAGTGTTGATATAGTCAGTGAATTTGTGAAGGCGGTAAAAAATTCCCCAAAATCGACCGCACCTTCAATGGAACTTCCCACGGTTAGCCAATAAATCAGCATAGTAATCGGCACACCAATACTGAGCACAAAAATGGTCGTGAAAAAGCTTACGACTAAAATTTGTTTTCCTGCTGAGAGGGTTTTCAATGGATACGGACGTATTACGCCTTTGCCGCTTTGATAGAGTGTTTGTGTGCCTCTAAAACGAATTTCCCCCATCACAACAAAGATACAGATCACCATTAACACACCAGAAAGTAAGGCGGCGGTGTTGTTATTAAAGGCCATTTCATATTCTTGGAAAATTGCCGTAGTGAAGGTTTGGTAATTTAAAATAGACACGGCGCCAAAGTCTACCAACATATGAAGCGCAATTAATAATACGCTGCTACCGATGGCGGGTTTGAGTTGTGGAAAAATCGCATGCCAAAATGTGTAAGCATGGCTTTTAGCTAATGAAAGGCTCACTTCTTCTAAAGAGCGGTCGAGTCTTTTTAAGGTCGCCGCGACAGGGAGATAAGCAAGCGGGAAAGAACTCAGCGTCATAATGCCGATGGTTCCCCAGAAGCCTTCCACTCTGAAGGTAAGACTGATCCACGTAAAACAACTGACAAAAGCCGGAATACAAAGAGGGAGCGTCATGGCTACTTGGAAAAAGCCTTTTCCCCAAAAGCGATAACGTTCTAATAAAAACGCACATAGTGTGCCGAGAATAATGGCAAAAAGTGTGACAAATACCATTAAAAGTAGGGTATTACTGAGCAATTCCCACATTCTTGGGCGCCAAAGTAATTCAATGCTGCGAGCCAATCCGACATCTGCAGCACGCTCAATAACATATAAAAAAGGGAGTAATAATGGCAAACTAATCAGCACGATTAAGGCTATAAGCCAGCGAGGTGGGCGATTAGACACAGAAAAATCCTTTGAAAATATTAGTGTAGAGTAAATAACAGAAGGGCGTGTATTACACGCCCTATATTGCATAGCAAATTAAACTTATTTCAAACCAGCTTCTTCAATAAGTTTATTGGCGTTGTCTTTGTCTTCAGCAGTGGTTGCCGAAACAACAGGCGCTTCTAATTTCGCATAAGGTTCCATGTTAAATGGAGAAACCACATCGGTACGAAGTGGGTATTCTGCACGTACTGAAACAAACGCTTGTTGTCCTTCTTTACTTGCTAAGAAATCAACGAATTTTTTCGCTTCTTCTTTATTTTTAGAACCTTTTAATACCGCTGCACCAGAATAGGTCACTAATGCACCTGGATCTTGATGACGAATGAAGTAAAGACGTGTTTTGAGGTTATCAGCACCTTTTTCTTTTGCAAGTGTATACCAGTAATAGTTGTTGATTAACGCTGCGGGTACTTCACCATTTTCAACCGCTTGAAGAGCAACGCTGTTTTTCGCATAAAGTTTACCGTTTTCTTTTAAGCCTTTTAACCATTTAAGAGCGGCATCTTTACCTTTTAATTTGGTAATCGCAACAACTTGCTCTAAGAATGCGCCTGAAGTTGGAACGTAACCAATTTTATCTTTCCATTTTGGTGTTGCATAATCTAACACGGATTTTTCCATGTCTTTTTCAGATAATTTAGTGTGATCGTAAACCACAACACGAGAACGACCGCTTAATGCGACCCAGTCTTTTTTCGGTGCAAGAGGAACGCCCTTGTGTGCAGTTTGTTTAATAGTATCTGCAGAAAGCGGTTCTAATAAGCCTGCATCAGACAGGGCAGCGAAAGGTGCAGTTTGTTCAGAAAAGAATACGTCAGCAGGGGTTTTATCGCCCTCTTCTTTTAATTGACCTGCAAGTTGATCACTTTTAGCACTGTTTAAGGTCACTTTAATGCCCGTTGCTTTTGTAAATGCATCAGCAACAGCTTGAGAACCTTCTTTGTGCTGTCCATTGTAAACAGTAATATCTGCAGAAGCGAAGCCTGCAAACGCCATTAAGCCGGTTAGTGCGGCAATTTGGAAGTGCTTAATTTTCATGAAAACTCCTTTATGTTATCGGGCAAATCGCCCATTTTCTGAAAATAAAATTCATCCCATTCTAATATATTTAAAAGAGATAATGCAAATAATTCTCAGATGTTTTTCTCTTATATCAAAATTTCATATCCCATTCTATTTTTTTACTTCGTCCTATGTTGATTTTTCTCCATAATGTCTAGTAGAAATTTCTAATAAGGACGGATATGAATATTCAGCAAATCATTAAACAACATCATTTAGAGCTCTTATTCCAGCAAGGGTCGTTTGGGATTGAAAAGGAAAGTCAACGGGTATATGCAGATGGTTCAATAGTTACATCATTGCACCCTAAAGCCTTTGGTAATCGTCGTTTTCACCCTTATATTCAAACTGATTTTGCAGAAAGTCAGTTGGAATTGGTGACTCCCCCTATGAAAAAGTTAGAGGATACACTACGTTGGCTTTCAGCCATTCATGAAGTGACTTTGCGAACTTTACCGGAGGATGAATTTATTTTTCCTTTTAGTATGCCTGCAGGATTACCGCCAGAAGAACACATTAAGGTTGCACAATTAGATAATCAGGAAGATGTGGCTTATCGTGAGCATTTAGTCCAGTCTTACGGTAAATATAAGCAAATGGTCAGTGGTATTCATTACAATTTTCAAATTGACCCTAAGTTTATTGATGCTTTATTTCATGCGCAAAATGAAACACAAAGTGCGGTTGATTTTCAAAATGATTTTTACCTAAAAATAGCCAAAAACTTCTTACGCTATCAATGGATTCTGCTTTATCTGTTTTCTGCGACACCGACGGTAGAGGAAAAATATTTCAGCGGTAATTCACCACTTAAATCGCATCAATATGTGCGGAGTTTACGTTCAGGGAAATATGGTTATGTGAATGATCCGAAGATCCACGTTTCTTATGACAGTTTGCAAGAGTATGTTGAGACGTTAGAACACTGGGTGAAATCGGGTGATTTGATTGCGGAAAAAGAGTTTTACTCAAGCGTACGTTTGCGTGGCGCTAAAAAAGCGCGCGATTTACTTGAAAAAGGAATTCAATATTTAGAATTTCGTTTGTTTGATCTCAATCCGTTTGCACCTTATGGAATGGAACTTGCAGATGCGAAATTCATTCATTATTTTATTTTGTTAATGGCATGGCTTGATGATACCGCTGATCAAGAAGGTATAAAATTAGGCAAAGCACGTCTTGCTGAAGTGGCATGGGAAGATCCAAGACAGCAAAGTGTTTATGCGGTAGAAGGTGAATTAGTCCTCCTTGAAATGCTCAAAATGCTTGAGCAACTTAATGTGAGTGATGAGATTAAAACGATTGTTAAAGACAAATTAGGACAATTTGCGGATCCAAGCCAAACGCTTTGTGCAAAAGTGGTTGCGGCAATTGAACAGGTCGGTAGTTACCAACAATTAGGGGCCGATATTGCGCAATCTAATAAAGCAAAAGCCTTTGAACGTTTTTATGCATTAACTGCGTTTGATAATATGGAACTGTCCACACAAGCGTTATTGTTTGATGCAATCCAAAAAGGGCTAAAGATTGAGATTTTAGATGAACGTGATCAATTTATCAGTCTTCAATTTGGCGATCATTTGGAATATGTGAAAAACGGTAATATGACTTCTCACGATAGCTATATTTCTCCACTCATTATGGAAAATAAAGTGGTGACGAAGAAAGTGTTAGCGAAAGCCGGATTTAATGTACCGCAAAGCATCGAGTTTACCGATGTGAAAAGTGCGGTCGAAAATTTCCCACTTTTTGAGAATCGAGCTGTCGTGATTAAGCCAAAATCAACGAATTTTGGTTTAGGGATCAGTATTTTCCAACAAGGTGTAACGGATAGAGATGATTTTGCAAAAGCAGTAGAGATTGCTTTCCGTGAAGATAAAGAGATCATGGTTGAAGATTATCTACTTGGCACTGAATATCGCTTTTTTGTACTGGGGGATCAAACGTTAGCCGTCTTATTACGTGTTCCAGCAAATGTCATTGGAGATGGTGTACATACTGTTGCTGAATTAGTTGCCGCTAAAAATGATCATCCTTTACGGGGCGATGGCAGTCGTACGCCATTGAAAAAAATAGCATTGGGGGATATTGAGCAGTTGCAGCTTAAGGAGCAAGGATTAACCGTGGATTCTATTCCTGCAAAAGATCAACTTGTTCAATTACGTGCAAATTCTAATATTAGTACAGGTGGTGATTCTATTGATATGACGGATGAAATGCATGCCAGTTACAAAGAAATTGCGGTAGGGATTAGCAAGGCAATGGGGGCGGCAGTTTGTGGCGTAGATTTAATTATTCCTGATTTGAAACAGCCGGCAGAACCGAGTTTGCGTTCGTGGGGTGTGATTGAGGCAAATTTTAATCCTATGATGATGATGCATATTTTCCCATTTAGTGGACAATCTCGACGATTGACAATGAATGTGATTAAGATGCTTTTCCCTGAATTGCCTTAATTTGGTTATCGGGCTTCATCAGTTGGTGAAGCCCGTTTTACATTCATCGTAATTAGGCTAAAATGGAGATAGTATTCACAATTCTAAAATGAAATTTAATGACAACTTTTACCTTAGAACCTCAAGAAAATGATCGTCTGCAATCCCTTTGTGGTGCATTTGATGAAAATATCAAACTGATTGAAAAAGAATTTAACCTCAATATTTCCCGCAATAATTTCACTTTTACCGTGAAATCAAATGATGAAAATCCTAAATCTTACCATGAGCAATTAATTGATCGTGCGGCTAAATTAATCCAAACATTATATGTGGAGACTGCACCAATTAAAGGGAAAGTGAAAGAGCTTGATTTAGAAGATGTGCATATTGCCTTGCAAGAGAGCAGAATGTTATCGCAAGAAGGCAGTGAGTCACGCAGTGAAAATCACGTTTATAGCACCACAATTAAAACCAAGCGAGGTTTGATTAAACCGCGTGGTGAAAATCAAATTCAGTATTTACACAATATTCTTACGCACGATATTAGTTTTGGGATTGGACCTGCTGGAACGGGGAAAACCTTTTTAGCCGTAGCAGCGGCAGTTGAAGCATTAGAACGCCAAGAAATTCGTCGTATTTTACTGACTCGTCCTGCGGTGGAAGCGGGCGAAAAATTAGGTTTCCTGCCGGGTGATTTAGGCCAAAAAATTGAACCTTATTTGCGACCACTTTATGATGCGTTATTTGAAATGCTTGGCTTTGAACGCGTACAAAAATTGATGGAGCGTAATGTGATTGAAATCGCACCATTGGCTTATATGCGTGGGCGAACACTTAATGACAGCTTTATTATTTTAGATGAAAGCCAAAATACGACGGTCGAACAAATGAAAATGTTTTTGACCCGTATTGGTTTTAATTCTAAAGCCGTGATTACAGGGGATGTGACTCAAATCGATTTACCGCGCAGCACAAAATCGGGTTTACGCCACGCCATGGAAGTATTAAGCAAAGTGTCGGAATTGAGCTTTAACTACTTTGAGAGTAAAGATATTGTACGACATCCTGTGGTGGCAAAAGTGGTGCAAGCTTACGAAGAATGGGAAGCTCAAGATGAAATTCGTCGCCAAGAAATCGCAGCGCAGCGTCGAGCTGAACGTGAACAAAAAGTGCGGTCAGAAAATGAAACGAATTTAGGAGAATAACATGGGCAATATGATTATCGATTTGCAACTGGCCTGTGAAAATACAGAAGGCTTGCCATCAGAAGCACAAATTCTGCAATGGGCAACCGCTGCAGTTCAACCAGAAAGTGATAATGTTGAAATGACAGTACGTATTGTGGATGAAGCGGAAAGTCATGACTTGAATTTGACTTATCGTGGTAAAGATCGTCCAACCAATGTGTTGTCTTTCCCTTTTGAATGCCCTGATGAAGTGGAGTTGCCGTTGTTGGGTGATTTGGTGATTTGCCGTCAAGTGGTGGAGCGTGAAGCTATCGAGCAAGAAAAGCCTTTAATGGCACATTGGGCGCATATGATTGTGCATGGCAGCTTACATTTGTTGGGGTACGATCACATTGAAGATGATGAAGCCGAAGAAATGGAAAGTTTAGAAACTGAAATTATGCAGGGTTTGGGCTTTGCTGACCCTTATCTTTCCGAAAAATAATGACGATTTGGAGCAATTATGTATAAAGCCGTATTCAGCGATTTTGATGGTACTTTATTAACTTCCGATCATCGAATTTCGCCTAAAACCTTAGATGCACTTCAACGCATTACAAAACAAGGTATCCCATTTACACCAATCTCTGCGCGTTCGCCGCTGGGTATTTGGCCTTATGCGAAACTTATTGAAAATTACAATATCATTGTGGCATTCAGTGGTGCCTTGATTTTAGATAAAAACGCTACGCCTATTTATTCGGTACAAATTGATCCTGCTGATATTCAAGCCATTAATCAAGTATTAGCAGACTATCCTGCACTAGGTGTCAATTATTATACCTATGATGATTGCGTCGCTCGCGATTTGGATAATAAATGGGTGATTTATGAACGTAGCGTGACAGGCATTCAGATTGATCCTTATGATGAAAGTGCAGTCTATTCTCCACATAAAATTCAAATCATTGGTGAAACAGATGAAGTGATTGCTATTGAGCAAATCTTGAAAGAGAAATTCCCGCATTTAAGTATTTGCCGTTCTCATGCGAATTTCCTTGAAGTGATGCATAAATCCGCGACAAAAGGTAATGCAGTACGTTTTCTCGAAGATTACTTTCATGTGAAGATGGAGGAATGTGTTGCTTTCGGTGATAACTTTAACGATTTAGATATGCTAGAAAGCGTGGGATTAGGCGTAGCAATGGGCAATGCACCGGATGAAATTAAACAAGCTGCTAATCGTGTCACCGCTTCGCATAATGATGATGGGATTGCATTGATATTGAATGAGATTTTCCCTGAATAAATAAAAAGGCGCTTTCTATGAAAAAAGCGCCTTATTCATTATAGTGCGGCTAGCGCAGCTTCATAATTTGGCTCATCTTTAATTTCAGACACCAATTCACTATGTAACACGTTATTGTTTTCATCTAAGACAATCACTGAACGAGCAGTCAAACCCGTGATTGGACCAGTTGTGATGTTTACCCCTAAGTTTTCATGGACCTCTTTATGACGAAAAGTAGAAAGCGTTTCTACGTTCTCAATACCTTCTGCACCGCAGAATCGTGCTTGTGCAAAAGGTAAATCAGCTGAAATGCAAAGTACCACAGCATTTTTTAAATTAGCTGCTTGTTGATTAAATTTGCGAACAGAAGTTGCACATACACCTGTATCAATACTTGGGAAAATATTTAAAACTTTGCGTTTTCCTGCATAAGTATCAAGCGTGACGTCAGCGAGTTCTTTATTGGTGAGCGTAAGTGCGGTCACTTTCTCTCCTTTTTTGGGAAAGTTGCCGCTTACTTCAATGGGATTACCCATCATTGTTACTTGAGTCATAAATGCTCCTATTTTTCATTTCCTAAATTAAGCACTTTTTTAAGTGCAGTAAAAAACTTGTCATTTTCTTGTGGTAAGCCAATACTGATACGTAAGTGATTTGGCATGCCATAGCCTGCAATTGGGCGAACAATGACGCCTTCACGTAATAATGCATCATAAATTGATGCTGCAGGCTGTTTAAAATCAATGGTAATAAAATTACCTTTAGACGGAATAAAGTCTAATCCATATTGTTGGCAGAAGGCCTCATAACGTTTCATTTCTTGGCGGTTGTTCTCAGCCACTTTTTCGACAAAGGCATCATCGTTCATCACTGCAATTGCACTAGTCAAAGCAAGACTATTACAGTTAAACGGTTGACGAACACGGTTTAATAAGTCTGCGATTTCAGGATTAGAGACTGCGTAGCCAATACGTAACCCCGCCAACCCATAAGCTTTTGATAACGAGCGTGAAACGATAAGGTTAGGGTATTTATCTAGTAATGCAAAAGAATTAACGCGTTCGCTTGGATGAGTAAATTCGGTATAAGCCTCATCTAATACCACAATCACATTTTCAGGTACTTTGGTCAAGAAAGCATCCAATTCTGCTTCCGTTAAGAAATTCCCTGTTGGGTTGTTTGGATTAGCAATAAAAATCAGCTTGGTTTTATCTGAAAGTGCGGTCAAAAATCCGTTTAAATCATGTCCCCAATTCTTAGCGGGAATTTCTTTTGCGACAGCATTAATAGCTTTCGTCACTAAAGGGTAAACAATAAAAGCATATTGTGAATAAATCACTTCATCATGCTCACCCGCAAAGGTATGAGCAAAGAGCTCTAATAAATCGTTAGAACCATTGCCAAGGGTGATTTGGTTTGGTTGCACACCAAATTTTTTCGCAATAGCCGCTTTAAGTTCAAAACCATTCGCATCAGGATAGCGAGTTAGATGATCAAGTTGGGCTTGAATGGCTTTTTTCGCACTTTCAGGAAAACCGAAAGGGTTTTCATTTGAAGCAAGTTTAACAATATTAGTAATACCTAATTCACGTTCGAGTTCTTCGATTGGTTTTCCGGCTTGGTAAGGTGAAAGAGATTTCACGCCTTGATTGGCGACGTTGATGTATTGCATATGCTTTCCTTATAAAAACGAGCGGGCCTTTCAGCCCGCACGTTGAGTTTAATAAATCAGATAATTAGCTATTTTCAGCTTCAAATTTTTTCATGAATTCAATGAGTGCTTGTACGCCTTCTAATGGCATCGCGTTATAGATAGAGGCGCGCATACCACCTAGCACTTTGTGACCTTTTAAGGCTTGAAGACCTGCAGTTGTAGACTCTGCGACAAATTTAGCATCAAGCTCAGGGTTACCGGTTACGAATGTCACATTCATGGTTGAACGGTTTTCTTTAGCCACTACGTTACGATAGAGTTTGCTGCTATCAATGTAGTCATAAAGGGTTTGCGCTTTCACTGCGTTACGTTTTGCAATTTCTTTTAAGCCGCCAATCGCTTGAATGTGTTTGAAAACTAATGAACAGAGATACCAAGCAAAGGTTGGTGGGGTATTGATCATGGAGTCAGCATCACGTTGTGTGGCGTAATTCCAAATTGATGGTGTCGCTTGGCGAGCATGACCAATTAAATCATCGCGAATAATTACGAGTGTAATCCCTGCTGGACCAAGATTTTTTTGTGCACCGGCGTAAATGACACCAAATTTGCTAATATCAATTTCGCGAGAGAGCACATTAGATGACATATCTGCTACAAGTACCGCATTGCCCACATTCGGTACATCAAAAATTTCCACACCGCTGATAGTTTCATTTGGACAATAGTGAACGTAATCGTATTGTTCCGCAATGTCACTGAAATCAAGGTTGGTGATGCGTGTATGATCACCATTTTCTACAATAGTAATTTCATCAATTTCAGCAAAGTTACGCGCTTCTTTCGCTGCAGTTGCAGACCAATGACCGCTATTTAAGTAAAGTGCTTTGCCTTTCTTACCGATTAAGTTCATTGGTAAGGCTGCAAATTGACCACGAGCGCCACCTTGTAGGAATAACACACGATAGTTATCTGGAATGTTATACACTTCGCGCAGATCTTTTTCTGCTTGAGTAATCAATTCCATAAAATATTTGCCACGGTGGCTGACTTCCATCACAGACACACCTTGACCAAGCCAGTTAGTTAGCTCAGATTGTGCTTTGTGTAGTACCTCAGGGAAAATCATCGCTGGACCAGCACTAAAATTAAAGACTCTTGACATTGTGTTTCCTTATTTTATTTTGAATAGATTCTTCATTTTTACCACTACCGAATAGGATAATCAACTAAATCAAACAGTTTTTTGATCTAATCCATCAATTTAAATTTAAGCTTTTGACGGGGACGAAAAAAAAGGCTACATTACTCGAAGTTTATTTTTAACTTTGAGAGAGTCGATCATGGGAAATGTAAATAAATCCTTCCAAGAAGTATTAGAGTATGTGCGTTTATATCGTTTAAAAAATAAACTTAAGCGCGACATTGAAGACAACAACCGCAAAATTCGTGATAACCAAAAACGTGTCTTATTATTAGATAACTTAAATCAATATATTCGTGATGATATGAGTATTGAAGATGTTCGTGCAATTATTGAAAATATGCGTGATGACTATGAAGGTCGTGTAGATGATTACAACATTCGCAATGCGGAACTTTCTACTCAACGCCGTGAAACGAGCAATAAGATGAAAGAACAGAAAAAAGCCCACGCGAAATTAGTGAAAGATTCATCAAATAAAATCACGTTATAAAATCCTAAGAGAAATGACCGCACTTTGTTGAAGTGCGGTCATTTTTTATGGTGTTTTTAGGATGAACTATAAATGATTAAACATCATAAGTGCCCATCACCACAGCTTGATCTAGAATATGCCCTTGCATCGCAAAATGTAGATCATTGAAACGGAATCCTGGTTTAAGGTTAAGTTTGGTATCGAGCGCATACACAATAAGCTCGTAACGATGTAAGCAGTTTGGTGGTGCCATACCACCATAGAATGAGGCTTCTTCAATATCAAATTGACCTAATTTACTCGCCCAAGTATTTGCACCTTGTACATAATCTGTTGCAGTTTGGCTTTCATTTTCGTGTATAACGGTACGTTCAAGATCTGCGATAAGCCAATGAATCCACACAAAGCCACTTGCTGTAATCGCATCTTTATCTTCTAAGACAACCGCAAAGGATTTAGTGCCTTGAGGGGCATCGTGAATTTCAAATGGAATAGAGTAGGTTGGCATGCCATTTGGGCTAAATTGTGTGCCGCGTTTGCCATATTTGTCTTCAAATGCACCATTTTGAATGGCTGAACTGGTTACAAACATTGTTTTCTCCTTAATTTCTCACGGAATACACTTTAAATTTAGTGGTTTGAGCAAGTACGTCAAACTTACCGAAATGTTGTGCTAATAAATCGGGATAGGGCAGAAATGCATTAGCAACAATACGCAGTTCTCCGCCTGCTGTTAAATGCCATTTTGCTTGTTGAATAAGCTCCTTTACCGCACAATAAGCGGTATCGATTCCATCGTGGAAAGGCGGGTTTGAAATAATCAGATCAAATTTTCCCTCAATATGGGAAAACACATCGCTTGCGATAACATTGCCTTCAAGCTGATTTTCTGCCAGTGTTTGACGAGCAGATTGAATTGCCATCGCATGAATATCAGTCATTGTTACATCCGCTTTCGGATGATATTTTTTGATTATTGAACCAATGACACCTGCCCCACAACCAACGTCTAACACTTTACCTTGAATTGGTGAGGTTAAAGTGGAAAGCAGAAGTGATGTTCCGCTATCAAGTTCATTGGCACTGAATACACCCGGCAAGCTGTAAATACGGAGATCGCCTAATGCATCATTTTGGTAGCACTTCCAATAAGATTGAAGATCAAAGTGCGGTTGTTTTTGTAAGGAAAAATGATATAAACCGCAACGACGCGCTGAGTCAATTTTGCCAATTTCACCATAAGGTTCAAGCAGTTTTTCAGCTGAACGGACGCCACAACGATTTTCGCCAATAATCAACACTTCTTGACCAATTTTACTTTTGGCGAGTAGTTGCATCAGCTGAAAATTCACTTCTTGTTTATTCTTTGTCCAATAATAAATAATCAAATCCGCTTGCGGTTGAAATTCAACCTCAAAATTGACCGCACTTTGGGTTTTAGCATAATCAAAATACCAGCTCCAAATTTGCACAGATTGACAATGTTTTTGCAATATTTGAGGAAAATCATCATTAATGCCGCCGGCAAGAAGAATTGATTTACCGTTAAAAAAGGGAAGATGGCGTTGTAAAACTTCGCTTTCGAGAGAAATCACGCTTTAAATCCTGTAGTTTATTGGTTAAAATTATGCGTTATTCTAGCAAAAGATAACGATTTAGACGCATTTATTAAGGAATTATTTATGAAAAAAATCATTACTGCCGTCGCCATGGCAAGTTTATTGTCCGGCTGTCAATTACTCGAACAACTTCAAGGCACTAAGCAACAGCCTTCAACCTTACCAACAAGCTCAAAAATTGAATTACCAGCCGCACAAGCGCAAAGCTTAGATGCGCAGTTTGAGCGTATCAAAAAAGGTAACCAAGAAGTGACATTCAACGGCGAGAAATTCTATAAACAAACGAAAGCTTTTGATAAATCAGAAGATCCCCGTTTCTTAAGTGGTGCAGCGAATGTAGATCGTAGCAATCGTAAATTCATCACGAGCGAAACCTATTATCTAAAAGATGTTTCACATGTTCCGGCATTAACGACAAAATACCTTGATGCAAACAAAAAAGTATGTGAGTTAAAAACAATTGGTAACGCTTCAGATGTTTACTATGCTTGTGATGGTAAAGATTTCCAACGTTTTATCGCCGTGATTTATCAAGCAAAAAACATTCTTTCTTTCCGTAGCTTAAAAGCGTATCAAGAAAAACCAACAGATGCGCAAGAAAAAGCAATTGTTAAAGGTTTAAGAGATTATCCGCTAGATACTATCGCTCGTTAATCTATGGATAGACGCAATCTTCTTTTAAATGAAATGGGAATAACCCGTTGGCAGCTCTATCGCCCAGAAGTATTGCAAGGGGCGGTAGGTGTGAGTGTTTCAGAACAAGTGAAATTTATTGTGGTGGTCAATGATAATCTCTCAAGTTCACCGCTTTTTGCAGATATTCGACTTGCGCTAGAGCTCAAAAAAGAAGATTGCCTTTGCCTGAATTTCGATCAAATTCAACATATCACGTTACAACATTCTGTACGGTATTGGTTATTGGCTGAAAATGCTGATGAAATCGACCGCACTTTGCCTTATTGCCTAAATGCAGAGCGAGTTTATCGCTCTGTTGATTGGCAACAATTCCAGCAAGATAGCCAAGCTAAACGTGAGCTTTGGCAACAAATCCAACAAATTTAATCATTATGCCTTCTCTTTTTTCTATTGAAGAATGCGATATGAATCGCTTATATGAAATTGAACAAGCAGCACACCTTGTGCCTTGGTCATTAGGAACATTGAAAAATAATGTCGGCGAGCGTTATCTCAATTTGAAATTAGTGGAGAAGGAGCAAGTGCTTGGTTTTGCTATTTGCCAAACGGTATTAGATGAAGCGACATTATTTAATATTGCGATTGAACCAGCTCAACAAGGAAAGGGCTACGGTTCGTTTTTATTGCAAGGTTTAATGGATAAGCTTAAAGAGAAAGGTATTCAAACGCTTTGGCTTGAAGTGCGTGAATCGAATCCTGCTCGATTCCTTTATGAAAAGCTGGGATTTAATGAGGTTGATATTCGTAAGAATTATTATCCGAAACCAGATGGTGGACGAGAAAATGCTGTCGTGATGGCATGTTATCTCTAGCATGAAAAAGTGCGGTCAATTTTGGCCGCACTTTGTTTATTTGAAAAGTAAGACATTACACTTCTTCTGCTGGGAAGACAAATGGATTTAATCCACTGCGTGCGAAGCCTTTTTCTTCCATTTCAATATCTAAGAAAATTGATGCTAAATCATCGGCTACCGCTTCAACATTCGGATCTTTTTCTTGGAACATGATTTTTAAGTAGCTTTGGCAATCGCCACAGGTTTCTGCACGAACAAGAGCAAGCTCTTCATTTAATGACCACATTTCAAGATTTTTGTGTTCATTGCAGTTTGTACATTGTGCGCGCACTAAATTCCACTCACTTTCACAGAGATTGCAGTGCAAATAGCGTAAACCTTGTGAAGTACCGATATGGACAACACTTGATACTGGTGCAGAACCACAAACAGGGCAGTAATGTAGATTGTCAGTTCCTTCTTGGCGACTGTTATGAGGAATTTGTTGAGCCAGTTGTAACCAATAAAGAGAAAGCGCAGCCCAAATAAATACTGCTTTATCGGTGCTCACTAAATTAAATTCTTGGCTTAAAAGATGGCTAGCCATTTCTTCAAGCTCTTTATCAGAGGCCTTTTCAAGATTCTCAATCGTAGCAAGAACCTGTTCATTCGCTTTTGGTTTAATGCTATGTAAAATTTCTTTGAGATATTCAATCCAAATGCTTGAGCGTTTAAATGTTTTAGTATTTAACGGTTCAAGTTCATTTAAATTATCGAAATGCTGTTTTTCTAATGGATTTTTTTCAAATACGCTTAATTGGCTTTCCACAACATCTGCAGCAAAGAGTAAATAATCAGCCAATGGATGATCTTTCGCTAATTCTCTTAAACGTTTTGCACGACGTTGATAAAGATTTTTAGGGTTAGCAAACAAAACAGGCGGAATATCAAATGAATTCGTTTTTTGTTTGATTTCGTCTGCAGATAAGATTTTGATACTCATAATTGTCTCTTAAGTATTTATAAGAAAAAGTGCGGTCAATTTTAACCGCACTTTTTGATTTTAGCCATTGATACCTTTGAACAATGCTTTGGTTTTTACTTTTTTACCTTCAGCTTCGTTTTTAAGGTCTTCTTCTAGCTTAGGAAGTACTTCTTCGTTATACCATTTCGGGTGATGTTTTTTCGCCCAGCGAACGGTTACCCAACCTTCCACGATACCACGAATGGAGCCTTTCACCCAGAATGCCATGTACATGTGTACCAAGATACCGGTGAACAACATGAATGCACTTAGTGAGTGAAGTAAAATCGCAAAACGTAATACCGGAATAGAGAAGTAGTGCGAGAAAAATTGACGCCACATAATGATGCCGGTTACAAGCAAGGTAACCATCGCCAAGTTCAATGTCCAGAATAACATTTTTTGACCAAGGTTATACTTACCGTTATAAGCAACAGCGTGTTCATTTCCTTTCAATACTTCAAGCATGCCTTTTAACCAACGGATATCGTTTTTCTCTGGAATGTTGTGATCCCAGTAAAGATAGCCAAGGAAAATAAAGGCAACAAACATAATGATACCGGTGAACGGGTGAATTGCTCGCGCCAGTTGCGGGGTACCTAAAATCTCAGTTAACCACGCAAAATCTGGGAAGAAGAATGCTACACCAGTGAACATCGTCATAAAGAAGCAGATTACGAGTAGCCAGTGGCTAAAACGAGCAGGCGTTCTATGACGAATGATTCGAGTATCATTGCTAATCTCAATCTTACTCATCTTTGCCCCCTTTTTTATCTTCTTCTTCAAATTTTTCGTGATGATCTTCTACATCTTCTTCAACGTTTGGACCTACAGCTAAGTAGTGAGCGATTTCAGCAAGTGCTAGACCACCCATTGCTACAGCCGCTACTGGTTTCAATACATCTTTCCAAAGGGTGACGGTGAGGTCAACTTTTGGATCTTTTGGAAGACCAGAATAAAGCTCAGGTTTATCCGCATGGTGTAATACATACATTACGTGTGTACCACCGACGCCTTCAGGGTCGTAGATACCCGCGTTTTCGTAACCACGTGCTTTTAAGTCAGCAACACGTTGTTCTGCGTAGAGTTTCATCTCTTCTTTAGAACCGAAACGAATTGCACCGGTTGGACAGGTTTTCACGCAAGCCGGTTCTTGGCCCACAGATACACGATCCACACAAAGGGTACATTTGTACACACGGTTGTCTTCTGGGTTCATACGTGGAATGTTGAACGGACAACCAGCGATACAGTAACCACAACCGATACATTTATCAGATTGGAAATCCACAATACCGTTTGCATATTGGATAATTGCGCCTGGTGCAGGACAAGCTTTTAAACAGCCTGGTTCTGAACAGTGCATACAACCATCTTTACGGATTAACCATTCTAAACGATCATTTTCTTCAACTTCGTTAAAGCGCATTACCGTCCATGCTTTTGCATTGAGATCTACTGGGTTATCGTAGATCCCCACACACTGAGCATTAACATCAGAACGGATGTCATTCCACTCTGAACAGCCCACCTGACAGGCTTTACAACCGATACAGGTGGATACGTCGATTAATTTTGCAACTTCAACTTTATGATCACGCGCTTGAGGTGCTGGTGTTAAACCAGACGTAGCGGAGACCTTGATAATGTCTTGCGATTGAACGCCTTGACCACTTCCTGCCATATTATGCCTCCGCTTTCTCAATGTTTACCAAGAATGTTTTATATTCTGGTGTTTGAGTGATTGCTTCACCCCAAGATGGTGTTAAGGTGTTGGTGGAGAAACCACGATTACCTTTACCATTTAAGGCTTTCATATTCCAGTGAATTGGAATACCCACGTGATGTACGGTACGTCCGTCGACTTCTAAGTCTTTCAAACGTTTTGTTACCACTGCAACGGCTTTAATGTAGCCACGGCGAGAAGTAATCTTCACCATATCACCTTTTTGGATGCCTTTTTCTGCTGCTAATTTCTCACCAATTTCCACGAATTGTTGTGGTTGGGCGATGATATTTAACGCAGATTGAGCAGTCCAACTGTGGAAGTGCTCGGTCAAACGATAAGTCGTTGCCACATAAGGGAAGTCTTTGTTTGAACCGATAAATTCACGGTCTTCTTTATAAATACGAACAGTCGGATCAGAGACGACACTTGGGTGTAGTGGGTTAGTGTCAATCGGACTTTCAATTGGTTCATAGTGCTCAGGCATAGGGCCATTCGCAATTTTATCTACAGCGAATAGACGCCCCACACCTTCTGCAGACATAATAAATGGACCTGCATCAGAACCTGGTGGTTGTGTGCCATAGTCAGCGACATCTAACCAGTTCCAGTTTTTACCGTTCCATTTGATTAATTGACGGTGTTTATCCCAAGGGTTACCGTTAATATCAAGTGAAGCACGGCTATAAAGAATACGACGGTTTGCTGGCCATGCGAAGCCCCAACCTAATGTACAACCTAAACCTGATGGATCAGAGTTGTCACGGTTTGCGGTTTGGTTACCTTTTTCAGTCCATTGACCCACATAGATCCAGTTACCTGATGAGGTTGTACCGTCATCACGTAAGTGAGCGAATCCGTTAAGTAATTGACCTTTTTTATACATGACGTTGCCATCAGCATCGAGAAGATCAGCAAGTGCGTAACCATTCAATTCTTTCGCTAATTCTACAGAACTTGGTGAATGCGGTTGAACATAGTTCCAAGTCATCGCTTCGAAAGATTCGATACCACGACCACCTTCTTTTTGATAAAGGTGATGCATTTCTTCACGAATCATAGAAAGAATTTCAACATCTGGTAACGCTTCACCTGGTTGGTCACAGCCTTTCCAGTGCCATTGAGCCCAACGACCAGAGTTAGCAATAGAACCATCTTCTTCTGCGAAACAGGTGGTTGGTAAACGGAATACTTCAGTTTGAATATCTGCTGGATTCACATTGTTTGATTCACCAAAGTTTTTCCAGAATTCAGAAGATTCAGTTTGAAGCGGATCCATCACGATTAAGAATTTCAATTTGCTCATACCTGCAACAGTTTTGTTTTTGTTAGGTAATGAGTTTAATACGTTGAAACCTTGCAAAATCCAACCGTTTAATTTGCCATCATTCATTAACTTAACATGAGTGATAGGGTCGTATAAGCGGTCTGCTTTTGGTAAGAAATCGAAACCCCAACCATTTTCTTTGGTTGCTTTATCACCATAGAACGTTTTCATCATACTCACGAAGAATTTCGATGTATTACGATAGTAGTTCACTTGGTTTGGTACGATATCTTTTGGCGTAATCGCATTAATGTATTGTTCGTAGGACGTATCTTTATCATTCGGCAAACGCATATAACCCGGTAAAGACATCGGCAATAAGCCCATATCTGTTGTACCTTGTACGTTTGAGTGTCCACGTAATGCATTAATACCGCCACCTGGCATCCCCATATTACCTAAGAGTAATTGGATCATTGCCATTGAACGAATATTTTGTGTACCGATTGTGTGCTCAGTAAAGCCTAACGCATATAAGTGCGTCATGGTTTTATTCGGTGCAGAGGTTTTACCAATTTCTTCACAGATTTGTAAGAAGAGTTTTTGTTTAACGCCGGTAATACGTTCAACTATTTCTGGGGTATAGCGAGAAACGTGATCTTTCAAGATATTAATCACACAACGTGGATCTTGTAAGGTCATATCACGTTTAGCATTACCATTTTCATCAAATTGGTAATTCCATTTAGATTTATCGTAAGTGCGTTTTTCTTCATCAAAACCTACGAATAAACCATCTTCAAATTTGAAACCTTCATCAACTAAGAATGAAGCATTTGTATAGTGTTTAACGTATTCGTGTTGAATTTGGTTAGTTTCCAATAAGTAACGGATCACACCCATTAAGAATGCGATATCAGAACCGGAACGAATTGGCGCATGAAGGTCAGCTACAGAAGCTGTACGGTTAAAGCGAGGGTCAACCACGATGATTTTCGCACCGTTTTTCTTCGCTTCGATCGCCCAACGGAAGCCAACAGGGTGAGCTTCAGCAGGGTTACCACCTTGAACAATAATAAGATTGGCGTTTTTGATGTCAACCCAGTTATTTGTCATGGCACCGCGACCAAATGATGGAGCAAGACTTGCTACCGTTGGTCCGTGTCAAGTATTCGCTTGGTTACACATCGGCACTATGCCCAACATTCTCACCCATTTTTGAGTAAGAAGTGCGGCTTCATTACTCATGGCGGAGGCGGTCATAATACCAGTAGAGGTCCAACGGTTAACAGTTTTGCCACTAGCGTCTTTTTCAACGAAGTTAGCATCACGGTCATCTTTTAATAAACGAGAAACGCGTTTGATCGCTTCTTCCCAAGAAAGACGAACCCATTTGTCAGAACCTGGTGCACGATATTCAGGGTATAATGCACGGCTTTCACTATTAACATAGTCTAATGCGCCAGCACCTTTAGGACATAATGCCCCACGGCTTACCGGATGGTCTGGGTCACCTTCAAGGTGGAATAATTTAGAACGGGTATTGGTGCCTGTATGGCTGCTTAAAGCATCGTAAGGTTTGCCTGTGCTATATAACAACATACCACAGCTCACTGCACAATATGTACAGGTGTTACGGGATTCAAAAGCCCGTAATAATTTGTATTCACGTGGTGCCGCTAAAACAGATGATGGTGCAAAGCCCAACATTGCCGCAGACGTCCCCGCCATACCACCTGCACAGATCTTAAAGAACTTACGTCTAGAGACCTGCATAATCACTCCTTCATAACGGCGAACCGTTAAGATATTTCGATAGTATAAATTCGTATAGATAATTTATTTGATTTCGTTAAAATAACGCATCAACCATTAAATTGATTATAACAATGACCAATTTAAACGGAGCCGATTTTAACTATTTTTTAACCGAAAATCTATAATCAAAACTTGTTATAATCGCTTTAAAACTTGAGCTAGATCACAAAATAAACATTTTTTGTTAAAAAAAAGTAACATTTTTACAACAGTCATTTTATTAGGAAAAAATAATGCACTGGATAATCCAAAAAACAATTAATTTTTTTAAAAAAACACCTGAAAATCCGACCGCACTTTTAGTGGAAAAACAAGATAGTCTGGCTGCGGAAGTGCCTGTTTCACTTGTTTATAATGGTATTGCACATACCGTCATGATGTGCTCTCCGCAAGATTTAGATGACTTTGCTTTAGGCTTTTCATTAGCGGAAGGCATTATTGAGAAAAAAGCGGATATTTATGGTATTGATGTGGTGGAAGTGTGTAATGGCATTGAAGTGCAAATTGAATTATCTAGCCGTCAATTTATGGCATTAAAAGATCATCGCCGTACATTAACGGGTAGAACAGGATGTGGCATTTGCGGTACAGAACAAATTTCACAAGTCTATAAAAAATTGCCCAAATTAGACCGCACTTTCCAATTTAATTTAAATTTATTAGATGGCTGTTTAGAACAATTACAAGCTAATCAAACACTCGGAAAAGAAACAGGGGCGACACATGCCGCCGCCTTTTTTGATTTATCGGGTAATTTACTAGCGATTCGAGAAGATGTTGGGCGACATGTGGCACTAGATAAATTAATCGGCTGGCATGCCAAACAAAATCAACCACAGGGATTCGTGCTGGTTTCGAGCCGAGCCAGCTATGAAATGGTTCAAAAATCAGTGGCTTGTGGCATCGAGTTACTTGTTGCGATTTCTGCCGCGACAGATCTTGCCGTAAATATGGCTGAACAGCATAATCTTTCCCTTATCGGCTTTGCTCGTCCTGGAAAAGCGAACATCTATGCAGGGAAAGAGCGGTTGGTTTTAGCTTAGTTTTTAGAGTGAATTAGAGCCGTCCCCTTTACTTTTTAGGCTTAAACTATAAAGTTGGAATAAATATGAATTCAAATAAAATTAATATCGCACTTTGTGCAGATAAAAATTACTTAGAACCACTTGAAACTTTATTAAAATCTATTTGCTACCATAACTCTCAGGTGCATATTTATATTATTCATACGGACATTCCTGAAAATTGGCTTGTTTTGCAAGCACAGAACCTAGCGAAGTTTAATAATCAACTTTCACCTATTTGGCTTAATGAGGCTAATCCAGCTATTCAGCGTTTAAACCAAAAAATAATGCCCAATTCATTAGCTATCAATGAAATCATAAAACAACTACCTAATAAATTAAAACATGTTAATGAGCTTACTTATGCGCGATTCTTAATTCCAGAATTAATTCAAGAAGAGCGAGTGCTTTATTTAGATAGCGATATTATTGTAAATGCATCATTATCAAATTTATTTCATGTTGATATGAAAGGCTGTCCTATTGCGGCGATTGATGACTATAATTTATCAAATAAAGATACGCCTCACTGGTATGTTTTAAATACACCTGAAGAATTAGAATCATGTCTTTCTTACAAAGGCGGAGAAGATTTCAAACCTTACTTTAATGCTGGTGTAATATTATGGGATTTAGTGAAATGCCGAGAGGAAAATATGACGAGAAAATTACTAGCTATTGCGTTATATTGTTCAGATGTACTCTATGCAGATCAAGATATATTGAACTTTGTTCTATTTAATCGCTGGCTAAGAATTGATGTTCGTTATAATGTTCAAGCGCACTATAACTTTACATTTTTACCATTAGTAACTGAATCTCCATGGATTATTCACTACATAACAGATAGAAAGCCTTGGATAGCTGAATATAAAGAAGAAACAATTTTCCATCCTGTTTATCATCATTATAAGAATCTAACTTGGCAAAATATTCAAAACTACTGTTTATCTAAGAATGAATAAAACAAGTGTGGTCAAAAACACCATGATCTTTGACCGCACTTTTTGTTTATTTCTTTTATTCTTTTGGCGATTTACCCTCTAAGAGTACTTCAGAAACCCAACGTTGAGTCAGGCGTTTGCCTTCTTGATCCGTACCAAATTTCATAAAATCAATATCTATCAGTTTTAATTTGCTAGCTGGCAGGAAACCTGGTGCAGGTTCTGCATGGATATTGGTTGGAAGTTGATAAGAGTCTGATTCTTTCCAAGGAATTTCTTGGGCTTCTTTGCTTAGCACGAAATCCATAAACAGTTTGGCATTATCAAGATTTCTAGCTCCTTTAATGATGCTTGCCCCGCCTAAAGAATAGCCCACGCCTTCGCATGGTAAAATGCCTTCAACTGGTGCACCATTTTTCTTCTCACGCGGATAAACCAACATAAAACCTAAATCAATCGCCACGGTACCGTTAGCCAAATAGTTGCTGGCAAGGCCTGTTTTGGTATGTTGCATGAGATTTGGTTCTAGTTTCTTCAGATAGTCAAAGGCTTTTTCTTCTCCCCATAATGTGGAAAACGTACTGATAAGCGAGTAACCAGTACCGGAAACACGAGGGTCAGGGTATTGAATGTAACCTTTATATTCTGGTTTTATCAAGTCTGCATAGCATTGTGGTGCAGGAATATTCAATTCTTTTAATTTTTTAGTATTGACCCCAATGCCAAGTTCCATTAAGTAAATCACAGAAGTGAAATTACCGCGTTGATCCATTAAAGATTTAAACTGCGGCATGATGTCTTTTTGTAATGGGGAACGATAGGATTCAAGTAAGCCTAATTCTGCGGCTTGAAGATGGGGTTCAATCGTGCCACCAAACCAGAAATCAGCTTGTGGGTTTTCTTTTTCCGCTTTAATTTTGCCTAATACAACGCCTGTACTATTACGCACAAATTGTGCATCTACATTGTATTTTTTACTAAAGGCTTGAGTGACTTTTTCGCATACAACATTTTGTACGCTGCAATAGACAGTAAGTTTTCCTTCAGCCTGAGCATGAGAAGTGTACGCGAGGGTGGTTAGGGCTGAAAGTGCGGTTAATTTTAGCGTTGTTTTAATTGACATTGTGTCTCCTTTAACTTCGTCAATGTTTAGTAATTATTTGATATTGCTAATATAAAGGGGCGGAGTAAATTTGTAAATATCAGGTTGTTTAAAAATATAATTCCCACTATAATCCCTGTAAATTTAACCAGATTAAAATAAGAGCAATGGATATTTCAGAATTACTTGATGGCTTGAATGATAAACAACGTGAAGCAGTGGCAGCACCACTTGGCAATTACCTTGTGCTTGCGGGGGCTGGAAGTGGTAAAACTCGCGTCTTGACTCATCGTATTGCTTGGTTGATTGCCGTAGAAAATATTTCTGAAGGCAGCATTATGGCGGTCACCTTTACCAATAAAGCCGCTGCTGAAATGCGTCATCGTATTCAAGATACCTTGTCCAAACATGCTCAATCCAATTTATTTGGTATGTGGATTGGCACATTCCATAGCATTGCCCATCGATTATTACGTGCTCACCATTTAGATGTGAACTTGCCACAAGATTTCCAGATTTTGGATTCTGAAGACCAACTTCGTTTAGTAAAACGCTTGATGAAATTGCACAATTATGATGATAAAGCATTTCCACCCAAACAAGCGTGCTGGTATATCAATAATAAAAAAGATGAAGGTTTAAGACCGCAAGATATTAATGATTTTGGTGATCGTCAGGAAAAAGAGTGGATTAAGATTTATCAAATTTATCAAGATACTTGTGATCGTGCGGGCTTGGTGGATTTTGCTGAATTGTTAATTCGTGCGTATGAATTATTTGCTAAAAAGCCCGTGATTTTGCAGCGTTATCAGCAACGTTTTCAGCACATTTTGGTGGATGAGTTTCAAGATACCAATAAAATCCAATATGCCTGGATCA
Organism: Haemophilus sp. HMSC068C11; assembly: GCF_001815355.1. Lineage (GTDB taxonomy): Bacteria > Pseudomonadota > Gammaproteobacteria > Enterobacterales > Pasteurellaceae > Haemophilus_D. The sequence goes on from NZ_KV820361.1 coordinate 338,706, forward strand.
AAATTCTTGCGGGTAATACGGGTAAAGTGATGATTGTGGGCGATGATGACCAATCCATTTATGGTTGGCGTGGTGCGCAAGTCGAAAATATTCAAAAATTCCTAAAAGATTTCAATGCAGAAACCATTCGTTTGGAGCAAAACTATCGTTCTACCGGCAATATTCTGAAAAGTGCCAACCAACTTATTTCGAATAATAGTGATCGTCTCGGTAAGAATTTATGGACCGACGGTGAAATGGGGGAGCCAGTAGGTATTTATGCAGCATTTAATGAATTAGATGAGGCAAAATTTGTGGCGTCTCAAATCCAAAATTGGGTAGATGACGGTGGGGAATTAGATGATTGTGCTGTTTTATATCGTAGTAATAGCCAATCTCGTGTTATTGAAGAAGCCTTGATTCGTTGCCAAATTCCTTATCGGATTTATGGCGGGATGCGATTCTTCGAACGCCAAGAAATTAAAGATGCATTGGCGTATTTACGCTTAATTAATAATCGTCAAGATGACGCCGCGTTTGAACGTGTGATTAATACACCTACGCGTGGTATTGGCGATCGTACTTTAGATGTGTTACGAAATTTAACCCGTGAACGTCAAATTACCTTATGGCAAGCTGTTCAAGTAGCCACACAAGAAAATATGCTAACGGGGCGTGCTTCAACCGCATTGCTTCGTTTCCAAGAGTTGATTAATTCTTTACAGGTTGATACAGCCGAAATGCCACTGTTTGCACAGACTGATTTCGTGATTAAACATTCTGGCTTATACGATATGTATAAACAGGAAAAAGGCGAGAAAGGTGAAGTGCGTATTGAAAACTTAGAAGAATTGGTGACGGCAACCCGAGAATTTATCAAACCTGATGACGCAGAGGATATGACCGAACTTACCGCCTTTTTAACTCATGCTTCTTTAGAGGCGGGAGAAGAGCAGGCTTCGCCGCATCAATCTTGTGTGGAAATGATGACTTTACACTCTGCAAAAGGCTTGGAATTCCCGCGCGTATTTATGGTGGGGGTAGAAGAGGGAGTATTCCCAAGTTTCCGTTCATTTGAAGAGCCTGGTCGTTTGGAGGAAGAACGCCGTCTTGCTTATGTGGGCATTACTCGAGCTAAGCAAAAACTGACGATTTGTTATGCGGAAAGCCGTCGTGTTTATACGAAAGAAGAACGCCATTTGCCTTCACGTTTTATTACAGAATTACCATCAGAATGCATTCAAGAAATTCGTTTGCGTGGAACAGTAACCCGAGCATTAAACCAAGCGAAAGTAGGGAGTTTAAGCATGAGTTTGCCAGAAAATGAATGGAAAATGGGGCAAAAAGTGAAACATGAAAAGTTTGGTTTTGGCACTATCATAAACGTTGAAGGCTCAGACAATAACACCCGTTTACAAATCGCTTTCCAAGCTCAAGGCATTAAGTGGCTGATTGCGCATTTGGCAAAATTAGAAAAAGTGCGGTAGAATCGGGAGGATTTTATTGCAACGAGTATGAATATTAGTGTTCATATTCAATATGCCAGTGCGAAAACGTTCGAAGAAACGACCGCACTTTTATCATGTGGGAAGTAGATGTTTAAATTTATTTTAAAACGTATTTTAATGGTGATTCCTACCTTTATCGCCATTACTTTTGTGACTTTTGCTCTCATTCATTTTATTCCGGGTGATCCCGTGGAGATTATGATGGGAGAGCGAGGTTTAACGCCAGAAGTACATCAACAAATGATGAAGCAACTTGGTCTTGATTTACCGTTGTATCAGCAATATTTCAATTATATTGGCAATGTGATACAAGGCGATTTCGGTGAATCATTCCGCACCCAACAACCTGTTCTGAGGGAGTTTTTCACACTTTTCCCTGCCACGTTTGAATTGGCTTTCTTTGCGCTATTTTGGTCGTTAATTGCGGGTATTACGCTCGGAACGATTGCGGCCGTCAAGAAAGATAGTTGGATTTCTCATACCGTAACAGCCATGTCCTTAACGGGTTATTCCATGCCAATTTTCTGGTGGGGATTAATTTTGATCTTATATGTTTCACCTTGGTTAAATTTACCACAAGGGGGACGTTTAGAAGATAGTTTCTGGATCGATACACCAACCGGTTTTATGTTAATCGATACTTGGCTTTCAGGCGTGCCAGGTGCCTTTGGGAATGCCATTAAGTCATTGATTCTACCGTCTATTGTGCTAGGTACCATTCCACTTGCGGTGATTACCCGAATGACACGTTCTTCGATGTTAGAAGTGTTAGGTGAAGATTATATTCGTACAGCAAAAGCCAAAGGCTTAAGTTATACCCGAATTGTGATTGTTCATGCGCTACGTAATGCACTGATCCCTGTTGTGACCGTGGTGGGATTGATTGTAGGACAGTTATTATCCGGTGCTGTTTTAACCGAAACAATTTTCTCATGGCCGGGTATTGGTAAATGGATTATTGATGCGATTTCTAATCGTGATTATCCCGTCTTACAAGGCGCCGTGTTGATTATTGCTACAATTATTATTGTAGTGAATTTGACGATCGATTTACTTTATGGCGTGGTAAACCCACGTATTCGCCATCAATAAGGAGCCTTATTAATGACGGAACAAACTTTATCTATTGAAACGATTGCGCCTCGCACACCGTTGCAGGAGTTTTGGTTTTATTTCAAACAAAATAAAGGGGCGGTGATTGGGCTCACTTTTATTCTTGTCGTCGCATTAATCAGTATTTTTGCCCCTTGGATTGCACCTTTTGATCCTATCGAACAAAATCGTTCAGCGCTATTATTACCGCCTGCGTGGTATGAAGGCGGCAATTCAGCTTATTTACTGGGTACGGATGACATTGGTCGAGATATTCTTTCTCGCATTATTTATGGTACGCGCATTTCTGTTTTTGCAGGTTTTATTATTGTCATTTTATCTTGCATTTTAGGAACGAGTCTTGGTTTGCTCGCAGGCTATTATGGTGGAGCATTAGATACATTAATTGTTCGTTTCATTGACATCATGTTGGCTATCCCAAACTTGCTTTTAACCATTGTGGTGGTGTCAATTTTAGAGCCCTCTTTAACGAATGCGACGTTGGCGATTGCCGTGGTTTCGATTCCAAGTTATGTGCGCTTAACACGTGCAGCAGTATTAAACGAGAAAAACAGAGATTATGTCACCTCTTCACGAGTGGCAGGAGCAAGCGTATTACGTTTAATGTTTATTGTGATTTTACCGAATTGCCTTGCACCGCTTATCGTACAAATGACGATGGGGATTTCTAATGCGATTTTAGAATTAGCGACTTTAGGTTTCTTAGGTATCGGCGCAAAACCACCAACACCAGAATTGGGTACTATGTTATCTGAATCACGTAGCTTTATGCAGGCGGCAAACTGGTTGGTTACCATTCCAGGTTTAGTGATTTTATCGCTTGTTTTAGCATTTAACTTAATGGGCGACGGGTTGCGTGATGCACTCGATCCAAAATTAAAACAATAGGGGGCAGAATGGCATTATTAGATGTAAAAGAGCTTTCTGTTCACTTTGGTGATGAAAAAGCACCTTTTAAAGCGGTGGATCGTATTAGCTACCAAGTTAATCAAGGCGAAGTATTAGGCATTGTTGGAGAGTCGGGCTCGGGGAAATCAGTGAGTTCCCTTGCAGTGATGGGTTTGATTGATTTTCCAGGACGTGTTTCAGCGAAAGGCCTAGAATTTGAAGCAAAAGATCTCTTAAGCTTACCGGCAAAAGAAAAGCGGGAATTAGTTGGGGCTGATATAGCTATGATCTTCCAAGACCCAATGACAAGCTTAAATCCTGCTTATACAGTAGGTTTCCAAATTATGGAAGCCATCAAAGCGCATCAAGGCGGCAGCAAAAAAGAACGCCGTGAGCGCACCTTAGAGCTATTACGCTTAGTGGGTATTCCTGATCCCGAATCGCGAATTGATGTTTATCCGCACCAGCTTTCTGGCGGGATGAGTCAACGCGTTATGATTGCTATGGCGATTGCATGTAAACCGAGATTGCTCATTGCAGATGAACCAACCACAGCACTGGATGTGACTATTCAAGCACAAATTGTAGATTTGTTACTTGAGTTACAGCAAAAAGAATGTATGTCGTTGATTCTGATCACGCATGATCTTGCGTTAGTCGCAGAAGCGGCGCATCGTATTATTGTGATGTATGCAGGACAAGTAGTGGAAGAAGGGCGGGCGGAAGATATTTTCTGTGAGCCAAAACATCCTTACACTCAAGCGTTATTGCGTTCTTTACCGGAGTTCGCAGAAGGTAAATCTCGTTTGCAATCTTTACCCGGTGTGGTGCCAGGTAAATACGATCGCCCACAAGGTTGTTTGTTAAATCCACGCTGTCCGTATGCGACCGATCTTTGTCTAAGTGTGGAACCTGAATTGCGTCAAATAGGAAATCGACAAGTGAAATGTCATACCCCATTAAATGCCCAAGGAGAACCTAGCAATGTCTAATGTCGCACAAGAAAATGCACCATTGCTCAATGCCATTGGACTGAAAAAATATTATCCTGTTAAAAAAGGGATGTTTGAGAAAACACAGCAAGTGAAAGCGTTAGATGGTGTGTCTTTTTCCTTAGAACGTGGTAAAACCCTTGCCGTGGTAGGTGAGTCTGGTTGTGGTAAATCGACACTTGGTCGTCTTTTAACCATGATAGAAGAACCAACAGAAGGCGAGTTGTATTACAATGGGCAAAATTTCTTAGAGAATGATCACGAAACGAAAGCATTGCGTCGTCAAAAAATCCAAATCGTGTTTCAAAACCCTTATGCCTCACTGAATCCGCGTAAGAAAATTGGCACAATTTTGGAAGAACCTTTAGTCATTAATACCAATCTATCGGCAAAAGAGCGTAAAGAAAAAGTATTGTCCATGATGGCAAAAGTGGGATTGCGTGCGGAGTTTTATAATCGCTATCCACATATGTTTTCGGGTGGACAACGTCAACGTATCGCGATTGCTCGTGGTTTAATGCTTGAACCTGACGTGGTTGTAGCGGATGAACCCGTTTCTGCGTTAGACGTGTCCGTTCGTGCACAAGTGCTGAACTTGATGATGGATTTGCAAGCTGAGCTTGGTTTATCTTATGTGTTTATTTCCCATGATCTTTCGGTGGTTGAGCACATTGCTGATGAGGTGATGGTGATGTATTTAGGTCGCTGTGTTGAAATGGGCACAAAAGAGCAGATCTTTAAGAATCCTCAGCACCCCTATACACAAGCCTTGCTTTCAGCGACACCAAGGTTATCACCTGAATTACGTCGTCAGCGGATTAAATTAAAGGGTGAATTACCAAGCCCGATTAATCCGCCAAAAGGTTGTGCATTTAATCCACGTTGTTGGAAAGCGACCGATAAATGTCGAAATGAACAGCCTAAATTGGAAAAATATCCTGACGGTAAGCTAATAGCTTGTTTCCATCTCGATTAGAAAGAGAAAAGAAAATGACCGCACTTGTTGATTAAGTGCGGTCATTTTTTTAGACGTTTTGAGCGCGATAGCGGAAATTGAAGAAAACAAAGATGCCGAGTGCAATAATCGCTAATGCTGCACCACTAAAGCCAATATATTCAAGACCAACATGGCGAGCGATTTGGTTACCAAACAGTGCACCCGCACCGATACCCGCATTAAAAATACCTGAATAAATGGCACTTGCTACGTCCGTTGCATCAGGCGCAAGTTGTAGTACGCGCATTTGTAATGCAAGTCCGATACAAGAGATGCCAATACCCCAAATAAAGGCAAGGGTAAACATCGTGGCTATATAGCTCGCAGAGACGAGCATAAAGGCTAAAGATATAGCCAGTAAAATCATAGCGCCGCTGATAAATTGAGTTGGACCGAAACGGTATAAGCGGTTAAAGATCAAACTTGCGGTAATACCCGAAACCCCAAAAACTAACAAAATTATTGTCGCAAGATTTGGATCAAGTTCGCCGATTTGAACCATAAAGGGTTCAATGTAGGTATAAGCGGTAAAGTGTGCTGAAACAATGATTACCGTTGTGGCATAAAGTCCAATCAGTAATGGACGTTTTGCCAAAATCGGTAGACTAGAGAGTGAGCCTGCATTTTTACTTGGTAGATTTGGTAATAAACGCATAATAAATACCATCACAACCAAAGCTAATGCGGCAATAATGGCGAAAGTAATACGCCAACCAACTAATTGACCGACTAAACGGCCTAATGGTAAGCCTAAAATAGTCGCAAGGGATGTACCGATAGCAAGCATACCAATTGCTTGTGTTTTCTTATTCTTCGGTGCAACACGCATCACTAATGATGCGGTAATCGCCCAGAAGAGTGAATGCGCTACCGCAATACACATACGGGCAATAAGAAGAATCCAATAGTTCCACGCAATGACCGAGATAATATGGCCGATGATAAAAATAACGAAAAGTTTCAGCAATAAGCCTTTACGTTCCATATCGCCTGTCGCGAGCATGGCGGGTAAAGACATAATCATAACCGTCCAAGCATAAACGGTCATCATTAAACCCACATCGGAGCTTTGCATATCAAAACTTTGTCCGATGTCAGTGAGTAACGCAACTGGCACAAATTCCGTGGTGTTAAAAATAAAAGCGGCGCAAGCCATGATGATTACGCGCCAATATTGGGTTCTTTCAGCTTTCAGATAAAATGACATTATTTTAATTTCTCTTTAATTAATTCTTTCAATTGATGACGAAAGTTTTGGTCAATATTCACCTTATACTGTGGTGAGTAGCAACTATCGAAAAAGCGAATAGGCAATGCTAGCTTTTTGTATTTTTCGTTAGTGGATCTTAAGGTTAAATTGACATCACATTGTATATTATCTAAATCAATGGCTCCAGAACCTTCAGCTAAAAGTGCGGTTGTTTTTAAGTTTATTTTATCGACTTTGAGTAAATGATTTTCGAATGAAAGGCTTGATTCAAAACGCTCATAAGGCGTATTCATATTTCTACTTGCAGTTAAATCACTATTGTAATTAATCGGTAAATACTGTGCTGCCATATCCAGTAGGTTCAGCCCTAAAAGCTCACCATCACGTGCATTAAAATCAAATTTCCCTTGAGCTAATTCTGAATTTGCAAAAGCTAATTGAACATTAAAATCACTTGTGCCCGTCATGGTTTGAGGAAAATTAAGTAACGCTAACAACTGTGTTAACGGAAAATTTTTACCAGAAAAATTGACCGCACTTTTTTGCAGATAGCTACTAAATTTGAGTACGGCAAGACAATTCGTGGTGCATGTTGGTCGAATGTAACCAATGGCAAGTTTCTGTGGTTTTGTTAAATCAGCATGAATTTCAATATAGCCTAATTTTTGCTGATTGAATTGCACGTCATCAAATTGAATAAGCGATTCACCTTCCTGACGAAGGGCGATATTTCCTTTGTTAAAAAGAAAATCAAAGGTTGCGGTGTTGCCATAAATAGGTTTTTCAAGGTTCACCCAAATATGGTTGCTACTATTAAAAGTAAGATCTTTTTTTAAAAATTGTTTGAGTGCAAAATCTGAAAATGCCATGCGGATATTGGCTGAATTCAATGCATTTTCAGTAAAGCGAGCTTGCTGAATTTGAATTTCATCAATCGTTGGATTCCCAAAAACGAGTGAAATAAAAGGTAATTTTCCTTCAATTTTTTGTGCAGAAATCGCGTGATATTTAACCTTTTCTAAGGAAATAACAGGCTGTGGAAAGAGGCTAATACTTACCGTTTCAAGTTGAATATCTCGTTTCGTCAGTTGTTCGGTCAAAAGACTCTTAGCTTGTTGAAGTTGAACATAAAAAAAAGCAAAGATCGCAAACAGCACGATCAACAGGCTAATTGCGATCTTTTTCATAGATTAATCCTCATTAATTCGGCTCGCTACCGCATTTTGTTGATGTTTGTATTTCGCATCTTTTCGGCTTATATACGGGCGTGCAGCAGGGCCACTTAACACTTCAAAACTTAAAGCACCAATCACCATATTTGGACGTAATGCCAAAGGTAATTTGCCTGAGTTATAAAACTCTAACACAATTTTACCTTCCCAACCTGGATCAATACGATGAGCGGTCACGTGAACCATTAAACCTAAACGAGCAAGTGAAGAACGACCATCTAGCCAACCGATAATATTGGCAGGGAGTTTCACTGACTCCAATGTGGTTGCTAACGCCAACATACCAGGGTGTAAGAAGAAGGCTTCATCATCACCGATAATAATTTCGTCACTCATCACTGATTCAAGTTGAGCAGAGACTTCTTCTTTCGGTCCACTTAAATCAATATAAGGCGCGGAATGTTCACGAAATACGCGAAATGAATTGCCTAAACGCACATCAATGGTCGCACCATTGATTTTGTCATTTTCAGGACGAGGCGTTAAAGAAATAATGCCATCATCTAGATAGCGTTCGATATCGGTATCGCAAAGACGCATGATTTTTCCTATTTTTGGTTTAACAAATGAAGAATTTGAGCTTTTAACATATTGATCGCAATACGGTTTTTACCACCGCGCGGAATCACGATATCCGCATATTGTTTTGATGGTTCGATAAATTGCAAGAACATTGGACGAACAGTTGCACGATATTGGTCAATGACTGATTGTAATGAACGACCACGCTCTTCCATATCACGTTGTAAACGGCGGATAAAACAAATATCTAATGGCGTATCTACGAAGACAGAAATATCGGCTAATTGGCGAACTCGCTCATCAGTGAGCAATAAGATGCCTTCTAAAATCACAATTTTTTTCGGCGTGAAGTGTTTGGTCTCGCCTGTTCTGGTATGATCAACATAGCTATAGACGGGAATATCAACGGCAGTTCCGTTTTTTAAGTCTTTTAAGTGTTGAATGAGTAAATCTCTATCCATTGAACTTGGGTGGTCATAATTGGTTTTTACTCGCTCACTCATCTCTAAATGGCTTTGATCTTTATAGTAGCTGTCTTCAGCAATAATGCCGATTTCTTCACAACCTAAGTCGTTACAAAGTTCTTTATGAACGGTGGAAGCAATAGAGCTTTTTCCTGAAGCGGATGCCCCCGTGATAGCGATGATAATACAAGATGAGTCTGACATAGAACGTCCTCAAAAACGGAAGGTAAAAATTACAAGGATTATAAAGAAAAATCAGTTTAAATTCATCTTTCTTTTTTATTTAAATTTTTTAAATTTGTGAAGTAGTTCACGGAATTTTTTTTCGTTTTCGCTTACGATGTGCTCGTTTTTATTATTTCATCAGTGTTATTTATGAGGAGTGTACGATGAAAATGAATAAAATTTCTCTCTCCATTTCAACCGCACTTTTAGCTGCAGGCTTCATGACATCATCAGCTGTTAATGCTCAAGGGCGTTTAGTGGTGTATTGTAGTGCGACTAACATTCTTTGTGAAACGACAACTAAAGCCTTTGGCGAAAAATATGATGTGAAAACCTCATTTATTCGCAACGGTTCAGGCAGTACTTTTGCAAAAGTTGAAGCGGAAAAAAATAACCCACAAGCAGACGTTTGGTTTGGTGGTACATTCGACCCTCAAGCACAAGCTGCAGAGTTAGGTTTAATCGAACCTTATAAATCTAAACACATTGATGAAATTGTTGAGCGTTTCCGTGATCCAGCGAAAACCAAAGGACATTATGTCTCTGCGATTTACATGGGTATCTTAGGTTTTGGTGTGAATACCGAGCGTTTAGCAAAATTAGGTATTAAAGAAGTACCAAAATGCTGGAAAGATTTAACCGATCCTCGCTTAAAAGGTGAAGTGCAAATTGCTGACCCACAAAGTGCGGGTACAGCTTACACTGCATTGGCTACTTTCGTTCAACTTTGGGGCGAAGATAAAGCCTTTGATTTCTTAAAAGCATTACATCCAAACGTATCGCAATACACCAAATCAGGTGTGACTCCATCTCGTAATGCAGCACGTGGTGAAACGGCGGTAGGTATCGGTTTCTTACACGATTACGCACTTGAAAAACGTCAAGGTGCGCCGTTGGAATTAGTGGTGCCTTGTGAAGGTACAGGCTACGAGTTAGGCGGCGTGAGTATCTTAAAAGGTGCGCGTAACATCGATAACGCAAAATTATTCGTGGATTGGGCATTATCTAAAGAAGGTCAAGAGTTAGCATGGAAACAAGGTGATTCTTTACAAATCTTAACCAACACCACAGCGGAACAATCGCCAACCGCGTTTGATCCAAGTAAACTTAATCTGATCAATTATGACTTTGAAAAATACGGTGCAACCGAACAACGCAAAGCCTTAATTGAAAAATGGGTTCAAGACGTTAAATTAGCGAAATAGTTTATAGATGAATTAGGCGGGGATGTCCGCCTAATTTTTTAGCCAGTAGCTAAAAACATAAAAAGGAGTCAATCAATGAAAAAATCAACTATATCTTTGAGTCTGTCAGCTGTTTTGTTTAGCGGGATCTTTTTTACTAGTTCAGCAATTGCTGAAGGTCGGTTAGTAGTATATTGCAGCGCACAAAACTCAGTGTGTGAAAAACAAGTGCAATCTTTTGCGAAAAAATACAATGTAGATGCGAGTTTTATTCGTAATAGTTCAGGCAGTACACTAGCTAAAATAAAGGCTGAAACAAATAATCCACAAGCTGATGTGTGGTATGGTGGAACATTTGATACACATTCTCAGGCTGCCGAGATGGATTTGCTAACTGCATATCAATCACCAATGCTGACAGAAGTTATGCCTCAATTTAAAGATCCTGGACGTCGTAAAGGAAATTACAGCTCCGTAGTTTATATGGGGGTGTTGGGTTTTGGAGTGAATACAGAAAAATTGAAAAAATTAGGAATTACTGAAACTCCAAAATGCTGGAAAGATTTACTCGATCCTAGATTTAAGAATGAAATTCAAATTTCAGATCCTCAAAGTGCTGGAACTGCATATACCGCAATAGCAACATTTGTTCAGCTTTGGGGAGAGGATGAAGCATTTAATTATTTAAAAGCATTAGATAAAAATATTTCACAGTATCCTAAAGCTGGAACTGCACCTGCTCATAATTTAGCTCGAGGTGAAACAACAATAGGCATTGGTTTTTTACAAAACTATTCTTTTGAAAAACAGAATGGAGCACCTATTGAAGTAGTAGTTCCTTGTGAAGGGACTGGTTATGAACTTGGTGGAGTGAGTGTAATAAAAAATGCTAGAAATTTAAAAAATGCAGAATTATTTGTCGACTGGGTTATGTCTAAAGAGGCACAAGAAATTTCCTGGAAAGAAGCACAATCACATCACATTCTTACAAATGTAAATGCAACATCTTCACCTTATGCATTGAAATCTAATGAACTAAATTTAATTAATTATGATTTTAACAAATTTGGCGCATCAGATGTACGTAGTGGCTTGATCGATCGTTGGGTGAGAGAAGTTAAATTAAATAAATAAATGGAGGCTTTATGAGAAAGCAGTATTATTTTCTCAATTCCAATCTATTTTGGGTAATGCTTGCTATGGCAGGCTTTGCCCTTTTGCCTTCTATGGCATTATATTATGGTATTTTTGATTCAACAGAAGATGAGCTCCTCGCAGCTATGGGATGGAGCTCAATAAATTTTAGTTGGTTTTGGTTTGGTTCTTTATTTATTATTCCTATATTTTCTTTTTTATATAAAGGAAGAGGGACGGTACAACAAGGTAAAATCGAATTTTTCTTAGCTTGCTTAATTTTTTCTTTTGTAATGATTTCAGCAAGTATTACAAAATTCAGTCTAGGTTATTCCGAGTTTATTCTTACAATTGCTTTAATTGGTATTTCAACAAATGCTCTTGCTAAAATGAAAGTAATGCAAAGCGATAAATTTGTTATCGCGTCATTGCTAAGCATTGTATTACTCATATTCTTCTTTATTGTTTATCCTACTTTAGCCATTTTTATCTCAATGTTTTACAAAGGAGATGAATTTGTACCAGGGCAAGTATTCGATATTGTTAAACAGCCTTATGTTATACGTATTATCTTAAACTCACTTGCTGTAGCAGGAACAATTGGTGTTCTTGCAACTGCGTTTGGTTTAGTATTTGCACTTTATACCACCCGAATTGCAAAGCGTAGTGCAGTTATTGGTAAAATATTCTCTATTCTTCCAATTGTGACCCCGCCATTTGTTGTTGGTTTAGGGGTAACATTGATGCTTGGTCGTTCAGGATATATTACTCATTATTTAGTTGAATATTTAGGATTTGAAAGTAATTGGTTGTATGGTTTTACTGGAATTGTTATTGCTCATACACTTGCTTTGACACCAATGTCTTTTATGATATTAGAGGGGGCCTTAAAGTCTATTCATCCATCAATTGAAGAAGCCTCTTATACTTTGCGTGCAAATCGTTACCAAACTTTCTTCAATATCATTTTCCCATTACTAAAACCTGCATTAGCAAATTCTTTTTTAGTTGTTGCAATTCAGTCTATAGCTGATTTTAGTACCCCATTAGTTTTAGGGGGAAGCTTTGACGTTATTTCTTCACAAATTTACTTTTATATTGCCGGTTCTCAGTTAGATTATGCATCTGCAAGTACATTGGGAACAATACTTCTTATTTTCTCATTAGGTATCTTTATTATTCAATATTGGTGGATTGGTAATCGCTCATATACCACTGTGTCGGGTAAGTCTTATCGTGGTGATGTACAAGATCTTCCTGTAACAATGAAGTACACAATTACTTTTGTGTTAGCATTCTGGATACTATTTAATGTTCTGCTGTATGGTAGTATTTTTTACGGTAGTTTTACGGTGAACTGGGGTGTTGATTATACCTTGACACTTAAAAATTATATTACATTATTTGGTCAAGGCTTTAGTGATGGTGCATGGCCATCTCTAATTCAAACAGTTATTTTTGCTGCAACAGCAGCTCCAATAACAGCATTATTTGGCTTGCTTATTGCTTACATTACCGTAAGACGGGAATTTAAAGGTAAAAAAACTTTAGAGTTCCTAACTTTGTTATGTTTTGCCGTACCAGGTACAGTGGCAGGGGTATCCTATATATTAGCCTTTAATGATGCTCCAATTTATATAACAGGAACGGCATTAATTGTTATTTTATCAATGGTTATGCGTAATATGCCTGTAGGTATGCGAGCGGCTATTGCTGGATTAGGACAACTAGATAAATCTTTAGATGAGGCCTCTTTATCATTAAAAGGAAGCTCTTTTAAAACTATTTGTTTTATTGTTTTCCCTTTATTAAAACCAGCCTTGCTTTCAGCGCTTGTAACTAGCTTTGTTAGAGCAATGACTACAGTAAGTGCAATTGTATTTTTAGTTACAGCAGATACCCGTGTTGCTACATCTTATATTCTAAATCGCGTAGAAGATGGTGAATACGGAATTGCAATTGCATATGGTTCAATTCTGATAGTAGTTATGATGGCCATTATTTTATTCTTTGACTGGATTGTGGGTGATACCCGAATTTCCCGTTCTAAAGCGAAAAAAATGAATTAACTCGTTAAGTTGTAGGTAAATATTATGAGTAATAATGATTTCTTAGTATTAAAAAATATCACTAAATCTTTTGGTAAATCCACAGTCATTGATAATTTAGATTTAACCATTAAACGTGGCACTATGGTGACCTTACTAGGGCCATCTGGTTGTGGTAAAACCACTGTGTTACGTTTAGTGGCAGGCTTAGAAAACCCAACTTCAGGTCAAATTTTTATTGATGGTGAAGATGTAACCAAATCATCTATTCAAAATCGTGATATTTGTATCGTATTCCAGTCTTACGCATTGTTCCCACATATGAGTATCGGTGATAACGTAGGCTATGGTTTACGTATGCAAGGCGTAGGGAAAGAAGAACGCGCTAAACGTGTAAAAGAAGCGTTGGAGTTGGTTGACTTAGCGGGGTTTGAGGATCGTTTTGTGGATCAGATTTCGGGTGGTCAACAACAACGTGTGGCATTAGCACGTGCGTTAGTGCTAAAACCAAAAGTATTACTTTTTGATGAACCATTAAGTAACTTGGATGCCAACTTACGTCGTTCTATGCGTGAAAAAATCCGTGAATTACAACAAAGTTTAGGTATTACCTCACTTTATGTGACTCACGACCAGACCGAAGCATTTGCGGTATCCGATGAAGTTATTGTGATGAATAAAGGTAAAATTATGCAAAAAGCGCCAGCAAAAGAGCTTTATTTGCGTCCAAATTCTTTATTCCTTGCAAACTTCATGGGCGAATCAAGCATCTTTGAAGGTAAATTAGATAATGGCACCATTGACGTGAATGGCTACAAATTGCCATTAAGCAATGCGGCGCAATTCAATTTACCGGATGGCGAGTGCTTAGTGGGCGTACGTCCTGAAGCGATTTACTTAAAAGCAGAAGGCGAGGCAGCACAACAATGTGAAATCAAGAGTGCAGTCTATATGGGTAACCACTGGGAAGTAGTGGCAATTTGGGCAGGCAAAGAATTGCTCATTAACACCAAACCAGAAGACTTCAATGCTGATCTCAAACAAGCTTATGTGAACTTCTCTGAACAAGGTATTTTCTTGTTGAAGAAAGAGAAATAATATCAATTTAAGGGCGTATGGAAGCATACGCCTTTTCTTTTAAAATCCTTTCAAAATTGACCGCACTTTTCCGCTCATTTTACTTTATCTAACAGAGCTGTATAATGTCTCGCTTTTGAATATAAACGATAGAAGGGGGAAAGCTCATGATTAAAACCGATATCTTACCGCAATTTTTGCGTAACAAAGTGGCGGAAAACGATGCCTTTGGTCTCGTAGAGGGCTTGTGCCAATTATTACGTAGCAGCCCTACAGAAAAAATTTCTCCCACCTTGCATTTATTTAAGTTTATCTTAAAGAACGATAAAGAATTAGGCTATTCTGTTTCGAAATTATTATGCGGTTGGTTATGTGATTTACGTCTTTATCCCTTGTTTATTAGTAGTGGCATTCTTACGCGTGGCGGTTTTGGGCAAGAAATGAAAACGCGTATTTATGAGCGTTTTAACCCATCTTTTAAAGATATTAATGATTTACGTGATATTTTTTATTTATTGTTCAGTGATAAAAATGATGCCCGCTGGATTGATGCTGTTCCATTAAAAACATGGCGAGGCGTATTTGGCGTTTTAACACGTTATACAGAACAAAAAGATCGTGAACGTTTAAAAAATCATATTGAAAGTGAAGGGCTATTTGCCATTGAAATGCTTTCAATTTGGATTGCAGCTGAAGACATGGATCCTGAGTTGATGCGAATGGAGCCATCTTTGTTGAATGCGGATTCACCTTTCGTGGCATTGCATCATGAAGTGGTTGATTGGGTAGAGGCGCGTCGCCAAGCAACGGTTTTTGATGATAGCCATTTGCAGGTAATGTTTGATCAATGTAAGGCATTGATTATTGGCTTACAGAAACGTGGGGCGGTAGTGGGATCATCCTTAAATACAGCGTATTTATTGGAACGTCTTTCACAGACTTTAGAACGGTTAGAAACCTTGATGGCGATTTTTGTTTCAAATCGCTATTTGCCGCGTCGAATCTTATTATTAACCGGTTGTTTTGCCCGTGCGGCAGCGGAACGTCATAGTATTTCGCGACTATGGAAACAAAGCTCAGGATTAATGGCTCGTAGTGTTACGCAGAATGCAGGCGATCATGGTGAGCATTACATTACTCGAGATAAAAAAGAGTATTGGGCAATGTTTTATTCTGCCGCAGGTGGTGGTGTATTAATTGCATTGATGGCGCTATTTAAAACCTATCTAGGCAGTATCATTGATGACAAAGTCTGGAAAGGCATTGCAGAAGGCTTAAATTACGGCTTAGGTTTCATGGTGATCTTTATGCTTCATTTCACGGTTGCAACCAAACAGCCAGCCATGACTGCAGCCCGTTTTGCTGAGGCTGTTGAGAAAACGCCTCAAGGTAAAACCGTCAATATGAAATTAGCCCAATTATTAGTGGATGTATTTCGTTCTCAAAGTATTGCTGTGCTAGGTAATGTGCTCATTGCGATGGGATTAGCCGCATTGATTGCGTTTGGTTACCAATATAAAACAGGTGAACCATTGATGAATGCTGATCAAATCGCGTATCAATTACATAGTATTGATCCTTTTGCGGGAACCTTATGGTTTGCCGCCATTGCGGGGGTATGGTTATTCTGTTCAGGGATTATTTCGGGCTATTTTGATAACCGTAGCAATTATTTGAATATGCGTATGCGTTTAACTCAGCATCCGTTATTGAAAAAACTAATGTCTGAGAAGACTCGCGTTAAATTTGCTAATTATATGCATGAGAATTATGGCTCGCTAATTGGTAACCTTTGCTTTGGTATGCTGCTTGGGATTACCGGTGTGGTGGGGTACTTAACGCATCTTCCGTTAGATATTCGTCATGTGGCATTTTCATCTGCAAATGTGGGCTATATTGCCGTGAGCGGACATTTTACCTATTCATTGCTTTTACAATGCATTGCTTTTGTATTGTTGATTGGTTTAGTGAATTTAATTGTCAGTTTTTCATTAACGCTTTGGGTTGCATTGCGTTCTTTGAATGCGGAAATTGAGAGCTGGTGGCCAATTTGGCATGAAGTTTGCCAAATTGTGAAAAAACGACCATTGAGCTTATTTCTTCCTGTTCAATTAGATAAATAATCGACTTAAGTGCGGTCAAAAATATCAACGTTTTTGACCGCACTTTCTTTTCGCACAATTTAATTTGCGTTATCATGTTGCTCATCTAATGCGATAACTTTATGAATTATTCTAATGAAACCAACATTTCTTGAACTTCGTCACCTAAGAACCTTGCTTGCTTTGAAGGAAACAGGCAGCGTTTCGATGGCGGCAAAACGTGTTTATTTAACACAATCGGCACTTTCTCATCAAATTAAGTTAATGGAAGAGCAATTCGGCTTACCTTTGTTTGAGCGTAAAAGTAATCCATTGCGTTTTACCGCAGCTGGCGATCGTTTGATTCGTCTTGCCAATGAAATTCTTCCGAAAGTGGTAGATGCAGAACGTGAACTTGCACGTGTAAAACACGGTGATGCAGGGCAGTTGCGAATTGCAGTGGAGTGTCATACCTGTTTCGACTGGTTAATGCCTGCGATGGATGAATTTCGTCAGCATTGGAGCTTGGTAGAATTGGATATTGTGTCTGGTTTCCACACTGATCCGGTTGGATTGTTATTATCTCATCGTGCAGATTGGGCTATCGTGTCTGAAGTTGAACAAAATGATGATGTTTTATTTAAGCCGTTATTTTCTTATGAAATGGTGGGAATCTGTTCTAAAGATCATCCATTAGCCAATAAAGAGGTTTGGCAGGCGGAAGATTTCGCTGAAGAAACTTGGGTAACCTATCCTGTTCCTGATGATATGTTAGATTTATATCGTCAAGTGTTGAAACCAAAAGGTATTAATCCGCCACGTCGTACAACGGAGCTAACGATCGCCTTGATCCAATTAGTAGCGAGTCGTCGAGGCATTGCTACCGTACCTTATTGGGCGGCATTACCTTATTTAGAAAAAGGGTATGTGGTGGCGCGTAAAATTACAGAAGAAGGGTTGTACAGTAATCTCTATGCCGCGATTCGTAAAGAAGATGCTAATTTAGCTTATATCGAAGATTTCCATCAAACAGTAAAAGCACAAAGTTTTTCGACCTTACCTGGTTTGTCTGTTTTAGAGTTGTAGTAGGTCAATATGTCAGAAGTAGTGACAGAAAATCCCATCAAAGCCGCAGCAAAAGCGGCATTTCCTTACAGCATGCCAATGCTTGCCGGCTTTTTATTTTTAGGCATAGCATACGGCATTTACATGAAAGCACTTGGATTCGGTGTTTGGTTCCCCGTTGCAATGGCAGCACTCATTTATGCGGGCTCCGTGGAATTTATTGCAGCCGCCGCCTTAGTTATGCCTTTTTCGCCTTTAAGTGTTGCGTTGGTTACGCTGATGGTAAGTGGTCGCCAAATTTTTTATGGCATTTCCATGTTAGAAAAATATGGTGCTCAACTCGGAAAAAAACGTTGGTATTTAATTAGTACCCTAGTCGATGAAAGTTTTTCCCTTAACTATATGGCGAAGATTCCCGATCATTTAGATAAAGGCTGGTATATGTTCTTTGTCAGTTTTTATCTCCATCTTTATTGGGTTGTAGGAGCGGGATTAGGTAATCTATTTGGTTCAATCATTCCTTTTGATTTAAAAGGGGTAGAGTTTGGTATGACTGCACTTTTCCTGGTGATTTTTGCTGAAAACTGGCTTAAAGAGAAATCTCATGAAAGCTCATTATTAGGTTTAGGTGTGGCTTTTGCATCGCTATTAATTGTTGGGAAAGAGCATTTTTTAGTGCCAACACTCATTAGTATTTGGATTCTATTAACCGTAAGACGACCGAAACTTTCATCTAAATTGGAGGCACTAAAATGACATTGATGGAACAAATTATCACCATTGTGATTTGTATTGTGTGCGTACAATTTACTCGATTATTGCCATTCTGGATCTTTCCCGCCAATCGCCCGATTCCAGACTATATTCGTTACCTTGGCAAAGTATTGCCTGCGGCGATGTTTGGGATGTTAGTGGTGTATTGCTATAAAAATGTGGATGTATTGAGTGGTTATCACGGTTTGCCCGATTTCATTGCAGGTGCTTTGGTATTGGGGTTACATTTCTGGAAAAAGAACATGTTTCTTTCTATCTCGGCAGGCACAATTTTTTATATGTTTTTAGTGCAAAAAGTCTTTATCTAAGCGAATGTTGAGCGAAATAAAAATTTCTTGATATTGCAATCGGTTGCCTTTATTTCGCCTCTTTTCCTCGATTCCAAAATCTTTTATGATGCCGCCTCAATCATTGTTGACGGAGAGATTTATGGAATTTAATTTCATCGAATTATTAGGCTATTTGGCAACATTCTTTGTGGCTGTGTCTTTTTTATTTAAATCGATTGTTCACTTGAGAGTTGTTAATGCAATTGGAGCGGTACTTTTTGTCATTTACAGTTTGATCATCAAATCTTATCCAGTTGCGCTTCTAAACGCATTCTTAGTTTTCGTTAACTTATATCAACTTTATCGTTTGAAAAAAGAGCAGCCGGCATCAAAAGTGCTTAAATAATTGACCGCACTTTTCCACGATTTACCCCCATATTTGATATAACGCAATCACCAGTGGCATAGTAAACATACAAAGCAGCGTCGTTACACCATAGATGGCGCTGGCTTTCTGTGGATTGTTGTTATAAATCACCGCCATTTGTGTGACAGTTGAAGCTGATGGGCTCGTGGTTGCTAAAAAGCTAATCAACACAATAATTTCCCCTTTTTCAGCCCAACGTACAAACCCAATCAACTTTATTAATACCAATAATGCAATCGGAATAAGTAACAAGCGCAAAAGTGTGACTAAATAAATGCGTTTGGATGATACGATGCTCCGTAAAGGTATTGCCGCAATCAGCATACCCGCAACAAGCATGGCATTTGGGCCAATAAACAAACCGATGGAAGAGAGTGTGCCATTGATAATACTTGGTAATTTTATTTGAAAAGCAAATAAAAATGCTCCGACGAGAATTGACCAAATATTGATGTTTTTGGCAATCATCTTCAAGGATAAATTTCCTTTTCCTACAATAATCAAACGGCAATGCGTCCAAAATAGAAAGGTTTGCACCACAATAAAACAGCTGGCGTAAATCACCCATTCTTTGCCAAATAACGACATCACAATCGGAATAATTAAATTACCAGAATTGGAATAAATGGAAGTGGCATGTTCAATAGGATCAAGGTTTAATAGGTGCTTTAACAGACTGCCAATAATAATCAGAATAACCTGAAGAAACACCGCCATAAACAGTGAAAGCTGTAAACCTTGTAGAATTTCAGGCGTGTAATCAATTTGAAAGGCTTCAATCATCACTGCAGGACTGATGACATAAAGCCCAATAACGGAAAGCGTCTTGCTATCTTCAGATTTTAATAATTTTGATTTAACCAACCCATAACCAATAAGCACAATAAGTGTCAGTTCAATAATTTTAGTGCCGAGTAAAAATGCAATGTCCATAGTGAATATTGATGAGAGAAATTAGTGCTATGAAAGAAGAAAAGGGCAAATAATTTGCCCTTTAAATTGATTTAGGTTACTCCCATTCGATAGTTGCTGGAGGTTTTCCGCTGATGTCATATACTACGCGAGAAATGCCATTCACTTCGTTGATGATGCGGTTAGACACTTTGCCTAATAAATCATAAGGCAAATGTGCCCAATGTGCGGTCATAAAGTCGATGGTTTCTACTGCACGTAGCGAGATTACCCAGTCATATTTACGGCCATCGCCCATCACGCCGACAGATTTTACTGGTAAGAATACGCTGAAGGCTTGGCTGGTTTTTTCATACCAACCGCTATTGCGTAATTCTTCGATAAAGATCGCATCCGCACGGCGTAATAAATCGCAGTATTCTTTTTTCACTTCGCCTAATACACGCACGCCTAAACCTGGACCAGGGAATGGGTGGCGGTTGATCATTTCAGCCGGTAAGCCTAATGCTAAACCGATTTTACGTACTTCGTCTTTAAACAATTCACGTAACGGTTCTACTAAGCCAAGTTTCATATAGTCTGGTAAGCCACCTACGTTGTGGTGAGATTTAATCACATGCGCTTTACCAGTTTTGCTTGCTGCAGATTCGATGACATCAGGGTAGATTGTACCTTGTGCCAACCATTTCACATTAGTGAGTTTTTTCGATTCATCATCGAATACATCAACGAATACTTTACCGATAATTTTACGTTTTGCTTCAGGGTCCGATACGCCTGCAAGCTCGGCTAAGAAACGGCTTTCCGCATCAACGCGGGTAATATTTAAACCAAATTTATCACCGAACATCTCCATGACTTGATCGCCTTCGTGTAAGCGGAGTAAGCCGTTATCCACGAATACGCAGTGTAAGTTTTTGCCGATAGCACGGTGTAAAAGTAATGCAACCACAGAAGAGTCCACACCACCAGATAAACCTAGAATCACTTCATCGTCACCCACTTGCTCTTTAATGCGAACTACTGCATCTTCGATAATGTTTTCTGCTGTCCATTTGGTTTCGCAACCACAAATGTTCACCACGAAATTCATTAATAATTCCAAGCCTTTTTTAGTATGGGTCACTTCTGGGTGGAATTGTACGCCGTAGAAACGACGGCTTTCATCAGACATCGCAGCAATTGGGCAGGTTGGAGTCGTACCAGTAACTTGGAAGTTTTCAGGTAAGCGAGTTACTTTATCACCATGGCTCATCCATACATCTAATTTGCTGTCACCATCATTTAAATGAGCGAAAAGTGCGGTTGGATTATCCATTAAAACAGAGGCATAGCCGAATTCACGATGATCAGAGGTTTCAGTTAAACCGCCAAGTTGCATCGCCATGGTTTGCATACCGTAACAAATACCCAATACAGGCACGCCTGCGTTAAATACATATTCAGGTGCACGCGGGCTGTTTTCTTCTGTCGTACTTTCTGGGCCACCAGAAAGAATGATACCGTCTGGATTAAATTGACGGATTTGTTCTTCAGTTACATCCCATGCCCAAAGTTCGCAGTACACACCGATTTCACGCACACGACGCGCAATCAGTTGAGTATATTGTGAGCCGAAGTCGAGGATCAGAATTTTATGATTGTGGATGTTTGTCATTTTTTACCTTATGTTAGTTTGACGTGGTCATATTGATGTAGGTTCCACCTTGACCATCGCTGATATATTTAATTTTAAATACTTCAGTTTGATTACAGCCTTTTACTGTCCAAGTTTCATATGCTGAATCAACAGTAGATGTTTTAGGGTTGATTTTTGCATCATTGATCTGAGTATGAATTTGTTTTGGCGTACAATTATGGATTGCTCTAAAAGCCAGATTGATATTACGTTCAGTATCTGATTTTAGTAAAGAACTTGCCGTTGTTTCTCCCGTATAAGTTGGTCCGAAAAGCGCACAACTTGATATGATAAACGGAATGAGTAATGCTAGTTTTTTCATTTCAGTCCTTTTAGTTGCCTAAAATATTTCAAAAGAGCGGTTAAATAAACCGCTCTTTTATCAATTAGCCCATACGATAGTTTGGTGCTTCTTTAGTAATAGTTACATCGTGAACATGGCTTTCTTTAATGCCTGCACCACTGATGCGAACAAATTCCGCTTTTGTACGTAATTCTTCGATGGTTGCGCAGCCAGTTAAGCCCATGCAAGAACGTAAACCACCCATTTGTTGGTGGATAATTTCTTTTAAGTAACCTTTATATGGAATACGGCCTTCGATACCTTCAGGCACAAGTTTGTCTGCTGCGTTATCAGATTGGAAGTAACGGTCTGATGAACCTTTCGCCATGGCGCCTAATGAGCCCATACCGCGATAAGATTTAAATGCACGACCTTGATAAAGTTCGATTTCACCCGGTGCTTCTTCAGTACCGGCAAACATAGAACCAACCATTACACAGCTCGCACCTGCTGCGATAGCTTTTGCAATATCACCAGAGAAACGGATACCACCATCCGCGATAACTGGAATACCACGATCTTTTAATGCCGCAGCGGCATCTGCGATAGCAGTGATTTGTGGAACACCTACACCAGTCACAATACGAGTTGTACAAATAGAACCTGGGCCAATACCTACTTTCACTGCGCTTGCGCCTGCGTCTGCAAGTGCGATAGCACCTTCAGCTGTTGCTACGTTACCCGCAACGATAGGTAAGTTTGGATATTTTGCACGCGTTTCACGAACACGTTGTAATACGCCTTCTGAGTGACCGTGAGAAGAGTCGATTAACAATACATCTACGCCAGCTTTCACTAATGCATCAATACGTTCTTCATTACCTGGACCCGCACCTACAGCCGCACCTACGCGTAAACGACCAAATTCATCTTTACATGCGTTCGGTTTTTGTTCCGCTTTTTGGAAGTCTTTAACGGTGATCATGCCTTTTAATTTGAAAGCATCATCTACAACAAGCACTTTCTCTACGCGGTTTTTATGCATTAATTCTAAAATCGTTTCACGACTTGCACCTTCTTTTACGGTGACCAAGTCTTCTTTCTTAGTCATTAATTGTGAAACAGTTTTGCTTAAATCTTTTACGAAACGCGTGTCGCGGCCAGTGATGATACCAATCAAGTTATTTTCACCGTCTACAACAGGGTAGCCTGCGAAGCCGTTTTTCTTCACCATTTCGGCAAGTGCTGCAAGGGTTAAATCTGGCGAAACAGTGACAGGTTCAGAAACGATACCACTTTCGAATTTTTTCACTTTACGAACTCGATCCGCTTGGCGTTCGATCGTCATGTTTTTATGAATAAAGCCAATACCGCCTTCTTGTGCTAAAGAGATTGCTAATTTGGTTTCTGTGACAGTATCCATCGCAGCAGAAAGCATAGGAATATTTAAGCGAATTTCTTTGGTGAGTTGAGTTGAGAGGTTGGCTGTGTTCGGGAGAACAGTTGAATGAGCAGGGACGAGTAGAACATCGTCAAAAGTAAGCGCTTCTTGTTTGATTCTAAGCATGGCAATATCTCGCTGTTAAAAGTTGTGTCAAAAAATATTGCGCCGGGATTATACAGATTTTTCATGTGGATGAAAATGAATTTTTTCGCTTTTATGGTAAGATTTGCCAAGGTTTTTATGAGAAGGAATGAATATGCCATCGTTATTGGAGTGTTTATCGGATTGCCAACCTAAAGTGCGGTCAGATTTGATGTCGTTTTTAAATATTACGCCAAATGGATTGGCGCAAGAAATGGCATTATTGAGAGAAGTGGGATTGAATATTCGAGAAGAAAATGAGGTTTATCAGCTTGTGCCAGAAATGCCTTTGTTAAATCCGCAAGCAATTTCGACCGCACTTTCACCTTATTCCGTGCATTATCATCGAACTATTTCTTCAACAAATGAATTTATAACGAATCACATTAACCAATTAAAAAAAGGTGATTTGTGCCTCGCAGAATATCAAACGGCTGGAAGGGGGCGTCGTGGTCGCCAATGGCTTTCACCGTTTGCAGGGCAGTTAATTTTTAGTTTTTATTGGACTATCGATCCTAAAAAAGTATTGGATGGATTAAGTTTAGTGATTGGTTTAGCCATTGCAGAAGCGTTAAATGTGAAAGTGAAATGGCCAAATGATATTTTGCTTTCAGGGCGAAAACTAGGGGGTATTTTGGTAGAGATCATTAATCACAAGAATGGGCAGCTTAATTTAGTCGTTGGTATTGGGATCAATGTAAAATTGCCACAATCAACCGAAATTAGTCAGCCGTATGCACAATTAAACGAACAGGATCCAAATATAGATCGTGAGACGATCCTTGTTAAAGTGATTCAACGCATTTATTCTCGATTAGCTCAATTTGAAGAAAAGGGCATTGACGAGGAATTCATGCAACAATGGATAAACTATAATGAATTTTTTGGTGATGAAGTGAATATCTTTACCGAACAAGGCGCAATTTCAGGTATAGAGCAGGGAATTGATAAACGCGGTTATTTAAAAGTCATAACTGATGAAGGCGAGCGGTATTTTAATGCCGGAGAAGTTTCTTTAAGAAGGAAGTAAATAAAAGTGCGGTCAAAATTAACCGCACTTTTTATATGTATGCTAAACCACTTTCTGAATAAGCGCTGAAATGTCGTCTGCAAATTTTTCATTTTTTGCCATTTGCTCAATTTCCTCAGCAGAATATTTTTCACCGTTATACACGACAACAATGCTGAGATCATTAGGTTGTAAGAAATGCGTTTCACCGAACTCGGTATAACGAGTGGCGCCAATACTAATAATAGCTTGTTTCGGATAGTTTGCTTGCTCTAATAAAGAGGTAATATGATTCATCGGTCCTTCATCGGGTTGATTATTCATTCTATCCACGATCCAATCTAATAATTGTTGGTGGAAATAGCTATAACCAACCGCTGGGCTGTCAATACCATAAGTATTCAGTTCATCATTTCGTTTATGGAAACAAGCGATACGATATTGATCAATTTCGCTTCCTTTAATAAAGGAAGAAAGTGGAATCAGTTTGGATGAAATACCTTTGCTTGCCTCGCCCCAGTTTTTCTTTTCACAGATTTTTTTCGCATTAGGACGACGAATAGAGCAGTCATTATAGGCCGCAAAATAGCGTGGGATAATTTTCTCAACTTGATTTCCTTCATAGATAAGCTCACAAATAAGTGCAATTTCAGGTTCAATTTGCAGATTATCTGCGCCTTGTGGAAAATTAATTTGATTGTGACTTAAAGGATAGGTAGAAAGAAAGCCCGCCTTTTTGCTTGGCACATAAAAAGGGAAAATCGCTTTTGGTTGAATGGCATTTTCTGTTTTAACTTGAGTGAAATCAGCTGCTTCACCTGCTTGTTCTAAATGTCCCGCGAAATTACCTGCTACACCGAAACCAATCATTTGCTCAAAATTCATAACTACCTCATTAAAATGCTTACTCTTTGGTGGTAATTTACCTTGAATATTGAACAAAGACAATTCACTTTGATGATTAAATCATCAGACAATAAAAAAATTGAATTTTTTTGTAAAAAAGCACTTGCAAAGAATTCTGAAAGTCCTATAATACGCCCCACGCAACGACGCGCTGTTGTGAATCTTAGGAAAAACCAGTGCGTCGTTCTTTTTTGCTCTTT
>NZ_KV820362.1 GCF_001815355.1 Haemophilus sp. HMSC068C11
GTTGAGCTTGTTAAACCTCTAGATTTACTTTTTGAACCACTAGAAAGCTGCTCTTTATAACGGGCTTCTTGGATATTAATATTCCCCTCAGACATCACATTCATAGTGCCATTACTGGTTACAGAAACACCTCGCATTTCAACCGCACTTTTACCTACAGCATCAAGATTTCCTGTAACATTTAACTGACTGCCAACTTCTTGTTTTTGATCAAGCTTATAGTAATTATCTGCATTTGGTACGTAATGCTCTTTATTTTCAGTTTCTACCGTACCAAAATTCAATGCTTTACCTGCAGAGAAAACCACATTTCCATTCACATCTACATTTGCACCTTTTACAGTAATATTTTCAGTCGCAATAAAGCTAGCACTGCCTTTTTTGTTATCATTGCCAACCTTTACAGATGCTTGTTGTGTTAGTGATTTTTGGTAAAAATCAGGTGTGTTTTCTGTTTCACTCGTGGTACTTTCAATATTAATATGCTTTCCTTGAGCAACTAAATGATCTGTTGCATTTAACTCTCCACCAAGATTATTGAGCATATTTTTAGCTACCAAATAAAGTTCTCGACCCTGTAAGCGACCACCTAAGTTCTCAATATTATTTGCGGCTAAGCCTGTTAGATTACGTCCAGAAATTACGCCACTATTTTGTACATCACCTTTGATATTCATAATGACATCATTGGCAGAAATCACTGCACCTCGACTATCAATATCGGTATTACGTCCAACAACGTAAACCTGTGGCACTAATACTTCTTTCTTAGAACCATCTTTTAAAGTCACTTCACGTTTTACCATCCAAACCATATCAGAAGTTAACTCTTTCATCTGAGAAGATGTCAAAGCAACGCCTGGTACTAAATTCATTTTTTGGGCGTAGTATGCCCCGTTATCCATCAAGGCTTTATATTGGTCATAATCGGAAGAGTAATTTTCTAGAAAACGTCTACCAGTGAGCTGATTAATTTGTTCGTTTACTAAACGTTGTTCATAAAAACCATCGCCCAAACGTTTAAGCATATTTTGTGGATCATTGCGCAACTGTTTGAACATATAATCAGAACTGAGCCATTTAGATTTCTGTGTAAAACGCGGATCTGTTTCAACCAAAAACTGTCCTGATACCTCAGGGTTGATTTTATAAAGGCTTGCCTGTGGCAATGAAATATCTGGTAAATGCGTTTTGATATCAAGGTTATCTTTATTTTTCATCACTCCAGACGTGATTGCTTCTAGATTAACGCGGTGAACATTTAAATCTGTATTTAAAGGTGTTTTCTCCGCTAATGAAATGCCTTGGAAATCTGATTTATCCCCAACAATTATGCCAGTAGACTCCACCGGCTCACCTATTTTTAAAAGTTCCAGCCCAAATTTGAACGGTTCGACAGGTAAGAGGCGGTCAATTTTTTGTTCATCTCCTCCATACACAGCCCAAACTTTTTTACCTCTCGAACCATGATGACGATGTTCTTTTTTAATATCTTTTTTCAAACCGATATCTCGACGATGAATTTCACCATCAACATCAATATTACTCAGTTTTAGTAATCCTTGACTTACTGTACTGACGGGTTCCTTAATCGCCTTATCCGCTAAATATAAGGTGTCACCAATCACAATTCGAGAGTGTTTATTCGTATACTCCCCCCCTTCCAAATGTAAAGATTGCCCGATAAGCAATTTACTGGGATCTTGGTGTTCAATGGTATTAGTATCTGTGGTTCGAATGTAATCTTGTTTCAGCCAATTTCGAGCTGCCACAGCTTTACGTCCATCATTGAAACGAAAATATTGATTGCTATTATGACGACTATTATTAACATGATCTAAATAACCCTCACCTTTTTCTCCTTCATTACTATAATAAGTCGCACTACTATCAAATGGGGAATAAGTAACAAAATGATTTTTAGTATATTTATGTCCTAACCTTAAATGTAAATCTTGGTTTAAAAGATGATGTGTCTTAATCCAACCACTTCCTAAAGCTTCAATGGTTGCACTACCGTTATCAATGCTATTTGCATAACCAGTTGCTTGATTATTGTCATTTAACTGTCCACCAATATAGATATTACCTAAACTCATAATAAGTGAATGGTTACGGTTTACTAAATTACTGACACCTAAATCAAGTCTCTCGCGAGCAGCGATAGTCGCTGCTGTTCCGTCAGTGTTCTCAAGATTATTTAAATTATTTGCTTGAATGGCAAGATGACTACCATAAATACGTGCAGTACCGATATTATTGACATCATTGGCTTTAATCACTGTGGTGTCACCATCTATTAAACCAAAGTTATCCAGTTTATTGGCTTGAATGCGAGTGTTTATCGAGGAAATTTCTGCATTAGCATTATTTTGAATAGTAGATCCTTCAACTGATGCTGAATTACCTACCACAAGGTTGGAATTATTAACAAAATCACCTTTTGTTTTAAAAGTAAGATTATTGCCTACACCAAAGGCTTTATTTAGGGTAAAGCTATCATTTAACTCAATACCCAAATCTCCTTTTGTTCTAATCGAACCTTCATCCGCTAATGTTTTGGCTTGTAATGTTGTGCCAATCACCGATTCAATTTTTCCTAGTGCATTATTTACAACCAAGGTTAAATCTGGATTTACAATATCAACTCGACCAGCCGATAAAATCTCACCTTGTTGGTTATCAAGAGATTGATTAACTGTAATATTTGCTGATTTTCGCAACATTAACACTGGAATGGGCTACATCAATCTTTCCATTTTTTAATTTGGCAATAGACTTAGCTATCGCCAATCCCGCACCACTTAGCACCACTCCTCCAGTTGAAACACCTTTCATTTGGCCTTGGCGGTAACCTTGCATTTCACCCGCGAGTTTTGGATTTTCTTGAAGAGCACGCGCATAAGCCTCATCCCAATCTTTCAACGAGACCACAACATTATTATAGGTTTTCTCTGGGTTTGAGATAGCTTCCCATAAAGAGACAACGGTATCATCTAAATTAACAACAGCATTCGCTGTTTCTTTAACACTATCAAGTTGCCCTTGAGCTTCTGCAATCTCTAGACCTTCTTGATATTCTTTAGCTTTATCTTCATCTCCATTGAATAAAACCTTGGCATACATTTCAATGTTTTGCTTACGCTCATCACTAGGATGAACGTCATCAGCCATGCTGTTATTCTCCACTGAATCTTTCGCTGTTTTAGCTGCAATAATTGCCCCATCAGAGCTATCCGATAAAGTACCACCAGCAATACCTGCTGCTACTTGGCTTAAAGACGATACCGTACGTTTTTCTTCTTCGCTAAGCTTTTCAGGTGATTTATTGTAAAGTGTCGAGGCAAGGAAATGAGCCGCCGTCTCACCACCAGCTGCACCCGCAGCACCAGCAGCAACATTACGGTTGCCTGCATAAGCCTCTACCGCGCCCCAAAGTGCATGAGCTGTCAAATTGAGCGCGGTATTCACATTGCCTTTTGCATCTGTTGTCGCTTTCTTAATTTGATTATTCACCGCAGGTGATAATCCTGAAGCCACCACTTCCGCTGCCGGTCTGCCAGCTAAAGCGGTACTGATAACATTTAATGCCGAATCAATGATAAGGCGTTTACTTCCACCCGTTTCCCATTCTTTAGCTTCGCGACTCGCTGTCTCAAAATTATCTCGTGCTTGTTTTACTAAAGTGCGGTTAGTTTCGTTGTTGTTTTCTGCCTTGGCTTTTTCTGCTTCTTCTAACGCAATTGCGGCTTCATGACGCTTCGCTTTCGCTTCTTCGCCAAATTTATTAGCAAGCAAACTTCCTGCTTCCGCGACATTTGGTCCAAATTTCTCTGTCACCTCACGTTGGAAATCAAGTTCTTTTTGAACATCATCTTTATTAAAACGGTTCTCTAATTTGCCACTTTTTGTCGTGCTAGATTGGCTATTGGAATCTTTACTATACACCAATGCAAGGTTTAGGTTTAATAGTAATATTCACCTTTTCGGCAAAGGCGAAGTCAATGCCCATCGCCGTTTAGGTGTATTACTTGCCCGTGATATTTCCGTAGAAAAAGCATTGGAAAAAGTAGAACGAGCTTACGCGAAGTTGGATGTGAAATTATAAGGTTTGCTTACCATAAGTATCGTTGAAAATACAAAGTGCGGTCAGTTTTTGAGAGATTTTAAAACTCTTTAAAATTGACTGCACTTTGTATCGAGTTAAATTGTACTCTGCTTAAAATACTTCTGCATTATTTATCCCCAAGGCTTAGCATCAGGTTTGCTATGTTTTTTTCGCCATTGGATACATATTGGACTATCCCACATTAGCCTTTCTTCACAAACTGGACCACCTTCAAGATACCAACCTTTTTTCTCTAAACAAAGATTCTCTTCTGGATTAACACTTTCACCTGTCACAAAATCCATACCACAATCCGACATGTCTTTTTTTCTTCTTTCAAGAAAATTAATACGTCCTTGAGGATCTGAGTTAGGAAATAAAGCCCTAGAATTATGCAAACGCCAATGATCATGTGGTGGTGGTGGTTGAAATCCTCCAAAAGAACAAGCATTGATTGTTAGCAAACCAAATATAAAAAATAGAATCTTCATATCATTCTCCTTTTGATTTATTTAAATTAAAAATGGTTTGCTCATTTCCCATTTTTAGATCTCCCTTCGTTCGATATCCATCAATAACGCATTGTTGTTGCCCTAGTCCATAGCAATTATGTACTGATGAAGTGTCACCAAATATATCACTAATACGTTCAACCAAACCTTTATTGAGATTATTTTCAGATGTTGTTGCAGGGTTTCCTCCCAATAAAATCGGCATACTACCAACAGGGTCACTAGCATGATTCTCAATCCGAATTGAACCATTTGAAGTGGTTCTTTCTTTACCCGTTTGCAATTGACTTAAATAACCATCCGCTCTTGTAACATCAGCTGCAGGACCCACCATTTTAACAGTGGTGTTTGAAAGCAATTTTTTCTCTCGGTTGTCTTCTGTATTTAATGCTTTTAATGCATTACTAACAGTTAATGTTCCACGACTATGAGAACCGAGGTATAAATCATCTTTACCATATTGCTTCATCATGTTCATCGCTTGTAAACTCGAATTATCCATCCCTAATAGGTTTCCAAAAGAACCTTCGAACATCTTTTCATAACCGGCCCCCCACGATGGCGCGCGTCTCCTGACGCGTGCCAAAACATCTGTTTTGTTTAATTCAAATTTTCACTATTTTTATGAGTAATTTCAGTTTGTCTATTCTTAGATAGATACAAGCACGCGTCAGGAGACGCGCGCTATCTAGCAGCAACTCTTGCCTTTAGAAAAGTGCGGTCAATATTCAAGAGATTTTAGAATTCACTGAATATTGACCGCACTTTTAAGCGCCTTTTTTAATTACTGCCAAGGCTTAGCATCAGGCTTGCTGTGTTTTTTTCGCCATTGGATACATGGAGGTCTATCCCACATTAGTGTATTTTCACAAACAGGTCCACCTTCTAAATACCAGCCTTTTTTCTCTAAACAAAGATTGACCTCTGGATTATCACTTTCTCCTGCCGCCCAATCTATAATACCGCAATCAGTCATATCTTTTTTTCTTCTGTCAACATATTTAGTTAAAACATCAGGATCTGATTCAGGGAATAATGCATCCGCATTATGCAAACGCCAATGATAGTATGGCGGTAGAGGTTGAAACCATCCACTACAGCTTGTAAGCAATAAGATTGAGGGTATTAAGAATAAAAATCTTATTTTCATTTTATTTCTCCTTCGCTTTATTTAATTCAAAAATAGTTCTTTCATTACCCATTTTGAGATCTCCTTTAGTTCTATATCCATCAATAACGCATTGTTGTTGTCCTAACCCGTGACAATTATGTACGGATAAACGTTCATCACTAAACATATCTGCTGTTCGCTGTAACCAGCTTTTATTCAGATTATTTTCAGATGTCGTTGCAGGGTTTCCTCCCAATAAAATCGGCATACTACCTACTGGGTCACTCGCATGATTCTCAATCCGAATTGAACCATCTGAAGTGGTTCTTTCTTTACCCGTTTGCAATTGACTTAAATAACCATCCGCTCTTGTAACATCAGCTGCAGGACCCACCATTTTAATTGTCGTACCTGAAAGTAGCTTTTTAGCTTGGTTATCTTCTGTATTTAGCGCTTTTAATGCATTACTTAATGTTAATGTGCCACGACTATGGGAACCTAGGTATAAATCATCTTTACCATACTGCTTCATCATATTCATCGCTTGTAAACTTGAATTATCCATCCCTAATACATTCCCAAAAGAACCTTCGAACATTTTTTCATAACCGGCAACTAAGAGCTCTGACAAACCATTTTTCGCTTTAGGATGGTGAACAAAATAAACATCTTTATATACCTTTTGATTTATATTGCCTGTCTTATCATCCCTGCCCGCAATATAGTTTTGTACTGCAAATTTTGCGGCGGAATTACGATCATTAAAGATGCCATTAAATGCAACGACATATTTACTCTCTGTTTTCCCTGTTTTTGGATCAGTATAAGTAACTTTTTGTAATTGATTACGCTCTTGATCTGATAACTCATGCAATTGATAAATATTACGTCCTTTATCCAATTGTTCTTGAAGATAGTCTTTTCGACTTACTCCCTTAGCATCCGCTTCTTCATTTATTTTCTTCAGGATTTCTGGATCCTTTATAGGATTCCCTTTTTCATCCACTTTATGAGTAAACATCCGATGTTCTGCGATAAACATTGTTCGATAAGCTTCATCCGTAGCACCACCAACATTCTTCGTAAAACTCTGAATTGTTGCAACATCCTGTTCAACTTCTTTTTGCATTTTCGCATGATCTGCTTTTTCAAGTTTATTTGCGTCTTGCTCTGTTGATTTCTTGATAGTCTCAATATTCTGTTTGCCCTGTATACTCGCAATATTAAAGTTACCATCACTAATCACAGCATTAGTTATACTCTGATTATTTTCACTTTGACTGCTATAGCTCGCTAAATTAGCTAGACCAATTTTTGCTGCAGCGTATAAATCTGTACTATGAACATCATTTGTGCCTAAACCAAATTTTACTGGCAATTGATTTGCTTTATTTGGATTCGCCTGTTCAAAGGTTTCGCCCTTTCTATCCTCACCACGATAAGTTTTATTTAAAGCTTTATCCTCATCAGAAGTTTGATCACGATCTACAGAGAAACCTCCCATCAATCCCATCGCAGATGATTTCGCATTAGAATAATTTTGAATATTCGAATATTCGAAATCTTGTGCTGTCATTTGATTTTTCTCTTTTGGTGCACTTGAAATGATAGCGCCACCAATAGAAGAAACTTTATTTTTTACATTGATATCATAGCCATCATTACCTGCAAAAATTCCTGCCTGTTCATTTACACTCGCATAGTCTGTATTAACTTTCGACTTATTGAAACTACCACCCGCAGCAAAACCGTAGCCTACTGTCACACTAGCACTTGCATTCATTTGCTTACCGCGATAGCTAGATTTATCTTGCAAGCTTTCAATTTTCAGATTTTCTGCATCTAATTCGACACCTTTACCTTTAACTTGACTGCCCGCAAGGGTTACATCTCCGCCTGCTTTAACCACAGTTTTACTTTGGCTATCACCTACATGGCTAGCAACATAAGTAGTTTCATCACCATTGCCGTAGCCTTTCCCGTAATTACCCCCTACAGTAACCCCGGCAGCCTCACCATTACTCACTTTAATGGCTACCCCTGCATTAAAACCACTTGATTTATTGGTACTACGTTCTTGGTGGTTTTGTTCTGTGGCTTTGATATTGACTTGGTTATCTGCAATCAATGTTGTGCCTTGTTTGCCTGAGATATCTGAGCCTTCAATATTAATATTGGAATCCTTTCCTGCACCTGTCGCCATAATATTTACTTTGCCGCCAGCATTAACTTGGGATTTATAGGCTGTTTTTCCTTCAGTATGAGAGTGAGATTCGCTCTTCTGTTGACCATAAGTGATTTGTACACCGATCAAGGAGTCGACATCCCCTTCACCATTCATAAAATCTTTGACATCGGTTACAGCTTTTTTTCCAGATTGGTAGGCACGATAAGCCTCAAAGCCAGCATTAGCTGCCGACATAGTATTCACTCGGTCATGTTTACTATCGCCAACTTGTTTAGTGGATTCGATAGCCCCTTGTACTGCTTGAATAGCAGAAATAACAGGAGAGCTAATAGCAATAGTTAAACCTTTTTGCTCAAATTTTTGTTTGGTATTGGTTTCATATTTGTCATCTGCAGCTTTAATATCGACTTTTTTCGCCAGAATATTCACATCGCCGTCTTTGATTGCACTCACCTTACTCGCAGTTTGAGTATAAGTGTTTTCCGCAATCATCGTAGTATTACCGTTCAAGCTACCTACTTGGCTACCTTTCGCATAAAGCTTAGTCTGATCACTTTCTGTGGTTTGTTTTTGAGAACCAAAGGTTACTCCAATACCACCTCCCAATATGCCTGATTTTTTCTTGCTGTAATAATCATCAGAGTAGACTCGGTTCTCAGCTTCGCGAATATCAATGTTTTTAGCCTTCACCGTCAAACCATTACCAGCTGCTACATTTGAGCCCTGAATAGTGACATTACCTTTGCTTGAATGAAGATAAATCTTATCTGCATCTAAATTTGAGGCTTCCGCAACGTCATAATCGTGTTTATGTCGATAAACTTCTGTCGTTGAGCTTGTTAAACCTCTAGATTTACTTTT
>NZ_KV820363.1 GCF_001815355.1 Haemophilus sp. HMSC068C11
GGCAAGTTTCGTGCTTAGATGCTTTCAGCACTTATCTCTTCCGCACTTAGCTACCCGGCAATGCGTCTGGCGACACAACCGGAACACCAGTGGTGCGTCCACTCCGGTCCTCTCGTACTAGGAGCAGCCCCAATCAATTCTCCAACGCCCACGGCAGATAGGGACCGAACTGTCTCACGACGTTCTAAACCCAGCTCGCGTACCACTTTAAATGGCGAACAGCCATACCCTTGGGACCTACTTCAGCCCCAGGATGTGATGAGCCGACATCGAGGTGCCAAACACCGCCGTCGATATGAACTCTTGGGCGGTATCAGCCTGTTATCCCCGGAGTACCTTTTATCCGTTGAGCGATGGCCCTTCCATTCAGAACCACCGGATCACTATGACCTACTTTCGTACCTGCTCGACTTGTCTGTCTCGCAGTTAAGCTTGCTTATACCATTGCACTAACCTGACGATGTCCGACCGTCATTAGCAAACCTTCGTGCTCCTCCGTTACTCTTTGGGAGGAGACCGCCCCAGTCAAACTACCCACCAGACACTGTCCGAGACCACGTTTCGTAATCTTCGTTAGAACATCAAACGTTAAAGGGTGGTATTTCAAGGACGACTCCA
>NZ_KV820364.1 GCF_001815355.1 Haemophilus sp. HMSC068C11
TCAGCTTGTTTCCTGGTTGTTAAAGAACAGAAATAACATTTTCAGTTATCATCGTTAAATAAACTCATTAAAGCATTTTAAGCATTAAATCAGTCAATTTACTTAACGATGATAAGTGGTGGAGATAAGCGGGATCGAACCGCTGACCTCCTGCGTGCAAGGCAGGCGCTCTCCCAGCTGAGCTATATCCCCATGTCATCGTTTATTTATTACCTTATTCACCTTCATCACTCACTCAGTTTGAGTGGTGGGTCTGAGTGGACTTGAACCACCGACCTCACCCTTATCAGGGGTGCGCTCTAACCACCTGAGCTACAGACCCAAGGGAATAACGGCTTTCTGCTCGATATTGTCTACAATATATCAATCAATCTGTGTGGACACTTATTGTCTCTC
>NZ_KV820365.1 GCF_001815355.1 Haemophilus sp. HMSC068C11
AATCATCAAATAATTGATGTATTAACTGTAACAAGTTAGATAAAGAAGGCGTATCGAAAGATACGCCTTTTTATTTGCCTAAAATTCAGTGAAATTATAATGAAAGTTCAAATTAAAAATGTGAATATTAGGGAGAGAATATTCTTTGGAAGAAAAGAGTGGCGGAAGGTCATGGGAGTTGAACCCACCCGGGAACGCTGGCGTCCCCAACAGGATTTGAAGTCCTGCCACCTCACCGGAGATGACGACCTTCCGTTATTGAAATTGCGGTTACTTTAGCGTAAATTAGTTCGCAATTCAACGCCATTTTGAAATAGGAATTAAAAATGACCGCACTTTTTCAACAACTTCCTTCGGTAGATAAATTTTTAAAAACACCAGAAGGTGAAATGCTTTTAACTGAATTTGGTCATTCAGCCGTTGTACGTGAATTGCGCCAATTATTGTCTGAAGGACGCGAGTTTATCAAACAACACCAAAACTTACCGCACTTTTTTGCCGATCATCCTAGTACATTGCATTATTTACAAGAGCGATTAACTCAACAAAATCATGTGCAGATTAAATCAGTTCATAACTTAACGGGCACGGTATTACATACAAATTTAGGGCGAGCATTATGGGCTGAAAGTGCACAACAAGCGGCACTTCATGCGATGAAAGGTAACGTTGCGCTGGAATATGATTTGGAAGAAGGCAAACGCAGTCATCGAGATAATTATATTAGTGAACTACTTGCGCAACTCACAGG
Source organism: Haemophilus sp. HMSC068C11 (assembly GCF_001815355.1). GTDB lineage: Bacteria > Pseudomonadota > Gammaproteobacteria > Enterobacterales > Pasteurellaceae > Haemophilus_D. Next base: position 752 of record NZ_KV820365.1, read on the forward strand.
TGCAGAAGCTGCATGTATTGTGAATAATAATGCGGCAGCCGTGCTCTTGATGTTAGCCACCTTTGCAAAAGATAAAGAAGTGATTATTTCTCGTGGTGAGTTAATTGAAATCGGTGGCGCATTTCGCATCCCTGACATTATGGCTCAAGCAGGCTGTAAACTTGTTGAAGTCGGAACCACAAACCGCACACATTTGAAAGATTATCGTCAAGCAATCAATGAAAACACCGCCTTCTTAATGAAAGTACATTGTAGTAACTATCATATTAGTGGATTTACTGCTTCGGTTTCAGAACAAGAGTTGGTTGATCTTGGGCGAGAATTTGATATTCCAGTAATTACGGATCTTGGTAGCGGTGCATTGATTGAGCTAAGCCAATATGGTTTACCGAGTGAGCCGACAGTACAAGAAAAAGTTGCACAAGGCGTAAACTTGGTGTCATTCTCGGGCGATAAATTATTGGGTGGAACACAAGCTGGCATTATTGTTGGTAAAAAAGAGTGGATTGCTCAGTTACAAGCTCATCCATTAAAGCGTGTATTACGTTGCGATAAAGTGATTTTAGCCGGGCTTGAGGCAACATTGCGCCTTTATCTTCAGCCCGAAAAGCTTACTGAAACGTTGCCAACTTTGCATTTGCTTACCCAGTCAATGGATGTATTACAAGAAAAAGCGGAACAACTTAAAGCCTGTTTAGCAAACCGCTTAAAAGATTACCAGGTTGAGATTAAAGAAAGCTTTGCTCAAATTGGGAGTGGTTCCCAACCAATGGCAACGATTCCTTCTTTTGCGGTGACGATTGCCGAAAAAACAGAGGCAAAATTGACCGCACTTTTAGCAATATTCAAAGCGTTAGAACAACCAATAATCGGTCGTGTTGAGAAAGGAAAGATTTGGTTAGATTTACGTAGCGTGGCTGACTTTAAGGCATTATTAGATACGGTGGAAAAATTATGATCATAGTAACATCAGGGCACGTCGATCATGGTAAAACAGCCCTTTTAAAAGCACTGACAGGTACGAATACCGCTCATTTGCCGGAAGAAAAAAAACGTGGCATGACCATTGATTTAGGCTATGCCTATTTGCCTTTAAAAGAGAAAGTGCTTGGGTTTATTGATGTACCTGGCCATGAAAAGTTTCTCGCCAACATGTTGGCCGGGCTTGGTGGTGTGCATTATGCCATGCTTATTGTTGCAGCCGATGAAGGGATTGCCGCACAAACTAAAGAACACTTAGCTATTTTACGTCAGCTTCAATTTACTGAAATCATGGTAGTGATTACCAAGGCTGACCGAGCAACAAATGAGCAAATCGAGGCACTAAAAACACAAATTCAGACAGATTATCCATTCTTAGCTGAATCTCATTATTTTATTACATCGGCACAAACAGGCTTAGGCATTGATGCGTTACGTGATTATTTAGCCAATTTACCGGAATTAGCCGAAATAAATAAACCGTTTCGTTATGCTATCGACCGTGTCTTTAGTGTGAAAGGGGCTGGGACAGTAGTGACAGGCACAGCATTTGCAGGCTCAGTAACTATTGATGACGAACTTTTCCTTTCAACAGGACAAAAGGTTCGTGTTAAAAATATCCATGCTCAAAATACACCGAGTGAGAAAGGCTTGGCTGGTCAACGCTTAGCTCTCAATTTAAACGTTGATTTAGATCGTATTCCAATGCAGCGTGGCGATTGGTTGTTAGCCTCAGAACCACTTGAGCCAACCGATCGTATTACCATTGAAATTACGCCTGAAGTGAATTTGAAAGATAGTCAGCCTGTGCACATTTATCATGCAGCAAGCCGCACGACGGGTAAGCTTACCTTGCTTGAAAGCAAAAATGCAATGAAAAATGACCGCACTTTGGCGGAAGTCATTTTAGAGCAGTCATTATTTTTGGCCTTTGGGGATAAATTAATTTTACGTAGTGGCGATGCAAAAGTATTAATTGGTGGCGCCAAGGTACTCGAAATTCATTCACCAAAACGTTATAAGCGTACAGAGGCTCGTCTAGCGTTCTTGGCTAAACTTAATCAGGCTCAAACCGCCACACAACGCATCGGATTGACCTTACAAAAAGAGGCGGTTTCAGCTCAAGCGCTAATGTGGAGTGAGCAGCTAACTGAAAATCAACTGGCAGAAGCGTTAGCCGAAAATGGTGACATTCGTTTCCAAAATTGGTGTTTTAATCGTGATTATCAACGTGAAAAAACGCAGCAAATTTTGACCGCACTTGCTACCTATCATGAACAACATAATGATCAGCTTGGTTTGAGTAAAGCCCGTTTATACCGTATTGCGACTTTAAACCAACCAGAAAATCTGATTTATCATTTTATTGAAGAAATGCTTGATGAAGGTCAATTGCAGCAAACTCGTGGTTGGTTACATTTGCCTTCACACAAAATCCAATTTTCAGCTGAAGAGCAAACATTATGGCAAGCGGTGTTAGCAGAATTTGAAAAGGCGCATGGACAAGCCATTTGGGTGCGAGATATGGCAACAGCATTGGCGCAAGATGAAAGTGCTATGCGTAACTTTATGTATAAAGCGGGTAAGCTAGGTTACCTCACGCCAATCGTAAAAGATCGTTTTTTCCTGACAGAGAGCATTTATGCTTATGCTCGCTTAATTAAGGAAATGGCAGGCGAAGAAGGTAAAGTTGCTGTAAATGAATTACGTGATAAGCTTAATTTTGGTCGAAAACTGACAGTGCAATTGATGGAATATTTTGATCGTACTGGCTTTTTACGCCGTAAAGGCAATGATCATATTCTACGTGATAAAGACATATTTGATTTATAGGTAATACATGAGAAAGACATTCATCTCAGCCTTAATTTTAACCGCATTTTTTACGGTAACAGGTTGCGAAGATAAAGAAGCGAAAGCAACGATTGAGCAACAAACACAGACAATTGCGCAACTGACGGCAGAAAATACGCAATTAAAAGCTGAAAAAGAGAAGGCTGAGAAGGTTATTCCGGCAATTATTGCTCAAGATGATGTGATTTTTGATAAAGAGGAAACCATCAAATACCCTAAATTGGCCAAAGAAGATGAATATGTCCCTACTGAAGGTAAGCTTCATTACAGTATTTCTACATTAAAAACGAATATAGAGTGGTTAGATACACTACTTTTAGAACAAATTTCAAAAAATGCTGATGGCAAACCAAGAAGCCGCGAGCAGCTTATTGAGGATTACCAAAAAGCTTATGATGAAGCTAAAAAAGAAATGTTGGAATCTCCAATAATGGGGATAGATGAAACCTTAGATTTAGCATTTAGTCACCAAAGAGGTAAGCTTGCTGTATTTTTAATAAACTATTATAGCTATGGTGGTGGCGCTCATGGAGTTGGTGGTTATCATTATCTTAATGTTGATTTAGAAACGAAGAAACTGCTCTCATTTGATGATGTTTTTAAACCAAACCAGCAAGCTAAATTAAAAGAGTTGCTTTGGGAACGTTACACTCGATATGGTGAGATAAAGGATGAGGAAGCATTTACATCAAAAGATGCTTTTGAGGTGACTGATAATTTCTATTTAGATCATGATGGGATTCATTTTGTATATAACGTGTATGAAATTGCGTCTTATGCAGAAGGACCACAGGAGCTGGTTATTGAGTGGTGGAATGCCTCTGCGTTATTGAAGCCTGAATTTCTTCAGAAACAGTATTACCCCGTTTCGAGTAATACGGCAGAATAACAAAAGTGCGGTCAAAATTGGCCGCATTTTTATTGGCCTTTTTTCACCCAATATTTAAAAGGGGGGGCTTGGGTTTCACTCGCTAAAAGGGTATGTTCCATAAATTGGCAGAAGCTGGGAATATCGCGAGTCGTGGCAGGATCGTCCGCTAAAATAAGCAATACTTCACCTTCATTCATGTGGCGAATGTTTTTTCTCACGAGCATTACAGGTTCAGGACAACGTAAACCAACGGTATCAAGGGTTTTATTGACAGTAATTTCAGTCATTGTTATTTATCAGTTTTATTGAAATTGAGCTACATCATACAATAATTATGGGGAAATTTCGATAAATCCGCTATCAATGATAAACTACGCAACAAATTTACTTGAATAATGATTCCATGGCTGAATACCTTATCCCCAAAAGTGCGGTCGTTTTTGAAGAAGAAATTAAGAAAAGTCGATTTATCACGTATTTGCAACATACGGAAGGACTTGAACAAGCCAAAGCTTTTTGGGTAGAAATTAAATCGCAGCATCCCAATGCACGTCATCATTGTTGGGCCGCAGTGGCCGGCAAGCCAACGGATTCTCAACAATTAGGCTTTTCCGATGACGGTGAACCAGCAGGCACTGCAGGAAAACCGATGCTGTCGGCTTTACAAGGTAGCCAAGTTGGTGAAATCAGTGCCGTTGTTGTTCGTTATTATGGCGGCATTTTATTAGGCACTGGCGGTTTAGTTCGTGCTTATGGAAATGGTGTTCAGCAAGCTTTAAAATTATTAGAAACTGAACGAAAAGTAGAACGTCAGTTATTCCAAGTTCATTGTGATTATGCACAATTAAATTGGCTCCAAATTTTATGTGAACAGCATCAAATTGAAATTTATCAGCAAGATTTTCAAGTGCAGATTACATTACAGTTAGGCATTAGTGAAGATCAAATTAAACCTTTTGAACAAGCATTAATTGAGCGTTCGGCAGGAACGTTGAAATTAGAAGAAATGAATTAAGCGAGATATTGTGCATATTTTATCCATTATTCGGATTATCGGCATTTTAATTATGTGCTTTTCCGGCACGATGCTGATTCCAGCCTTTGTGGCGCTTATTTATGGCGATGGCGGCGGTAAAGCGTTTATGCAAGCTTTTGCATTGAGCTTAACCGTGGGCATGTTGCTTTGGTGGCCTTGTCATCACCACAAACAAGAATTGCGATCTCGTGATGGTTTCTTAATTGTGGTGGCATTTTGGTTCGTTCTAGGTGGGCTAGCAACCTTGCCATTGCTATTATTTGATTCACCTCATTTAACAGTGGCTTCCGCCGTGTTTGAAGCATTTTCCGGGTTAACAACCACGGGTGCTACCGTCATGACAGGGTTAGATAATTTACCGAAAGCCATTCTGTTTTATCGTCAATTCCTACAATGGTTAGGCGGGATGGGGATCATCGTGCTTGCGATTGCGATTATTCCTTTATTAGGTATTGGCGGAATGCAGTTATACCGTGCAGAAATGTCAGGCCCAATGAAAGATCAGAAAATTCAGCCACGGATAGCAGAAACGGCAAAGGCATTGTGGTTTGTTTATTTCTTTTTAACCATGTCTTGTGCTTTGGCTTATTGGCTAGCGGGTATGACACCATTCGATGCAATTACACATAGTTTCTCGACGGTATCCATTGGCGGCTTTTCTACTCATGATGCTAGCATTGGATATTTTAATAGCTCGGCGATTAATTTTATCACGGTCATTTTCTTGTGGATTTCGGCTTGTAACTTCGCATTGCACTTCAGAGCATTTTCGACCTTAGGACGAGAAAATATTTTGAAGATTTATACAAAAGATCCAGAATTCCGCTTCTTTATGAGTATTCAAATTTTGCTTATCGTGGTTTGTACATTGGTGATGATAAGCCATCAATATTTTGATTCCTCATGGCAAGATTTTGAGCAAGTCGTATTCCAAGCCGTATCGATTTCAACAACAACCGGCTACTCCACATCGAATTTCGCTGAATGGCCTTCTTTTGTACCGATGCTATTAATTATTGCTTCTTTTATTGGGGGTTGTGCAGGCTCAGTTGGTGGCGGTTTGCGTGTTGCGCGGATTTTAGTGCTATATCTTCAAGGTGCGAGAGAGCTAAAACGATTTGTTCACCCAAATTTAGTGTATCCAATTAAATGGGGTCAAAATGTCCTTGATGAACGTGTGATTGGGAGTATTTGGGCCTTTTTCTCTGCATATCTATTGGTATTTACTATTTGTTTATTAAGTGTGATTGCATGTGGTGTCGAACCTTTTGATGCATTTAATGCAGTGTTGGCAAGTATTAATAACCTTGGACCGGGATTAGGTTCAGTAAGCAGTAATATGACGGCGATGCCAGATAGTGCTAAATGGATACTAACTATTGCAATGGTATGCGGTCGTTTAGAAATTTTTACACTATTGGCGCTTTTCACACCGGCATTTTGGAAGGAATAATGAAAACATTAATTTTATATTCAAGCTGTAATGGGCAAACAAAAAAGATTGCTGAATTTATGGCTCAGTATCTTGAAGGCGAAGTGGTGGTTTCACCGCTAACGGAGGAACTGGATCTTCCATTTTTTGATCGGGTGATTATTGGTGCATCCATTCGCTATGGTCATTTTAATAAACAGTTGTACCATTTTGTGGAACGCCACCATGAATTGCTGAATGCAAAAAGTGCGGTCTTTTTTGGCGTAAATTTGACAGCGAGAAAAGAAGGAAAAGATACGCCAGAGGGAAATGCCTATGTGCGTAAGTTCCTTCAACGTATAAAATGGACGCCGGAAAAAGTCGGCGTGTTTGCAGGTGCATTGTTATATCCACGCTATAAATGGATTGATCGTGTCATGATCCAATTGATTATGAAAATTACAGGTGGTGAAACGGATACGACCAAAGAAATTGAATATACCGATTGGGGAAAAGTAAAGACATTTGCAGAAAGCCTGAATTCGTAGAATAAAACACCATAAAAATTGTGTTTTTTAGACGATTTGATTAAAAGATCTTCAACCAATAAAAAATTTACATTTTTTTACAAAAAGA
>NZ_KV820366.1 GCF_001815355.1 Haemophilus sp. HMSC068C11
GCAGACAAGTCATCTGAAGCAAAAGATGCAGTCAAAGACAAAGCATCTGAATTAAAAGATGCAGTATCTGAAGCAAAAGATGTAATGTCTTCTAAAGTTGAAGCAGCAAAAGATGCAACAGTAAGCGCGGCTGTACAAGTTAAAGATGCAGTGGTTGCAGCTGCTAATTATGTTAAACATGTTGCGGAAGATAAAATAACCGAAGCAAAAGATGCTGTGTGCTCTAAAGCAGAGGAAGTAAAAAATGTAGATTCTAAAACAAAAGATCAATCTGCAGCCGTAAAAAAGTAACCATAAATTGGAGAATAATAATGAAAAAATCAGTATTAGCAGTAGCATTAGTATTAGGTGTAGGTTTGGTCGTAACATGTTGTTTCGATAAAGAGGAAACAACACAAAAAGTTGAGCCTTCAAAAGATGCAACCTCAAGTGTTGCAGTACAAGTTAAAGATACAGCAAAAGATGCTGCAGCTGATGTTAAAAATGTTACAACTGACGCAAAAGATACTACATCAAATAAAATGGCCGAAGCTAAAGATGCAGTAGTAGATAAAGCTGTTGAAGTAAAAGATGCGGTCGCTGATAAAGCTGTTAAAGTGAAAGACGCAGTAGCTGATAAAGCAGCTGAAGTAAAAGATGCGATGTCTTCTAAAATGGAAGCAGCAAAAGGTTCAGCTTCTGAAATGAAAGATGCGGCAGCAGATAAAATGGCTGAAGCAAAAGATGCAATGTCTTCTAAAATGGAAGCAGCAAAAAACTCAGCTTCAGAAGCAAAAGATGCTGTAGTAGATAAAGGCGGTGAAATGAAAGATGCAGCAGCAGATAAAATGGCTGAATTAAAAGATGCTGTTGAAGATAAAGTATCAGAAGCAAAACGTTCGGTTTCTGAAGCAAAACGTGCATTGTCTGAAGCAAATGATGCAGTTGAAAAGATGGCTGCTGAACTAAAAGAAGCGGCAGCTGATAAAGCGGCTAAAGCAAAAGATGCTGTGACTAAATAATTAAACTTTTGTAAAATAAAAACCTATCAGAGATTATCTGGTAGGTTTTTTCTTTTGGAGCAATAAAATGTTATGTGCAATTTATAAAAGTTTACGTAAACCAGGCTGCTATCTCTATATTTCGAAACGAGATGATTTTTCAGCTGTACCAGACGTATTAATGCAAAGTTTTGGCAAGCCTCAGTTTCTTATGCCATTTAATTTGAAGGGAAGCAAACCGCTTGTTCATGCAGATAAAAATGAGATAATGGAAAAAATTACTCAGCAAGGATTTTATCTCCAAATGCCAAAACAAGATGATGGCTTGTTTAATAGTTTGAGTGAGATCAAATAAGCCTTTTATTTTTTCCTAAAAATCTCCAAATCTTGCTTTATCTCAATATTTTCTTCAAAAAACTCCTTTAGAATTGACCGCACTTTTAAAAGGAGAATAAAAATGAGTAGTTTCTTTGTGGCAGGTACAGATACCGATGTGGGCAAGACCACCGCCTGCCGTGCCATTATTCAGGCATTACAAGCAAAGGGCGTGCGAATTGTGGGTTATAAGCCGATTGCTTGTAGCTGTGAAGAGGGTATTTATCCTGTCGAAAATCAGTCTAATGAATCCCAAACAGATTATGATGCTGAAAATAATTCAGACGTGTTAGCTTTAATGGATGCAACGAATGAGCCAGTATCTTATCAAGAAGTAAATAGCTATACTTTTGCTCATTCCTTGCCGATGCTGACTCGAGATAAATCACGCATTAAATTAAGTAAGATTAATCATGCCTTAACGATATTAGTTCAAAAATATCAATCTGTTGTCGTGGAAGGTTCATTTGGCTTACTCACCCCCATGGCAGAAGGTAAGAGTTTTGCTGATTGGGTTGTTGAGCATAAAATGCCAGTTGTGTTGGTTGTAGGTATTAAAGAAGGCTGTATTAATCATGCATTGCTGACAGCTCAAGTGATTAAACAGCTTGGCGTTCCTTTATTAGGCTGGATTGCAAATCGAATTAATCCTTGTTTAGGGCATTATAAAGAGGTGGTAGATATTTTAGAGGCTCAGATTGATGCGCCTTTGCTAGGTAAAATTCCTTATATTCATAAACCAGAATCCCAAGAGCTAGGACATTATTTAACGAATATTGATCGTTTGATGTATATGCAAACAGAGTTAGTTAAATAGTAAGTTTGAAATAAAAAGTGCGGTTAATATTCATTAGATTTAACCGCACTTTTTTTATTCTTCGTTTTCTGGAAGTTCTTTTTTCAGGATATCTTCTTCCGCGAGGCTAGATAAACGAGCAATGGCATTGCGATAAGAGATTTCAAGGGTTTCTCGGCTTGTTGCAATTACACCTTGATCAACTAAGAATCCATCATTTACATCATATACCCAGCCATGTAGGGAGAGTTTTTGTCCACGTTCCCAAGCGCTTTTTACGATAGATGTGCGTCCTAGGTTATAAACTTGCTCTGCAACATTTAATTTAGTGAGCATATCTGAACGTTTTTCTGCTGAAAGATTGCCTAATAGATGGCCGTGTTTAAACCAAATATCACGAATATGGAGCAACCAGTTATTGATTAACCCTAGATCGTGATCTTGCATAGCAGCTTTAATACCACCGCAATTTGTGTGGCCACAGATAATGATATGTTCAATTTTGAGTACATCAACGGCATATTGTACAACTGAAAGGCAGTTAAAATCTGTATGAATAACTTGGTTAGCAACATTACGATGAACAAATAATTCGCCCGGTTCAAGATTTGTGAGTTTTTCAGCAGGAACACGGCTATCAGAGCAGCCAATCCAAAGATAATGAGGTGTTTGGTGATCGGCAAGTTCTTTAAAATAAGTGGAGTTTTCTTCTTTCATTCTTTGCGCCCAACTGTAGTTGTTAGCAAAGAGTTGTTTAATTTTGTCCATTTTTACTTTCCTTAATACGATGCGCTGAAAGATTGTTTTAAGCACAATAAATGAAATAGGGGATAAAATTTATCGCCTAAAATGATGACCGCACTTTAAAGAAAGTGCGGTCAATTTAAACAATATTTTTAGAAATTTGCATTTCTTGGTGCGCGAGGGAATGGAATCACATCGCGAATATTTTGTACGCCTGTTACATAAACGATTAAGCGTTCAAAACCAAGACCAAAGCCTGAATGTGGCACAGTACCATATTTACGAAGATCGCGATACCACCAGTAATCTTCAGGATTTAGGCCCATTTCTTCCATGCGTTTATCTAATACGTCTAAACGTTCTTCACGTTGTGAACCACCGATGATTTCACCAATTCCAGGTGCGAGAACATCCATTGCAGCTACAGTTTTGCCATCGTCATTTAAACGCATATAGAAGGCTTTGATATCTTTCGGATAGTTTTTCACGACAACAGGTGATTTGAAATATTCTTCTGCTAAGAAACGTTCATGTTCAGAAGATAAATCGATCCCCCAAGATACTGGGAACTCGAATTTTTTACCTGATCTTAATAATACATCAATCGCATCGGTATAGTCGATTTGAGCAAAATCAGAGTTTACAAAGTTTTCTAAACGAGTAATAACATCTTTATCTACATGTTTTTCAAAGAATTTCAAGTCATCTTTGCGCTCAGCAAGTACTGCATGGAACACGTATTTCAACATGTCTTCTGCTAATTTAGCATTGTCAGCAAGTGTTGCAAAAGCGACTTCAGGTTCAACCATCCAGAATTCTGCAAGGTGACGAGTTGTATTTGAATTTTCAGCACGGAATGTTGGACCGAAAGTATAGATTTTGCTTAATGCACACGCGTAAGTCTCACCATTTAACTGGCCTGAAACGGTTAAAAATGATTCTTTGCCGAAGAAGTCTTGACTGAAATCGACTTTACCATCTTCACCACGAGGAAGATTTTCTAAATCAAGGGTTGAGACACGGAACATTTCACCCGCACCTTCAGTATCTGATGCAGTAATTAATGGGGTAGCGACCCAATAGAAACCTTGTTCATGGAAGAAGCGATGAATAGCTTGAGCTAAGCAGTGACGAACGCGTGCGACTGCACCAATAATATTGGTACGAGGACGTAAGTGTGCCACTTCACGTAAGTATTCAATTGAGTGACGTTTTGCCGCCATTGGATAAGTATCAGGATCTTCTACAAACCCTGTCACTTCTACTTTTTCAGCTTGAAGTTCAACAGCTTGACCTTCAGCAGGTGACTCAACAATAGTACCGGTTACGATAACAGAGCAACCCGTTGTTAAGCGTAAGACTTCGCTCTCATAATTTTCAATATCGTTATTAACAATCGCTTGAATAGGGTCAAAGCAAGAGCCGTCATAAACAGCAAGGAAAGAAAGACCTGCTTTAGAGTCACGACGGGTACGGACCCATCCGCGTATGGTAACTTTTTCGCCTATAGCGATTTTACCTTGTAACACATCAACAATAGATGCAACTTTAGACATATAAACCTCTGTAATTCATTATAAATTAGGCAATAAAACTGTGTTAGTTTACCTTAAATCGCAAAATTTTCCATAAAAAGTTAGTGTAAATCGGGCTTGCACAGTAAAATAATTCCTTCACTTTATTTAGGAGAAAAACTATGTGGTCTGATATTTTGACCGGCTATGGCATTTTTATTTTAGAGATTTTAACGATTTTACTTGTAATCGCAGCTATCGTGGCAATGATTATTTCTGCAAAGCAACGTAATGCTGCACATCATGGTGAATTAGTTATGACAGATCTTTCTGAAGAATTTAAGGAAACAGTTAAGCATTTACGCGATTTCCAACTTTCAGAAGAAGAGCTTAAACAAGCGGAAAAAACAGAGAAGAAAGCCAAAAAACAAGAAGCAAAGGCTTTAAAAGCAAAATTAAAAAACGGTGAGAAAGCAGCACCTAAACCTTGTGTTTACGTGCTCGATTTTAAGGGTGATATTTCTGCATCAGAAACAACTGCACTTCGTGAGGAAATTTCGGCGATTATTAATGTGGCAAAAGCCGATGATGAAGTCTTATTACGTTTAGAAAGCCCTGGTGGTGTTGTTCATGGTTATGGCTTAGCTGCTTCACAGTTAGCTCGCTTAAAACAAAAAGGGATTAAATTAACGGTTGCAGTAGATAAGGTCGCTGCAAGTGGTGGATACATGATGGCTTGTGTGGCAGATAAAATTGTTTCTGCGCCTTTTGCGATTATCGGTTCTATTGGTGTGGTTGCGCAAATCCCTAATATTCATCGTTTATTAAAAAAACATGATGTCGATGTTGATGTAATGACAGCCGGGGAGTTTAAACGTACAGTCACAGTGTTAGGTGAGAATACCGAAAAAGGAAAACAGAAATTCCAAGCTGAACTTGAAGAAACCCATCAATTATTTAAACAATTTGTGGCCCAAAATCGACCGCAATTAGATGTGGATAAAGTCGCAACTGGTGAACATTGGTTTGGTCAGCAAGCTCTAGAGCTTCAGTTAGTCGATGAGTTAGCAACCAGTGATGATATTATTCTTGAAAAAATGAAAGATAAGTCAGTACTCTCAGTGAAATACAAAGTGAAAAAGCCACTTTTACAAAAAATAGGTAAACAAGCAGAAGAGAGTATTGAAGAAATTATCCACCGAAATTTAACAAAAAATGGGCAAGATTTTATTCAATAAGAAAAATTTTTACTTATTTGACAACTCTTTACACAACTTTACAAAAAAGTTCCATAAAAAATCATTTTTTAATGTTTTTTTATTTACAAGTTAAAGAATTATGACTACCATACGCAATGAAACTTTTTATAGTTTTATTTGTAAAATTTATAAAGTTTAGTTGTGTAGGTTCTTCTTGCAAGGATTGCACCTTAACAGTAAAAAGGTAAAGAAATGAAATTATCTCGTATTTTATTATCTGCAGTTGCAGTAGCAACAGTTGCTGCTTGTGGTAACTTGAGCAAAGTTACAGAAGCTGGTACACCAGAATATAAAGAAGTTGATGGTCAACAAGTACCACAACTTGTATGGCCTAAAATTGATAAAGCAGGCTTCAACCATGATGGTAGCCAATTCGGTTCATGGCCAAACTGGGACAACGTTCGTATGATCGAACGTGGTATGAACAAAGACCAATTATATAACCTAATCGGTCGTCCACACTTCTCTGAAGGTTTATACGGTGTTGAAGAGTGGGATTATGCGTTCAACTATCGTGAGAATGGTGTTCACAAAATTTGTCAATACAAAATATTATTTGACAAAAACCACAATGCTCAAAGCTTCTTCTGGTATCCAAACGGTTGTAACGGAAACTCAGCATTTACTTTAAGTGGTGACTTCTTGTTCGACTTCGATAAAGATACTTTAACTCCACGTGGTAAAGAAGTTGTTGATAACGTTGCAGCACAATTAAAAGAAACTGGTGCTAAAGAAGTTAAAGTTGCAGGTTACACTGACCGTTTAGGTTCTGATGCTTACAACTTAGATCTTTCTCAACGTCGTGCAAACCGTGTTAAAGCTCGTTTAGTTGAAGATGGTGTAACATCTGAAATTACAGCTGTTGGTTACGGTAAAGTGCCACAAGTTAAAGCTTGTAATGGTTACAAACACGCAAGTAAAGCTGAGAAAGACTGTTTACGTCCAAACCGTCGTGTAGAAATCACTGCTTCTGGTTCTGTATTAAAATTACAAGAAGGTGGTCAAACTAACGGTGGAACTCAAGGTCCAGCACCTCTTTATCAAAAATAATTAGATAGAGAAGACAAAAGAGCGTAATAAAAATTACGCTCTTTTTTATTTTATGTTAAGAAATTATTCAAGTAAAAGTTCTTCAATCAATTTAGTGGTTAAGTTGATATAACTTCCATTAAAACGATGGCTGAAATTGAGTAAATAATAGAGCTGGTAAAGGTGTTTTCTTTCTTCAAAACCTTCTTTATCAAGCGGGAAAGTGCGGTCATAAATTTCATAGAATTCAGGCGAGAAAGGTTGGAATAGTTCACTGAATGCTAAATCACATTCTCTATCCCCCCAGTAGCAAGCAGGGTCATAAGTAAAGGTTTGGTTACCTACAACAGCCGTATTTTCAATCCATAAGTTACCATGTAACAAAGAGGGCTTCGGATTATGTTTTGCAAGCTTTTGTTTTACTTTCTCAGTTATTAAATCAAGATCGCCAAAATCTAAACCTTTGTCTTTGCAAAGCTGTAATTGCCATCCAATGCGTTGTTCTGCAAAGAATTTCGCCCAGCTCCCATTCCATTTATTAGGTTGATACTCAGGACCAAGCCAAGTATCAAAATCTAAACCATAGTTTTTAGTACCGGATACTTGATGAAGTTTTGCTAATTCTTCACCAAAATGTGCTGTGGCATCAGTTTGTTGAGTAATAGTAAGCGCTTCTAACAATAAGAAACTATGATTTTGAGAACAGCCTACGCCATACACTTGTGGAAGTCTGATTGTATTGGTTTTGTCTAGTAGGTTTAATTGATCAGCCTCAGCACGAAACATTGAACGATAAGACCGTTCATTCACTTTAACAAAGACAGGTTGGATTCCATCTGTAATAAGCCAAGTTTCATTCACTTCGCCCCCCGGTACTTTGTTTTTTTCTTTGATGTTATAGTAAGCACCAAATTGATCAGCTAAGACTTGAGAAATTGATTTCCACATAATACGCCTCCTAGACATGCTCGATTCATCCTCATTCTATCCAAAATGTTAAAAATTACTGTGATATATCTCAAAAAATAGCAAAAATCTTTGTCATTTTTCATCTGAAACATCAATTCACTAATAAACGCGTGATTTTTTAATGAGTTAGTATTATCATTAAGTGTATTTTTAGTTAGAAAAGATAATCAGGGGAAACTATGCAACATCTGAAAGATCTTGTTGAGAAAGCAAAATCAGCGATTGAACAAATCGAAAATAAAAGTTTAGCCACATTAGATGAAATTCGTGTGGAATATTTTGGTAAAAAAGGGCATTTCACCCAACTTATGCAGGAATTACGTAATGTTGCTGCAGAAGAGCGTCCAGCAATGGGAGCTAAAATCAATGAAGCAAAACAAGCGGCATTAGATTTTTTAAATGCTAAAAAAGCAGAATGGGAGCAAGCTGAACTCAATGCGAAATTAGAAAAAGAACGTATTGATGTAAGCCTTCCTGGTCGTAAAACAGAAACTGGTGGTTTACACCCTGTTACCATTACTATCAATCGCGTAACAAAATTCTTTTCAGAGTTAGGTTTTTCTGTGGAAACTGGTCCTGAAATTGAAAGTGATTATTACAATTTCGATGCATTAAATATCCCTAAACATCACCCCGCACGTGCTGATCACGATACATTCTGGTTTAATCCTGAATTATTACTTCGTACACAAACCTCAGGTGTGCAAATTCGTACCATGGAAAAAATGCAGCCGCCTATTCGTATTATGGCGCCAGGTCGTGTATATCGTAATGACTACGATCAAACACACACACCAATGTTCCATCAAATTGAATTGCTTTATGTAGATAAAAAAGCAAACTTCACCGAGTTAAAAGGCTTATTACACGATTTCTTACGTGCATTTTTTGAAGAAGATTTGCAAGTTCGTTTCCGTCCTTCCTATTTCCCATTTACTGAACCTTCTGCAGAAGTCGATGTAATGGGTAAAAACGGTAAATGGTTAGAAGTATTAGGTTGTGGTATGGTGCATCCTAATGTGTTACGTAACGTAGGTATTGATCCAAATAAATATTCTGGCTTTGCAGTAGGCATGGGGGTTGAGCGTTTAACTATGTTACGCTACAACGTCACAGATTTACGTTCATTCTTTGAAAACGACTTACGTTTTTTAAAACAATTTAAGTAATTAACCGTTGGGTTAAATTGACGATAATGATTAATTCAGAACGTAACACGTTCATCAATAAAGGATACAGAGATAATGAAATTTAGCGAAAATTGGGTGAGAGAATGGGTTAATCCATCAATTTCAACAGAGCAGTTATGTGATCAAATCACGATGCTTGGTTTAGAAGTTGATGGTGTTGAAAAAGTAGCTGGCGACTTTACAGGTGTTGTTGTGGGTGAAGTTGTTGAATGTGCGCAACACCCAGATGCAGATAAATTACGTGTCACTAAAGTAAATGTTGGTGGCGAGCGCTTATTAGATATCGTTTGTGGTGCACCAAATTGCCGTCAAGGTTTAAAAGTAGCATGTGCAACTGAAGGCGCTGTATTACCCGGTGATTTTAAGATTAAGAAGACTAAATTACGTGGCCAACCTTCAGAAGGGATGCTTTGCTCATTCTCAGAATTAGGCATTGATATAGATGCAGATGGTATTATTGAATTACCGTTAGATGCTCCAGTAGGCAAAAATCTACGTGAATATTTAGATTTAGATGATAAAGACATTGAAATTAGTTTAACGCCAAACCGTGCAGATTGTTTAAGCATTGCAGGTGTTGCACGTGAAGTTGGCGTGGTTAATAAACAAGTTGTTAATCAACCGCACTTTGATGCTGTACCGGCAACAATTTCAGATAAAGTTCAAATTGAATTAAATGCGCCAGAAGCATGTCCGCGTTATTTATTGCGCGTGGTGAAAAATGTGAATGTTAAAGCACAATCACCAATTTGGTTACAAGAAAAATTACGTCGTTGCGGTATTCGTTCTATCGACCCAATTGTAGATATTACTAACTATGTTTTACTTGAATTAGGTCAACCAATGCATGCTTTTGATGCATCAAAAGTAGCTCAACCTGTTCAAGTGCGTTTAGCCAATAACGGGGAAGAGCTTGTTTTATTAGATGGTACAACCGCAAAATTACAACCGAATACTTTAGTGATTGCAGATCAAACTGGTCCATTAGCAATGGCAGGTATCTTTGGTGGTCAAGCTAGTGGTGTTGATGCTGAAACAACAAAAGATGTGATTTTAGAGGCTGCATTCTTTGCACCATTAGCGATTGCGGGACGTGCAAGACAATATGGTTTACACACCGATTCTTCACATCGCTTTGAACGTGGTGTTGATTTTACGCTACAACGTCACGCAATGGAACGTGCAACAGCATTGTTACTTGACATTTGCGGTGGTGAAGCAGGCGAAATTTGCGAGGTGGTGAGCGAGCAATATTTACCAAAAGTCAATGAAGTCACTTTACGTCGTGAAAAATTAGATAGCTTATTAGGTCATCATATCGAAACTGAAACCGTGACCGAGATTTTTGAGCGTTTAGGTTTTGCTGTGAAATATGCTAATGATGTTTGGACCGTGACTTCTGCAAGCTGGCGTTTTGATATTGAAATCGAGGAAGATTTAATTGAAGAAGTAGCGCGTATTTATGGTTATAACAGCATTCCAAATAATGCGCCATTAGCACATCTTCGTATGCGTGAGCATAAAGAAGCCGATTTAGAATTAAGCCGAATTAAGACCGCACTTGTTGATGCAGATTATCAAGAAGCGATTACTTATAGCTTCGTTGATCCAAAAGTACAGACCTTACTTCATCCAGAAATTGATGCACTTGTATTGCCAAACCCAATTTCAGTTGAAATGTCAGCAATGCGTGTTTCATTATTAAGTGGATTACTCGGTGCAGTACTATACAACCAAAATCGTCAACAAAACCGCGTACGTTTATTTGAAACGGGAT
This sequence comes from Haemophilus sp. HMSC068C11, assembly GCF_001815355.1. Lineage (GTDB taxonomy): Bacteria > Pseudomonadota > Gammaproteobacteria > Enterobacterales > Pasteurellaceae > Haemophilus_D. Next base: position 10,634 of record NZ_KV820366.1, read on the forward strand.
TACGTTTTATTCCTGATGCTAATGCAGAATTTGGCATTCGCCAAGAGTTTGTTCTTGCTGGTGTAATTACAGGTACCGCTAAATCTGAATCTTGGACAGGTAAGGCCGAAAATGTTGATTTCTTTGATCTTAAAGGTGATTTAGAAAGCATTCTTTCTCTCACTGAAGTGGGGAGTCGTGTTAAGTTTGTGGCAAAAGCACACAGTGCATTGCACCCAGGACAATCTGCTTCAATTGAATTAGATGGAAAAGAAATTGGTTTTATTGGAACTATTCATCCACTTATCGCTCAAAAACTAGGATTAAATGGCAAAGCAGTTGTTTTTGAAATTTTATGGGATGCCATTGCAAATCGTCGTGTGGTTCAAGCTAAAGAGATTTCAAAATTCCCAGCAAACCGTCGTGACTTAGCTTTAGTCGTTGCTGATAATGTGTCAGCAGGCGATATTATCGAAGCATGTAAGCAAGCTGGCGGAGAAAAATTAACACAAGTCAATTTATTCGATGTATATCAAGGCATTGGCGTTGCTAGCGGACATAAGAGCTTAGCAATCAGTTTAACTATTCAAGATAATGAAAAAACGCTTGAAGATGATGAGATTAATGCGGTAATCTCTGCTGTATTAAACGAAGTTAAACAACGCTTTAATGCGGAGCTTAGAGACTAAACAGGAGACTAACATGGCAACGATTACAAAAATTGATATTACTGAATACTTATTAGATAAGTATCAATTACAAAAAGCTGAAGCTAAAGCATTAGTGGAAGACTTTTTTGAGGAAATTCGTTTATCGTTAGAATCTGGTGGTGAAGTAAAATTATCAGGTTTTGGTAATTTTGAACTTCGTAATAAAGCTTCCCGTCCGGGGCGTAATCCAAAAACAGGTGAAAGCATTCCTGTTTCTGCTCGCCGTGTAGTGGCATTCAAGCCAGGGCAAAAATTACGTGCTCGTGTGGAAAACACCAAGCCAAAACAATAGTAAGAAAAGTGCGGTCGTTTTTGACCGCACTTTTGTCAGGATTGAACATGAATAAGATTAAATGTGCTTTTTTAGTCGCAGGAAGTTTTTTGCTTTTTGCTTGTTCAAGTGGTATTCGTGAAGAGTATGCGATGAACTATAAAGGTCAGATTGGTGATCCAATTATGGCCATTGCTATGTTAAGTGAACAACAATATGAATGGGCAGGTACACCATATGTTTTAGGCGGGCAATCTCGTGGTGGTATCGATTGTTCGGGTTTTGTGCAAAAGACCTTTATTGATCGTTTTAATATCAACCTTCCTCGAACAACGAAAGATCAAGCGGGTTACGGAAAACTTGTTCGTAAAGAAGATATCCAAACAGGCGATTTAGTTTTCTTTAAAACGGGACGCGGACCAAATGGCTATCATGTAGGGATTTATGTGAAAGAAGATAAATTTTTACACGCATCAACCAAAGGCGGTGTGATTTATTCTTCGATGAACAGCCCTTATTGGAAAAAAGCTTTTTGGCAAGTTAGACGAGTATAGTGGAAATAAAAAAGTGCGGTTAATTTTAACCGCACTTTTTCTTTATGGATTTGTTGTAGGGCGAATGCCTAATGTATGGCAAATCGCATAAGTGAGTTCACTACGATTTAATGTGTAGAAGTGGAAGTCATTCACGCCTTCACGAGAAAGGATTTTTACCATATCCATTGCCACACTCGCTGCGACGAGATTGCGAGTAGTAGGATCATCATCTAATCCTTCATATGCTTTAGCCAACCATGCTGGAATTTTTACATTCGTAAATGATGCCATTTTTTGAAGTTGTTTGAAGTTAGTGACAGGTAGAATACCTGGAACAATTTCCGCCTCAATACCAATGGATGCACAGCGATCACGGAAGCGAAGATAACTGTCAATATCAAAGAAGAATTGAGTAATGACATGATTCGCACCTGCATCAATTTTACGTTTCAAATTGATTAAATCTGCTTGTGCTGATTTTGCTTCAGGGTGAACTTCAGGGTATGCCGCAACTGAAATATCAAAATCAGCCACGGAGCGGAGTAGTTCAACTAAGTCAGCCGCATAGAATGGTTTCTTCGCATAACCTTTTGGTTCATCACCACGTAATGCGACGATGTGACGAATTCCGCTATCCCAATAATCTTTTGCAATTTCTTTTAATTCTTCAGGTGTCGCATCAATACCTGTTAAATGTGGTGCAGCTTCTATGCCTGTTTCTGCTTTAATGGCTTTCACGATGCTATGCGTACGATCACGTTCGCCGGAGTTCGCACCATAGGTGACGGAAACAAATTTAGGATTTAATACTTTTAAGCGATGGATGGAATCCCAAAGCATGCTTTCCATTTTTTCATTTTTAGGCGGAAAGAATTCAAAGGAGACATTAATTTTTTTGTTAGTATCAGCAAGATGTTGATTTAATGTGTTAATTTCGTTTGCGTAGCTCATAGCATGCCTTCTTACGTTTTTTATTAGAATGCACTTATCATAAGATAAGAACTAATATGCGTCAATTTCAATGATTTCATCAAAATAATGAATGAAATTAATGATTGTTTATTGTGCGTTGTATTTTAAAAGAAAATCAATTTATTTGCACAAAAAGTTAGCATTTTTTCTAAAAATAGGTATAATACGCCGACCCTGTAAATGCACGGATTCCCACCGTGCATTATTTTATCGAGATCACACTCGAAGGGGTGTAGATTAAGATCAATGGTTGTGTTTCGATATGAAACACTGGGTATCAAACTTATATTTTGGTAATTAATTAATGAAAACTTTTGTAGCAAAACCGGAAACAGTAAAACGTGACTGGTATGTGGTAGATGCGACAGGTAAAACTTTAGGTCGTTTAGCTACTGAATTAGCACGCCGTCTTCGTGGTAAACACAAGGCTGAGTACACTCCACACGTAGATACTGGTGATTACATCATCGTTATCAACGCAGACAAAGTGGCAGTAACTGGTCGTAAAGAAACAGATAAACTTTACTACTGGCACACTGGCTATGTAGGTGGTATCAAACAAGCGACTTTCAAAGAAATGATCGCTCGCCGTCCTGAAGCGGTGATTGAAATTGCGGTTAAAGGTATGTTGCCAAAAGGTCCATTAGGCCGTGCAATGTTCCGTAAATTAAAAGTGTATGCAGGTGCAGAACACCAACACGCAGCACAACAACCACAAGTATTAGACATTTAATCACGAGGTTTAGGAAATGGCAGAGAATCAAAACTACGGCACTGGTCGCCGCAAAAGCTCTTCAGCTCGTGTATTTATCAAACCGGGCAGTGGTAAAATCACTATCAACCAACGTGAATTAGACGTATATTTCGGTCGCGAAACAGCTCGTATGATCGTACGTCAACCGTTAGAATTAGTGGAATTAACTGATAAATTAGACCTATACATCACTGTTAAAGGTGGTGGTATTTCTGGTCAAGCGGGTGCAATCCGTCACGGTATCACTCGTGCATTAATGGAATATGATGAGACTTTACGTCCTGCTCTTCGTGCAGCTGGCTTCGTTACTCGTGACGCACGTCGCGTTGAACGTAAAAAAGTTGGTTTACACAAAGCACGTCGTCGTCCACAATACTCCAAACGTTAATTTTTTATTATCGTTTCAAGAAAGCAGAGAGCAATCTCTGCTTTTTTTATGTCTGTAAAAAATAAATTACTTAAAAATCACCGTTCTTTGATTTTTCATTGATTGCTTATAATTAATTGATTTTAAAGGAAAAATAAGAAATTGTTAGCAATTTACCTGTCGGTTATGTTAAAATAATCGCCCGTTTTTAGTAGAAGTATATAAGTTAGTTTGGATCTTCGGAGGAATAAATGTCCAATGCATCAAGTAAACGTTCAGTAATGACTCTTTTTTCAAATAAAAATGACATTTACTGCCATCAAGTAAAAATTGTTTTAGCTGAAAAAGGTGTTGCTTACGAAAACGAAGAAGTTGATCTGCAAGCATTATCAGAAGATTTAATGGAATTAAATCCCTACGGCACATTACCAACCTTGGTGGATCGTGATTTAGTGTTATTCAGCTCACGCATCATTATGGAATATCTTGATGAGCGTTTTCCACATCCTCCACTTATGCCAGTTTATCCGGTTTCTCGCGCGAAAAGTCGTCTTTTAATGTTACGTATCGAACAAGATTGGTATCCAACATTAGAAATTGCTGAAAAAGGCACGGAAGTTGAACGTGAAGAAGCATTAAAACAGCTAAAAGAAGAATTGTTAGCGGTATCGGTTATCTTTCAACAAACCCCTTATTTTATGAGTGAAGAGTTTGGCTTAGTCGATTGCTACGTTGCACCATTATTATGGAAATTACGCAATATGGGTGTTGAATTTAGCGGTACAGGAAGCAAAGCAATCAAAGGCTATATGGATCGCGTATTTAGCCGTGATTCATTCTTACAATCTGTAGGTGAAGCTGCACCTAAAAATTTAATGGATGATAAATAATGGCTCATACACCTTCTCCAAAACGCCCTTATTTACTAAGAGCCTATTATGATTGGTTAGTAGATAATGATTTCACCCCATATTTAGTGGTAGATGCGAATTATTATGGTACCAATGTGCCTGTAGAATACGTGAAAGATGGGCAAATCGTCTTAAATCTTTCTGCTGGGGCGACAGGGAATTTGCAATTAACAAATGACTTTATTCAGTTTAATGCACGTTTCCAAGGTGTGGCTCGTGAATTATATATTCCTATGGGCGCAGCTTTAGCTATTTATGCACGTGAAAATGGTGATGGCGTGATGTTTGAGCCAGAAGAAATTTACGATGAATTAAATCATGAGCCGACATCAGAACAGCCATTAAGTTTTGCAGAAGCGGTAGATAAGCCTAAGGCTGAAAAGAAACCACAGAAATCAGCATCTCATTTACGAATTGTGGATTAATGAAAGAAAAACAAAAGTGCGGTTAATTTTAACCGCACTTTTTTATTTATTATTTTGTTGCTGCTTTCATATTGCGAACAAACTCGGCGAGCTCAGATAAGCATTGAGCCTGATTGTCTAAGTTTCGCTCAATAATTTTTACAGTTGCAGAACCTGAAATTGCGCCGGCTGCACCCAGTTGAAGCGCTTCTTTCACTTGAGAAGGCTGAGCAATACCAAAACCTTGTAGAATTGGTGGAGCCTTGTGGGCTTTGAGTTGTTCTACAAGTGTATCTAAGTTTGCGGCATGAGCTTGATTCTCTGCACTTGTTACACCTGCACGAGAAACTAAATAGGTATAGCCTTCGCTGTTTTCAGCAACGCCTTGTACCGTTTTAGCATCAGCATTTGGTGGGCAAATAAAGACAGGTTGAATGCCATGCTTTTTAGCAGCTTGAACATAGTCTTCTTTTGCCAATAGTGGAATATCTGCCACTAAAACTGCATCCACGCCGACTTCTGCGCAACGGTGATAGAAATTATCTAAGCCTTTCGCAAAAATTAAATTCGCACAAAGGAGTAAGCTAATCGGAATATCCGGATATTTTGACCGCACTTTAGCGAGTAATTTAAAGCTGTCTTCAGTGCTATGGCCGGCATTAAGTGCTCGGTTATTGGCTGCTTGAATAACGGGACCATCTAGTAATGGATCTGAAAATGGAAAACCTAATTCCAACGCATCTGCGCCATTTTCGACTAACGTGCAAATAATCTCAAAAGAGCGATCAAATGTTGGATCGCATAATGTCACGAAAGGTACAAAAGCCCCTTCTTTTTTCGCTGCAAGTTCTGCAAATTTAGTTTCAAAACGGCTCATTATTGCATTCCTTTTTCTTTTAAAACTTTATCTACGGTGAAAATATCTTTATCACCACGACCAGAGAGATTCACCACTAAAATTTGTTCTTTATTCGGTTCTTGATGAATCATTTTTAGTGCATGTGCTAATGCGTGGGAACTTTCCAATGCAGGAATAATCCCTTCATGTTTTGCTAACGCTTGGAAAGCATTTAATGCTTCATCATCTGTAATACTTGGGTATTCTGCACGACCAATACTTTGCAAGTAAGCATGTTGTGGGCCTACAGAAGGGAAGTCTAATCCAGCAGAAATAGAGTAGGATTCTTCTACTTGACCATCTTCAGTTTGCATTAAAGGTGATTTCATGCCGAAATAAATACCGACTTTGGCATGGCCTAATGGTGCACCATGTTCACCACTTTCAATGCCATGACCTGCAGGTTCTACACCAATTAAGCGAACACCTTTTTCATCAATAAAATCAGTAAACATACCAATCGCATTCGAACCACCACCGACTGCAGCAATAACGGCATCCGGTAAGCGACCTTCTTTTTCTAAGATTTGACGTTTGGTTTCTTCACCAATCATTTTTTGGAATTCACGCACAATGGTTGGGAATGGGTGAGGACCTGCCGCCGTACCCAATAAATAATGGGTGTTTTCATAATTGGCTGACCAATCACGCATCGCTTCACAGCATGCATCTTTTAATGAGCAAGAACCTTTTTGTACAGGAATCACTTCAGCCCCCATTAAACGCATACGGAATACGTTTGGTGATTGACGTTCTACGTCTTTTGCCCCCATATAAACACGGCAAGGCATATCTAACATTGCACAAGCAAGGGCTGTCGCAACACCATGTTGGCCCGCACCGGTTTCCGCGATAATGCGTGTTTTACCCATGCGTTTTGCCAATAAAATTTGACCTAATACTTGGTTGGTTTTATGGGCACCACCGTGAAGTAAATCTTCACGTTTTAAATAAATTTTTGCTTTTGTGCCTTTAGTTAAATTACGGCAAAGGGTAAGTGCGGTTGGTCTGCCCGCATAATTTTTAAGTAAATCTTGAAATTCACGTTGGAATTCAGGATCGTCTTTTGCTTCAACAAAGGCTTTTTCTAGCTGTTGTAGTACCGGTACGAGAATTTCCGGTACATACATTCCGCCAAATTCACCGAAATAAGGATTTAAAAGGGTTTCTGACATAATATTTCCTTGTTATTTTTGAATTCTTGCGACATTAAGTGGTGCAAAGGTTTGTGCAGTAGGCATCACTTCAATGCGATTAATATTGACATGTTTAGGTTGTTGATTAAGCCATAGAACAATATTAGCAATGTCTTGTGGACTGACATATTCCACATTTTCATAGAGTTTTTTTGCTCGGGCATCATCACCTTTAAAGCGGATATTAGAAAATTCTGTTCCACCACAAAGACCAGGCTCTACATTGGTCACGCGAATTTGAGTTCCAGCAAGATCGGCTCGAAGATTTAAACTAAATTGTTTGATAAAAGCTTTAGTACCACCGTATATATTGCCACCTGGATAAGGATAAGTCCCCGCAATTGATCCTAAATTAATAATATGGCCCGAATTACGTTCAACCATTTGTGGTAACACAAGACGAGTGATGGTGACGAGACCTTTAATATTGGTATCGATCATTTGCATCCAATCGTCTAAATTCGCTTTATCAGCACTCTCTAAGCCTAATGCTAAGCCTGCATTATTCACCAATAAATCAATGGATTGCCAACTATCTGGAAGGGAATGGAACGCATCTTCTGTTGCTTGGCGATCTGAAATATCAAAGGCAAGAAAGTGGAAGTTTTCACCTAATTCTTGCTGTAATTGTTCTAAACGAGCTACGCGGCGTCCTGTGCCAATTACACGATAGCCATTTTCAATGAGTGTGCGACAAATTGCCGTACCAAATCCGGCAGTTGCGCCGGTTACTAACGCTGTTCTTTGCATAATGCTTCCCCTTAGCAATCAGATTAATTTGACAAAATCGTCTTAAAAACTGACCGCACTTTTTCGCTATCTTTCACGCCAGCGGCAGTTTCTACACCAGAATTGAGATCAACCCCTAAGCAACCTTGCTTAATGGCTTGTTCAATATTGTCAGGTGAAATTCCACCAGCCAAAATAATTTTGTGTTTCAAGTTTTCAGGAATGAGTGACCAATTAAAGGTTTTTCCTGTGCCACCTTGTTGATTAGCAGATTGGCTATCGAAAATATAGCGAGTGATATTTAAATCATCTGTAAAATCAACCGCACTTTGTGCTTCAGTATTCACCGAAATGGCTTTCCAAATTTGTATTTCTTCAGGCAGTTGGTGACGAAGTGCGGTAATAAATTCAGCGGTTTCTGAACCGTGTAGCTGAACGACATAAAGCTGCAATTGTTTAGCGATTTTTACAATAAAATCAATTTCTTGATTCTGAAATACGCCCACAAAACGAAGTGGTGATGCTGTCACTAATTCTTGGGCTTGACGTAGGCTCACACAGCGTTTTGAATGTTCGGCGAAAATTAAGCCGCCGTATAATGCTCCGTTTGCGTAAACCTCTTTGACATCTTGCGTGCGAGTTAAACCGCATACTTTATTTTCTCCAAAAATCACTTCACGCACAGCATTATTTAAATCTGCACTGCCCATTAGGCTACTGCCGATTAAAAAGCCATGTGCCACTTTTTGCAAATCACGAATTTGGCTGTGATTATAAATCCCTGATTCGCTGATAATACGTGCATCAGTAGGAATGCGATCGGCATATTTTTGTGTGAGTTCTACTACGCGGTTTAAATCAACGGTGAGATCGTGAAGATTACGATTATTAACGCCGATAATTTTTGCACCTAGAGCAAGGGCTCGCTCAAATTCTTCTTCATTGCTGGTTTCCGTCAATACGCCCATGCCAAGAGAATGCGCCAGATCAGCTAGTACGCGATAGGTTTCATCATTCACCACTGAAAGCATCAATAAAATAGCATCCGCTTGATAGTAGCGCGCGAGATAAACCTGATATTCGCTGATCATAAAATCTTTGCACAATACAGGTTGTGAGACAACGTCACGTACTTGCGGCAAATAGTCAAATTTACCTTGGAAATATTTCTCATCCGTTAGCACCGAAACAGCTGATGCATAATGTTTATACACATTGGCGATTTCATCTAAATTAAATTCATTACGAATTAATCCTTTAGAAGGGGACGCTTTCTTACATTCCAAAATATAAGCAGGCTTTTGATGTGTGCCTTTAGCCAGCGCATCATAAAAAGAGCGGTCAGATTTTTGAATGTTTTCTTTAAATTGTGAAAGCGGAAATTCAGCTTCCTTTGCCTTAACCCATTGTGCTTTGTCTAAGACGATTTTTTGCAGCACCGTTGCAGAGTCAATTGGTTTAGTGAAATCTTGCGTGATCATAATCTTTCTTCTTATTGTGGCTTATCAAATCAGCCTTTATCTTAATATTTTGTTAAATGTTGTAATGTATCAAATGCTTTGCCTGATGCAAGATGAGCCAATACATTTTGAACATTTTGTTTTAAGTCATCATGACCAAATAACTTCAGCAATAATGCCACATTCGCCGCTACCGCATTAGCGTGTTCCGCCTTACCTTTGCCTTGTAAAAGTGCGGTCAGATATTGGGCATTTTCTTGCGGTTCGCCACCACGTAAACTTTCTAAAGATTGTGTTTTTAAACCAAAATCTTCAGGTGTTAAGGTGAAGTAGTCAATTTTGCCGTTTTTAATTTCTGCCACTTGGGTTTCGCCGTGTATAGCGACTTCATCAAGACCTGCACCATGCACAACAAAAGTATGTTGATGACCTAATGCAACAGCAGTTTCTGCATAGGTTTTCACTAATTCAGGGGCATACACGCCAAGCAAATGATAAGTTGGGCGAGCTGGGTTAATTAATGGACCTAAAATATTAAAAAGTGTACGCGTTTTTAATGCTGCACGAACAGGGGCGACATGTTTAAACCCACTGTGATATTGTTGAGCAAATAAGAAACATACCCCAATATCGTCAAGTGCTTGGCGAGCTTGTTCTGGTGTGACGTTGACATTCACACCGAGTGCGGTTAATACATCACTGGCACCGGATTTGCTTGATACGCTGCGGTTACCATGTTTGGCTACTTTGGCTCCCATAGACGCTGCAACAATAGCACTCGCAGTAGAGATATTAATCGTGTTTTGACCATCACCGCCAGTACCCACACTATCCGCAAAAGGGTAGTCTGGACGAGGGAATGATTTGGCATTTTGCAAAGACGCCGATACCGCACCACTTAATTCATCAATAGTGGCACCACGTACTTTTAACGCAATCAGCATGGCAGCAATTTGTTCGTTATTCAGTTCGCCTTGCATAATAGCGTTAAAAATGACCGCACTTTCTTCTTTGTTAAGTGTTTTTCCGTTGTAAAGTTGTTCTAATAATTGAGCCGTTTGCATAATCAATCTTCCTTATACGTTAAGATCATAGACTAAGTCTCGAGCTTCATCACCTGTCATACCACGGAAGCCCCAACAATGAGCCGGTTGTTCCTTAATAGTGATTTCCACATCGTAGGATTTAATACCGATTTTGTATTCTAATTCGCTAAATAGCATTTTGATCAAACGTTTTTTAGTCCCTTCTAAACGTCCCTGCATAAGATTAATTTCGATTGCGATATAGTTTTCGCTACGATCTTCTGGATAGAAAAAATCTTCTTTATCCAAACACTCGAATCGAATGGTATGCTTGCCATGCGGAATATCCAAGCCTAAATTAAGACTGTCATAAATAGCCTTGGCAATAGCTTTACGGCGTGGGGTAAGGGTTTCTTTTAATCCATATACGGTAATCATTTTTTCTTCCTTAATCTCTGTTTAATAACCATTCCACAGATTGTTGTAATAATTTCGAACCTTGTACAGTGAGAATACTTTCTGGATGGAATTGGAAAGCACAAATTGGCAAGGTTTTATGACGAATCGCCATCACAATACCATTGTAATCGGCATTCACAATAAATTCTTCAGGCAGATTTTTGCCCATTAAAGAGTGATAACGTGCCACAGGCATTGGGTTAGCAATATCTTTAAACATGGCTTGGTTATCGTGTTGAATGCGCGATACTTTACCATGTAATACTTCGCCTGCATGTACAACCTCTCCACCAAAGGCTTGAATAAGCGCTTGATGGCCCAAGCAAATCCCGATAATTGGCACATCATTTTTTAAACGTTCAATGAGGGGAAGCAAGATCCCAGCTTCTGCCGGAGTACCAGGACCCGGAGAGAGCGCAAGAATCGTATCAGGTGTATTTAATGCCTCTTGTACCACTTGTTCTAAATTGGTGTCATTACGATAAATTTTTACGTTATGCCCAAGCACACGGAATTGATCCACTAAGTTATAAGTGAATGAATCGAAATTATCTAAAAAGAGAATATTAGCCATAATTTATCGTCCTTATTTTGCTTGGGTATTGATTTGTTTGATTGCTTTAAGCACCGCCGCTGCTTTATGGCGAGTTTCATCCGCTTCCATTTGAGGATCAGAATCTAATACTTCACCACAACCTGCTTGAATATGGGCAATGCCATTTTGTACAAAAGCAGAACGAATCACGATACAGGTATCAAAACGGCCGTCAGATGTAAGATAACCGACTGCACCACCGTAGCTATGACGTTTTTGCTGTTCAAATTGATAAATTAACTGCATCGCTTTAATTTTAGGCGCACCAGTTAACGTCCCCATATTCATACAAGCTTGATAAGCGTGTAAGGCATCAAGTTCAGGACGAAGTTTACCCACTACGCGAGAAACCAAATGCATGATGTGAGAATAGCGATCCACTTGCATTAATTCTGCCACTTTACGTGTACCGCTTTGGCACACGCGAGCAATATCATTACGGGCTAAATCCACCAACATTAAATGTTCAGCTTGCTCTTTATGATCAAGACGTAATTCTAATTCCAAACGCGCATCCAATTCAGGGTCAATATTGCCATGGGCATCAAAACCACGAGGGCGAGAACCTGCAATTGGGTAAATTTCTAATTGACGATTATACGGTGCATATTTCAACGCACTTTCTGGTGATGCACCGAATAAAATGAAATCCTCATCGTTCATGTAGAACATATAAGGGCTTGGATTGTTATGTTTTAATTGCGCATAACTTGCAAGGGTATTTGGGCAAGCTAATGAAAAACGGCGAGATGGCACGATTTGGAACACATCACCAATATTAATATGATGTTTTAATGCTTTGACAATGCCGATGAATTCAGGATCTTCAAAGTTGGTGCTGACCTCATCACTTGCTGCTTTAATGGAAAATACGCCATCAATATTTTTTAATTTTTGGGCAATAGAAAGTGCCGTTTTTGCGACTTCCACTTGTTCTTCTTGACTAAAACAAAAGCTTTTTAATGTGGCTTGTTGGCTTTGGTGATCGATGGTAATTAAATTTTCTGCGAGATAAAAACTGTAATCCGGGCAGTTAATGCCATCATCTTTTAATTCAACACCTTGCATTGGAATAAAATTTGCCACCAAATCATAAGCAAATAAACCACCTAAAAAGACAGGTGTGCTGCTATGTTGATAATGGTTAGAAATTACACGAAGTCCATCAAAAATGGTTGCAGCTTGTAATTTACTGTCTTCATCTAATTGATTGTCGAGCGGCGCGAATTGTACAGAAAATTCATTCTCAAAATTAACCGCATTTACGGTACCGAGTTGGCTTAATACAGGATGAATTTCGTTTAATACTTGTTTTCCGTTCGCATTTAGTGCTCTAAAGGTCACCTGATTGCCTAAACAAGTAATTTTAACGGCGGCATTAATCAGAATAAGGCTCTGTAAGCTGTTTTTACTGCCAATTTCGGCAGAGTCGAGTAGAAGAGAATTTGAGTTCTGTTGGCATAGTGTATTAAAAATTGCGGTGGTGTCGGCATGGTAGGGAACCGGTTGAGAGGTCACCGCAATAAATGGGGTGTTTTTCATAATGAATCCTTTATTCTGAACTTTTGCACTATTAAACTAGTACATGATGCGTAAGTCAAGAAAATAATCAAAAAATTGGCGTAATTTTACAATATTTTTTTAATTTTTAACCAATAAGATTAGAAATAGCGCTTTTCACAGAAAAAAAAAGCCATTTCGAGGCATATCTCAAAATGGCTTAATAGAGAGAATAGATTCAGAGATTAGAGAGAAGCAACGATCTCATCGATTTTATTTCTTGCTGAACGTTGTGCTTTTTCAATCGCTTCAGCACCTAATCCGATACCTTTTGCATAAGCAAACTGAACATCGGTAATACCAACAAAACCTAAAATGGCTTTTAAGTAATTTGTCACGTTATTGTTTTCATCATACATGCCACCAAAGCTTGCTAACACAATCGCTTTTTTACCTTGAAGTAAACCCTCAGGGCCATTTGCAGTGTATTGGAAAGTCACACGAGGGCGAGAGATAAAATCAAAATAAGATTTAAGTTGTGTTGGGATGCCTAAGTTATACATAGGTGCACCAATTACAATAATATCAGCGGCTTTTAATTCAGCTACTAACTCATCAGATAAGGCTAAAAGTGCATTTTCTTCTGCAGTTTTAGGTTCGCCACGTACCGCAGTTGCCGCCGTTGCATCAAAATGGGGAAGTTGTTGCGCCGCTAAATCACGTACCACAATGTTGTGGTCTTTTAATTTTTCAATGGTGTAATCGGCTAATTTATTACTTTGAGAGTTATCTGCAAGGATGCTTGATTTCAATACTAATACGTTCATAGAGTTTCCTTTAATTGGTGTTTATCAAAAGTGCAGTCATTTTATCGGAAATTTTGAATAGATAAAGTAGCTATCAGGAAAATCATTGTTTACTCATTGGAAAGAATTCAGCGAGATATTAACAAGTGTGGTGGAAAGTGCTAAAATTCTCCGCCGCACTTGGTTTGCTCGATAGTGGGAGTGAATGAAAGTGCGGTTTGTTTTTAATCATTATTTGCATGTTGCCTTTCGTATGGGCGACCACTGTATAAGGAAAAATTATGCCTATTATTACTTTACCGGACGGTTCTAAACGTGAATTTGATCGTCCAGTTTCTGTGTTAGAAGTGGCTCAAGATATCGGAGCCGGTCTTGCCAAAGCAACCATCGCTGGCCGTGTAAACGGTGAACGTCGTGATGCGTGTGACATCATCAATGAAGATGCCAACCTTGAAATTATTACTGCAAAAGATGAAGACGGTTTAGAAATTATTCGTCACTCTTGCGCACACTTGCTTGGTCACGCTATCAAACAATTATTCCCAGATGTCAAAATGGCAATCGGTCCAACGATTGAAAATGGCTTCTATTATGACGTGGATTTAGACCGTTCTTTAACGCAAGAAGACATTGATGCTATCGAAAAACGTATGCTTGAATTGGCGAAAACCAATTATGACGTCATCAAAACTCCGGTAAGCTGGCAAGAAGCAAGAGATACTTTTGAAAAACGCGGTGAGCCATACAAAATGGCTATCTTAGATGAAAATATCGAACGTACCGCAACCCCTGCGCTTTATCATCACGAAGAATACATTGATATGTGTCGTGGACCACATGTGCCAAATATGCGTTTCTGCCACAACTTTAAATTAATGAAAGTTGCAGGTGCTTACTGGCGTGGTGATAGCAAAAATAAAATGTTACAACGTATCTACGGTACGGCTTGGGCAGATAAAAAACAATTAGCGGAATACTTAACTCGCTTAGAAGAAGCGGCAAAACGTGACCACCGTAAAATCGGTAAAGCGTTAGATTTATATCATATGCAAGAAGAAGCACCGGGTATGGTGTTCTGGCATAACGATGGTTGGACAATTTTCCGTGAATTGGAAACCTTCGTACGTACTAAATTAAAAGAATACGATTATCAAGAAGTGAAAGGTCCGTTCATGATGGACCGTGTGTTATGGGAAAAAACAGGTCACTGGCAAAACTACGGCGATTTGATGTTTACTACACAATCAGAAAACCGTGAATATGCGATTAAACCAATGAACTGCCCAGGACACGTTCAAATCTTTAACCAAGGTTTAAAATCTTACCGTGATTTACCAATCCGTATGGCGGAATTTGGTTCTTGTCACCGTAATGAACCATCGGGTTCTTTACACGGTTTAATGCGTGTACGTGGTTTCACTCAAGATGATGCACACATTTTCTGTACTGAAGACCAAATTGAAAGTGAAGTAACCAGCTGTATTAAAATGGTTTACGACATTTACAGCACTTTCGGTTTCCAAAATATTCAGGTGAAATTATCTACTCGTCCAGAAAAACGTATCGGTGCAGATGATATGTGGGATCGCGCAGAAGCAGGTCTTGCAGCAGCATTAGCGCATAACGGTCTTGAATATGAAATTCAAGAAGGTGAAGGTGCATTCTACGGTCCGAAAATTGAGTTTGCATTACGTGACTGCTTAGATCGTGAATGGCAATGCGGTACGATCCAATTAGACTTTGCATTACCTGGTCGTTTAAATGCGTCTTATGTGGCAGAAGATAACGATCGTCGTACTCCGGTTATGATTCACCGTGCGATTTTAGGTTCGATTGAACGTTTCATCGGTATCATTACTGAAGAGTATGCCGGTTTCTTCCCTGCATGGTTAGCACCAGTTCAAGCGATTGTGATGAATATTACAGATAGCCAAGCTGATTACGTGCAAAAAGTCGTGAAACAATTTTCTGATGTCGGATTACGCGTTAAAGCTGATTTACGTAATGAGAAAGTCGGCTTTAAGATCCGTGAACACACCTTACGTCGCGTACCTTATATGCTCGTTTGCGGTGATAAAGAAATCGCTGAAGGCAAAGTGGCAGTACGTACACGTAAAGGTGCAGATTTAGGTACTTTCACGATTGAAGAATTTGCTGAAATCTTAAAATCTCAAGTAAGACAACGTGAGTTGAAATTGTTGGGTGAAGAGTAATTAATTCTTTAAAATCTTAATTAAAAATGACCGCACTTTGATGTGCGGTTTTTTTATATTCACGGTATAAAAATAAACTCAAGTCTCTCTTTCTTCTATATAATAGCCTTATCACAAGGAGGCGAATATGACAGCTCAAATTCAACAATTAACACCAGAATTAACTTTAGAACGTATCAATGAAATTCCTGTTTTAACTTTAAATCACTCTGTAGGTTCCGCTCGAATTTCACTACAAGGGGCACAGCTATTAAATTGGAAACCTAAAGGGGCAGAGCAGGATGTCTTTTGGTTAAGTGAGATTGAACCTTTCACACAAGGTGTGGCAATTCGTGGCGGTGTACCACTTTGTTACCCTTGGTTTGGTGGTGTTAAACAGCCTTCACACGGTACAGCGCGTTTACGTTTGTGGCAATTAAGTGATTATGATCTGCAAGCGAATAAAGTGCGGTTAGAATTTTCACTCTTTTCTGAATATGGTGTGATTGAAACCAAAATGAAAATGGAATTTACCGATAAATGCACAATGACTTTAACGCATTTAGGGCAGGAGCCTGCTCAAGCGGCATTACACAGTTATTTTAATATTGGTGATATTTCACAAATTGAAGTCCAAAATTTACCAAGCCGTTGTTATGACTCATTACAAGGTAAACATACTGATGTTCCTTCAACTCGAAGAATAGAACAAGGCGTCGATTGTATTTATACATTAGAGGAAGATAAAACATTCTTGGTGGATCAAGCATTTAATCGACGTATTCAAATTACCCATCATCATGCCGATTCAATTGTGCTATGGAATCCTTGGGAAAAAACGCCAAGTGCAATGAAAGCAGATGGATATCGAAATATGGTGTGTATTGAAACTGCGAGATTAGAGAAATTACTTCAATTTGGTGAAAGTATTTCTGCTGAAATAAGTGCTTTACCAGTTGATATTTAAAGGAATAGAAATCCTTGTTGCATAAACGTGGCAAATACTATAAAATTTTGCCCGTTTTTTGTTTGTTTTTATAGCAAATGATTGAAGAAATCTTCTGTTTTAAATGCAGTGGGTTTTATCTTAAATAAATAGAAGGAATAACATTATCAAAACCGTAAAAAAAGCTCCGGCAGCTAACCGCCCGAATCGCATTAACGATGAAATTCGAGTAAAAGAAGTTCGTTTGATTGACCAAGATGGTGAACAAGCGGGGATTGTATCAATTCAACAGGCCTTAGATATGGCAGAACAAGCAGCGCTTGATCTAGTTGAGATCAGTCCAAATGCCGAACCACCGGTTTGTCGTATTATGAACTACGGCAAGTTCCTCTATGAAAAGAGCAAAACTGCAAAAGAACAGAAGAAAAAACAAAAAGTCGTACAAGTGAAGGAAATTAAATTCCGTCCAGGTACTGACGAAGGTGACTACCAAGTTAAATTACGTAGCTTAATCCGTTTCTTAGAAGATGGCGATAAAGCGAAAATTACCGTACGTTTCCGTGGTCGTGAAATGGCTCACCAAGATATTGGTTTAGACGTATTAGAACGCGTTAAAAACGATTTAGCACACATTTCAGTAGTGGAATCTGCACCAGGTAAATTAGAAGGTCGCCAAGCGGTAATGGTGTTAGCACCTAAGAAAAAATAATTTTTTATTTAGATTTAATCTAGATAATCGAATTTTCACTTCGGTGAGAATACAACTGCACATTGGGCAAACTACGCAGCCTAATTGCTTTTGGAGAAGGGCAATTTAATTTGCCATATTGGAATAATTAGTGCCTACAAGTAATCTTCGGATTCGCCTAATTATGTGTTTAACTTAAAATGCGGAGTTATTTTAACAATGCCTAAAATTAAAACAGTACGTGGTGCTGCTAAGCGTTTCAAAAAAACAGCTTCTGGCGGTTTCAAACGTAAACAATCTCACTTACGTCATATTTTGACTAAAAAGACAACTAAACGTAAACGTCATTTACGTCATAAATCAATGGTTGCGAAAGCAGACCAAGTTTTAGTAGTAGCTTGCTTACCATACGCATAAGCCGTTATTTAAGCAAAACGTACGATTAGTTAAATTAGTTAAAATATTACATAGGAGATTAAATAATGGCTCGTGTAAAACGTGGTGTTATTGCAAGAGCACGCCATAAGAAAGTTCTTAAGGCTGCTAAAGGTTATTATGGTGCACGTTCACGCGTGTATCGCGTTGCTTTCCAAGCGGTGATCAAAGCTGGTCAATACGCATATCGTGACCGTCGTCAACGTAAACGTCAATTCCGTCAATTATGGATTGCACGTATCAACGCTGCGGCTCGTCAAAATGGTTTATCTTACAGCAAATTCATCAACGGCTTGAAAAAAGCGTCTGTTGAAATCGACCGTAAGATCCTTGCTGATATCGCTGTATTCGACAAAGTAGCGTTCGCTGCATTAGTTGAAAAAGCAAAATCTGCACTTTAATTTTTTAAAGTTTAGATTCAAGAATTAGGACGCTGAAAAGCGTCCTTTTTTATGACCTCCAAAAAAGAAAAAACCGCTACTCAAAACTTGAATAGCGGGGAGGTCTTAATTTATAAGAAACTTCAAAAAGATAACTGCAATATGCAGTGCACTAGCAATGTATCAGACTGTGTGTTTTTGAAATAGTTCGATATTTTTGAAAAAATTTTTAAAAATATCAAAATTAAACGAAAATGAACGAATTTAGCCCTTTATAAAGGCAACGATTTGCTCTTCAATCCCTTTTTCATCTAATTTAATTTCAGCAAGTGCTTCTTGTTGTGTTCCTTGCGGAATAAAGATATCTGGTAAACCAAGCTGTAAAAGTGCGGTTGTTTTTCCATGAGAATTTAGCACTTCTGAAACAGCAGAGCCTGCACCACCTTGAATCGCATTTTCTTCCAATGTCACAATGAAGTCGTGGGTATCCGCCATTTCTAGAATGCGAGATTCATCAATTGGTTTCACAAAGCGCATATCGACAACAGTTGCATTGAGTTTTTCTGCCACAGATAAAGCAGCAGGTAAGAGTGTGCCAAAATTCAGAATCGCGATTTTTTCACCTTGACGAACCATTTTTGAACGACCAATTTCTAATTCAGCAAGTGGGGTTAATTCTACGCCGATTGCATTTCCACGCGGATAACGTACCGCAGCAGGTTTACCACATTTATAACCAGTATAAAGCATTTGGCGACATTCATTTTCATCACTTGGTGTCATGATGATCATATTCGGAATGCAGCGCATAAAACTTAAATCAAATGCACCTTGGTGAGTTTGTCCATCAGCGCCTACAATACCGGCACGATCGATGGCAAAGAGAACAGGTAAGTTTTGAATAGCAACATCGTGAATAAGCTGATCATAAGCACGTTGTAAGAAGGTAGAATAAATTGCTACAACAGGTTTATAACCGCCAATTGCAAGACCGGCTGCAAAGGTAACAGCATGTTGCTCTGCGATGGCAACATCAAAATATTGTTGTGGGAATCGTTCTGAAAATTCTACCATGCCAGAACCTTCACGCATTGCCGGGGTAATACCGACTAATTTATCGTCTTGTTCCGCCATTTCGCATAACCAATCACCAAAGATTTTTGAATAGGTTGGTTTGGCATTTGATTTAGGAAGTTGGCCGCTTGTTGGGTCAAATTTTGGTACACCATGGAAACCAATAGGATCTTTTTCTGCAGGCTCGTAACCTTTTCCTTTTTTAGTTTTGATGTGTAAGAATTGCGGCCCTTTGAGATCGCGCATATTGCTTAAAGTAGCAATTAATTCATCGATATTATGCCCGTCAATTGGTCCAATATAGTTAAAACCGAGCTCTTCAAAAAGCGTACTTTCTGGAGAGAACATTACACCTTTCATATGTTCTTCGGTTTTCTTCATAAAGTTTTTAACGGTCGGCACCTTATCTAAGATTTTCTTACTGCCGTCACGAACGGTTGAATATAATGAACCAGAGAAAATACGGGCAAGGTGATTATTTAATGCACCGACATTTTCAGAAATAGACATTTCATTGTCATTTAAAATGACCAACATATCAGTATGCAAAGAACCAGCATGGTTTAAGGCTTCAAATGCCATACCCGCAGTGATTGCACCATCACCAATAACACAAACAGTTTTGCGACCTGCATTTTCACGTTCTGCCGCGACAGCAATCCCCAGTCCTGCACTGATTGAAGTAGAAGAGTGGCCAACACTTAATACATCAAATTCACTTTCTTCACGCCAAGGGAAGGGATGAATTCCGCCTTTTTGGCGAATAGTAGACATTTGATCACGACGACCTGTCAAAATTTTATGTGGATAAGCTTGATGACCCACATCCCAAATTAATTGATCAAAAGGGGTTTTGAAAATGTAGTGTAGTGCAACAGTCAATTCAACAGTACCAAGACCTGATGCCAAATGACCACTGGTTTGACTAACGGACTCCAACAGATAACTCCGTAATTCCTGACAAAGCTGCGGAAGCTGCTCTTTATTCAACAGACGCAAATCTTCCGGCGAATTAATTAAGGATAAAAGAGGATAGTTGTTCATATATTCGTTAGTCCTAAAATGTGAAAAAAGTGACCGCACTTTGAGAAATTAAAGTCAGTGCTGTCACCATTAACTTTTACGATTGACAATAAATTGAGCTAATGCACGCAATGCAGTGGTATCAAAAGGTAAATTGTCTAATTCATGTAAGGCGGTTTGATAGAGTTCTTGTGCTTTTTGTTTCGCACCCTCTAACCCTAACAGCTTTGGATAAGTGCTTTTATCTAAACCTAAATCAGAACCCACAGGTTTGCCGATTTCCGCACTGTCGCCTTCAATATCTAAAATGTCATCTTGTACTTGGAAAGCCAGACCAATAGCTTGTGAATAACGTTCTAGTTGTTGTTCTAATTCTTTGTTTTCAAAGTGAGGCGAACAGATAAAACCCAATTTTAATGCGGCTGTTAGCAATGCACCAGTTTTGTTGCGATGAATAAGCTCTAATTCGTCTAAATTAACTTGTTTGTGCTCTGAAATTAAATCTAAACTTTGTCCTAAACACATGCCTTGTACGCCAGATGCTTGAGCTAAGACTTTCACTAATTGCAATTTTTGTTCAGCAGAAAGAGAAGGGGCTTCAGTAAGAATTTCAAAGGCAAAAGCTTGTAATGCATCGCCAGCTAAAATAGCCGTAGCTTCATCAAAAGCGATATGACAAGTTGGTTGACCACGACGAAGTTCATCGTTGTCCATGGCAGGCAAATCATCATGGATTAAAGAATAAGCGTGAATAGCTTCAATGGCTGCAGCCGCGTAATCTAAAGCAGGTGTTTCTGCACCCAGCATTTTACCCGTTGCATAGACAAGGAAAGGGCGAACGCGTTTGCCACCTAACAATAATCCATATTTCATGGCATCACGCAAAGGGGCGCTATAAGAGTCAATTTCTTCAAATTGATTGGTTAAAAACTGATTAATACGATCTTGAACTTGTTTGAGTTCAGTGCCGAATTGATAACTCATGGATTACTCGTCCCCTTGATAATCACTTAATGGGGCGGTTTCGCTTTTTTGTAACAAAATTTGAATACGTTGTTCTGCTTGTTGCAAGCGTTCTTGACCAAGTTGAGCCAATTTAATGCCGTTTTCAAATTCTTTCAGCGCATCTTCTAATGGTAATTCACCGCTTTCAAGTTTTGTCACAATGGTTTCTAATTGTGCAAGTGTTGTTTCAAAATCAGGTTCAGCATTTGCTGGTTTACGCGCCATTAAATTATCCTTTTCAGATGAATAAATTGCTCCGTATTGTACTTGATTTTTATAGGGATGTTAAAAACTTATTTCAAAGTGCGGTCAGTTTTTCGTGAGAATTTGAACTTTGTGGGATCTGGAATTTAGCGTACAATACGGCCATTTTTTATTATTCACAGATTATTATGAAATTTATCGTTAAACTTTTTCCTGAAATTATGATTAAAAGCGAAACCGTGCGTAAGCGTTTCGCGAAAATTTTGACCTCTAATATCCGTAATATTTTACAAAAATATGATGAAGAAACAGCGGTTGTTCGTCATTGGGATTACATCGAAGTGCGGTCAAAAAATGAAGCCAATCGTGAAGAGTTGATTGCACTTTTACAACGTATTCCAGGTATTCATCATTTTTTAGAAGTAGAAGAAAAACCGTTTACCGATTTACATCATATCTTTGAGTTGACCTTAGTGGATGTTGCAGCTCAACTTGAAAACAAAACCTTTTGCGTACGTGTAAAACGGAAAGGTAAACATGATTTCAGTTCCATTGAAGCAGAACGTTATATCGGTGGTGGTTTAAATCAGCATATTGAAAGTGCAAAAGTACGCTTAAAAAATCCTGATGTGACGGTGCGTATTGATATTGAAGATGACAAAATGATGCTGGTGAGAGGTCGTCATGTTGGTCTTGGTGGTTATCCAATTGGGACACAAGAAGACGTGCTTTCATTGATTTCAGGTGGCTTTGACTCTGGCGTATCCAGTTATATGCTTATTCGTCGTGGTTCTCGTGTGCATTATTGTTTCTTCAATTTAGGTGGGGCTGCTCACGAAATTGGCGTGAAACAAATGGCTTACCATATTTGGAATCGCTATAGCTCATCTCATAAAGTCCGTTTTATTGCTATTCCTTTTGAAGGCGTAGTGGGCGAGATTTTAGAGAAAGTTGATAACGGCCAAATGGGTGTCGTGTTAAAACGAATGATGGTGCGAGCTGCAAGTAAAGTTGCACAACGTTTTGATATTCAAGCTATCGTTACCGGCGAAGCACTCGGACAAGTTTCGAGCCAAACCTTGACCAATTTACGTTTAATTGATGAAGCATCTGATGCGTTAGTATTACGTCCACTTATTACCCATGATAAAGAACAAATTATTGCGATGGCGAAAGAGATCGGCACAGATGATATTGCCAAATCAATGCCAGAATTCTGTGGGGTGATTTCTAAAAATCCAACGATTAAAGCCGTCCGTGAAAAAATTCTTGAAGAAGAAAATCACTTTGATTTTGGCGTGTTGGAAAGTGCGGTTGAAAATGCACAATATTTAGATATCCGTCAAATTGCAGAAGAAACCAAGAAAGGAGTGGTGGAAGTGGATACCATTTCAGTGCTTGGTGAAAATGATATTATTTTAGATATTCGTAGTCCTGAAGAGACAGATGAAAATCCATTTGAATCAGACGAGCATCAAGTGATGCAATTGCCGTTTTACAAATTATCTTCACAATTCTGTTCATTAGATCAAAGTAAAAATTATGTGCTTTATTGTGAGCGAGGCGTGATGAGTAAACTGCAAGCGCTTTATTTAAAAGAAAATGGTTTCACGAATGTGAGAGTTTTCGGGAAAAAATAAACAAAAAATGACCGCACTTTAACGTGCGGTTTTTTTATTCGTAATCTAATTCACCCACTAATTCATCGATAGCTTTGGCAAGTAATGTTCTGTCATGACGATAGCTGATATCATCTGCATTCAAGCGTTTAGCTAAGATTTTAACGGAAGAAATGGCAGACAAATCGACCGCACTTTGTTGTTCGCGATAAGGGGTAATGGCGCCATTAATGATAGGGGCACCGACAATTTCATTAATTTTCTGAATACGATCAGTCAGTGAAAGCTGAGAGGCCGCGCCAATTTCTGTCCCTAAATTATCAATAAAAATCACTTTTGCTTTGCTATTACACAGGGCAGTCGCTAATTCAGGTAATAATAATGGTGGCATAATGCTCGTCATGAAACTTCCTGGACCAAGTAAAATGACTTCCGCTTGCTCTAATGCTTGGATGGCTTCTTGTGCGGCTTTAACCATAGGCACTAAGAAAAGTGATTGAGGTAATTCCGTTAAATTATCAATGCTCACTTCACCGACAATACTGGAGCCTGAACCTAAACTCGCCGCAAGGTGAACAGGTTCTTCTGACATGGGAATAATGTGAGATTTTACTTTGAGTAATTCACGAATTAAGTTAATGGCTTCAATAGGGCGAATATGCATATCTTCTAAGGCTTTGAGCATTAAATTGCCTAAATTATGCCCAGAAAGTTCACCTTCACCAGTAAAGCGGTATTCAAATAATGCAGATGCCGTGCTTGGCTCAATGATGATTTGGTTTAAACAATTACGTAGATCGCCCCATGCGATACCACCTTGTTCTTGGCGAATACGACCCGTTGAACCGCCGTTATCTGTGGTGGTAACAATACCGGTTAAACGCTCTTTCATAAAACTAAGCGCCGATAATACACGCCCTAATCCATGACCACCACCAATGGCAACAATATGTTTGATTTCGTCTAAATGTTCATGACGGCTGTGACGAGATAAATCGGACATTTTTCTTCCTTTTTTACCTATAAATAATTATAAAAAATAATGTTATATATTTTTTTATATAAGTTAATGCTGTTATTTTTATTAATATAGTCGGGTTATTCTACCAAATTATTGCTATTAACCGCTTGCTTTTATTACAATACCAACACAATTTATTTTTAACGCATAACTCCGAGCTTGTTTAGCCTAAGTTTCACAAGAAATACGGCGGCAAGCCAATAACGCGGTACGTTATTCAGGGATACGCTGGAAACGGTTTATCCTCTCCATATTTAGAAAGGTGTAAAATGCAATCCATTCCTATCAAGAACGTAGGAGAGTCTCGCTTAGTCGATCCTTTCCAACGCCAATATTACTATCTACGACTGTCGATTACCGATCAGTGTAATTTTCGTTGTACCTATTGTTTGCCTGATGGTTATCAACCCGAAGCTAACAAACCAAGTTTCTTAACCTTAAAAGAAATTACCCATCTTGCTCAAGCGTTTGCTGAAATGGGCACAGAGAAAATCCGTTTAACGGGTGGCGAACCGACTTTACGCAAAGATTTTATTTCTATTGCTGAAAGCATTGCTAATATTGATGGAATCCGTCAATTAGCCGTCACGACAAATGGCTATCGCATGGCAAAAGATGTGGCTGATTGGAAGAAAGCAGGGATTACGTCTATTAATGTCAGTGTTGATAGCTTAGATCCGAAAATGTTCCATCAAATTACGGGTATCAATAAATTTGATGACGTGATGCGCGGTATCGATCGTGCATTTGAAGTGGGCTACAACAAAGTCAAAGTCAATTCAGTTTTGATGAAAAATTTGAATGACAAAGAGTTTGAGCAATTCCTTGTTTGGGTGAAAGATCGCCCAATTCAAATGCGCTTTATCGAACTCATGCAAACGGGCGAAATGGATAGTTTCTTTGATAAATTCCATCTTTCAGGACAAGTATTAGCGGATAAATTGCTGCAAAACGGTTGGCAATTACAACACAAATCCCATACTGATGGTCCTGCTAAAGTATTCACGCATCCTGATTATGCAGGCGAAATTGGCTTAATCATGCCTTATGAGAAGAATTTCTGCGCAAGCTGTAATCGTCTCAGAGTATCAGCGAAGGGCAAACTTCATCTCTGTTTATTCGGCGAAGAAGGCATTGAATTACGTGATTTATTGCAATCCCATGAACAGCAAGATATTTTGCAAGCACGTATTTTTTCTGCACTGCAAGGCAAACGTGAACATCATTATTTGCATATCGGTGATAGTGGCGTAAGAAATCATTTAGCCTCTATCGGTGGCTAAAAGAAAATAGGTGAATTTAGCTATTCACTTATTTTGCTTTTGTCACACATGTAAAACATTCAATATTTTAACCGCACTTTATTTTATTATGACTACATTTACGCATATCAATTCTCAAGGCGAAGCCAATATGGTGGATGTTTCTGTAAAAGCAGAGACTGTTCGTGAAGCTCGTGCCGAAGCCATCGTGACTATGTCAAAAGAAACCCTTGCTATGATCGTGGAAGGCAAACATCATAAAGGCGATGTATTTGCTACAGCACGTATTGCAGGTATTCAAGCCGCAAAACGTACTTGGGAACTTATCCCGCTTTGCCATCCATTGTTACTTTCTAAAGTAGAAGTGAATTTAGAACCGTTACTTGAAACCAATCAAGTTCATATTCAATCTCTTTGTAAATTAACTGGAAAAACCGGCGTAGAGATGGAAGCATTAACGGCAGCAAGCGTAGCAGCCTTAACCATTTACGATATGTGTAAAGCCGTACAAAAAGACATGGTGATTGAACACGTTCGTCTGTTAGAAAAGAGCGGTGGAAAATCCGGCCATTTTATTGCGGAGGAAAAATAAGATGTTAAATGTTTTATTTTTTGCTCAAACTCGAGAATTAATTGGCGTCGATTCTATTCAGCTTGAAGGCGATTTTGCGACAGCGGAAGCGGTACGTGAACATCTCGCTCAAAAAGGTGACAGATGGGCGTTAGCGTTAGAAAAAGGGAAGCTTTTAGTCGCTATCAATCAAACCTTGATGCCATTAGAAAGTGCGGTCAAAAATGGGGATGAAATTGCATTTTTCCCACCGGTAACAGGGGGTTAAATGACGGATATTCAAATTTCAGTACAAGAACAACCGTTTGATCAAAATGCCGTTTACCGATGGCTTTCTGAGCAACATTCGGTTGGCGCAACGGTTATTTTTGTGGGTAAAGTTCGCGATCTTAATTTAGGTGATGAGGTATCCAGCTTATACTTAGAACATTATCCCGCCATGACGGAAAAAGCCTTACGTGAAATTGTAGAACAGGCTAAAGCCCGTTGGGATATCCAGCGAGTGTCTGTGATACATCGAGTAGGACTTTTGCATACCGGCGATGAAATTGTTTTAGTCGGCATCAGTTCTGCTCACCGAGGTGATGCTTACCACGCCAATGAATTTATTATGGACTTCTTAAAATCCAAAGCGCCGTTCTGGAAAAAAGAACAAACCAATCAAGGTGAGCGTTGGATTGAAGCAAGAGAGAGCGATAAAGAAGCGTTAAATAAGTGGTAATTCAATATAAAAAATATGGTCATTTTTATGGCCATTTTTACTTTTATTAGCAGAATAAGTATATAATTATACATATACTTTAAGTTGTTAATTTATCTTTAATTTATCTTTAATTTATCTTTACATTACATTTAACTTCTCCATAAAAAAACTATTCTTTGTCAGCTTTTGTAAAATCTTGTAAATTATCTGTTAATTGCTGAGTTTCCTATTATACTTATTCGGAATCAAGATTTTGTTTGTCTTGACTACTTATTTTTAGATTATAGGAAACTTTAATATGAATCATGTTTTTAAAATTATTTGGAATACAGTAAACCAATGCTGGATTGCTGTTTCAGAACTAAGCAAATCTGTGGGTAAATCATCTCAAACTGATAAACGTAAAACATTAAATGTAATTATTGGCGCTGCAGTTTTAGCAGGTGCAACTACAAGCGCGATGGCTGAAACCAATGTGGTATCAAATGATCAAGGAAATATTGTTGGAGGTATCGGTGCGAGAGCCCTTGGTGGAACCGGTACAACAGGGAATTCTGTTGTTTTAGGTAATAAAGCTAAATCTGAAACAACTGAGAGCGTAGTAATTGGTGGTAATACTACAAATACAGGACGTTGGTCTGTAACTTTAGGTGATAAAGCTGATGGTAATTCTCAATATGGCGTGACGATTGGTAATAGAGCCTATAGTGGTAAAGGTACAAACGCAATTGCTATCGGCTTAATGGCTAAAACTTCTAATGAGAAAGCGGGTGGAAATAGCCAAACTGCTGTAGGGGTGGCATCTTATGCTGATGGTGAAGGGGCTTCAGCCTTTGGTGCAACAGCAAATGCAACAGGCGCTCTAGCAACCGCTGTTGGTCGAAACTCGAAAGCTCTCGCACAAAGTGCATCAGCATTGGGAGATAGTGCATCAGCTTCAGCATGGGGCGCAACTGCATTAGGCGTTGGCGCATCTGCTAGAGCGAATAATTCTATTGCAGTTGGTTCTCAAGCAGTAACAGAAGGGCAAGAATCCACCGCGTTAGGTCGCCGCTCTTATGCTGGAGCTCAAAGTGCAACAGCTTTAGGTACAGGTGCAAACGCTAGTGCAATCGTTTCGACTGCTGTAGGTAATGGGGCTAAAGCGAGTGAAGTAGGAGCTTCAGCATTAGGTAACGGTGCAGATGCTAGTGGTAGAGGTTCAATGGCTTTCGGTTATGCATCTAAAGCTTCAGCAGTGGATGCATTGGCAACTGGTTCTAATGCTAATGCTTCATCAATGAATGCCGTTGCGGTTGGTAAAAATAGTAATTCCTCTGCTGTTAATGCTATTGCTCTTGGTACATCTAGTAACGTCTCTGGGGTTAGTGCTGTTGTGATTGGTACTCAAGCTAAAGGTACGCATGAAAACTCTGTGACATTGGGTTCTTATTCAAGTAGTGCAGCCAATGATTTTGATAAGACAGCAAAAGCTTTATCTTATTTTGGTGATAAGAGCAGCGTGACAGTTAACTACAATGGTACTTCTTCAACTCAAAAAGGTGCAGTATCTGTTGGTGATGGAAAACTTGTTCGCCAGATCCAAAATGTGGGTGCAGGTCGAATTACTGATAAATCAACCGACGCAGTAAATGGTAGCCAGTTGTATCAAGCGTATTACAATGCAGGCTTTAATATTCAAAACAATGATACTGACACATCACGTATTAATACCAATGGCAAAGTAAATTTTGTGAATGGTAAGAATACCAAAGTGGTTGTTGAAGATGGTGATAATGCTGCTAATATTACAGTGAATTTAAAAGATGATATTACTGTTAATAATGTTACAGCTAATAATCTCACCGTAGGACCTGTTACGATTAATCAAGATGGTATTAATGCAGGTGATAAAAAAATCACTCATGTATCAAATGGTACAATTTCAGCAGATAGTAAAGATGCTGTGAATGGTAGCCAATTATATGCAGCGAAGAACGAGCTTAATACCAATATTACTAAAGCCGCAGCGGCAGCTAAAACAGAAGTAAAAGCTGGAACAAATGTAGAGGTTACTTCTGAAACTGGTGCGAATAATCAAACGATTTACACCGTTAATGCAAAAGACACTTCCGCATCAGTTGAAGCTGCTTCTGATGCTGTTACAGTAACAGTTGGTGAAAAAACAGAAGTTAAAAATGGTATTTCTGTTACCACAGTAACCAATTACAAAGTGGATCTTTCACAAAAAACCAAAGATGAAATCAAAAATGCAGGTGGTCGTGGATTTAACGTGACTGCAAGTGCATCTGAAGGTACTGTTGTAAATGAAGTGACAGAAGAAACGGTTCAATCTACTGCAACAAAAATGGATAAGTTAACACTTGATGCGGGTAAAAATATTAAATTAACTCACAAAAAAGGCAAAGTGTTAAGCGTTGCTGTGTCTGATACACCGACATTCAAAAATGTAACTACAACAGGTGACGTTAACGTTGGTGGTACTATCCATGCACATGGTGGATTAGATATGCACAATAATCGTATTGTAAATGTGGCTGATCCGAAAGACCCAACTGATGCAGTAAATAAACGCTATGTTGATAATGCAGTGAAAAACATTAATAACAACATCAATCGTTTAGACAACAAAATTGATCACGTTGATCGTAAATTACGAGCAGGTATTGCAGGTGCGACAGCGATTTCTTTCTTACAACGTCCAAATGAAGCGGGTAAAAGCTTAGTTTCTGTTGGTGTTGGTGGTTATCGCAATGAAAATGCAATCGCAGTTGGTTATGGCCGAAATTCTGATAACAACAAAATTTCGATTAAAGTTGGTGCAAGTATCAATTCCCGCAGTGATGTAAACTGGGGCGGAAGCATCGGTTACCAATGGTAATTATTTGATAAAAAGGCAGAGTAAAATCTGCCTTTTTTTATTATATTGAGATGAAAAAAAGTGCGGTCAAATTTAACCGCACTTTTTGTTTTTATTGATTAAAGCACTTTTACAATGCTTTCACATAAATAACGAATATTGTCCTCAGTGATCCCAGCCACATTGATACGACCAGAACGAACAGCGTAAATCGCAAATTCTTCTTTTAAGCGATCAACTTGTTCAGGTGATAAGCCGCTGAAAGAGAACATACCGTTTTGTTCCATGATAAAGCTGAAATCTTGTTCTGCACCGTATTCTTTTAATAACTGAACGAATAAGTGGCGCATTTTTTTGATGCGTTCACGCATTTCAGTTAATTCATTTTCCCAGTCTTGACGAAGTTGTGGATCATTTAACACCGTTGCTACGGTCGCCCCACCGTGAGATGCTGGGTTAGAGTAGAGGGTACGAATAATTGATTTCACCTGTGTTAATGCTGTTGAAGCAATTTCTGCATTTTCAGCCACAAGGGTAAAAGCACCTACACGCTCATTGTATAAACCAAAGTTTTTAGAGAATGAGCTCGCCACTAATAATTCTTTATGATTTGCTGCAAAAGCACGTAAACCGTAAGCATCTTGGTCTAAGCCATTGGCTAAACCTTGATAAGCAAAGTCAAAGAGTGGTAACCAGCCATTTTTTGCTGAAAGCGCAGCTAATTCTTGCCATTGTTCAGGGGTTGGGTCAATACCAGTTGGGTTGTGGCAGCAACCGTGTAACAGCACCACATCGCCTTCGCTTGCTTGGCTTAAATCTTCAAGTAAATGTTCCCAGTCAAGGGCTTTGCGTTCAGCATCATAATAACGATATTCACGAATCGTCATGCCTACCGCATTGAAAATTGCATTGTGGTTAGGCCATGTTGGTGTACTAATCCACACATTTTGTGCTTTGGTTTGGCGTTTAATGAATTCCGCAGCAATGCGTAATGCACCTGTACCACCTAAACTTTGCGCAGTTCTTGCGCGGTTTGCTTTAATTACATCAGAATCTTTACCGAAAAGGAGCTCTTTTGTGCGTTCGTTATAATCGGCAATACCATCGATAGTCAGATAGTTTTTCGTTTTTTCGTTATCAAATAAGCGTTTTTCGGCTTCTTTTACCGCACGCATAATTGGCGTTGTACCTTGTGCATCTTTATAAACGCCAATACCTAAATTAATTTTATTTTCACGCGTTTCAGATTTGAATGCTTCGCCTAAGCCTAAGATAGGATCGGCCGGAGCCGCTTTGATATGTTCAAACATAGCTTTTCCTTATGTATGTGTTGTGGGATGAGTAAATTTATACTTCAGCCGATAGATTTTATCAAGAAGAACCTAATAAAAATCAACCGCACTTTGATGTTTTTAGATATTCATCAAAAAGTGCGGTTGTTTTTTTCGATTATTTTAATTTCTCAATCGCCCAATTTAAACCAGATTGATAGTCTTCAGGGAGTTCGTGACGAAGTTTTTCAAGCTGTTGAATAATGATCATTTTATCAGGATGTGTAATATTGATATGACCTAATTTTCTACCTGGACGAACTTCTTTACCATACCAATGTAACTGGGAGAAAGGCGTGTTCAACCATTGTGGATTATGCTCTGTACCAATCAAATTGACCATGACACTTGGTGCAATGGGTTGTAATGACGGTGTAGGTAAATCTAACAAGGCTCGTAGATGCAATTCAAATTGGCTAATGGCACAGCCGAGTTGTGTCCAATGTCCACTGTTATGCACACGAGGGGCGAGCTCATTAATTAATAATTTATCGCCCACCACAAAGCATTCCATCGCCATTACACCCACATATTCAAGCTTGTCCATGATTTTTCCGAGCATAGATTCAGCCTGAATTTGTTGGTTTTTTTGTTTAGGAAATGAAATATCTGTCACACTGTAACGTAAAATACCATTTTGCTGTAGGTTATGCGTCACAGGATAGAAACGTTTTTCACCATTTTTAAATCTTGCGCCTACGATAGACACTTCATAATCAAAAGGAATAAATTTTTCTGCGATAACTTCACCGAATAAATCGTCCGTAATATCACGTTGATTATTTTCAGTGATAATCCATTGACCACGGCCGTCATAACCACCGGTACGACGTTTAACAACAACTTTTTCACCCACGTTTTTAAATACTTCAGACCATTGCGTTTTATCTTTTAATAAACACCATGGTGAGGTAGAGAGATTGAGTTCGTCCAGTAAAGATTTTTGGGTAAAACGATCAGCCAATAAGCCAAAAACATTCTGATTAACGAAATTTTTATGATGGCCTAATAATTCAGTTAACGGTGTTTTTTCCCAACGTTCAATTTCTGCGGTGATGATGGCATCTTTGGGTAAATCAAATACGGGCGCATTAAACTCAAGCGGCTGGACATGAATATCTAATGGGGCACCTGCATAACGTAACATTCTGCCGAGTTGACCGTTACCAAGCACATAAACGGTAGGATATAGGGTAGAGTTTTGCATAAATTTTCTCATTAAATCTAGCTAAAAAAACAACCGCACTTTAAAAAGTGCGGTCAAAATGAAAGGTGTTTTATTTACGTGGATCAGGATTATCCAATACTACATTAGTTTGATTTTCGCGGAATGCTTGTAGGCGAGCAAATAACGCATCATCCCAACCAGCAAGAATTTGTGCGGCGAGTAATGCTGCATTCGCTGCACCAGCAGGGCCAATTGCTAACGTACCAACAGGAATACCTTTAGGCATTTGTACGATAGAATAGAGACTATCAACACCGCTTAACATAGAGCTTTTAACAGGCACCCCAAGTACAGGCACAAGCGTTTTGGCCGCAATCATACCGGGTAGGTGTGCTGCACCACCTGCACCTGCGATAATCACTTTGTAACCATTTTTTTGTGCATTTTCGGCAAATTCAAACAGTTTGTCGGGGGTTCGATGTGCGGAAACGACTTCAACATGATATGCCACATTGAGTTCATCTAAAATTTGAGTGGCTTCTTGCATGGTGGCCCAATCGCTTTTAGAGCCCATAACAATAGCAATTTGTGCGGTATTTGACATATTTTTAAAAAATTATCTGATAAAAAACGATGCGTAGAATAGCACATTTACCCACTTTTAAGCAAACGTTTGCTATGCGGTAAAGACTGAAAATTCCATTGCAAGTTTTGTCATAAAATTTTATCCTAATAGGAGTTTTTTTCTTAGAAATAGAGCAGATTATGTTAGCTAAGGCGAAATATAGAAAAGATTACAAACAACCTGATTTTACAGTTACGGATATTTTCCTTGATTTTCAATTAGATCCTAATCATACCGTTGTCACTGCAAAAACAACCTTCCAACGTTTAAACGACGAAGCAACACACCTACGATTAGATGGTCATGGTTTCCAATTTGCTTCCATCAAATTTAATGGCGAAGATTTCAAACATTATCATCAAGACCACGAAAGTTTAACGTTAGATTTAACCAATCAAAGTGTGGCCAATTTTGAACTTGAAATTGTGACGAATCTAGAGCCTGCACAAAACACCTCTTTACAAGGGCTTTATCAATCAGGTGAAGGCATTTGTACTCAATGCGAAGCAGAAGGTTTCCGTCAAATTACCTATATGCTTGATCGTCCTGATGTATTAGCTCGCTATACAACCAAAATTACCGCAGATAAAACTAAATATCCTTACTTGCTTTCTAATGGTAACCGTATTGCAAGTGGCGAGTTAGAGGATGGTCGTCATTGGGTTGAATGGAATGACCCATTCCCGAAACCAAGCTATTTATTCGCTTTAGTAGCAGGTGATTTTGATTTATTACAAGATACCTTTACCACAAAAAGTGGTCGTGAAGTAGCTTTAGAGCTTTATGTTGACCGAGGCAATCTTGATCGCGCTTCGTGGGCAATGGAAAGTCTGAAAAAAGCGATGAAATGGGATGAAGAGCGTTTCAATTTAGAGTACGACTTAGATATTTACATGATTGTTGCTGTGGACTTCTTCAATATGGGCGCCATGGAAAATAAAGGGTTGAATATCTTTAACTCTAAATTTGTGTTGGCCAATCCACAAACGGCAACCGATGATGATTACCTCGCCATTGAAAGCGTGATTGCGCACGAATACTTCCATAACTGGACAGGAAACCGTGTGACTTGCCGTGATTGGTTCCAATTAAGTTTGAAAGAAGGTTTAACGGTTTTCCGTGATCAAGAGTTTTCATCTGATACGGGTTCTCGTGCTGTTAATCGCATTAATAACGTGAAATTCTTACGTACGGTACAATTTGCTGAAGATGCGAGCCCAATGTCACACCCTATTCGCCCTGAAAAAGTCATTGAAATGAATAACTTCTATACCGTGACTGTATATGAAAAAGGGGCAGAAGTGATTCGTATGTTGCATACCTTATTAGGCGAACAAGGTTTCCAAAAAGGGATGCAACTTTATATTGCTGAAAACGATGGTAAAGCGGCAACCTGTGAAGATTTTGTTTCTGCAATGGAACGTGCAAATGACGTTGATTTAGCACAATTCCGTCGTTGGTATAGTCAATCAGGTACGCCAGAATTATTGATTAGTGATGCCTATGATGAACAAACCCATACTTATCGTTTAACGGTTTCACAATCTACACCGCCAACAGCAGACCAAATGGAAAAAGTAAATTTACATATTCCATTGAAAATTGCGCTTTATGATGCCAAAGGCACCAAACAAATGTTACAGCATAACGGTGAGTTGTTAAGCGATGTGTTAAATGTAACGGAAAAAGACCAAGTATTTGAATTCCATGGTATTTATGGTCGTCCAATTCCTGCGTTATTATGTGATTTTTCTGCACCGGTAAAACTGGATTATGATTACACCACAGAGCAGTTATTAGGTTTGCTTAAATTTGCAGATAACCAATTTGCTCGTTGGGATGCAGCACAAATGCTGTTTACTCAAGAATTGCGTCGTAATGTGGCTCATTTCCAACAAGGTGAAGCCTTTGAAATTTCACCTGATGTTTTGACCGCACTTGCGCATGTATTGGAAAATTATGAACAAGATATTGAATTAGCCACATTAATTCTGACCTTGCCAAAAGACATTGAGTTTGCAGAAAGCTTTAAAACGATTGATCCAGATGGCATTGCAGCTGCAAGAGAATTTATGTTGGTGCAAATTGCAGAATACTTGAAAGAAGATTTATTGCGTATTTACACCCATATTCGTCTTGAAGATTATCGAGTAACACAAGAAGATATTGCCTTACGAGCAATGCGTAATCTTTGTTTAAGTTATTTGGCTTACACCAATCTTGGTAATAATGTCGTTCAAAAACATTACAATAATGCCAATAATATGACAGATACGCTGGCTGCATTAAATATGGCAACCAAAGCGGCATTACCTTGCCGTGATACCTTGTTAGCGGATTTCGAACAAAAATGGCAACATGATGGCTTAGTCATGGATAAATGGTTTGCTTTACAAGCAACCCGCCCTGATGAAAATGTATTGGAAATTGTACAAGTATTAATGGATCACCCAAGTTTTAACTTCAACAATCCAAACCGTTTACGTTCATTAGTGGGAAGCTTTGCAAATCACAACTTAAAAGCGTTTCATCATATCAGTGGTTCAGGCTATCGCTTCTTAACGGATGTCTTAATTCGTTTAAATGAAACGAACCCACAAGTGGCTGCACGTTTAATTGAGCCATTAATTCGTTTCTCACGTTTTGATGCACAACGTCAAACGTTAATGAAACGCGCCTTAGAACGATTAAGTGCTGTTGAAGATCTCTCAAAAGATTTATTCGAGAAGATTGAAAAAGCCTTGCAATAATCTCTGAACAGATACCTCATAAATTCAATACGGGATGTCTAAGACATTCCGTATTTTTTTCAAATTTGTTAACTATATCAATCTTTTCTTTTATTGCCTTTGATAGAATGATTAATGGCATTTCGCCATATTAGTTAATAAGGATTTTATATGAAAACATACAAAACATCAGTGCTGGTCAGTATGATGCTTGGCATTTTTTCAACAACAGCATTTTCAGCTACTGTGCCTGCTGGTACAACACTTTCTGAAACTCAGGTTTTTCGTCAAAATACACATAGTGATCCCGGGTCACTTGATCCTCAATTGGTGCAAGAAAATACAGCTGCACAAATTGCGATTGATTTATTTGAAGGATTAATTTGGTTAGATGAAAATGGACAAGTACAGCCAGCGCAGGCAGAGAAATGGACAGTCTCTGAAGATGGTAAAATTTATACTTTTTCATTACGTGATACAAAATGGTCAGATGGTACACCGGTAACAGCTCAAGATTTCGTGCTAGGTTGGCAACGAGCAGTTGATCCTAAGTTTGGTAGTCCAAATGCCAGTTATTTATCTAAAGCACATATTTTAAATGCAGAAGATGTGATGCAAGGTAAACAGCCTATAAGTGCGTTGGGTATTAAGGCGATTAATGATAAACAACTTGAAATCAAACTAACCCAAGCTACACCTTACTTCTTACAGCTACTCGCATATCCTACAACATTTCCTGTTCCCCATCATAAATTAGCGCAATTTGGCGATAAATGGGCTACCCCTCAAAATATCGTGAGTAATGGTGCTTATAAATTAAAACAATGGATAATTAACGAGAAAATTACGGCAAAACGTAACCCATTCTATTGGAATGATAAAAAGACGCTTATTAATACTTCAGAATATCTATTTCAAGAAAGTTTGTCTTCGGCATATCAACGTTACCAAGCTAAAGAATTGGATTTAACCTGGATACCAGTGGAGCAAATACCACACATTCAGAAAAATACGCCAAGCGCGTTACTTGTGGTCCCGAGACTAACGACTGAATTCTACACGTTCAATGTGGCGAAACCACCATTTGATAACGAAAAGGTACGCAAAGCGCTATATCTTACGTTAGACCGACCATTAATAGCAGAACATATTATTGGCTTGCGTAAACCTGCTGCGACATTAACCCCACCTGAAGTCGATGGTTTTAATGCGCCGAATATTGTTGAATTGAGTCAACCGTTAACGGAAAGGGTTAAACAAGCTAAAAAATTATTAAATGATGCAGGATATAATGAAAAACATCCGATCCAGTTTGAGATTTTTTATAACAAGTATGCGACACATGAAAAAGTTGCGTTAGCGTTAGCTTCAGAATGGAAAAAACAATTAGGTGCAGATGTTAAATTACGTACGATGGAATGGAAAACCTATTTAGGCGAACGCAATATGGGAAATTTCCAATTGTCTCGTATGTCAATTGATGCGGAATATAATGAGCCATCAGCATTTCTTAATTCATTAGTTTCAACATCTCCCGAAAATGTGGGGCTGTGGGAGAATGAGAAATTTGATCAAATCATGAAAGAAGCACAAAGTACTTTAAATGATAAGATGCGTGCTGAATTATATCGTCAAGCAGAGCTGATTATTGCGGAAGAGGCGCCTCTAATCCCAATATTCTATTCACCGTTGATCAAAGTAATTAATCCAGCAGTAGGTGGATTCCCAATGCATAATCCACAGGATTATGTTTATACCAAGGAGCTTTACATTCGCAAGTAGAGTTATCTAAGTACCTTTCGTTGCATATACTTTGCTTTCATTTTAAAATGCAACACAACTTTTCAACAAAAGTGCGGTAAAATCAACCGCACTTTCCATTTACAGTGAACTATCCTGAGAGATAAACGAGTATGTATTCTTTAATCCGTAAAGCCATTTTTTCCCTTGATCCTGAAACCGCTCATGATTTAGTGATTAAATCATTGCATTTAGCAGGTAAATCACCTTGCCAATTTTTATTAAAGCAGCTTTTGGCTTGTCCACAAGGTACGCCTAAGCAAGTGATGGGCATTACCTTTAAAAATCCTATTGGGTTAGCAGCGGGGGCTGATAAAAATGCCGAAGCTATTGATGGATTTGGTGCGATGGGATTTGGTTTTATTGAAGTCGGGACGGTTACGCCTTTGGCGCAAGAGGGAAATGCTAAGCCTCGTCAATTCCGTTTAGTGGAAGCGGAAGGGATTATTAACCGTAATGGATTCAATAATTATGGCGTTGATTATGCGATTGAGAATGTTAAAAAGGCAAAATTTGATGGCGTAATGGGGATTAATATTGGCAAAAATAAAGTCACACCGCTTGAAAAGGGTAAAGATGATTACTTATTTTGCTTAAATAAAGCCTATAACTATGCGGATTATATTACGGTAAATATTTCGTCACCGAACACTCCGGATTTACGCCAATTACAGTATGGTGATTACTTTGACGATTTATTGCAAAGTATAAAACAGCGTCAAAAAGTATTAGCTGAGCAATATAACAAATACGTGCCGATTGCAGTAAAAATCGCACCTGATTTATCCGAGAGCGAGCTCGTTCAAATTGCAGATACCTTACTTCGTCATCAAATGGACGGGGTAATTGCGACTAATACGACGATTTCACGTGACAACGTCACAAGTTTAAAAAATGCGGAACAACAAGGCGGCTTAAGTGGAAAACCATTACAGCACAAAAGTACAGAAATTATTCGAAGATTGCATCAAGAGCTGAAAGGGCAAATTCCGATTATTGGGAGTGGTGGCATTGATGGTGTACAAAATGCACAAGAGAAGATTGAAGCAGGTGCTGAATTGTTACAAGTTTATTCTGGTTTGATTTATCACGGTCCAAGATTAGTTAAAGAATTAGTAAAAGCGATTAAATAAATGACAAAAAAATATGATTTACATTGCCATAGTACAGCGTCAGATGGTGTTTTAACGCCTACAGAACTCGTACAACGAGCTCATGAACAAGGTGTCAATGTGCTTGCTTTATGTGATCACGACACCGTGATGGGCATTGATGAAGCCAAACTTGAAGCAGATAAACTAGATATTGAGCTGATTAATGGCGTGGAAATTTCAACGAATTGGGAAGGTCGTGGCATCCATATTGTTGGATTAAATTTTGATAAAACGCATCCAAAAATGACCGCACTTTTAGCTGAACAAAAATCACTGAGAGAAAAAAGAGCGGTCGAAATTGGCCATAAATTAGAAAAAGCAGGCATTCCAAATGCCTATGAAGGCGCAAAAGCGTTAGCCAATGGGGAAGTAACTCGTGCGCATTATGCGCGCTATTTGGTACAAATCGGAAAGGTTTCAAATGATGGGCAAGCCTTTAAGCGTTATCTAGGCGGTGGCAAATCGTGTTTTGTCAAAGCTGAATGGGTGGATATTCCAACGGCGATTGATACGATTCATGCGGCAGGTGGTGTTGCTATCATTGCTCATCCTATGCGTTATAACATGACAGGAAAATGGATTCGTCGATTAATTGTTGATTTTAAACAATGGGGCGGTGATGGCATGGAAGTCGCAGATAGTGGACAGACCAAAGATCAACGTCAATATCTTGCGCGCCTAGCCAATGAATATGACTTAGCTGCCTCATTAGGGTCAGACTTTCATTTTCCTTGCGGGTGGATTGAATTAGGAAAAAATTTATTTTTACCTGAAGAGGTAAAACCGATTTGGACATTATTTGAATAATAAAGGGCGGTTAAATCCGCCCTTGTTTTTTATATTTGACTGTTCTCACATAAACCGAGGCTCGCGAGAAATTCAATAAATGCGCGAACTTTTGCCGGTAAATGACGACGATTTGGATAAACCACATAAATATCTAAAGGTTTTTGTTTATATTCAGACAAAATTTCAACTAATTCACCTGAAGCAAGCGCATCTTTTACAAAGAAATCCGGTGCATTACTGATGCCCAATCCTGCTTTTGTCATTTCTAATAACGCCATACCATTATTAGAAACTACTTTTGATTGAATTTTATAACGTTGAATTTGATTGGCTTTTGTTGATTGCCAATGCACTTGATTTAACGATGATTTATAAAGTAAACCTTGGTGATATTCTAAATCGTCAGGTGTAAGTGGTGTGCCTCGTGCTTCTAAATAACTTGGAGAGGCAACAAAATGCATAAGGGAGCTACTAATTTTACGTGCAACAAGTGAGCTATCTTGCATATAGCCAA
This sequence comes from Haemophilus sp. HMSC068C11, assembly GCF_001815355.1. Taxonomy (GTDB): domain Bacteria; phylum Pseudomonadota; class Gammaproteobacteria; order Enterobacterales; family Pasteurellaceae; genus Haemophilus_D. Next base: position 50,299 of record NZ_KV820366.1, read on the forward strand.
TCCGTAATGCTAAGTCATAGCCCTCAGCAACAAGATCGACACGTTTATCTTCAAATTCAATTTCTACGTGTAAATTGGGATGAAGCTCAATAAATTTAGGTAAGTTAGGTGAGATATAAAGCAAGCCAAAATCACGCGGCACAGAGATTAATAAATTACCTTGTAAGCTTGTTGCCATATTACTAATGCTAGAATCAGCCTCGCTTAAATCTAATAAAATGGCTTGGCAACGTTGGTAATAAAGCATACCGGCTTCAGTTGGTACAATTTTTCGCGTTGTACGTTGTAATAATCGTGTTTTTAAATGTTCTTCTAATTGTGAAACTAGTTTACTCGCCATCGCCACAGAAATATTCTGTTGGTTTGCGGCTTGTGTAAAACTTTGCGTTTCGATCACTTTGCAGAAAACCGAAATTGCATTGAGTTTATCCATTTATAAATCCTTTTTGAAAAAAAGCTTGATTTTATCAGCGTAAGTTTGCAGTATATCGCCAATTTTACAGAATTCTAGTTATATTTTAGGTAAGCAAATGAGCAAATCTTTAGTGATTGTGGAGTCGCCAGCCAAAGCGAAAACCATCAATAAATATTTAGGTAGCCAGTATGTGGTGAAATCCAGCGTAGGGCATATTTGTGATTTGCCTACTGCAGGGAGTAGCACAGGCGAGAAGGCTAAACCCGTTTCCACTAAAGGATTAAGTGCGGAAGAAAAAAACAAAATTAAAGCAGAAAAAGACCGTGCAGCCTTAGTGAAACGTATGGGAATTGACCCTTATAATGATTGGAAAGCCAATTACCAAATTCTACCTGGCAAAGAAAAAGTGGTAGCCGAATTAAAATCCCTCGCTAAAAAATCCGATCATATTTATCTCGCAACCGACTTGGATAGAGAAGGGGAGGCTATCGCATGGCATTTACGTGAGGTCATCGGTGGCGATGATAGTCGTTTTAGCCGCGTTGTATTTAATGAAATTACGAAGAAAGCAATCGAAAAAGCGTTCCAGCATCCAGCTCACATTAATATGGACCAAGTTAATGCCCAACAGACTCGTCGTTTCTTAGACCGCGTGGTAGGCTTTATGGTGTCGCCATTATTATGGAAGAAAGTGGCGCGTGGTTTATCTGCTGGGCGAGTACAATCTGTTGCCGTGAAATTGGTGGTAGAGCGTGAACGTGAAATCAAAGCATTCCAACCAGAAGAGTTTTGGGAAATTGAAGCGCTAACCCAAACGAGCAAGAAAGAAGACTTGCGTTTGGATGTGGTGCAATATAAAGGCAAGAAATTTGAGCCGAAAAATGAAAAAGAAGCTCAAAGTGCGGTCGATTTCTTAAATAAATCACATTACGTTGTCACAGATTTAGAAACAAAACCAACAGGTTCTAAACCAAGAGCCCCATTTATCACTTCAACCTTACAACAAACTGCAAGCACGCGTTTAGGTTTTGGGGTGAAGAAAACTATGATGTTGGCTCAACGTTTATACGAAGCTGGTTACATCACTTATATGCGTACTGACTCTACCAACTTGAGTCAAGATGCATTAAATATGGCACGCTCTTATATCGAAAGCCATTTCGGCAAAGATTATTTGCCAGCTAAACCGAATTTCTATTCGAGCAAAGAAAATGCACAAGAAGCACACGAAGCGATTCGTCCTTCTGATGTGAAAATGCTCGCGGATCATTTAAGTGGTATGGATAAAGATGCTGTGCGCTTGTATGATTTAATCTGGCGTCAATTTGTAGCCTGCCAAATGCCGGCTGCACAATATGACAGCACAACCGTCACTGTAATGGCTGGTGATTATGAATTGAAAGCCAAAGGCCGTATTTTACGCTTTGATGGTTGGACAAAAGTCTTGCCACAATTAGGTAAAAATCCAGAAGACCAAATTTTACCGGCTGTGAGTTTAAACGAAACATTAGCACTAAAAACAGTTTCGCCAAGCCAACACTTCACTAAACCGCCCGCTCGTTTTACTGAAGCAGCATTGGTTAAAGAATTGGAGAAACGTGGTATTGGTCGACCTTCTACTTATGCGGCGATTATTTCAACTATTCAAGAACGTGGTTATGTACGCATTGAAAATCGCCGTTTCTATGCCGAGAAAATGGGTGAAATCGTTACTGATCGCTTAAATCAATCTTTTACTGATTTGATGAGCTACGATTTCACTGCCAACATGGAAAACGTACTAGACCAAATTGCATCTGGTGAGAAAAATTGGAAGGCTGAGTTAAATCAATTCTTCAAAGATTTTTCTACCCAACTTTCTACGGCTGAATTAGATGAGTTAGAAGGTGGAATGAAACCTAATAGCCTTGTGCTCACCGATATTGATTGTCCAACTTGTGGCCGAAAAATGGCGATTCGCACAGCAAGTACAGGTGTCTTCCTTGGTTGTTCTGGTTATGCATTACCACCAAAAGAGCGTTGTAAAACAACGATTAATCTTATTCCAGAAGCTGAATTATTAAATGTGCTAGATGAGGCTTCTGAGACCAAAGCCTTAATGGATCGTAAACGTTGTCCGAAATGCGGTACCGCGATGGATAGCTATATCATTGACCCACATCGTAAATTACATATTTGTGGTAATAATCCAAATTGTGATGGTTATTTGGTTGAACAAGGCCAATTCAAAATTAAAGGCTATGACGGCCCGATTGTAGAATGTGATAAGTGCGGTTCAGATATGCACTTAAAACTCGGTCGTTTTGGTAAATATATGGGCTGTACCAGCTGTGATAATACTCGTAAGATTTTGAAAAACGGCGAGGTTGCACCACCAAAAGAAGAGCCGGTTCATTTCCCTGAACTGAAATGTGAAAAATCTGATGCGTATTTTGTATTGCGTGATGGTGCCAGTGGCGTGTTTATGTCTGCACATAACTTCCCGAAATCACGTGAAACACGACCAGCAAAAGTGGCTGAATTAGCGCTTTATCGTGATCGTTTACCGGAAAAATTACGTTATTTAGCCGATGCGCCACAAAAAGACCCTGAGGGCAATGACGCCATTATCCGTTTCAGCCGCAAAGAAAAACATCAATATGTGACATCTGAAAAAAATGGTAAAGCCACAAAATGGATTGTTGATTATATTGATGGAAAATGGGTAGAACGGAAAAAGTAGGATGAACATCACGGTTTATTGCGGTGCAAGTTTAGGCAATGATTCAATCTATCAGGCTGCCGCAAAAAAATTGGGAAAATGGATTGCTGATGGTCAACATACTTTAGTCTATGGTGGCGGAAAATTGGGATTAATGGGCGTGGTTGCAGATACTGTACTTGCTCATCAAGGCAAGGTAATTGGCATTATTCCTCAATTTTTACAAGACAGAGAAGTTGCACATCCTAATTTGACCAAGACCGTGATTGTTGAAAGCATGTCTGAGCGAAAAAATAAAATGATTGAGCTCGGTGATGCTTATATTGCTTTGCCTGGCGGACCTGGCACTTTAGAAGAGATTGCAGAGGTGATTTCTTGGGCGCGAATTGGAAAAAATAATAATCCTTGTATTCTGTTTAATGAAAAGGGGTATTTTGATTCACTAAAGTCCTTTTTTAGCCATATGGTGAAAGAAGGCTTCTTTACTCAAGGTGATTTTGAGAAGATTTTATTCTCGAATAATCTTCAAGAAATCGAAACCTTTATTGAACATTACCAACCTCCAGCGTTAAGAACATATTAAAAAAGTGCGGTTAAATTTGACCGCACTTTTTTATGATTAATGATGATGTTCTGGTTTTGGTGGGAGTTTAGCTCTAGCTTTACCAACAGGGAGAATTAACGTCGCATAATTCGCTGAATGTTGACAAACTTTTTGATCTTCAAATGGTTCTTTATGAATCACTTTAAGTTTCCAAACACCTTCAATTAATGGAATAAAGTTAACTTTACCTTCTTTGTCTGTTTTACCAGAAAAGGCTTGCGGCTCACGGTGAGATGTCGCTGCTTCCATATCTTTCACAACAAATGTATCAGAGGTTGCGATAATCGTTTCGCCTGCAAGTGGTTGGTCTTTATAGAAAATCTGAACAGGGAAAGCTTCACCTGCTTTAATTGTTTTCGGATCTTTAAGTGGCACGATTTCAAGTGGTAAGCCGAGGCGTGTCATTGCCATATCTGCATTTAATGGTTTTTTGCCCACTACGGTAAAGGCTTTACCAAACATTTGAGTTTGTTCGCAATAGAATGCATTTGGTGTGCCTTGTAAGTTATCCATTTTCCAACCTTCATTATTTTGTGACCAGAAAGTTGGTTTATAAGTAGCTGTTACCCAATATGAACCGTCTTTTAACGGTTTTTCTGATTGATATTGGTAGTTTTCACCTTTTTGTACTAATGTTTGCATTTCACCATCTTGATTGATGAGTTCCATCGGTGGAAAAATTGCGAGACGTTTTTCAGGAATTTTTTCAACGTAGGGGTAGTCACCATAAGCTAAATCAGCTTTTAAAACGCTATTAGAAGCCAGTTGTGCTGGTGTTGCAACCCAAACTTCATGTGCTTGCGCAAGCGCAGAGAAGCCAAGTAGTGCAGCAATTAATGTTTTTTTCATTGTCTTTCCTTTTTAATCAATAAATCAATTTATAGAAAGTCTTCGATAGGGCGGACGAGTATAACGAAAAAGAAATGATGAGACGAATGAAAAAAGTTGATTTTGTGAGGAACTTCACATTTTTTTAACAAAAAAGTGCGGTCAATAAAACGATTGTTTTTCTGACCGCACTTGTTTTAAATAAAAAGCTAAATAGGCTTATTTTTTAGATGGTTTAATGGCTAATAAATTGCAGCTTAATTTACTAATCACATGTTCAGCTGTATTACCTAGTAACGCTGCAGATAAACCCGTTCTTCCCACTGTACCTAAAATCACTAATTCAGCTTCAATTTCTTTCGCCACTTCAGGAATCACCTCTTCAGGGAAACCTTCGCGTACATGGGTATGATCTTCATCAATACCAAATTTTTGACGTAAGGCTTTCATATTGATGAGGTGTTGGCCACGAATGCCATTTTCATAACCTGAAGTATTAAATTCAGGTAAATCAATCGCCATATTAATTGGTGCAACAGGGTAGGCTGCGACTAAATGTACGTTACCACGGTTTAAGTTTTCCGCTAAATTCATACCTGTTGAAACTAATTCTTGATTGAATTCATCTTGATATTCTTGTTCACCTGAAACATTAACAGCAACTAAAATACGGCGTTGATGTTTCCAGTCACCATCACGTACCATCAATACTGGGATTGGACATTTACGTAACAATTGCCAATCTACTGGTGTGAAAATTAATGAAGTGAAACTTTCTTCATCTTTAGTGTATTTCACAACGAGGTCGTATTGATTTTTTTCAACTTCTTCACGAATTGCATCCGCTTCATTGCTGCTCCATACAATGTGAGATTCAAATTCAATTTCCGGATCAGCATATTTATCTAAATAAAATTGCACAGCTTGACGTTGTTGTTCAACGGCTGTTTTATGCATTTCGCTGCGTTCTTCAGAAGAAAGAAGGGCTGACATCTCATACGATAAGTCATAAACACTCAAAAGGGTGGTGATTTTTACCTTTGTTTCATTTTGCTGTTCTTTAACAAGACGAACGGCACGAGCTAGAGCATATTGTTTTTCGTTATCAGGATTGAGTACAACAAGAATATTATTAAATTTCATAAAACCTCCAAGATATGAGATATCAATAGGATAGAAAAGATTTTAAACGATGACAAGAACCGATTATCAAAAAAGTGATCTCGTGCAAGTTTTTTTGTTTCAAATGTTAAAAAAGCGTGAAAACTCACGCTTTTAATTTATTCTGCTAATTGGATTTTGGTTTTATGTACACCGGTTAAATCAATCAATGCATTAATATCATTAATAGTAATGTATTTACCTTGAACAGAGAGTACACCCAATTTTTGGAAACGACCAAGTAAACGACTGATGGTTTCAACAGTTAAACCAAGATAGTTACCGATATCACTACGGGTCATGGTTAAGCGGAATTCTTTCGCTGAGAAACCACGAGCAGAATAACGTTTTGATAGATTATGGATAAATGCCGCTAAACGTTCTTCAGCATTCATTTTAGACAGTAATAAAATCATTTCTTGATCGCTTTTGATTTCACTACTCATTAAACGCATAATTTGTTGACGAAGTTTAGGCATTTTTCCAGATAAGTCATCTAAGATATCAAATGGAATTTCACATACCATGGCGGTTTCCAAAGCCTGTGCAAAACTTGGATGTTGCATATTTGTGATCGCATCAAAGCCCACTAAATCACCAGGCAAGTGGAAAGAGGTAATTTGTTCTTCGCCGGCTTCGCTAATGGTATAAGTTTTAATGGTACCGGAGCGAATCGCATAAATGGAATTCAGTGTATCACCAGCTTTAAAAAGGACTTGAGATTTTTGGATGGGTTTTTTACGCTCGATGATATTATCAAGCTGATCGAGCTCATGTTCGTTCAATGTGAAAGGGATACAAAGTTGACTAATACTGCAATCCTGACAATGAATTGCACAACCACCTGATTGAACTCTGCGTCCTGATTTGGTTTCTGAAACGAAATTCTTCATTTATTCCTCAAATCGATAAATATAGTGTAAAATTGATCTAACGCAATTATTCTACCACTAAATAGTCAATTTCAGAAGTTATCAAAGAGCAAATCAATATGGCTGCAGAAAAATTAACCAAAAAACGTTTAATACAAATTATTATCATGCTGATTATTTTAGTTAGCGCATTCGTTTGGCGATATCTATTGTAATAAGTGCGGTCAAATTTTTGATTGTTTTGAGAAGATAAAAAGAGCCACAAATTTGTGGCTCTTTGTTTTTAGATTTAAATCGGATTACCATTCGTAACCTACGCCAGCACCTACAGTCCATTGACCACGAGTATCTGCTGCACCATTTACGTTCGATGACCAATGACCATTGTCAGAGTTGCGAGACGCTTTGATTGCAATCGCACTTTCACCACGGTGGTGAGCAACCCCAGTTGATACCATGCTCTTACCATCTTTACGAGCAGATGGAGCTGAGGCAATTGCTGCAACGCCAGCAATACCTGCGCGAGATTTACGGTCAACATCATTAACTTTCTTATTTAAAGTATTAATTGCTTTAGTATTGTTAGCGATGTTTTGAGTGTTTGTAGCAATATTTTTAGTATTGTTAGCCACATCATTTTTCACTTTATTTAATTGTGAAACATTAACCGCATCGTTATCATTTTCACCATTTGCAACGTTGATAACTTTTTTGTTACCTGCATTAATTCCATTTTGATCAATTTTGATATTGGAATTATTGATGGTATAAGAATTTGCTTTGATGTCTTTAGTTGTACTAACCGTATAAGTTTTAACTTGTTTAGCATCATCGTAAACTTCTTTTACATCAATGTTATCGCCAGCTTTTACTTTTACATCACCTGCGCGAACTCGGATGTTCTCGATACGTTTTTTATTTTCACCAACTTGCTCGGCGACCATATAAAGTTGTGAACCATTGATTGCGTCAGTAGATGTTTTGGAAATTTCACCCGCACCAACATTAACAATTTGACGAGTAAATTGTTCATTGCCTACTGAACCAACGGAGACTGTCCCAGTCGCATCTGTTCCAGCAAAGCCATTATAAGAAATACCATTTACAGTAGCGTCATTTACTGCAGCTGCCTGTTTTGTTTCTGAAGCATTACCTAACGCCACACTTGAGCCGTGAGTTGCACTTGCTTTATCACCAATTGCAACAGCATAACCTGCAGTTGCTTTCGATTTGTCACCAACAGCTATTGATGCTATACCTGACGAAGTTGCATTTGAACCTGTTGCAATAGCAGATAATCCCGCCGCAGTTGAGCCAACTCCAGTTGCAATTGAACCAATACCTGATGCCTTACTTTCATAACCAACAGAAATACCTTGATAATGTGCAGAAGCACCAGCTCCAATAGAAACCCCTCTAATTTCAGAACTTGTATTCGCACCAATCGCAATAGAATCCTCTGCTTTAGCTTTAGAATTTACGCTGATTGCAACGCTACGAACACCTGCAGCAGTTGAACTATCACCTACAGCAGTAGCAAAAACAGCGGTTGCATTTGTAGATTCTCCGACTGCGACTGAAGATTTAGCAGTGGCATTGGAATCATTACCAATTGCGACTGATGAATCTTCTTTTGCTTGTGCACCAGAACCAACAGCTAGAGAACTTTCACCGCCAGCTAATGATTTTGATCCAAATGCATTTGCATTAGCTTTAAGTGCTTTTGCTGACTCACCAATAGCAACTGTTTCTGCTGCTGTCGCCTCTGCACTTGTACCAATTGCAACTAAGTTGCCTGGTTTGTTTGAATTTGCTGCTGCTGGGTTGGTTACATGAGCTTTAGCTCCTACACCAATTGCAAGTGCATTAAGGCCATCTGCAGTAGATTGAGTACCAATAGCTGTAGAGTTTTCACCATTTACATTATTGTTATTACCTAGAGCTAGAACTTCTTTTCCTAAAACGACATTGTTTAAACCAAATACACTTGCTTTACTTGTGTTTTTATCTACAACAACATCTTTTTCTGGTGTACCTGTTACACGTTGAGCACCAACTTTATTGTGAGCACCAAATCCAAGAGAATGATCGGCATAAACTTTGTTATCATCACCAACACTTTGGGTAAAATGACCATATGCATCATTCCCATCACCAATCGCATTTGCTTGTTCACCTTTCACCACATTTTGATTACCGATGGCAGAACTTGAACCCTGGCTTTCTTCAGCTTCAGCAGCAGGAATAGAATAGATTTGGTTTTGCTGACCAATAGCCGTATGTCCAGGACCTTTAACGTTAGTTGCTTCTGTTGTCTTGTTTGCATTAACAGCATCTTGTGTCGTGATATTCAGAATGTTTCCATCAGCAGCATTCGCTACAGCAACATTCACCCCAATAATTAATGCCGTGATAGCATTAAATTTAAAATTTTTCATATGTCCTCGCTTGAGTTTCTTCTTTAATTACATAAATGTGATAAAAGAATTTCATTAGAGCAGTGTAAATATACATAAATACTATATAGGACGCATTGAAGAATGGATTAACTGTATGATTTTTAATCTCTTATTTTTCAGATATTGAAAATCTTATTTTTATCTATTCAGCAAACGATTGCGTACCTACACAAGATTATAGATAGGTTTTTTTGTATAGAAAAGTAAATAGCATGTTTATTTTGTAAAGAATTGTAAAGAGTTGTAAATATTATTTAAATATCGCTCATTTCTAAGGTTGAAATACGAAAATATATTTCCTTATTTAAGTTAAGGATATTTTAAATTTAAAAAGAGCGGTCAATTTGCAAGAAGATTTTCAAGATTGAGAAAAAATCCTGTATAATCTCAGAAATTTTTTGTTCAATTTTAAGCTTTTGTAACCGAATGATCGAAACCTCACAAACCATTCCTGAACTCGTCTCATGGGCGAAAGAGCGGGAATTTTCGTTAAATCTGCCGACAGAGCGTTTGGTGTTTTTATTGGCCATTGCCATTTATAACAACGAACGTTTAGATGGTGAGATGCTAGAAGCTGATTTAGTGGATATTTTCCGCCATACAGCCAATGCCTTTGACCAATCAACGGATGCGATTGCCACCCGTGCGAATAATGCTATCAATGAACTGGTGAAACAGCGTTTTCTTAACCGTTTCAGCAGTGAATTTACTGAAGGGCTTTCTATTTATCGTCTCACTCCATTAGGCGTTGGCGTATCAGATTATTATATTCGTCAGCGTGAATTTTCCGCGTTGCGTCTTTCTGTACAGCTTTCTATTGTGGCTGATGAAATTCAGCGTGCATCTGATGCAGCAGAAGAAGCTACAGCAAAAGGGGAGAATGAGCACTTTTGGCGCCGGAATGTTTTCGCTCCGTTAAAATATTCAGTAGCAGAGATTTTCGATAGTATCGATTTATCACAACGCGTGATGGATGAAAATCAACAAAGCATTAAAGAAGAAATTGCAAATTTACTTACCAAAGATTGGCAGGCGGCAATTTCTAGCTGTGAACGTTTATTAGATGAAACCTCAGGCAATTTACGTGAGTTACAAGATACCTTAAATGCAGCGGGTGATAAGTTACAGGCACAATTATTACGTATTCAAGATTGTGTAATTGGTCACGATGAGCTTTACTTCATTGAACAATTAATCACCGATTTACAATCCAAGCTTGACCGCATTATTAGCTGGGGACAACAAGCCATCGATTTATGGATTGGTTATGACCGTCACGTGCATAAATTTATCCGTACCGCCATTGATATGGATAAAAACCGTGTATTCTCACAACGCTTGCGTAATTCTATCCACAGCTATTTCGATCATCCCTGGTTTTTGTGGACTGCTCAAGCGGAACGTTTGGTCGATCTGCGTGATGAAGAAATGGTATTACGTGAAGATGATGCATTGGGTGAATTACCTGAAGAGTTGCAATATGAATCTTTGGCTGATTTACATGATCAAATCGTCGAACATATGCAAGGCTTATTAATTCAATACCGTGAAAATAATCGTCCAATCGATTTAAGTTTGGTCTTAAAAGAACAATTAGAGTCTTATCCACTTTCCCGTCATTTTGATGTGGCGCGTATTATTGTGGATCAAGCAGTGCGTTTAGGTATGGCAAATGATGATTTAGCCGGCCTTTATCCGCAATGGCAGGAAATTAACGATTACGGCGCAGAAGTGCAGGCGCATGTGATTGATAAATATTAATTTCGTGGCTTACCCAAAAACGAATTCATAAAATGAGAAATTAACCATGACAGATATTCAAGATGTAATTTCCCCGAAATTGGCAAATGCCATTGCAAACCCTATTTTCCCGACAGTGGACAGCTTGTTGCGTTCAGGCCGCCATATCAGCACAGATCAATTAGATAATCATGCTTTTTTGATGGATTTCCAAAATGAGTTAGATGGCTTTTACCGCCGTTACAACGTGGAATTAATTCGTGCACCGGAAGGCTTTTTCTATTTACGTCCAAAAGCGACGACGTTAATCGCCCGTTCAGTGCTTTCTGAATTAGAGATGTTGGTGGGAAAAGTGCTTTGCTATTTGTATTTAAGCCCAGAACGTTTAGCACAGCAAGGTATCTTCAGTATGCAAGAAGTTTATGATGAATTACTGAATTTAGCAGACGAAGGTAAATTATTGAAAGCCGTCAATCAGCGATCTAGCGGTTCAGATTTAGATAAGCAAAAATTATCTGAAAAAGTACGTGCGGCGATCGGTCGTTTACGCCGTTTAGGCATGATCCATATCGTGGGTGAACAACATAGCGGTAAATTTACGATTTCAGAATCAGTTTTCCGTTTTGGGGCTGAAGTCCGTTCTGGTGATGATCCATTAGAAGCACAAGCTCGCTTAATTCGTGATGGGGAAGCGGCCACACCGCAATCTCTCGAACTCGAAAAGCAAGCAAAAGCGGCAAGCAATACTGATGACCTCGATGATGAAGAAAGTGCGGTCGAAATTGATGAAGAATTTGATGATGCAGGAGAACAAGAATAATGTCTGATGTATTAGAACTTGAAAACGAAATCTATCAAGACGAACCAGAGCAATCAACCGAACAGGTTGAAGAAGAATTTATTGCTCCTGTATTAAACCAACATAATGGGGTAGAACGTGGTAAATTCCGTTCACTCACCTTAATTAACTGGAATGGTTTCTTTGCCCGTACCTTTGATTTAGATGAATTGGTGACCACACTTTCCGGTGGTAACGGTGCCGGTAAATCCACAACCATGGCGGGGTTTGTGACAGCGTTGATTCCAGACTTAACCTTATTGCATTTCCGTAATACCACTGAGGCAGGATCGACAGGCGGCTCTCGTGATAAAGGCTTACACGGTAAATTACGTCCAGGTGTGTGTTATGCGATATTAGATACTATCAATTCCCGTCACCAACGAATTCTCGTGGGTGTGCGCCTGCAACAAATTGCGGGTCGTGATAAGAAAGTGGATTTAAAAACATTCTCGATTCAAGGTGTAGAATTATCCTTAAATCCGACCGCACTTTTCACCGAAACAGTCGGTGAACGTCAAGCGCGTGTACTCAATTTAAATGAATTAAAAGATAAAATTGAAAATCTTGGTGCGCAATTTAAGCAATATCATTCCATCACCGATTATCATGGCATGATGTTTGATTTAGGTATTATTCCAAAACGCTTACGTAGTGCTTCAGACCGTAGCAAATTCTATAAATTAATCGAAGCTTCTTTATACGGTGGTATTTCCAGCGCCATTACCCGTTCTTTACGTGATTACTTATTGCCAGAAAACCTTGGTGTGCGCAAAGCCTTCCAAGATATGGAAAGTGCGTTACGTGAAAATCGCATGACCCTTGAAGCAATTAAAGTTACCCAATCTGACCGTGATTTATTCAAACATTTAATTACCGAAACCACTAATTATGTGGCATCAGATTATATGCGTAATGCCAATGAACGCCGCGGCAATATCGAAGCGGCTCTAGGTTTCCGTCGTGATTGGTATAAAGCAAAAGCTGAGCAAGAGTTATCACAACACCGCTTAATTGACTTAAGCCGTGAAGCTTCAGAATTGGCAGAAAATGAACGTACTTTAGAAGTAGATCACCAAAGTGCGGCAGACCACTTGAACTTGGTATTAAATGCGTTACGTCATCAAGAAAAAGTATCGCGCTATCAAGAAGATGTGGCTGAACTTACAGAAAAATTAGAAGAACAAAAAATGGTTGTGGAAACCGCAACCGAACAGCTTGAAGAAAGCCAAGCACAATTTGAGCAAACGGAACTTGAAATTGACCAAGTACGTGCGCAACTTGCTGATTATCAACAAGCATTAGATGCGCAACAAACCCGTGCACTGCAATATCAACAAGCAATTGCCGCACTTGAAAAAGCGAAAACCTTATGTGGTTTAGCGGATTTGAGCGTAAAAAATGCGGAAGATTACCAAGCAGAGTTTGCTGCTCATGCAGAAAGTCTTACCGAGCAAGTGCTTGAGTTAGAACATAAAATGTCTATTTCTGAAGCGGCTAAATCACAATTTGATAAAGCCTATCAGTTGGTGTGCAAAATTGCTGGTGATATGCCTCGTTCAAGTGCTTGGGAAAGTGCTAAAGAATTATTGCGTGAATATCCAACACAAAAAATTCAGGCGCAACAAACCCCGCAATTACGCGCAAAATTACATGAGTTAGAGCAGCGCTATGCTCAACAACAAAGTGCGGTTAAATTATTGGCTGATTTTAATCAACGTGCTGATTTATCTTTAGAAACCGCTGATGAACTTGAAGCATACCACGCTGAACAAGAAGAACTCATTGAAAGTTTAAATGAAGAACTTGCTGAGCAAGTAGAAAACCGTTCAACCTTGCGTCAAAAACGTGAAAGTTTGACCGCACTTTACGAAGAAAATGCTCGTAAAGCACCGGCTTGGTTAACCGCTCAAGCCGCTTTAGAACGCTTACAAGAGCAAAGTGGTGAAACATTTGAACATAGCCAAGATGTGATGCATTTTATGCAATCACAATTGGTGAAAGAACGTGAACTGACTATTCAACGTGACAATTTAGAGAAACAACGTCAACAATTAGACGAGCAAATTTCTCGTTTAAGCCAACCAGATGGTTCTGAAGATGCTCGCTTGAATGTGCTTGCAGAACGCTTTGGTGGTGTATTGCTTTCTGAATTATATGATGATGTACCAATCGAAGATGCACCTTATTTCTCTGCACTTTATGGCCCTGCACGTCATGCTATTGTTGTACGTGATCTCAACACGGTACGCGAACAATTAGCTAATTTAGAAGATTGTCCAGACGATTTATATTTAATCGAAGGTGACCCAAATGCCTTTGATGACAGCGTACTTTCTGCTCAAGAGCTTGAAATGGGCGTTGTGGTGCAAGTGTCTGATCGTGAATTGCGTTATTCTAAATTCCCGCAAATTCCATTATTCGGCCGTGCAGCACGAGAAAAACATTTAGAAGAATTACAAGCTAAACGTGATGAAATTGCGGAAGAATACGCACAAATCGCCTTTGATGTACAAAAATGTCAACGTTTACACGAACACTTTAGTCAATTTGTTGGCTTACATCTAGCGCTTGCGTTCCAACCAAATCCAGAAGAGGTGATGGCGGAAATCAATCAAGAACGCAATGAAATTGATCGAGAGCTCAATCAATTCTCAAATACTGAACAACAAATTCGCATTAGATTGGATAATGCCAAAGAAAAAATGCAATTGTTGAATAAGTTAATGCCGCAGCTTAACTTGCTTGCTGATGAAGAATTACTTGATCGTATTGAAGAATGCCGTGAACAACTAGACATTGCAGAACAAGATGAAAGCTTTATTCGTCAACATGGCGTTGCGTTGTCACAATTAGAGCCGATAGCCAATACCTTACAAAGTGATCCAGAAAACTATGAGCGCTTAAAAGCTGATTTAACCCAAGCGGTTGAACGTCAAAAGCAAGTACAACAACGTGTATTTGCTTTAGCGGATGTGGTGCAACGTAAAAATCACTTTAGCTATGAAGATGCTGGGCAAGCAGAAACATCAGAGCTTAATGAGCAACTTCGTCAGCGTTTGGAACAATTGCAGTCACAACGTGATGCTCAACGTGAACAATTACGTCAAAAACAAAGCCAATTTGCACAATACAATCAAGTATTTATCCAACTGCAAAGTTCTTATGACAGTAAAAATCAGTTGTTGAAAGAATTAATTGCTGAGATTGGTGAATTGGGCGTGCGTGCTGATGAAGGGGCAGAGGAACGTGCAAGAAATCGTCGTGATGAGTTGTATCAACAACTTTCAACCATCCGTCAACGTCGTTCTTATGTTGAAAAACAATTAACACTCATTGAAAGCGAAGCGGAGAACTTAAATAAACGTATTCGTAAAGCGGAACGTGATTATAAAACTCAACGTGAATTAGTTGTAGCTGCGAAAGTCAGCTGGTGTGTGGTTCTCCGTTTATCTCGAAATTCTGATGTGGAAAAACGACTCAATCGTCGTGAGTTAGCTTATTTATCTGCTGATGAATTACGTTCAATGTCGGATAAAGCCTTAGGTGCGTTACGTACTGCGGTGGCTGATAATGAATATCTCCGCGATGCATTGCGTATTTCTGAAGACAGTCGCAAACCGGAAAATAAAGTTCGCTTCTTCATTGCTGTCTATCAACATCTTCGTGAACGTATTCGTCAGGATATTATTAAAACGGATGATCCGATTGATGCAATTGAGCAAATGGAAATTGAGCTTAATCGCTTAACAGAAGAATTGACTAGCCGTGAGAAAAAATTGGCGATCAGTTCTGAAAGTGTGGCGAATATTATGCGTAAAACCATTCAACGTGAACAAAATCGTATTCGCATGTTGAACCAAGGCCTACAAAATATTGCCTTCGGTCAGGTGAAATCGGTACGTTTAGTAGTCAATATTCGCGATACACATGCTATGTTGCTTGATGCGCTATCAGGTAAACAGGAAGAATATCAAGATTTATTTAGTGATAATCGTATTACCTTCTCTGAAGCCATTGCGAAACTTTATCAACGCATTAACCCGCATATTGATATGGGTCAACGCACAGCACAAACTATCGGTGAAGAATTATTGGATTACCGTAATTACCTAGAGCTAGAAGTTGAAGTATTCCGTGGTGCTGATGGCTGGTTACGTGCTGAAAGTGGCGCATTATCGACAGGTGAAGCGATCGGTACGGGTATGTCAATCCTATTAATGGTTGTACAAAGCTGGGAAGAGGAAAGCCGCCGTATTCGCGGTAAAGACATCGTGCCA
This sequence comes from Haemophilus sp. HMSC068C11, assembly GCF_001815355.1. Lineage (GTDB taxonomy): Bacteria > Pseudomonadota > Gammaproteobacteria > Enterobacterales > Pasteurellaceae > Haemophilus_D. The sequence continues at coordinate 66,197 of NZ_KV820366.1, forward strand.
TGCCGCTTGCTATTCTTGGATGAGGCCGCTCGTTTAGATGGCAAATCCATTTCTACCTTGTTCGAACTTTGCGAACGTTTGGATATGCAATTACTTATCGCAGCGCCAGAGAATATCAGCCCTGAAAAAGGGACGACCTATAAACTGGTTCGTAAAATTGCCGGCAACCAAGAACAAGTTCATGTGGTTGGTTTGCGTGGCTTTGGCGCAACAGAGTAGTTTTTTAAAGCGGTCAAAGCAATTGGCCGCTTTTTTCATTGTTATTTTTATGAGAATTTAGGACGAATTATGCACAACCTTATTTTAGCCATTCTATGCAGTGTTGCCGTATCGGTGTTACTCAAAGTTGCACGCAAGAAAAATATCATTATTGAACAAGCCATTGCGTTTAACTATATCGTCGCCATTTCATTAAGCTATTTCTTACTCAAGCCTGATTTTAAAGGATTAGAATTTACCGAATATTTGGCACAAAGTGATAGCACACCTATCTTCCTAGCATTAGGTATTTTATTACCAACCGTATTTATCATTATGTCTAAAGCCGTTGAATTTGCGGGTATTGTGCGTTCAGATGCAGCACAACGCTTATCGTTATTTCTACCGATTGTTGCCTCTTTTATTATCTTCCATGAAACATTAAGTCAGCCAAAAGTTGTTGGCATTATTTTGGCATTCATTGGTTTATTCTGTATCTTGAATAAATCGAATGAGCAAAGTGCGGTCACTTTTAAAGGTATTTTAGGCTTAATCGGTGTTTGGTTTGGTTATGGCACCATTGATATCTTATTCAAACAAGTAGCCAAAAGCGGGGGAGCATTCCCAACCACATTATTCATCGCTTTCTCATTAGCCGCTTGTGTCATGTTTCTGTATTTATTCCTAAAACGCACTCAGTGGACAGTGCCAAGCTTTATTGGTGGAATCATTTTAGGTGTATTGAATTTCTTCAACATCCTGTTTTACATTAAAGCGCACCAAAGCTTCGGACAAAACCCAACCTTAGTTTTTGCAGGAATGAATATTGGTGTTATTTGTTTAGGCACCATCACAGGCGCATTTTTCTTCAAAGAAAAAATCAGTAGAATTAACTGGTTTGGCGTGATTATCAGCCTTTCAGCAATTTTCTGTTTATATTATTTAGATAAAATTTTGGCTTAATTATGGCAACAGATTTTAGTTTTTTTATCTACGATTACGAAAGCTTTGGTATCAATCCAGCAAGTGATCGTCCAGCTCAATTTGCCGGTATTTGTACCGATGCAGATTTCAATATCATTGGCGAGCCTGTTATGTTGTATTGCAAGCAGACCAATGATTATTTACCTGCTCCGGAAGCCGTAATGGTTACAGGAATCACGCCACAAGAATGTAATGAAAAGGGGATTTCTGAACCTGAATTTGCCGCAAAAATTCTAGCTGAGTTTTCACAACCTAATACTTGTGTGATGGGTTATAACAATATTCGTTATGATGATGAAATGACTCGTTATACCTTTTATCGTAATTTCATTGATCCCTATGAATATAGCTGGAAAAATGGCAATTCTCGGTGGGATTTACTCGATGTAGTACGGGCCTGTTATGCGTTACGCCCTGAAGGAATTAATTGGGCCTATGACGATGATGGAATGCCAAGTTTCCGCTTAGAAAAACTCACTAAAGCTAATGGCATTGAGCATGAAAATGCCCATGATGCAATGGCGGATGTGTATGCAACCATCGCCATGGCTAAATTAATCAAAGAAAAGCAGCCTAAATTATTTCAATTCTTCTTAGAACACAGAGGCAAAAGGGAAGTTGAGAAACTGATTGATACCGCTGAAATGACGCCATTAGTGCATGTTTCAGGCATGCTAGGTAATTATCGTGGTAACTGTGCCTGGGTTGCACCATTAGCATGGCATCCAACCAATCAAAATGCTGTAATCGTCTGTGATTTATCTGGTGATATTGATAATTTACTCAGTAAAAGTGCGGTTGATTTGCGACAAGATTTATATACCAAGAAAAGCGAGCTAGAAGAAAGGGGAGTTTCATCAGTCCCACTAAAATTGGTTCATATTAATAAATGCCCAATTTTGGCTCCTGCGAAAACTTTACTGCCGGAAAATGCGGCTCGTTTAGGGATAGACAGACAACATTGCTTAGATAATTTAGCAAAATTGCGCCAATCCTTAGATATTCGCGAGAAAGTTATTGAAATCTTCTCAGAAGAACGAGAATTTGAGCCGAGTGATAATGTAGAAACGGAACTTTATAATGGTTTCTTTAGCAATGCCGATAAAAACAATATGGCTATTTTACGTGATTTACCAGCTGAAAAATTGGCTGAGCATGGTTTAGCATTTGAAGATAAACGAATTCCTGAATTGTTATTCCATTATCGTGCAAGACATTTCTACAAAACCCTAAATCGTGCTGAGCAAATCAAATGGCAAAAATATCGCCAACGTAAATTAGAACAAAGCGCAGTTAAATTTGAAGAAAGTTTGCAACAGTTAGCAGAGGAATATTCGGATAATCCAACCAAACTGAATTTACTGCAACAGGTTTATGAATACGGTGCAAAACTGTTATCTTAATCTAATACATATCGTGACATAGTCACACAAATACCATTCATCAAAAACGTAAATCTTAATCCCAGAGATTTACGTTTTTCTTTTTTAAATCTGATGATATTCACCTCATAAAATAACGCAGAATTCACGTAGCGTTGTCATTATTTGATACATATAAACTTCTTTATTTTTTCCTTACATAACAACTTTAGAGTGTATAAATCATTATTTCATCTTATTGCAAAGTATTGCGAGACTAGATTTTGCATCGTTTGAATGGTATTCGTGACCTGTGCATAACTCTGTGATCTTATTAATACGTAGCTTTCACTAACCTTGTAATTGATTTCG
>NZ_KV820367.1 GCF_001815355.1 Haemophilus sp. HMSC068C11
TCAGCTTGTTTCCTGGTTGTTAAAGAACAGAAGATAATAAAGTTATCTTTATTTGGCGTCCCCACGGGGATTCGAACCCCGGTTACCGCCGTGAAAGGGCGATGTCCTAGGCCTCTAGACGATGGGGACAACAAATAAAGATACTCTATCTTACACTTTGCTTACGCACTTTTCTCTCTTTATTCATTTTCTACAATATACCAATCAATCTGTGTGGACACTTATTGTCTCTC
>NZ_KV820368.1 GCF_001815355.1 Haemophilus sp. HMSC068C11
AGTGCTGAAAGCATCTAAGCACGAAACTTGCCTTGAGATGAGTTCTCCCTGTCTTTGAGACAGTAAGGGTTGTTTAAGACTAAGACGTAGATAGGTCTGGTGTGTAAGCGGTGCGAGCCGTTGAGCTAACAGATACTAATTGCCCGAGAGGCTTAACTATACAACGCTCAAGGGTTTTGGGTGTTGTGAAGACGAAACTCTAGACGAAAGAGAAAGTTTTGAAGTTGAATCAGCTTGTTTGGTTGTGAGCGCTAGAGATAGCGGAACAGAAAGAAATAGAGTTATTAAAGGAATAATCCTGGCGGCGATAGAGCGGTGGTCCCACCTGACCCCATACCGAACTCAGAAGTGAAACGCCGATGCGCCGATGGTAGTGTGGGGCTTCCCCATGTGAGAGTAGGACACCGCCAGGTAGTGAATGTGAACCCCGAGCTGAATGGCTTGGGGTTTTTATTTTTAGATTTTATTTTAATAAATAAAAAGTGCGGTCAAAATCAGAATAGTTTTATTAAAGATGTTTAAATCTTTTAATGAGAAAATAGAGGTGGAATGGTACAATCACCAAAATTTTTTATAGGATAAATAACACAAATGGCTCGTAAAAAGAAAAGTCGTAAAATTAGCGATATTATGCCAATTCGTAAATCGGACAAGAAACCTGAAGCACCAAAGCTATCAGGTAAGAAATTAACACGTTATGAATTAGACGCTAAGGCAAGAGAAGATAAGAAAAAACGTAAACATAAAGGTTTAGCATCCGGTTCTCGTCATAGTAACGCTGAACAAAATAAAAATAACCAAATCATTGAACAAAAAGATCCGCGTATTGGTAGCCGTAAAAAGGTTCCACTGATTGTTGAATTTGTGAATAAGCCTGAGAAAGGGATGACAATTCCAGCCGTCAAAGAACCGAAAAAACTTGCGCCTGAAGTGGAGTTAGAACGTTTAGAAAATAATGAAATTCTAAATGAATTGTTGGATGCTTTAGATGAAGGCAAAACGATTAGTAAAGCTGATCAACAATTTGTAGATGAATGCTTAGATCGTATTGCTCAGTTAATGGAAGAATTAGGTATTCAAGATGAAGAAGAGACAGAGGATGACCTCTATCGAACCTTCGAGAAGATTGATATCAACCAATTCAGATAATTGTCATGTGGCCGATTATTTTAAGTATTATTGCTTTGGGAATTATTGCTGGCGTATCATTTTATGCCTTTAAATTACTTAGGAAGTTACGCCATCAAAACACTCTCATTAAACAGGCTAAGATAGCACGTACAAAACGCCTAAAAGAGAGTATGGTAATTATCGCTAAAGCGATGCAAAATGGAGATTGTAACCATTCAGAAGGGGTGATTCGTTTATCAATGCTTTTACTCCCTTTTGGACAATCTTTGCAGCCATATCAAGCCATGTATGCACTTTATAATATTGTAAAAGAAATGCCTACGCATGAAGCTCGGAAAGCATTGTTAAAAAAAGAAAGAATGAAACTCGATCTTGAGCGAGAAAGTGCAGAAGCAAAATTTGAAGAAGAAATTATGTTGGAGTTACGTCAGTTTTTAAATGACGTAGAGAAATTTGGGGAAGTTTAATGTCTGAAATTATTTGGGATCTTGCGTTAATTCAAAAATATAACCAATCAGGACCTCGTTATACATCTTATCCAACTGCATTAGAATTTAATGAAAGTTACACAAACGAAGATTTTATTGCAGCAGCTAATCGTTATCCGGAAAGACCACTTTCCCTTTACGTACACATTCCGTTTTGTCACAAACTTTGCTATTTCTGTGGCTGTAATAAGGTGATTACTCGTCATCAACATAAGGCGGATATTTATCTTGATTACCTTGAAAAAGAAATCAAAGCGCGTTCAGAATTATTCAAAAATCGTGTTGCGACTCAAGTGCATTGGGGCGGCGGTACACCGACTTATTTGACAGAAGAGCAATCTGCTCGTTTGATGAAGATGCTTAAAGATCATTTTACGATTGCGGATAATGCAGAAGTTAGTATTGAGATGGACCCACGCGAAATTGAGCTCGACATGCTTGATCATTTACGCAATATTGGTTTTAACCGAATTAGCATGGGTGTACAAGATTTCAATAAAGCGGTTCAAAAAGCGGTAAACCGTGAACAAGATGAAGAGTTTGTGAATGCATTACTTGTTCGTGCTCGTGAGTTAGGTTTCCAATCGACCAACCTTGATTTAATTTATGGATTGCCACTTCAAAATGTGGAAAGTTTTATGTTTACATTACATAAAGTGATTGAATTAAATCCAGATCGTTTGAGTATCTTTAACTATGCTCATTTACCAAGTCGATTTGCGGGGCAGGCAAAAATTAAAGAAGATCAATTGCCGCCACCAGAAACTAAGTTAGAAATCTTACAGAAAACGATCGAAACCTTAGGTAATGCGGGTTATAAGTTTATCGGTATGGATCACTTTGCTAAACCCGATGATGAATTAGCGATTGCTCAAGAGAAAGGTGTCTTACACCGAAATTTCCAAGGCTATACCACACAAGAAGAATGTGATTTGCTTGGTTTAGGTGTATCAGCCATTAGTTTATTGGGGGATACATACGCTCAAAACCAAAAAGAATTAAAACATTATTATCATGACGTGGAAAATTCAGGAATCGCATTACATAAAGGTTTAGCGATGACAGAAGAGGATTGCCTACGCCGTGATGTGATTAAGCAGTTGATTTGTAACTTTAAGCTTGATTTTGCACCAATTGAAAAACAATATAATATTGATTTCAAAAAGCACTTTGCTGAAGATTTACAGTTATTAAAACCATTACTTGAAGATGGATTAATTTCTGAAACGGAAACAGGCTTACAAGTTTCGCCTAAAGGTCGATTATTAATTCGTAATATTTGCTTATGCTTTGATACCTATTCAAGAGCCGCGGCAAAACGACAACAATTCTCTCGAATTATTTAGTCATACAAAAAACGGTCAAGATATAAGTCTTGACCGTTTTTATTTATTTAGCGATGCTTTCTAGTGCCCATAATTCGCTGAGATTTTCTCTGCGACGAATTAAGTGAGCTTTGTTTCCATCCACTAACACTTCAGCCGTACGTGGACGAGAATTGTAGTTTGAGGACATACTTGCACCATAAGCACCAGCAGAACGTTGAGCAATATAATCCCCTTCAGCAATGGCTAATTCACGCTGTTTACCTAGAAAGTCAGAGGTTTCGCATACTGGGCCAACAACATCATAAATGGCTTTTTCACGCCCTAAAGTGCGGTCAATTTCAATGATGTTCATATAAGCTTCATAGAGTGCTGGACGAATCATATCGTTCATGCCGGTATCAGTAATCGCGAAGTTTCGGCTTTCATTACTTTTTAAGTATTGAACTTTCGCCACTAAAATCCCCGCATTCGCCGCGATCGCTCGACCTGGTTCTAAAATAATTTCGAGATCTTCATAATCTTTTAATTTATTCAGTAGCGCCGTCGCATAATCACTTGGATGAGGTGGCGTTTCATCAGTATAAGTTACGCCTAAACCTCCACCGAGATCTAAGTGTTTTAATGTGATGCCATCTTCTTTTAATTGTTCCATTAAACGAATGAGGCGATCAGTTGCATCTAAGAAGGGCTGTAATTCAGTAAGCTGAGAGCCAATATGGCAATCCATACCCGTAATTTTTACATGAGGTAAGGTTGCAGCTAATTTATATACCTCACGCGCTTCATCTACGCTCACACCAAATTTATTTTCCTTTAATCCCGTAGAAATGTAAGGGTGTGTATGGGCATCGACATCGGGGTTTACACGTAAAGAAATCGGGGCTACTTTGCCCATTTCACCCGCAATCTGATTGATGTGATATAGTTCCGCAATAGATTCCACATTAAAACAACGAATGCCTACTTCTAACGCTCGCATAATTTCTGAGCGAGATTTTGCCACGCCAGAAAAGACTACTTTTGAAGCCTCTCCACCAGCCGCTAAGACGCGTTCTAATTCGCCCTGTGAAACGATATCAAAACCAGAACCTAATTTTGCCATGACATTCAAGATACCAATATTAGAATTGGCTTTTACGGCATAGCAAATTAGGTGTGGATGCTCTCCTAATGCTGAATCAAAGGCATGCCAATGGCGCTCAAGCGTGGCGCGCGAATAAATATAAAGTGGTGTGCCAAATTCTTCAGCGAGTTGTTTGACGGGCAAATCTTCAACATAAAGTTGCTCGTTTTTATATTGGAAAAAATCCATGACGAATCCTTTAAGTGCGGTCAGTTTTTATTGTGTTTTTTGTGTGTTTTGCGGCTGTTCTTTTTCAGGGAAATATAATGGCCCTTTTACGCCGCAACCTGTCGCTAAAGTACAGAATGCACTGAGTAATAAAATAGAAAGTAATTTTTTCATTTTTCAATCTCTCTAATAAGTAAAATCTGCCTTTGCCAACGAGGCGAAAGGCTTTATAATTCACGGCATTCTATCAGATTTAATCGGAAAATTTTATGAATGTTGCAGAATTTCACCAAAATATTGAACAGGTTTGGCAAAAAATTGAAGAAACGTTAGAGAATCAAGATTGTGATGTGGATTGCGAAACGCAAGGTTCGGTATTTACCATTACATTTGATGATCGTTCACAAATCGTCATTAATAAGCAAGAACCACTTCTTGAACTTTGGCTTGCTAGCCGTTTGGGCGGATTCCATTTTGCCTATAAAAACAATGATTGGGTGGCAAATGATGGTAAACGCTTTTGGGATTCTTTAACCGAGGCGGTTGCTGCTCACGGAGACACGGTAACATTCTAATGACCGAACTCGCGGAACATGCCCCGCAAAAAACAGACTTAAAAACGACCGCACTTAATACGTTGCGGTCTGTTTTTGGTTACCAATCTTTCCGCAAAGGGCAGGAAGAAGTGATTCACGCTGCGTTAAGCGGTCAGGATGCCTTAGTGGTGATGGCCACAGGAAATGGCAAGTCCTTGTGTTATCAAATTCCGGCACTTTGTTTTCCTGGTCTCACATTAGTGATTTCGCCTTTGATTTCTTTAATGAAAGATCAAGTAGATCAACTCCAAGCAAACGGTATTGAAGCCGATTTTCTAAACTCTAGTCAGACGCCAGAACAACAGCAGCAAGTTGAAAATAAGCTGATTTCAGGTCAATTAAAATTATTATATGTTTCGCCTGAAAAAGTGATGACAAACAGCTTTTTTCAGCTGATTTCTTATGCTCAAATTTCCTTTATTGCCATTGATGAAGCCCATTGTATTTCACAGTGGGGCCATGATTTCCGCCCTGAATATACCCAACTTGGCGGCTTAAAAGCGGCGTTTCCAAATGCGCCGATTATGGCATTAACGGCTACAGCGGATTACGCGACAAGACAGGATATTCTCACTCATCTTAAATTAGACCATCCTCACAAATACATTGGCAGTTTTGACCGACCAAATATTCGTTATACGTTAGAAGAAAAATTTAAGCCAATGGAGCAGCTTACGCGTTTTGTCTTAGCTCAGAAAGGCAAAAGTGGCATTGTGTATTGTAATAGTCGTTCGAAAGTAGAACGTATAGCTGAAACTTTGCGAAATAAAGGTGTTTCAGCTGCGGCATATCATGCGGGAATGGAAACTGCACTGCGTGAACGCGTCCAGCAAGATTTTCAACGAGATAATGTTCAAGTTGTTGTTGCGACGATTGCGTTTGGAATGGGCATTAATAAATCCAATGTGCGTTTTGTTGCCCATTTTGATTTGCCGAGAAGCATTGAATCATATTATCAAGAAACTGGTCGCGCGGGGCGAGATGATTTACCTGCAGAAGCAGTACTTTTCTACGAACCGGCTGATTATGCTTGGTTACAGAAGATTCTGCTTGAAAAACCAGAGACGCCACAACGTCAAATTGAGCAACATAAATTGGAAGCCATTGGTGAATTTGCCGAAAGTCAAACTTGTCGCCGTTTGGTATTACTCAATTATTTTGGTGAATATCGTCAAACGCCTTGCCAAAACTGCGATATTTGTCTAGACCCGCCAAAGAAATATGATGGCTTAATTGATGCGCAAAAAGTGATGTCGACGATTTATCGTGTGGGGCAGTGTTTCGGCGTGCAATATGTGATTGCGGTATTGCGAGGGATGCATAATCAAAAAATTGTAGAACGCCAACATGATAAGTTAAGTGTTTATGGCATTGGTAAAGATAAAAGCAAAGAACATTGGCAATCGGTCATTCGCCAACTTATCCACCTTGGTTTTATTCAACAAGTAATCGGTGAGTTTAATAGTGCAACGCTTCAGCTCACAGAAAGTGCACGCCCTGTTTTAAAAGGCGAAGTGCCGCTTGAATTAGCGATGCCACGTATTTCATCCATTAATAAAATTGTGCATACGTCTCATAAAAATACAGTGGCAAATTATGATAAAGATTTGTTTGCGCGTTTGCGTTTCTTACGGAAGCAGCTAGCGGATAAGGAAAATATTCCACCTTATATTGTCTTTAATGATGCAACATTGCAGGAAATGGCACAGTATATGCCAACAAGTAATATTGAAATGCTACAAATTAATGGAGTCGGGGCGATCAAATTAGAACGCTTTGGGCAGCCGTTTATGGCATTGATTAGAGAACACAAAGCAATTTTAGAAAAGGCAGAAAAAGAATAAGTGCGGTCAAAAAACAAAGAATTTTTCGACCGCACTTTTTTTCTAGCTTGCACTTACATCTTGTTCATCGCGTAATTGGCGGTCAAAGACTTGTGCACAATCATCGGTACCTGAACCATACCAAGTGGTATCACGTAATGCTACTTCACCTTTACGGTATTTTTCTACTTCGCTTTTCTTCACCAAATAACCCGTTACCCGAATCAAATCGGTGTTTTTAAGATAAGTGGTGATATAACGGTAACCTTGCGCAAATGAACCATCGATAATATCAACGACGGCATCTAAATGATCCACATAGGTTTGGTCAAAGGCAAACAAATCTCCCGTACCTGATGGGAAGTATTTATGGAATGGCGCAGATTGTTTTAAATGAGCCAATAACGTTGGTTCTTCACCCACACGAATGCGATGTGCCGGCGCATTACGTTTATCTTCCTCATGATTGCTTGCACCTACTTGTGCATGTAATAAATAACGGTTGCCCGTGCGTTCAGCATACACGCCTTCATGGTTATCTGTGACTTCTTTCAATTTATCCATAATTAAGGTCGCAATTTCATCACCGCGTTGGCTTTTACCAAAGGTTTCATTTAAGCCTTCTTGTTGCAATAAATGATTTGCTGCATCAGCGAGACCAACAATAGCAAACATCCCCGTAAAATTAGTACGTTTGATAAACCCTTCTTTTTCGAGGAATGAGGTATTGAAGAAGTTGCTTTCTTCCACTACAAATTTATGGCGTTTATCCATGGTGGAAAGTGCACATTTTGCTACACGAGGTAAGAGTTCATTGACCATTTCATCCACGGTTTTACAGGCGCGAGCGATGGTACCTAAACGCAAGCGAGTGAGGGTATAAGCGCCGCCACATTCAGGCAGTGCGTTATAGCAGCTTGCAATACCATATTGTTCGCCTAAGTCAGAAATGTAGTAAGCATCATTGGCAAAAGACGGTTTGGAAACCAATAAGCACGCTTTTGCCGCCAATTCTGCAAATTCACGACTTGTTTTACTCTTATCATAACGAATGGTCATATTTGGTGTTGGCGCTTCCAATTCAATCACCGCTTTTAAAATCAAACGCCCTGCTTTGGTATCATAAGGACCAATATTGGCGTGGCAAAATGAATCCGGCACAGTTTTGTCTACATGATTTAAGAAACGTTTAATTTTGATGTAGTCTTGTTCCTCATCGGTAATAAACGGATCAAGTAGCACGTCTAAACGACCAATGTAAACTGGGAATGTGGTAATGGAGGGCACGTGGGAATATAAAATCAATAAGCCATCTAATGCTTCATCAAGATCTTTTGGTGGCGGCAATTCAAGGAATTCACTGCCTTTTTTAATATACACATTGTAATCCGGCAAAATATAGCGGGGGCGATAAATCGCATAGCCTTCGTTTAAATCACAGATCATTTGATTTTGAAGGAATTGCCATTCTTCATCCGTGTAGCCTAATAATTCACGAGGATCAAATAATCGCTCGGCGATATTGCCTAAACACATGAGTTTTTGTTGATAGGTGAGTGTATTGGATTTTACGGTATCCAAAATATCTTGAAGAGATGCAAGCATAATCATGTCCTAATTTAAAAGGGTAGCCTATTTTAAGTCAGTGGCTGAATGATGACAATTTTGACAATGTGATCTACATCACATTTATGATATTTATCAGTCAATTCGGTTATATCATATGACGTTAAAATGTTTTGGTTTTATGGGGTTTCCCATTATGATGTAAGCGTTAAATATAAATGGGAATAATATGAAAAAAGCACGGGTGATTCCTCACACCAGTTGGGCCGCCAAATCGCTATGGTCAGTCGAAGGTAAAACCATGTCGATGCTCTTATTTGCTTTGGCAATACTGGGCATTGGAGATGGCTTGATTGTGCTCGCTAATTTGGGTTCTTCACCTTGGACCGTACTTTCTCAAGGCGTGGCATTACAAGCTGGAGTTAGTATTGGTTGGGCATCATTCGGTATTAGCTGTTTGGTGATGTTGGCTTGGATTCCCCTTAGGTTAAGATTTGGGCTTGGCACGATTTTGAATATTATCGTGATTGCTTTTTTTCTGGGTTTAACCGTGAAAATTATACCTGAACCAACCGCACTTTTGAGTCGAATCTTATTCGGCGGAATTGGGCTTTTGCTTTATGGGCTTGGAACAGCATTATATTTAACCTGTCATCAAGGCGCTGGCCCGCGGGATGGATTAATGGTGGGGTTTTGCCAACGCCTTCATTTAAAAGTAGGCATTGTGAGAACAAGCCTTGAAGTGTCGGTTTGTGTGTTGGGTTATCTTCTCGGCGGCACAGTCGGAATCGGTACCGTTGTTTTTGCCGCCGCAATAGGTTGGATTGTACAGTTATGCTTAAACTCAATTGCTCGCTTGCCACATCTTCCGCACGAAGGGGATAATCTCAATTAAGGCATCATCAATCGAAATTAAGCCTAAATTAATTTCCTCTTTGCCTTTTGGCGGGCAGAAAGCAAGATGTTTATCTGCATCATTAATCGGCTTCCAACGACGAGGCTGAGATGAGCGACTATTTGGATAGAATCCGATCGTTGGCACATTGAATGCACTACTTAGATGCAATGGTCCAGTAGAGCCCGCAATGAATAAATCTGTACAAGCCAGTGAGTGAGCAAAATCCACTAATCCTTTATTCTTATCGTAAACCACCACATTTGGGTTATCGATTTTTGCCGCTAACTCATGGGCTTTTTCACTTTCACCAGGTCCTGCCGTTAAGATAATCTGACAGTCAAATTCGTTTAATAAACCTTGTATCAATTGAGCATACTGTGTCAGAGAAAGGCTTGTTGCTGAACCACCTGTTCCACTATGCACAAAGACCCATTTTTTATCCGCCGATAAACCGAATTGTTCTTGAAGAAAAATACGTTGTTTTTTAACCGCACTTTCAGGAAATGAAAGGTAAGGTGGTTTAGGTTCTACAATCGGCATGTTGTGTTTCTTTAAGAACGCCCGAGCCAGATCTTGATTGTACTCGGCTTCCGATTTTTCTGAACGTGAACGGCGTTGTGTTAAACGATGGTTATAAAGGATTTGTACCCATTTTGTTGCGGGCGCAAGACGATAAGGAATCCCACTTTTCCAGGCTAATTTACCGTTATGGGTATTGGAAAAGAAGCTAATCATGCCATCAAATTGCTGCTCTTTGATTTCTTTAATAAGCCGGTTGAAATCTGCTTTGTCGTTCTTAGCACTATCAATGATAACATCATCTAAATAAGGGCAAATTTGTGCAAGTGGTGCGGTATAAGCTGGCACAAGTGCGGTCAGTTTTAGCTCGGGATTTGAGGCTTTCAACATCGCAAAAGCCGGAAACGCCTGAACAAAATCACCCAGTTTATCGTTACGAATGACTAAAATTTTCATTATTCCGCCTTCTGATGTGTTCGTATTGCAGCATAAAACACAATCGTTAAGAAAAAGTAAAAAATAGTACCTGAATTATGTACCAAGAAACCTTGGCTTAAGCCATAAATCATCACAGATAAAATATGGGCAACACCTAACGTTGCAATCAGCTTAACCTCATCGTTCGTGGTGTTTAGCTTTTTCATAAAGGTACGCAGAGGAATAAATAAAACAGCAAGCAAGGCGAGTAATCCGACGATTCCTCGTTTGGAGAGGTCATCTAAATATTGGTTATGAGCATGTGTAAATTGTCCAATGTTACCTGTAGCAATTTTTTCTTCCGTTTCTTGCTTACGTTTTTCTGTTGCACCTTGAATACCCCAACCAAATAAAGGTTTTTCTTTTGCCATTGCAATTGCGCTTTTCCACATTTCAAAACGAGCACCTAGAGAGGTGTTACCATTATTTTTATCTAGATAAAGCTGGATATCTTTTTGAGCAACATTAATTCGTTCCATAATGCGGTTATTGGGCATTTGACTAATACCAATGCTCGCGACCACAATAATCCCAAAGAAAGTCAGGAAAAAACGTTTTGAAAGAGAATGACGATAAATATAAAGAATAACGACAAGCAAGACAGGCAATGCAACCCATCCACCTCGAGCGGTAGAAAGCAAACTTCCTACGATGCCACATAAACCACCAATAACACTAAGAGTGGTTAACTTTACGTCTTTTTTATGATGGGCATAGAGGGCAATAATTAGGCTAAAAATACCTAATGACATAGAAATATCACCACCTTGAATATGCATAATTCGAGGATTTTGCTCTGGGCGTAGATTCAAGATAAATTTATCATAAAGTGCTACGCAAAGGGAAATAATACTACCAAGCGGAATAGAGTAACTCAAAACGCAAGTTTTGATAGGGTATTTTAATAATAAAAGTAAAACAGGAACAAAGAAAACGACTCGGCTTGCAGTATCAAGATCGCGCATTTTCCCCCCGTTAATGCAGAGGGAAAGTACAAATGTAAGAAAATAAAAAAGGTAGCTATAAATTAACCATTTATCAACTTTCGATAAGTTTAAAAGTGGTTTCTTGATTAAAGCATAAACGCCATAACCTAAACCGATTAACATCAGTAGAGCAGGTGCAGCATTATATCCCCCCTTGACAATAAATATCGAAAGGAAGAAAAGCGTTACTGCAAAGTTTATTAGGGTAACTAACCAATTTTGTTTTGTTATTTGCATAGATTATGCTCGATATTTAGGTTATGTAAAATAAAAAAACCGCACTAGAAAGTGCGGTCTTATTTTAGTCTATTTTTATGGATTATAAAACATCAATGCAGTTTAAGTCTTCGAAAGATTGCTCTAAGCGTTTAGACATTGATTCTTCCATTTTACGTAACCAAACACGTGGGTCGTAGTATTTTTTATTTGGTACGTCAGGACCTTCAGGGTTACCTAATTGACCTTGGAGGTATGCTTCGTTTGCTTTATAGAAACTTAAGATACCATTCCATGCAGCCCATTGAGTATCCGTATCGATATTCATTTTGATTGCACCATAGCTAATTGCTTCGCGGATTTCTTCGCGGCTAGAACCTGAACCACCGTGGAAGACGAAGTTGATTGGTTTAGCTGGTAGATTGCGTTCTTTTGCAACGAACTCTTGTGATGCACCTAAAATAGATGGTTTTAATTTTACGTTACCTGGTTTGTAAACACCGTGTACGTTACCGAATGCTGCTGCAACGGTAAAATTAGGGCTTACAGGGTTTAATTGGTCGTAAACATAAAGCACATCAGATGGTTGAGTGTATAAGCGAGATTCATCGACATCTGAGTTATCTACACCGTCTTCTTCACCACCGGTAATGCCGATTTCGATTTCAAGGGTCATACCTAACTTGTCCATACGAGCAAGGTATTCACGGCAGATTGCCATGTTTTCTTCCATTGGTTCTTCAGATAAGTCAAGCATGTGAGAAGAGAATAATGGACGGCCAGTTTCTGCAAAGTGTTTTTCACCCGCTTCAAGTAACCCATCGATCCATGGAAGTAATTTTTTCGCAGCGTGGTCAGTGTGAAGAATAACAGGAACACCGTATTCTTTGGCTAAAGTATGAACGTGTTTCGCACCTGCGATTGCACCTAAAACGTCTGGACGTGCACCGCTTGTTGGTTTTATACCTTTACCTGCGTAGAAAGCTGCACCACCGTTTGAGAATTGGATAATTACTGGCGCTTTCACACGTGCAGCGGTTTCCAATACAGCATTTACGGAGTCAGAGCCCACGCAGTTTACTGCAGGGATAGCGAAGTTGTTTGCTTTAGCATAAGCAAAGATTTTTTGAACATCTTCACCTGTTACTACGCCAGGTTTTACGATATCTAATAATTTAGCCATTTTTACTTTTTCCTTATATGTTTGGGAGGATTAAATCCATCATTGACGTTTGTGAGAAGGTGATCACTTTTTAAACATAGGTCGCTTAAGATAAATACGCTCCATTGTCTTGTCAGAATGCCATTTAGCAGATCTTGGACACTTAGCTAAATAACCTTGAGAGGTGCCTGTATTTTGATCTGCAATATTATGAATACATTCCAACTGTGCTTGTCGCTCCAAACTGGAGCCAGATAAGTGCCTTGTATTGTAGACACTGGAACTTCCATCACTACAAGCAGTTAATAATATAACACTAACTAATAGACAGGGAGCTGAGGCTTTAGGCTCATTTATCATAAACTAGACCTTAGATTAGCAATTTTTTCCAATTAACCATTCGCACGTTTTTCAAGAATTTCTACTGCAGGTAATACTTTACCTTCAACGAATTCTAAGAATGCACCGCCACCGGTTGAGATGTAAGAGATTTTATCTGCAATACCGAATAAATCGATAGCCGCTAAAGTATCACCGCCCCCTGCGATAGAGAATGCATCGCTGTTTGCAATCGCGTGAGAAATGATTTCAGTCCCTTTACGGAAGTTAGGGAATTCAAACACGCCAACTGGACCATTCCATAAAACAGTTTTTGCATTTTTGATGATTTCAGCTAATTGTTCAGCAGATTTGTCACCGATATCGAAGATAGATTCATCATCTTTCACTTCGGTCACTGATTTTTCTGTTGCAGGTGCAGTTTCAGAGAATTCAGTACCTACACGTACATCAACTGGTACTGGAATGTCAGTGCTTGCTGCTAATTCTTTTGCCACAGGGATTAAATCTGCTTCATATAAAGATTTACCCACATTGTGGCCTGCTGCCGCGATGAACGTATTTGCAATACCACCGCCTACGATAATTTGGTCAGCAATTTTTGAAAGAGAGTTTAATACTTCTAATTTAGTGGAAACTTTGGAACCGCCTACGATCGCAACCATCGGGCGAGCAGGTTCTTTTAATGCTTTACCTAACGCATCTAATTCTGCTGCAAGTAATGGACCTGCACAAGCAACCGGTGCAAACTCCGCTACGCCGTAAGTTGATGCTTGCGCACGGTGAGCGGTACCGAATGCATCCATCACGAATACATCGCAAAGTGCGGCATATTTTTTACCTAATTCAGGATCGTTTTTCTTCTCACCTTTGTTCACACGTACGTTTTCTAAAACAACGATTTCGCCTTCTTTAACATTCACACCGTTTAAGTAGTCTTGCACTAAACGCACATTGAAACCTGCGTCTTTTAAGTAATCAACAACCGGTTGTAAAGAGTCTTCAGGTTTGAATTCACCTTCAGTTGGACGACCTAAGTGAGAGGTAACCATCACTTTTGCGCCTTTCTCTAAAGCTAGTTTTAACGTCGGGATAGTCGCACGAATACGCGCATCAGATGTCACTTTGCCATCTTTTACCGGTACGTTTAAGTCCGCGCGAATAAATACACGTTTACCTTTTAAATCTAAGTCGGTCATTTTGATTACTGACATAAGCTTTCCTCTTGGGTTAGTTAAAATTAAACGGGAACATTATACCTAGTTCTTACTAGGTTGTAACGATGTAGATCAAATAAAAAAGCGAATTATGCTTATTTTGGGCAATCGATTACTTCCCACTGGCGATTGTAACAAATGAATAGTTCATTATGGCTCGCCCCTAAATAAGCGCCTTTTAATTGCGGATTATGTTGCTTCATCCATTGAAATAATTCTTTACGGCTTAATTGTTCGTTTGGCAAGGAAAGCGATTCAAATAATGCTTTCTCTTGTTTGAAGTAAGCCTCCGCTGAATCAAATGCACAGCTACCGTGTTTTTCCCATTCGCCTTGCAACAATTTTGCGCCTGGCGAGATTGAAAGGTAAGGCTCGAGCGTTTCAATTGGAAGTGGCGCTAAATCACCCTTACAAAAACGTGGATGATCCGTAACAGAACGCGCATTCGCATTTTGAGGCCATAAGCCATGCACTACCCAGCCAAATTGATTTTTTATATCACATTGATATTGTGCTGAATCAGGTAAATTATTGCCATATTGCGCACGTTGTTTTTCACAGAATGCGGGTGACCAAGATAAGGCCAACATATAATAATCAACAGGGGCATTTTTGTTTTGCCCAATAGCATCATCACGCATGATGACATCATAATTCCCAAAATCTTTGGTGTTTTTGACCGCACTTTGACTTTGCTGTTGTGTGGTTGTTGGGGCGGGTTTTGTGTCTTTTTTGTGTTCAGTGAAATATTGCCAAATACTAAATGCGGCAAGGGCAATAAGGGAAAGAGTAGAAACCTGTTTTTTCATAAAAATCCTGTTTAAATTTTGTCAATTTTGCTTTTGTCGGCTATAATTCGCCGCTTTCTCATATAAAGGAATGGTATGGCGTTACTGATCACAAACAAATGCACAAACTGCGATATGTGTCTCCCCGAATGTCCGAATGAAGCAATTTCAATCGGCGAGGAGATCTATGTGATCGATCCTGTGCTTTGTACGGAATGTGTTGGTCATTATGACACGCCAACCTGCCAAAAAGTTTGCCCGATCACAAACTGCATCAAGCCAGATCCTGAGCACCAAGAAAGCGAAGAGCAGCTTTGGGAACGTTTTGTGATGATTCACCATTCGGATAAGTTGTAGAATTTACCTGATCTTTTTCTTTTCGTCCAATGACTATGAATAAAACGAAGTTAATTAAAATCGCCATCATTCTGATTTATCTGTTCAGTCCCATTGATATTTTGCCTGAAGCGGTGCTTGGCCCATTAGGTTTAGTGGATGATGCGGCAGCGATTGCCTTATTAATTCGAATTTTATTGAAAAAATAAAAACTTGAATAAAATCAACTGCACTTTGCTTTTCTTATTCTTGCAAAATTCCGTCAATTTCTCTAAACTACGCGTCGGAAAATTTCTTTCCTCATTATTTCACTTTAAACGCTACCCGTGAGTAGCAAAAGGGACCTCAATCATGACAAACGTCAATCAATATGGCTGGAAAGCCTTGGTTGGATCAGCTGTCGGCTACGCGATGGATGGATTCGATCTTCTTATTCTTGGATTTATGCTTAGTGCCATTTCGGCAGATCTTAATTTAACTCCTGCACAATCTGGCTCATTAGTTACCTGGACACTTATTGGTGCTGTGGTGGGCGGTATTGTATTTGGTGCATTAAGCGATCGTTATGGGCGTGTACGCGTGCTGACTTGGACAATCGTCCTTTTCGCCGTATTTACCGGTTTGTGTGCAATCGCACAAGGCTATTGGGATTTATTAATTTATCGCACCATCGCGGGTATCGGTTTAGGCGGTGAATTTGGTATCGGTATGGCATTAGCCATTGAAGCGTGGCCAGCAAAACACCGTGCAAAAGCCGCGTCTTATGTGGCGTTAGGTTGGCAAGTGGGTGTGTTAGCAGCTGCGTTACTCACCCCGGTATTGCTTCCACATATCGGCTGGCGCGGCATGTTCGTTGTTGGTATCTTCCCAGCGTTTGTGGCCTGGTATTTACGTACCCGTTTACACGAACCTGAAATTTTCTCACAAAAACAGACTGAACTTTCAACCCAAAAAATATCGAAACTGGAATCTTTCCAACTCTTAGTAAAAGATAAAGCAACTACAAAAGTAAGCCTTGGTATAGTGGTTTTAACGTCTGTACAAAACTTCGGTTACTACGGCATTATGATTTGGATGCCAAACTTCTTATCTAAACAACTTGGCTTTAGTTTAACGAAATCAGGTTTATGGACGGCTGTTACGGTATGTGGGATGATGGCGGGGATTTGGATCTTTGGTCGTCTAGCCGATAGAATCGGACGTAAACCAAGTTTCTTATTATTCCAACTTGGTGCCGTGATCAGCATCATCACTTACTCTCAATTAACTGACCCAACCGCTATGTTGGTGGCCGGTGCATTCTTAGGGATGTTTGTAAACGGCATGATGGGCGGTTATGGCGCATTAATAGCTGAAGCTTATCCGACAGAAGCGCGTGCAACGGCGCAAAATGTGTTGTTTAACTTAGGTCGTGCTGTTGGTGGTTTTGGACCGGTTGTTGTCGGGGCGATTGTATCCGCGTATTCATTCAGCATTGCGATTGCTTTCTTGGCGGTGATTTATGTGATCGACATGGTAGCGACAGTCTTCTTATTGCCAGAATTAAAAGGCAAAGAATTGAGCTAAGTGCGGTCAAAAAAATTCAAGTTTTTGAAAACATCGGTGTCAAAGCCGATGTTTTTTATTTGTGAAAAATCAGCCAATTTCAACCGCACTTTGTGCTAAACTATGGTCACTTTTTCCAATTTTGAAGAATTATCGTGTACGCTAAACGTTCAGTTTCTACCCGTATTGCTAAATATTTATTTGTAGTCATTATCTTCATGGGCATTATTAGCTCATTGAGTTTGATCGTGATGGCGAGTAATAAGTCGGATGCGGAAGCCATTAATATCTCCGGTTCTTTGCGTATGCAAAGTTATCGGCTATTAACGGAAATGGAACGTTCGCTGGATACGGTCGAACAGAATTTAGTACGTTATCAACGTAGTCTCAATGCTGATGCTTTGCTGACGGTACAAAATCAGCTTTTTGCGCCATCAGGTGTGAGAGAGTCCTATCAAAAAATCCTAAAACGCTGGGCGGTGATGTCCGATTTTGCGCGTAGCCATCAAATTGAAAAATATCACGCCGAACTAAAAAGTTATGTACAAGATGTCGATGATTTCGTGTTGGAATTACAACGCTTTGCTGAACTAAAATGGATTATTGCAGTTTCTGTATTGTGTGTTTCCATGCTATTGATTCTTGCGATGGTATCGTATGTGATTTGGTATATGAAGCGCGAAGTGGTGAAACCTCTAGAACTCATGACCAAAGCCAGTATGCAAGTGCAAATGGGGCAGTTTAAACATATCCAACTTGATACAGAAAGTAATAATGAGCTTGGTATTTTAGCGAAAGTGTTTACGCAAATGTCTTCTGAGTTAGGGCGACTTTATTCGCGTTTAGAAGATGCGGTAAATGAGCAAACGCAAAAGTTGCGTCAAACCAACCGCTCTTTAACAACACTTTATCAAAGCTCACAGTTACTTACGCCCACGAAGATTAATGATAAAATTCTCAGCCAAGTGCTCAATCATATTCGTGTCAGCGAACATTTACGCTACATTGAGTTAGAAATTTTCGGATCAGAACATTGGGAAATTTCTTTTGGTCAAAAAGATCCTAAACAATCACTTCAAGTCGAAGAACTTTCCATTGAAAATGAAAACTTAGCAGTGCTCTCATGGCAAGCCGGTTTACCTTGTCCCGATCCGCGAATGATGAAAAACCTAGGACAAATGGTGGCAAAAGCGTTGTATTCACACAAAACGCAACGCCAGCAAGAGCAACTCTTATTGATGGAAGAGCGGTCAATTATTGCCAGGGAATTGCATGACTCGTTGGCGCAAGTGCTGTCTTTCTTACAAATTCAATTAACGTTGTTAAAGCATAATTTGAAGAAAGAAGATGAAAAATCAAAAGAAAAAAGTATTGCCATCATTGGTGAATTTGAACAAGCCTTATCAGATGGTTATTCTCAATTACGAGAATTATTGGCGACCTTCCGTTTAACGGTGCAAGAAGCGAATTTACAGGTTGCCTTGGAACAAGTTATTGAAAGTTTGCGTTCACAAACGAAGATGCAAATGACTGTGGAATGTAGTTTGCCATCGCAAAGTTTAAATCCACAAGAATTAGTGCACGTTCTGCAAATTGTACGTGAGGCAACGTTAAATGCGATTAAGCACTCCAAAGGTACACGTATTGAGGTAAAAGCCCATATTAATGCTGAGGGCGAATACGAAATCCTCGTACAAGATAATGGCGTAGGGATTCCGACGCTAGACGAGCCAGAAGGGCATTATGGTTTAAATATCATGACTGAGCGCAGTCGACAATTAAATGCTCAGTTCAGTATTTTAAAAGGGGAGCAAGGTGGTACTATCGTGAAAATCACGCTTCCTCACACGTTTTTTTAAGGAAAGTTAATGCAAAGTTTACAGCCGTTTCACACCTTCAATATTCCAGCAAATGCACGTGAAATTATTGAAGCCACATCGATTGAACAAATCCAACAAGCTTGGCAAAAAGCACAAGCTGAAAATCTACCTGTCTTATTTTTAGGGCAAGGCAGCAATATGCTGTTTTTAGACGATTTCCAAGGTGTTGTAATTGTTAACCGTTTATCGGGTATTCAACATACAGAAGATAGTGATTACCATTATTTGCATGTTAATGGTGGCGAAAATTGGCATCAGTTAGTGGAATGGTCACTCTCTCAAGGGATTGACGGCTTAGAAAATCTTGCACTTATTCCCGGCTGTGCCGGATCGGCACCGATTCAAAATATTGGCGCGTATGGCGTAGAATTTAAAGATGTGTGCGATTACGTGGATGTATTGAATCTTAACACGGGCGAACAATTCCGTTTGCAGGCTAACGAATGTGAATTTGGTTATCGTGAAAGTATTTTCAAACATCACTATGCGCAAGGTTATGTGATTACAGCGGTTGGATTGAAATTAGCCAAAAATTGGCAACCGATTTTAAAATATGGCTCATTAGTGAATTTTGATCCTCAAACGGTAACGGCAAAACAAGTGTTTGATGAAGTATGCCATATTCGCCGCAGCAAATTGCCCGATCCAAAAGAATTTGGCAACGCGGGCAGTTTCTTCAAAAATCCTGTGGTGAGTGCAGAACAATTTGCGAAAATCCAAAAACAGGTCGAAAATCTACCGCACTTTCCACAACCAGATGGTTCAGTGAAACTGGCAGCGGGTTGGCTAATCGATCAATGCCATTTAAAAGGTTTTCAAATCGGTGGCGCGGCCGTTCATCAACAACAAGCTTTAGTGCTGATTAATAAAGGTAATGCCACTGGACAGGATGTTGTTAAGCTAGCACATCATATCCGTCAAACTGTAGCGGGTAAATTTGGTGTGTATTTACAGCCAGAGGTACGCTTTATGGGCGCAAATGGCGAAGTAAATTCAGAGCAAGCCATTAGTTAATTTATAGAGGAAAGCAATCATGAACTTTAAAGACATTTTAGAGACTTTACCAAGCATTGAGCATCTAACAGGTTTGGATGTGCTAAACGGTGAAACCGTGATTCATCATATTCCTGCCGCTCCAGGCAAGCTTGGCTCACTTCGTCTTTATCATGCGTTAGCAGAAAAATTTAACGGGAAATTAGACCGCACTTCTGCACAACAAGGCATTGAATGGTTTGCTGAACACGTTGAAGATGCGAAACAAAATCCTGGAAAACACCCGAATATTGATTTATTGTTCAAAGTCGTTGCGGAAGAATTGAATTATTCACTCATTCCATTAAAATAGTTTGATAAATTTATCGCAATAAATTTGAACTTTTAATCGCTAAAAACTGTCAAATAGAACAAATTAAAGCTACAATAATTCTAAATATTGTGCTATAACTAAACGATTAATAAGTTGGGGCTTAGCTCCGCATGCTGTGAGGAGAAGAATGAATAAAGAAACTCAAATGATGTTAGTACCTCAAGGTAGCATCGAAGGCTATATTCGAGCAGCAAACGAATATCCGATGCTGACTGCAGAGGAAGAAAAAAGCTTAGCAGAACGTTTGTATTATGACGGTGATATTGAAGCAGCGAAAAAGTTAGTTTTATCACACTTACGTTTTGTTATTCATGTTGCGCGTGGTTATTCAGGTTATGGATTACCGCAAGCAGATTTAATTCAAGAAGGTAATATCGGATTAATGAAAGCGGTAAAACGTTTTAATCCGGAAGTGGGTGTTCGCCTTGTATCTTTTGCGGTACATTGGATCAAAGCAGAAATCCATGAATATGTCCTTCGCAACTGGCGTATTGTGAAAGTCGCAACCACGAAAGCACAACGTAAATTGTTCTTTAACCTACGTAAAACTAAACAACGTTTAGGTTGGTTCAATGAAAACGAAGTGGATATGGTGGCGAATGAGCTTGGTGTGTCAAAAGAAGATGTCATCGAAATGGAATCCCGTATGACAGGGGCTGATGTCGGCTTTGATTTGCCAACAGACGATGATGACGAAGCTTATGCACCTTCTTTATATTTAGAAGATAAAAGCTCAAACTTTGCGGCAGAACTTGAAAGCGAAAACTTTGAAGAACAAGCAACAGAAAAGTTAGGTACAGCCTTAGAAAATCTTGACGAACGTAGCCAAGATATTATCAAAGCACGTTGGTTAGATGATGATAAAGCCACCCTTCATGATCTTGCAGCAAAATATAATGTGTCTGCAGAACGTATTCGTCAGCTTGAAGCAAACGCACTGAAAAAACTTAAAAGTGCGGTTGATTTCTAAGCCGTTTTGATAAAAAGAAACCTGTCGATTATCGACAGGTTTTTTTATTTATTTCTTCTTGGATTTTCCCCACATTTTATCTTCTTGGCCTCGCCATAAGCGCTGAATATTGTCGTGGTGACGATAAATCAGCAAACAGCAAACTAAGGCAACGGGGAAGGTAAATTCCGGTTTAAGCCACCAAACATAAAATGGCACGAGAAGTGCCGTAATAACAGCACTTAATGAAGAATAACGACTAATTAAGAAGACTAACAACCATGTACCCAGCGTTGAGCCAGCGACGCCCCAAGAGATGGGCGCAATGGCACCGAATGCGGTCGCGACTCCTTTCCCGCCTTTAAATTGAAAAAAAATGGGGAAGATATGTCCTAAACACGCCCCTAATGCAACCATGCCTAATTCAAATTGTGTGAGCCCTAAATAATAACCCGCCCAAACAGGTAACATCCCTTTTAAAATATCGCAAATTAATACTGCGAGCGCTGCCCAACGTCCACCAATACGTAATACATTGGTCGCACCAGGGTTATGAGAACCGTTTTTTCGCGGGTCAGGTAAGCCTGCAACTTTACAAATCAAAATTGCACTGGAAATCGAACCCAGTAAATAAGCAAAAATCATATAAAAAAGGGCAAATAGGCTCATTTCGTGCTCCACAATCTTGATTGTATTTGAAAAACTTGTTCATTATTTTAACCAAACTTGATAGCATAAGCCCACTATATTTTTACAGGAATGAGAGATGGATCGTATTTTTATTGAAGAATTAGTCGTCTTCGCACAAATTGGCATGTATGACTGGGAGCAACAAATTAAACAAAAGCTCGTTTTTGATTTGGAAATGGCATGGGATTGTCAAAAAGCCGCAGAAACAGATGATGTGCAATACTGCCTCAATTATGCGGAAGTGAGTCAATTTATTTTAGATTATGTCCAAGCTAAGCCATTTTTATTGATTGAGCGAGTAGCTTATGAAGTAGCAGAACAATTACAACAACGTTTTGGGATTTTATGGTTACGTCTTAAATTAAGCAAACCGAAAGCCGTTGCTCAAGCTAGTAATGTGGGTATCATTGTAGAGCGCGGTGAGTTGAAATAATCGCTGAAAATTGACCGCACTTTGGAAATATCAAACCAAAGTACGGTTAATTTTTTAAGTGTTTTTTAATGCCAAGCGAAATGCTCCAATTCCGCTTTTTAATACTAGCATGCTTAATATCATACTTGCCAATGGGTCAACCCATAACCATCCCAGAAAATAGGTACTGAGACCCGAAAGTATAGCAATAATGGAACCAAATAAATCGGTGAGTACATGTAGATACGCTGCTTTAATATTGAGATTATCATGATCGCTGTTCAACATTATCTTTGCAACGAAAAGATTCACCAATAATCCTAGAGATGCCACGCCAAGCATTGGTAATGCCATCATCTCGATGGGATTTTGCCAGCGTTGAATGGCTTCAACTAAAATCATCAATGCCACAACAATCAATGAGCCGCTATTAAGTAGGGCAATGTATCGTTGTTTTTGAGTAGATAGAAACAACGCTAGCAAGGCTAAAAATAACGATAAACTATCATTTGCCATGTGTCCCGCATCAGCCATGAGTGCCAAGCTGTTAAACCAATAGCCACCAACAAATTCGACAACCATAAAGCCGGTAATGATAGCCAAACTGAGTGCTAAGATTTTTTTATCTTGTGGAATATGCGCATGAGATGAATGGTCATGGTGTTCATGGGAATGATGTTCGGACATACTGCTCCTCATTGTGTCTTTGATTAACTTGGGATAAAGTATAAAGTCCGTAGCAACTACAAGGTCAAGGCTTAATTTTAGAAAGATGAAGATTCATGAACTCAGCAAACAAAGCGGTATTCATTTAGAAACGATTCGGTATTATGAAAAAATGGGGTTAATGCCAGAGCCTAAACGTCTAGCAAACGGTTATCGAGATTATGATGAAGCCAGTTTGAAGCAATTAAAATTTATTAAAACCTGCCGAGCGTTAGATTTTAGTTTGGCCGAAATTAAATATTTTAATGCGTTGAAAACGCAGCAATCTCAACATTGCGAAGTGGATAGCATGTTGGCGAAACATTTGGTTTCAGTCGAAGAAAAAATTGCCGAACTGACTGAAATTAAACATTTCCTACAGAGTTTAATTACCGAAGATGATCATCAAGCCTCAGATTGTAAAGCAATGGCTCAATTAAAAGCCTATTAAGTGCGGTCTAAAAAATATCAAAAATCCGCACGTTGATGTGCGGATAGGTTATTATTCTGGATCATCTGTAAAGGCATTGTTTCGGAATATCGGCACAAAGGTTGCGAGATACAGTACAAAAACAATGGCAATTAAAATAGCCGGAATCGTGATAAAAAACAGCTCGTCCACATACATTAAACAAGCTCGGGAAAGCGCGGCTGTGAAAAGACAAAGCACGGCAAGGCGACAGAGTTTGGGATAATCTAGTTTTGTAAAGCCACTATGCCATAATCCCGCGGTGAGCCAAATCATCATCATACTGCCGAGAATGCCGCCGAGTGTCACCATATGTAATGGATCGGCAGTCGGTTCATCAATTAATTTATTGATGCCCATCCACAAATAGCCAATTGCGGCGAATAGTTGAAGGAAATAATAAGTACGCACGTAATGTTTACGTAGCAGTTCGTGGTGATGTAATTCGCGTAATTTAGCAAGCAAAATAAATCCAACCGCAAAGGCAGTAAAAGCGATAGTTTGCGCAGGTAACCATAATTCTGCAGCAGCATGAAGCAACAAGAATGTAATCGCGATATTTTTATACACGACATTTGGGATAAATACAGGATCTTTTAAGGTGCTTTCTTTCAGTGCCTCTGCGCCTAATAGAATGCTTACCCGAATCGATACAAACATTACAGCCGCCATATTTAAATGCACCTGTGCCCGCAATAATTTCAGGCTATCAGTCATGGCGTAAGCAGTCTGACAAACCGTAAATGCGGCAAGTAACATCAGTAAAGTAAAATTGTCGGTATTGCGATCCAACCAAAACAGCCAAGCACAAAAGAGTAACAACATGAGCCAATAAGCTGCCACTAAAAATGAGGCGGTTTGCGGGGAAAATGGCAATAACACCAATCCAGAAAGCAAGAGCACGGCTAAAATCGTCGCAATAGGTTTTAAATTACCTTTGTAATTTGTCCACTCAAGCATGGAAGCTGTCAGGAAACCGCCGTACGCCGCGGGCAACATAAATTCTAAGAAAATTTTGCGGTGTAGGATGAGATCATCGGGGCTGATGAAAAAGCTCAAAGCCCCCACAATCGCAAGAATGGCTGCACCAACAAAAAAGGGTCGCATCGGATGGGTAAAGAAATTATTCATAATAATGGATTCCTTGAAATTCGCGTGCGACTACGGTTTCTTCAAAGGCTGAATTGCGTTCAGATAATGGCGTTGGCAAAGTAATCACATTTTGTATATCCATCCCTTTTGGAGAAAGCTGCATGATTTCTCGGCTTAATCGAGCCGCTTCAAAACGATCATGCGTCACTAAAATACAGGCCATGCCTTGTTGCTCAATTTTTTCCACTAACATAGTGGCTAAAATATTACGTAAATCGCGATCCAAACCGACAAAAGGTTCGTCCAATAAGGCTAAATCACAGCCGCATAGTAATAGACGCAAAAATGCCACGCGTTTTGCCATTCCACCCGATAATTCGGTCGGGTATTTATTTAAATCACCCGAAGAAAGCCCAATCTTTTCTGCCAGCGCAATGATTTCATGTTCATTTGGTTCATCCATAAAAATGGCAATATTCTGCATAGCCGTGAGATTTTCCAATAGACGATTTTCTTGAAACAGAAAGCCCGTTTTACGAAATGTATTCTTGATTTCCCCCGATTTTGGCGTTTCCAAACCTGAAATTAAACGTAGCACAGTGGTTTTGCCACAACCGCTTGGACCGAATAAAGTTTTCACTTCACCCGATTGTAAATCCATACTGAAATCGCGCACGATGGGATCGCGGAGAATTTCAAAACGCACCTTCTTTAAACTCAGCATTATCTTCTCCACGGCATAAACAGGATTTCCAATGGCTTGGTAATCAAATATTCAAAGAGTGAAACAAACACAATCACCAACAGCACATAAGCCATCACTGTTGACGTATCTAACATGGCTCTGGCATCGGCAATCTTTGCTCCGACACCCTCATTAGCCCCCAAAAGCTCAGCCATAATGACGACTTTTACGCCCATGGCAACCGCGACGCCAATGCTGGAAATCACATAGCCTATGAGATGGGGAACATACAAATAGCGGATTTTTTTCCACAATCCGAGTTTGTACGCATCAAACAATTCTTCATGTTGTTTGTTGACACTTGCCATACCCATGGCGGCACTGGCAAAGGTCAGCGGGGCGACTAATACGATAATGGTAAATAGCACGCTAGGATTGCCAAAGCCAAACCAAAATAATGCCATCACGACCCAAATAATTGGCGGCATGGCTAATAAAATCGTAATCACGGGTTTGAGCAATGCCATAGCAGTTTTAAAGCTGCCCGCAATCAGCCCTGTGGCTAAGCCTGCGACTAATGCAATGGTAATGCCCACCACGGAACGCCATAACGAAATGCCGATTTCGTTTTGTTGGAAATGCTCGAGCAGATCAAGGGCTTTTTGAAAAACATCCGCGGGCGCAGGCAGCATAAATTCACCAAATACTGCGCTGCCCCAAGCCCACAAGGCAACCACTATCATCGCCACACTCAAGCCGGTAAAGCCGCTCCAGAGATAGTCGATGATGTACAACAGAACAGGTTGTGGTTTACGGATTTTGTCAGTTTTAATCATGTGTTGTAATTCAGTTTTAAATTAAGCCAAGAAGAATTTGTCATCCGGTAATTTACCACCTAAGAGTTTTGGATTGAACGCCATCAAGGTTTCATAGAATTGCATGATTTCATTCTTCAGTTCACTGGCTTTGGTCACCGTTAAGCGCGCACCGTCTAAGCCCATTTCAATAGCGGCTTCTGGTGCTGGCAGATAATTAGCGCCAATTTCAGCCGCACTTTTTCGGTTAGCCATAATCCAGTTTAACGCATCGCTTAAATCTTGATGGAATAGATCAAACTCTGCCTTATGTGCGTGGAAGTATTCTTCATTGGCAATAATGCCTGCCATTGGAATAAGCGGTTTTGTATTAAATGCTTGTCTCCATTCTTTCACTAAATCAAACCCACGCACAATCTCCGTACCGACAATTTTAGCTTTCTGCACAACGGCACTCGCCATTGGTTCTGGCAGAATGGCAGCATGGAAATCTTTCAGTAAGAACAAACCAATCGCTTCCGTTGGTGTGGCGGCATAAGTGATATCCACTTTATTAATATCAATATTCAGTTTTTTCAGTAAAGCTTGCAATACGATGTCAGGCATATCGTTTTTAAATGGCACAAGGATTTTTTTACCGACCAATTCTTGCGGTGAAGTGATAGGCGTACTTTTACACATCAACTGCGTAATGCCATTGGTAAGAATATTTACCATGCCAATTTGTTGCCCTTGATTACGTAAATTCACGCCCACATTACTTGGGCTCATCATCACTTTAAATTGCCCACTTGCCACACCCGCACGCAGTTGATCAGGTGAACGCCAAATCTCTAATGCGACATTCGCTTGTTTGGCTAATTTACCTTGTGCTGCCGCCACCGCAATGGTCACACTTGGCATCGCTGGTGCACCATAAATGGTAAATTGTTCTTTTGTTGCAGCAAAGAGAGAAGGCGACATGCCCGCTGCCGTAAGTGCTGCGCCCATTCTTAAAAAATCACGTCTATTCAGTGCCATAGCTATCTCCTTATGATGAAACAAGTCTAACGCCTATATTTTGATAATAGTTTTCATTAATTATCTTACTGGAGATGACTAAAGTAAAGAAAGACCGTCTGAAAATTGAATTTCAGACGGTCTTTTGTTTTAGTCTTAAAACAGCACACATATAAGTGCGGTCGTTTCTTTGTGTATTTTTAATTACTCAGTCACGTAGAAAACTTGTTTTTCAAATTCGTGTTTACCGATTTTGACAGTCAGCACATATTTGCCGATTGGATCTCTGCGGTCGAATGTCCAGCAGTTCATCATGTATTTGCCATTTTCTAATGTTGGTCTGGTATAAGTGATAGTATGGAGTTTTTTATTTGGTGAAGACACCACTTTCGCATTTTCAATCGAACTGGCGAATTCACTTTGGGCTTGAGCTTTAAAGGTTTCACTTACTGTTGCTTTTTTCCCAAAATCACCGGTTGCGAGCCAACATACTTTCTCGGTTTTATTGGAACGAGAAGTTTCTTTTTTATTTAAATCAGGTGATGGCTCTTGAGTTCTATCAAACACAGAGAGGTAAATAGTGGGCTCATTTGCCGTATCTTTAGCTGTTTCTTTTGATTCTGGTGATGCAGCAAATGGGGATGTTGAAAATAGGGTCAAAATTAAAGCGAATGTTGAGATTTTTTTCATGTTAGATTCCTTTTTATATCATTATTTTATTGAACAAGCATTATACCAAGGCAGCCCATATCTGCCAGCATTAAATTGGATGAGCCAAATAAGAAGGGATGTGTATTTGACGAAGGCTGTTCAAATTTTACTAAAATTTGTACTTTCTTTTTCACCCAAACCGTGTCTTTCCAGGCTAGCTCCGACACATCAACGTTGACGTCATCTTGGCTTTCAATCACAAATTTAGCACCTTGAATAGTGAAACCTACTGGTAGAGAGCTGTTGATGATCCAACGTTCGACGGTACCGACTTTAGCTGAAACATCAACACGGCGCGGGTCAAAGCGTTGTTTATTGATTAAGCCATTCGTTACATCTAATTCAAAGGTGCGTTCTTGGGCGATTTTACTTTCGAGCATAGCTGTAGCATCAGTATTGAATGACTCATTCATTTTTTTGCTGAATGCAGAGATTTCGCCTTGTGGGCGAAGTTCTAAAACGGTGTTATCTGCAAAATCATTACCTGAGCTGAACACATTTTTGATTTTGTCGAAGAAACCACGTTTAGCCCCAGAGATGAGCGATACGCCTTCTCCTTCACTTAAATTAACTAATACTTCAGCACGTTCCCCCGGTGCAAGAATGAGAGAATTTATCGCTTTACCTTGAGGTAAAAAACCTAAATCTCGTGCAATGAGCAACATGTCTTGTTCGTTATCTAAACGCAGATCATAGGCTCTTGCCAATGAAGCATTGAGTAAGCGTAAACGCACCCAGCCGCGAGGGACGTCAAGATAAGGCGCTTCTTGTCCATTCACAAGAAGACGATTACCGACAAAGTGCGGTTGATTTTGCTTAAATAATTGTAATCCGTCGCTGTTAAATTCCATGTCTTGTAAGATTAATGGAATATCGTCCACGCCGTATTTATGAGGTAACTGAGATTTTAAGCTTTGATCATCTTCAATCAACCACATCCCGACGATGCCGCGATAAGTTTGATAAGCCGAGTTTGCCAGGGTGGCTGAGCGATACCAACAAGTCGCAGCAGGTTGGTCTATTGGGATAATCGGTGCCCAAGATTCCCCTTTTTTGAGGACTTTTGCAGCACCACCAAATAGTTCACCACTGGCTTGCAATCCTTGAATAGAGAGGGCAATGCTTTGTGGCAAATTGTTGTGATAATTGAGTTTTGCAAAAGACCCTGATTTGATGCGAATAGTCGGCCCAAGATAATTGCCGTTAAAGCCCCACACACTGACGCTATGGGAACCATCTAGCTTATAGCCGGTTTCTTCCATATTAAGAATAATGGGGCGACCACGTTTCGTTTCCATCAACGGTGGAATGGTTAATTTTTCACGGGATGCCGCTAATGCCGATTGAGGTGTGGCAGCAAGTGCGGTTGAAATTGCGGTAGTTTTTAATAATTGGCGACGAGAAAGACGCAACATATTATTTTCCTTGTGCAATTTCAGCATCGAGTTCAGCGATGCGTTTTTCCATCAAATCGTGACAGTAAGAGGCTAGTTCGCGTACATTGTCTTTTGTGTAGGATGAAGTATCAATCGGCTCCATCATTTCACAAATCACTTTACCATTATCCCAACGATTTAAATCAATTTTGTTATGGGTTGTCGAGCACACCACAGGCACGATTGGTACGCCAGCTGCAATCGCGGCATGGAATGCGCCTGTTTTGAATGGCAATAAACCACGACCACGGCTACGAGTGCCTTCAGGGAACATCCAAATTGACAGGTTATCTTTATTGATACGACGAGCAAGCTCAGTCATGGTGCTGTGTGCTTTAGAGCGATTTTCACGATCTAAGAAAATATTGCCCGTCACCCAATATAAAATGCCGAAAAAAGGAATCCAAATTAAGCTTTTTTTACCTACACTCACCGTGCGAGGTAATACCATGTAAGAGATGGTTACCATATCGAAATTATTTTGGTGGTTACCAATGTAAATACAACGTGGCATATTCTCTTTATTTTGTGGAAAACGATGTTCTACATTTAAGCCAAATAAAGGGTATAGACGACCAAACCAGCGAGCCATAACGCCCACATTACTTGGATTTTTGAAACGAATAAAGGAATAGATCGTACCGAGCACACAAATTAAAATACAGCAAAGTGCAACGATGAGAATTCTGGCGATTTTTAACATAGAAAATACCTAATTAAAATTTTTGGAAAGTATAGCAAATTACACAAAAATGTGTGCTAATCTAATGAAAAAAATGACGGAATAGTTATGAAACCCATTTATTTTATTGCAGATCTTCATTTGAGCGAAACGCATCCAGAATTAACCGCACTTTTTAACGATTTTATGCAAAACAAAGCACAAGAAGCCCAAGCGGTTTATATTTTGGGAGATCTTTTTGATTTTTGGATTGGTGATGATGAAACTTCACCTTTAATCTCACAAGTCAAACAGTTGATTAAAAACCTGACAGAAAAGGGCATTGCTTGTTATTTCATTCATGGCAATCGTGATTTTCTCGTCGGGAAAAAATTTGCAAAAGATTGTGGTTTAACGTTATTGCCTGACTATCATTGTGTTGATCTTTATGGGGCGAAAACCTTAATTTGTCATGGTGATACGTTATGTGTTGATGATGTGAAATATCAACAATTTCGCCGAAAAGTGCATCAAAAATGGAGACAAAGGCTGTTTTTATGTTTGCCACTAAAAGTGCGGTTAAAAATTGCAGAGAAAATTCGCGCGAAGAGTAAACAAGATAAGCAATATAAATCGCTGGATATTATGGATGTGAATTTAGCGTTTACGGCACAAACGGTAAAAGCATTTGGCGTGGAACGGTTAATTCACGGTCATACGCATCGAGAAGGCATTCATCAGGAAGAAACATACACGCGAATTGTGTTAGGCGATTGGCGAAAGGATTATGCCTCAATTTTGGAAGTGACAGAAAACGGTTATCGGTTTATTTAAACAAAAAGCACAGGATTAAACCTGTGCTTTTTTGTATTAAAACGTGCTGATTTTCAACCGCACTTTATTCTACGGTTACCGATTTTGCTAAGTTACGAGGTTGATCCACGTCGGTTCCTTTAATTAATGCTACATGGTATGACAATAATTGCATAGGAACGGTGTAGAAAATTGGTGCAATAATTTCATTCACTTTTGGCATGGTGATAATTTTCATGCCTTCGCTTGGTGTGAAGCCTGCTTCTTTATCAGCGAACACATAAAGCTGACCACCACGCGCACGTACCTCTTCAATGTTTGATTTCACTTTTTCAAGTAATTCATTATTTGGTGCGACCACGATAACCGGCATGTCTGCATCGATTAAGGCTAATGGACCGTGTTTTAATTCACCTGCCGCATAAGCTTCAGCATGGATATAAGAAATTTCTTTTAATTTCAATGAAGCTTCCATTGCGATAGGGTAGAACTCACCACGACCTAAGAAAAGTGCATGGTTTTTCTCTGCGAAGTCTTCTGCTAATGCTTCGATATCTTTATCAAATGCAAGGGCTTTTTCAACTTCAGCCGGAAGTGATTGTAACGCTTTTACAATTTCCACTTCTTGTTCGTTTGAGATATTGCCTTTTACTTTACCAATGGCAGTGACTAACATTAATAATGCGGCCAACTGAGTGGTAAAGGCTTTGGTTGATGCCACACCGACTTCAACGCCTGCACGTGTCATGAAGGCAAGATCAGATTCACGTACTAAAGATGAACTTGATACGTTACAGATCGTTAAGGCTGCCATGTAACCTTTTTCTTTTGCAAGACGAAGTGCGGCAAGAGTATCCGCTGTTTCACCAGATTGAGAGATAGTCACTAACAAGCTATTCGGACGAGTCACGAATTTGCGATAGCGGAATTCAGATGCGATTTCAACATCACAGCTTACGCCAGCAAGTGCTTCAAACCAGTAACGAGCAGTCATCCCTGCATTATAAGAGGTACCACAAGCCACAATTTGAATGTGTTCAACTTTTTCTAAAATTTCAGCTGCGCCATTACCAATAGCATCCACAATCACGTTATTGTGAAGGATACGACCTTCCATGGTGTTGATTAATGCATTTGGTTGCTCATAGATTTCTTTTTGCATGAAATGGCGGAATTTGCCTTTTTCTGCCGCATCATTTTCAAGGTTAGATTCGTGCACCTCACGTTCTACTTTTTGACCATTTGCATCGTAAATATCCACGATACGACGTGTAATTTCTGCAATGTCGCCTTCTTCTAAGTAGATGAAACGACGAGTCACGCTTAATAACGCAAGTTGGTCAGATGCCAGGAAGTTTTCACCAATTCCTAAACCAATCACTAATGGGCTGCCTGAACGAGCAGCCACTAAATGTTCTGGATGCTCACGATCTAGTACAACCATACCGTATGCACCAGTAAGTTGTTTTACGGTTTTTTGGACAGCTTCAAGAAGATTTGAGGCGGTACGCATTTCCCAGTTAACAAGGTGTGCAATTACTTCGGTATCAGTTTGAGAATTAAACACATAACCACGTGATTTAAGTAATTCACGTAATTCTTCGTGATTTTCGATAATGCCGTTATGTACGACAGCAAAGTTACCCGAAGTATGCGGGTGAGCATTGGCTTCAGATGGTTCACCATGGGTTGCCCAACGCGTGTGTGCAATCCCTGTACCACCGATTAATGGTTTTACTGCAACCGCTTCATCAAGGGCTTTTACTTTACCCAAGCAGCGCACGCGGTGTAATTCATGGTTTGGATCCACGACAGCAACACCCGCAGAGTCGTAACCACGATACTCTAAGCGGTGTAAACCATTAATTAAAATTTCTGCTACATCACGTTGTGCTACCGCACCAACAATACCACACATAGTTTTTCCTTATTTACTAAAATTAAAAGTCTTGTTTTTCTGACCGCACTTTATGCTATATCCACACAAATCACTTCTACGCCTTGCGCCATTATGGCGTCTTTATCGGCTTGAGATAATTTGTTATCGGTAATCAGCACATCAATTTGCTGCCAGGTTAATTCCACATTTGGCATTTTTCTGCCAATTTTTTGTGATTCCACCATCACAATCACTTCGCGAGATACCTCAGCCATCACCTGGCTTAAGCGAACCAACTCATTAAATGTTGTTGTACCACGTTCTAAATCAATGCCATCGGCACCAATAAATAATTGGTCAAAATCATAAGAACGAAGTACCTGCTCAGCAATATTGCCTTGGAAGGATTCAGAACGCATGTCCCAAGTGCCTCCCGTCATTAAGAGCGTCGGTTCATTTTCGAGTGAACGTAATGCTGTCGCCACCGAAAGCGAATTCGTCATCACAACCAAGCCTTGCTTGCGATTAAGTTGTTTAATCAATGCAGCGGTTGTACTGCCACTATCCACAATAATGCGATTGTGATCACGAATACGTTCTGCAGCTGCCTTTGCTAAGACTAACTTTCGTTGCGAAAGTTCATCATCTTGTTCTTCTTCGATAATTTCTTGTGGCATTAAAATAGCACCACCATATCTACGAAGAAGGAAACCATTACTTTCCAATGCGGTGAGATCTTTTCGAATCGTCACTTCAGAGGTGTCAAATAACTGTACTAGCTGTTCTACACTGACTTCACCTTGTTCTTGCAGCAGTTGCATGATGGCATGTCTGCGCTGTTGGGTATTTCGGTGTTGAATGTTTCGTTTCATTATTTATATCCGTATTTAAGTTTCGCTTCGGAATTATATCGGCAAAATGATGATTGTAAAGCTAAAATTTAGGCAACAAAAAACCCTGACAAAGCAGGGTTTAATTAAAATCCGTT
This sequence comes from Haemophilus sp. HMSC068C11, assembly GCF_001815355.1. GTDB lineage: Bacteria > Pseudomonadota > Gammaproteobacteria > Enterobacterales > Pasteurellaceae > Haemophilus_D. Next base: position 33,257 of record NZ_KV820368.1, read on the forward strand.
TTAAGACCAATTATTTGATTGCGTCTTTTAATGCTTTACCAGATACGAATGCAGGAACTTTAGATGCTGCGATTTTGATTTCTGCACCAGTTTGTGGGTTACGGCCAGTACGTGCTGCACGTTTGTTCACTTTGAATGTACCGAAACCGATTAATTGAACAGGTTCACCTTTTTTAAGGCTACCAGTGATAGCGGCTAAAGTAGCTTCTAATGCAGCTTTAGCTTGTTTTTTGTTTAATTCAGCTGCACTTGCAATTGCATCGATTAAATCTGTTTTGTTCATAAATTTGTACCTTCTGTTAAATTAAAATTGACTCTATTCAAATAAGCGTAGCTTTTAACTGCTACGGCTTGGGCAAGTCTAATCGAACTTGGGGGGAAATAAAAGCCCGATTTGCAAAAATTGTGACAAATCTCACGTTATTGCTCAATTTTTATACCAATATTGGAGATTCCCTCCTGCTTTATCTCGTTGCGGAGGGATAAAATCAAGTCTACATCGCGTTTTTCACAGTCTTTGAGTAAGCGATAGATTTGCCATTGAAGGTCTAATTCTTCTTCAATTTCTTCACGGCTTTTCAGTTCAGTTTCAGAAAGATCTCGATCTTCTTGTGTTTCTAACAAAGAACAAACCGTGCCTAATGAAATTTGGCTGATTTGAATTGCTTTTTCAAGTGTCTCGCCCGCGATAATCGCATGCAATAATTCACCTAACGCTTCACAAGCATCGAGAGCAGGTACCACACCAAAGAAGTCGTAATCATTCACATCAGGAATAATTTCTTCAAGTTTCTCTAATTGGTTCTCGAAATTAATCTTTGCCTCTTTAACCGTTAGAAACTCCCACACTAAGTTTAAAATGTTGTGATAGGTTTTGTCTGCAGGCTTTTGTTCCGTCATTTGGCAGAATAGGGTAAAGTTAGGTGCCATACGCTCGCATAAGCAAGCCATAAAGGTTAGATGTTGCCAGCTTTCGAGATTTTCGAGTCGCTTGTGAATCGGATTTCGCATTTTCTTCTCGCTTATTTATGATAGGCTTTAGAGAACTCATGAATCGCATCCACGAAGATTTTTGGTGCGCTTTCCGGCACATCTTGATGAATACCATGACCTAAATTAAATACATGTCCGCTGCCTTGACCAAAATCAGCTAAAATTGACCGCACTTCTTGCTCAATACGTTCTGCTGGTGCATATAACACGCTTGGATCCATATTGCCTTGTAGTGCCACTTTATGGCCTACGCGTGCTTTTGCATCAGCCAAATTAACGGTCCAGTCTAATCCGAGCGCATCACAGCCCGTATTCGCCATGGCTTCTAACCATAACCCGCCGCCTTTAGTAAATAAAGTCACCGGTACTTTACGGCCATCGTGTTCACGAATTAAACCATCGACGATTTTGTGCATATATTGCAAAGAGAAGTCTAAATATTCGCGATGACCTAACACGCCGCCCCAAGTATCAAATACCATGACGGCTTGTGCACCTGCTTTGATTTGAGCGTTTAAGTATAAAATCACGGAATCCGCCACTTTATCTAATAAAAGATGCAAAGTTTGCGGTTCGGCATACATCATTTTTTTGATTTTATTGAAGGTTTTGCTGCTACCGCCTTCAACCATATAAGTCGCCAGTGTCCACGGGCTACCAGAGAAACCAATCAGTGGTACTTCGCCTTTTAGTTCACGACGAATTGTGCGCACAGCGTTCATTACATATTGAAGTTCGCCTTCAGGGTCAGGAATGGGTAAATTTTCGACCGCACTTTTGTTTTCAATTGGATGGGCAAATTTCGGACCTTCACCTGCACCAAAACTTAAGCCTAGCCCCATCGCATCAGGAATAGTCAGAATATCTGAAAATAAAATGGCTGCATCTAAAGCATAGCGACGAAGTGGCTGTAAGGTAACTTCACAAGCTAAATCTGCATTACGGCAAAGAGACATAAAATCGCCCGCTTCAGCGCGTGTTGCTTTATATTCAGGCAAATAGCGTCCCGCTTGGCGCATCATCCATACGGGTGTCATATCCACGGGTTCACGTAATAAGGCTTTTAAATAACGATCATTTTTTAATTCAGACATGGGCTTTCCTTTATTTATTTTTGTTCCGCTTTGCAAAGCTCAAGCGTAGCATTAATTAATTTGAGTGCGATAGTACCTGTTGGCGGTAATTCTGGCAAGGGGGCCGCGCTAGAAAACCATTGTGCATCATGCAGTTCTGTTTCTTGCAGTTGAATTTCTCCGCTGTCGTAATCAGCTAAAAAGCCCACCATTTGTGAATTCGGGAACGCCCAAGGTTGACTACCGAAATAGCGAATATTCTTCACACGAATACCGGTTTCTTCAAACACTTCGCGACGAACAGCATCTTCAAAAGTTTCACCCACTTCCACAAAACCGGCCAGCGTGGTGTACATCCCAGCTTTGCCAGGCGTGTAATGGCGTTTATGGTTAGCTAATAAAATCTCAGTGCCACGGCGAACGGCGACGATAATCGAAGGGCAAATAACCGGATAAGTGCGATAGCCGCAACTTGTACATTGAACCGCAAGTTCATCGTGAGTTTGTTTCGCTTTTTGACCGCACTTTCCGCAGAATTGGTGAGTTTCCAAAAAATGATTGATTTCTACGCCTCGGCTTAACACATGAAAATCTTCAGTCGGTAAGGACAACAAACTCCGTAAGGAAAGGTATTCTCGTTCATCTTGATCATTTTCTGCCACAAGCCATAAAGGTTGTGATTTCCATTTCCCGAGCAACATAGCTTTTTGCGTTGTGAGGTCGAGTTCCTTTGCTACTCCAAAAGGCAGATCATTTTCCAGCCAATAAAGTGTTGATCCTTTGGTGAGCAGCCAATATCCCTGATCTTCGGGCTGAATTGCTTTCATATTTTTCTCTTTTTGTTTCAAAAGTGCGGTCATTATAAAAGGGATTTTTCGGAAAAACGAATTTAATTTCTGTGATAAAAATAGCTAGTCAGTTTTCGTTGTGCTACACTAGCAACCTGTTTTTCTCTTTAAAATTAGGAATGACAAATGTCTTTTTTCTCTTTTGCTTTTTTAGAAAATGCGATGTCTTTTCAAGGTTATTTTAAATATATCGCCATTTTTGTCTCGTTAGGTGCATTGCTTGTGGTGACAAGCTTATATTTGCGTCATCGGTTACAAACCAAATATCGTGATCTCAGTATTATTTTCCTTTTATTAATCATTTTCTTGCTCGGTGTGCAATATAACCAATATGAGCGAAGTGAAGTCTATACAGCTGATACCTCTCGCGTGGTGACATTTTTAAATTCGGTGAAAGACAGTCAAAATTTGCAGAAAGAAGATATTCGTACCAATAGCCGTACATTAACGAACGGCATGATTTTAAATATTCGGGATCAGTATTTCGAAGTCCATTTTAATAATGATTTTTCAGCGTATACCTTATCCCCAATTAACTTAGTAAACCCGAATGTTACTGTGATTGATAAGGAGGATAAATAATGGATGGCTACACATTATTAGGCTTGAAATTGGCCATGGGTATTATTGGACTGGTACTCCAAATTAACTTAATGGGAAAAGGTAACCTTGCACCGACCTCCGCGATGGATCAGGTACAAAACTATGTGCTAGGTGGCATTATTGGTGGTGTGATTTATAGCGATAGTATTGGGGTATTCCAGTTCTCTCTCGTGCTCGTGCTTTGGACATTATTGGTTTTTACCCTCCGTTTTATCAAAAATCATAACAAATTAGTTAAATCGTTGATTGATGGTAAACCTGTTTGGGTGATTTCAAACGGTAAGGTCAAAACCGCTGAATGTATGAAAAACGGTATTGCTGCCCATGACCTCATGTTTAAGTTACGTGCAGCCGGTATCTATGAAATCAAAACGGTTAAACGTGCGGTATTCGAACAAAATGGGCAACTCTCGATTATTCAATACGGCGATGATAACTTACGTTATCCATTAATTGTTGATGGACAATTAGATGATGATATTTTAGACATTATTGATCGTGATGAAGAATGGGTTAAAGCCGAGTTAGAAAAACAGAACCTAACAGTTGAGCAAGTGTATATTGGCGAATATTTGAATGGTCAGTTAGTGACACATTTATATGAAAACAAATAAAAAAAGACCGCACCTTAAAAGTGCGGTCTTTTTTGTTTCATTTTAACCCACGACGAAAGGTAAGTAACCAGCTCTAATCGCAAAAGGAATTGAAGTAATAATCACTCCAAGGACTAAGACGAGTACTAACAATGCTTTACCGCCCCACACTCTGTATGGCAAGTTAGGATGAATCGCACGTGCTTTCCAAACTAATGCTACCGGTAAAACCACTGCGTAGAACGCGAACATTTGACCGGCATAACCCAGAGCGAGAATAAAACCTTCCGGATAGAAAAGGGAGAAAAGCACTGGGGGAATAAAGGTCATTAAACCTAATGAAATACGCCCTGCATGAATATCAAAAGATTGTTTGAGTAAGTCTTCGATACATTCTAATAAACCTAATGCCACCCCTAAGAATGAAGTGACCAATGCTAAAGTGGAGAAGATTTTTACCGCATTCGCAATAATTGGGCTTTGGGTGATTTCTAAGGTTGCTTTCACCAAGCCATTTAACGTGGCGTCTTCACGTAAAATTTGTAAAAACTCATTTTGGCTGAGTAAGCCGTGCGTCGAAAGCTGCCATAAAAAGTAAGCAAATAATGTGATGCCGGAACCCACTAAAATCGCAATGCGTAAGGATTTCACATTACCGTCTAAGTATTTATTTAAACTTGGAATGGAACCGTGGAAACCAAATGCCGTGAAAAATACAGGGCTTGCAGAAATAATTAAAGCGTTATCAATTGGCATCGCCATTAAGTTATCAAATTTGATGTTTGGTAGCATTAATGCGAGCACTAAGATAAAAGCAGCAATCATCACAAAGAATAATACGCGATTGATTTTGTCCACACTGTGTGTGCCGATGACAATAAAACTGCCGAAGAAAATGGTGAATACAAGCACCGCGATTTTGTTCATGGTGTCTTTATCGCCCATGGCTGGGAGTAAATCCATTAATAAGGAACCACCACCACTTACGTAAGCGGCAATTAAGGCATATAAGAAGACAATTAAAACAGCGGTGGAAATAATTCGCCCTGCTTTACCAAAATATTGTGCAGCAAGTGTGCCGATCCCTGCATCACTGTCAGCGGTTTGATACAGTTCCACGAATAAAAGTGCAGTGAAAGTGAGCACAGCCCACAAGCCAATTAATAAGAAAACAGTTGCAGTTAAGCCAATCCCCGCAGAGGTGAGTGGCATTGCCAACATCCCTGCACCAATCATGGTTCCTGCAACAAGTAAGGTACTTCCCACAGTCTTGTTCATTTTATCTCCCTTAGGTTGTAATAATAAATTTACGATGATTGTATTTTAATCTTTACAATGTGTAAAGTAGGGAAAACAAAATTCTTCTACAAAATGTACGGTAGAAATGACCGCACTTTCCCGATAAAATAGCCGGCAAATCAATTAAGACAAGAGACAATAGTAGGAGAGCGCTTATGATTTATAGTATGACAGCCTTTGCACGCCTTGAAATCAAGAAGGATTGGGGCGATGCAGTTTGGGAAATTCGTTCGGTTAACCAACGTTATTTGGAAAACTTTTTCCGCTTGCCAGAGCAATTTCGTGGCTTGGAAAATGCTTTGCGTGAGAAACTTCGTCAAAATCTCACTCGCGGTAAAATTGAATGCTTATTGCGTATTGATAGCAAAAAGCAAGCAGCGGCTGAACTCAATTTAAATAAAGAGTTGGCGAATCAAGTTATCCAATCTTTACAATGGATTAAGTCGCAAGCTGGTGAGGGCGAAATCAATTTGGCGGATGTATTGCGTTATCCTGGCGTGGTAGAAGCGACTGAGCAAGATTTAGATGCGATTAGTCAAGATTTGTTGACAGCTTTTGATGAGTTGTTGGTGGAGTTTATTGCAATGCGTGGCCGTGAAGGCGAAAAATTACAAGCCATTATTCAACAACGTTTAGATGGCATTACGGTAGAAGCCGAAAAAGTGCGGTCACAAATGCCGGCAGTTTTACAATGGCAGCGTGAGCGTTTATTGCAACGTTTTGAAGAAGCGAAAATTCAACTTGATCCACAACGTGTCGAACAAGAAATGATTTTATTGGCGCAACGTGTGGATGTGGCGGAAGAATTAGATCGTCTGCAAATGCACGTGAAAGAAACCAACAACATCTTGAAAAAAGGTGGGGCAGTGGGTCGTAAACTAGATTTTATGATGCAAGAGCTCAATCGTGAATCTAACACGTTGGCATCAAAATCCATTAATGCAGAGATCACCGCTTCTGCTGTGGAATTAAAAGTATTAATCGAACAAATGCGTGAGCAAATTCAAAACCTTGAATAGGAAAAATCATGGCAACATTTATTTCATTAAACCACTATGATTTGGTGGAAGTGGTGGGCGTAGATGCGGAGAAATATCTGCAAGGCCAATTAACTTGTGATGTGGTGCATTTGGCAGCAGGCGCTTCAACGCTTACAGCGCATTGTGATCCTAAAGGCAAAATGAACTCGTTGTTCCGCTTAATTAAGCTTTCTGCAGAGCAGTTTTTGATTTTAATGCCGAAAAATTTATTTGCTCCACTCGATCATTTAAAAAAATACGCCGTGTTTTCAAAAGTGACTTTTCAAGTATTGGATTGGCAAATTGTTGGCTTGATTGGTGAAAAGTGCGGTCGAATTCAAGCACAAATCATCTTGGATATTGATGAAAACCGAGCTATTTTGATCAATCCTACACCGTTAGATGTCACCTTTAATGGCGATGAAAAACAATGGCTTTGTGCGGATATTCAATCGGGCTTACCAAGCTTGAGTGCGGAAACGCAAAATGAATTTATCCCGCAGGCATTAAATCTACAAGCTATCGAACAAGCAATTTCTTTTACTAAAGGCTGTTATATCGGGCAAGAAACTGTCGCGCGAGCCAAATATCGTGGCGCCAATAAACGAGCGATGTATGTGCTTTCGGGTGAAACAACGGTTACACCGAAAATCGGCAGCGAAATTGAAATGCAGTTAGAAACAGCTTGGCGTAAAACGGGTACGATCGTAAGTGCGGTCAATTTTGACGGCGTTTTATGGTTACAAGTGGTGATGAACAACGATTTAGAAGAAGGGATAAGTTTCCGTTTACCTGAAGATGGAACCGTTCTGAAAATTGAACCGTTACCTTATTCCATCAATAGTTAAAAAACGATTTAGTCATTGATGGCTTATAAGCTTATAAGAAGAAAAGAGAGAACCACAATGTTCTCTCTTTTTTTATTTTTTTAAAATCCGCTATAATTCTGAAAAACTCACGAATTGAACTCTATGACTTATTATCTTGGTATTATGTCTGGCACCAGCCTTGATGGGGTGGACATTGCCCTTACTGACATCCAATCTAATCAAACCAAATTAATTGCGGCAGATTTCACGCCGATGCCGGCAAATTTACGCGAAAAAGTAACCGCACTTATTCAATCGGGTGAAACCTCGTTACAGTCTCTGGGCGAGCTTGATCATCAATTAGGCTTGCTTTATGCCGATTGCGTAAATACCTTTTTACATAAATACCAGTTAAAACCAGAACAGATCGAAGCCATTGGCTGTCATGGACAAACAGTGTGGCATTCCCCAAAAGGTCAATTTCCGTTTACCATGCAAATCGGTGATATGAATTTATTAGCCGCTAAAACAGGTATTACGGTCGTTGGTGATTTGCGCCGTAAAGATATGGCATTCGGTGGACAAGGGGCGCCTTTAGTACCCGCCTTTCACCAAGCGGTATTTTTTGATCCTAACTGGGCAACAGTGGTGCTTAATATTGGCGGCATTAGTAATGTATCCTTATTGATACCCGAACAGCCTGTCATTGGCTTTGATACAGGAACCGGTAATACCTTGCTCGACCAATGGATCGAAAAGCATCAAAGAAAAGCTTATGACAAAAATGGTGAATGGGCGGAGTCAGGTCAAGTGAATTCAGATTTGTTAGCGGCATTATTAGATGAAGATTTCTTTCAACTGCCACCACCGAAAAGCACAGGGCGTGAATTATTTAATTTGGCTTGGCTAGAGAATAAAATTCAAAAAATAGCAGGCAAAACGACCGCACTTTTACCACAAGATGTGCAAGCCACCTTGGCTGAATTTACCGTGCAAAGCATTGTTTTAGCCCTTAATAATATTCAGACGACATTACCATGCAGATTACTTGTTTGTGGCGGAGGTGCTAAAAATCAGGCGATCATGAATGGTTTAAAACAAGCATTACCAAATTGGCGTATTCAACTAACGACTGAATTAGAACTTGATATCGATTATGTGGAAGCGGCAGCTTTTGCTTGGTTGGCCTATCGTCGTATGCATAATTTGCCGGCTAATTTGCCGAGTGTTACGGGCGCTACAAGTGCGGTCAGTTTAGGGGCGATTTTTCCAAAGGAATAAACCATGGCAGAGAATTTATTACAAACCCTTTCAACTTTAATTACTGAACAACGGAATCCCAATTCCATGCAGGTGGATAGCTTGTCTGCATTGGAAATTGTGCAGTTAATGAATCAGGAAGATAAACAAGTACCTTTGGCAATTGAAAAATGTTTACCTCAAATTGCCCAAGCAGTCGAATGTATTGTTGCTGCATTTCAACAAGGTGGTCGATTAGTCTATATTGGCGCAGGGACCAGTGGTCGATTGGGGGTATTAGATGCCTCTGAATGCCCACCAACATTTGGCGTGTCACCTGAAATGATGAAAGGTATTATTGCAGGTGGTGAGCGGGCATTACGTCATCCAATTGAAGGGGCGGAAGACAGTAAAGCACAAGCCGTGGTTGACTTACAAACCATTCAATTTTCCTCAAAAGATGTGTTGGTGGGTATTGCTGCAAGTGGACGAACACCTTATGTGATCGGTGCATTGGAATATGCGAAAAGTTTAGGTTCAGTGACCGTTTCGATTGCAAGTAATCCGAATTCAGCGATGGCAAATATTGTGGATATTGCCATAGATACAGTAGTGGGAGCAGAAGTGCTAACTGGCTCGAGCCGCTTAAAATCAGGTACTGCACAAAAATTAGTACTGAATATGCTGACTACAGCTTCCATGATCTTAATGGGTAAATGTTATCAAAACTTAATGGTGGATGTGCAGGCAAGTAATGAAAAGCTGAAAGCCCGCGCCATTCGCATCGTCATGCAAGCCACGGATTGCGATAAGGCTCTCGCAGAAGAGACATTAAAGCAGGCAGATCAAAATGCGAAATTAGCGATTATGATGATTCTGAGTGGATTAGATCGTGTTCAAGCAGAGGCTTTATTAGAAAAACATCAGGGCAAGTTACAACTTGCATTGAAATAAGTAAAAATAAAAACGCTAGGCATCAAACCTAGCGTTTTTATTATTTAATAGTTTGCTCAATTAGCAATCTTGTTTGCCGTAAGCATCTTGACGAAGGATTTGACGAACGCCTTCATCAAATTGTGCTAAAACGTGATCCGCATCTTTTGGATCTTTACCGCGCGCATCAAGATAGAACTTGATTTTCGGTTCAGTACCAGATGGACGAACGATTAAGCGGCTACCGTTTTCTAATACGAATACAAGGATGTCGCTTTGGCGATCTGTTTTAGTGTGGTCGATAAATTGTGCCACTTTAACACCACCTACTTCAGCTGGAGGCGTGTTACGAAGTGCGGCCATTAATTTACCAATTTCAGATAAATCGCTTACACGAATAGAAATTTGACCACTTACATAAGCACCGAATTCTTGTGTGAAGTCATTGGCGTAATCCGCTAAGGTTTTACCTTGTGCTTTTAAGTGACGCACTAAATCTAAGAACACGATCGCTGCAGAAATACCGTCTTTGTCGCGTACTTTATCAGGGTCAACTAAGTAACCAAGCGCTTCTTCGAAACCGAATAATAAACCTTGAACTTTACCGATGTATTTGAAACCGGTTAAGGTTTCTTCTGATTGGAAGCCGTATTTTTTCGCAATTTCAGCAAGTGCAGGAGAAGATACTAAAGAGCACGCTAATACGCCTTTCTCACCTTTTGCATGATATTGTTTTGCTAAATACCAACCTAAGAAACAGCCTACTACGTTGCCGTGTAAAGATTTCCAGTTACCTTGTGCATCTGGAACAGCCACCGCTAAACGGTCTGCATCTGGGTCATTAGCAATAATGAATTCCGCATTGTGTTCTTTTGCTACTTTAATTGCTAAATCTAATGCACCTTTTTCTTCCGGGTTAGGGAAGTTTACTGTTGGGAATGTGCCGTCTGGCCATACTTGTTCCGCCACAATATGAGGTTGTGGAAGCCCAGCTTTGGTTAAGGTTTTGCTTAATACTTCATAGCCTACACCGTGCATTGCAGTATAAACGTAGTTAATGTCTGCTTCTGGTTCTTTAGCAAGAGATGCTGTTTTTTCAATATAAGCGTTAACCACTTCATCATCTAACACAACATAATCTTGGCTACGTGGTAAATCTTTTACATTACCCGCTGCGACTTTGTCGATTAATGCCGCGATATCTTTATCTGCAGGAGAAACGATTTGGCCACCGCCGTTCGCTTTACCCAAATAAACTTTATAACCATTATCTTCTGGTGGGTTGTGACTTGCAGTCACCATGACACCTGCGGTGGTATCAAAATATTGGATTGCGTAAGCTAATACTGGCGTTGGTAATTTACGTGGAAGTAAATAAGCTTTCACGCCTGCACCCGCCATGATTTCAGCGGTATCACGTGCGAAAACATCAGAGTTTTTACGACCATCGTAACCAATCACGATGGAAGGTTGTTTGTCGTAATCTTTTAAATAATCTGCTAAACCGCCCGCAGCTTGTGCCACTAAAACACGGTTCATACCCATAGGGCCTGCTTGTAATGGTCCACGAAGCCCCGCAGTACCAAATTGTAAACGGCCACTAAAGCGAGCTTGTAATTCAGATTGTGCTTTTTCATCACCATTTTTCGCCGCCGTTAAAAGTGCGGTTAATTCTGCGTGAGTTTCTGCATCAGGATCTTGATTTAACCAGTTTTGTGCAATATCAAAAAGCGTTGTCATGATGTTTTCTCCTTGTAAAAACTAATTCTTGTTAGACTAGCTGAAAATGACTTTAATTTAAATGACTATTTTGCTTTTTTACTGAAAATTTAAGCTTTTTTTGATCGCAACCGTTTTCTCTTGATATAAAAACGGCGTAAAAATATTTACGCCGTGAGAGTGATATAAATTTATATAAAATAATAAAAATTAGAGAAGAAGGGCAGAACCCCATTTAATAATATCAAAGAAGAATTTGTTTTGATTGGTTGCAATACCATCACCCGTTTTCTTCAATGTGCCGTCATCATTTTTCGTTTCATCTACCATGCCATTTACATACTGGCCTTTCACCACATCTAAGTCTTCTTTTGCCTGAGTACGTAAGATTTGGCAAGCTTTTGGTTCTAATGCATCGACATCACCAATTTCTGCGCGGAATTTCTTAAATTGATAGGTTGCATAATTCATCGATTTTTCATCTTTTTGAATCATTTTTACATAATCTTCACCGATGATTTTTTCTAACGGATAGAAAAAGACATATTGGGAATGAATATAGCTATCTTCTTTGGCAAAATGTTGTTGCTGAATACGAGTTAAATTTGGATAGATACATTGCTCAGCTTGTTTACTTGCTGTAGCCCATGCTTTCGCATTCTCATCTGAAAGGAGATAATCAGCTTGTGCGAATTCAGCAGGAATAGTTGATTGTGATGAACCAAATAAACTACAAGCATTCAATAACATGATGCTGCTTAAAAAAATAATTTTTTTCACTTAAATTTCCTTATAACATCTAGAATGGCAAAATTTTAACAACAACAATCTGATTGTAAAGTGATTCTCTAATTGAGAAGTGATTTTCTTTCCCGAACTAAAAAACTTCCGCTATAATGACCGCACTTTTTACACTTATAAAGGAAAGAACAATGCAAAATCCAAAAGATGATGTTTTATATGCACCAGTTGAGTGGGTTGATCATAGCGAAGGTTATACTGATATCCGTTTCCACAAATCGACTGATGGTATTGCAAAAATCACGATTAACCGTCCGGAAGTGCGTAATGCATTTCGTCCGCAAACAGTCAAAGAAATGATCCATGCTTTTTCTAACGCGCGTTTCGATGAAAAAATTGGCGTGATTGTGTTAACCGGTGAAGGCGAAAAAGCATTCTGTTCTGGTGGTGACCAAAAAATTCGTGGTGACTACGGCGGTTACAAAGATGAAAGCGGTGTGCATCACTTAAATGTATTGGATTTCCAACGTGATATTCGTACTTGTCCAAAACCAGTGGTGGCAATGGTCGCAGGTTATGCGATTGGTGGTGGTCACGTACTTCATATGTTATGTGATTTAACTATTGCGGCAGACAATGCGATTTTCGGTCAAACTGGTCCTAAAGTCGGTTCATTTGATGGTGGCTGGGGCGCAAGCTATATGGCACGTTTAGTGGGGCAGAAAAAAGCCCGCGAAATTTGGTTCTTATGCCGTCAATATAATGCACAAGAAGCATTAGATATGGGCTTAGTGAATACTGTTGTACCTTATGCAGATTTAGAAAAAGAAACTGTGCGTTGGTGCCGTGAAATGTTACGTAACAGCCCAATTGCATTACGTTGCTTAAAAGCCGCATTAAATGCAGACTGTGATGGTCAATCAGGTTTACAAGAGCTCGCGGGTAACGCAACCATGTTGTTCTATATGACTGAAGAAGGTCAAGAAGGTCGTAACGCGTTCAACGAAAAACGCGCGCCAGACTTCAGCAAATTTAGACGCAATCCTTAATTTGAACATAAAAGTGCGGTTAGAAATCTGTGTGTTTTTAACCGCCTTGTCGTGATATATCTCAATCCTTATTCATATTTTAGAATTATTTTATGTCCTGTGTGAAACAACATAATTATGTGATTAGCTTAACCAGAGAAACAAAACGTCGCAAACACATTGAACAAGAATTTGGTCGGCAAAATATCCTTTTTTCATTTTTTGATGCAGTGACGCCAGATCGTATTGAGGATGTTGCAAAGAAATTTAATATTATTTTAGATCGCTCTTCAGAAGCTAAATTATGGGATGGGGAAATTGGTTGTGCGTTAAGTCATATCTCACTATGGAATTTAGCATTAGAAAAGAACTTAGATTATATCAATATTTTTGAAGATGATATTTACTTAGGCGAGAATGCAAAAGAGCTGTTAGAAGTCGATTATTTGCCTGATGATATTGATGTATTGAAGCTTGAAGCTAATGGAAGAATGGTATTTCGCGCGCCTAGACCAGCAAAGTATGATAGAAAGATTTATCCCATAACATTTAAGCAATCAGGAACGGCGGGTTATACCGTGACAGCGAAAGGCGCTAAATATCTTCTCGAACAGGTGAAAAATAAACCCCTTGAAGTGGCCATTGATTCTCTTATCTTTGAGCATTTTTTGAATTTAAAGGATTATAAAGTGGTTCAGCTTTCACCAGGGATTTGTGTGCAAGATTTTGTTGTGAATCCGGATAAGCCTTTTGAAAGTAGTTTGCAAAAAGGTCGAGAGTCGGTTTGTGAAAATCAAACGAAATTTTCAGTCTTTGAAAGAATCATAAACGAATTTATGAGAGTAAAACGTAAATTATTTATGAAACAAGTGCCTTTTAAATAGAATACGTGCGGTTAAAAATCTGTGTGTTTTTAACCGCACTTTTACCATCAAGGAGAATAAGATGGAAACCAAATCATTTAATCTTTATCGTTATTCTATTCCCGTCGATAGTCAGTTAATTTTACGTGGACGTTTTTTAAAACGCCGTGAAGGTTTGATTGTACGTGTTGCTTGCAGCCGTGATGGCTGGGGGGAAATTGCACCTTTACCTGGTTTTAGCGAAGAAACCATCGAACAAGCGCAAGAGCAAGCCATTGAATGGCTGACGAATTGGTGTCATGCAAGCTGCGAAGCTCCAAGAGTCCCCCTTGATGGTTGTTATCCTTCTGTTGCTTTTGGTATTAGCACGGCGATGGATGAGATGAAACGTTATTTAAATGAGGAAGGTAACTATCATACTGCACCGTTGTGTTATGGCGATCCTGATGAGTTATATGCAGAACTTAATCAAATGTCAGGTGACAAAGTCGCTAAAATCAAAGTCGGTATGTATGAAGCGAATCGTGATGGTTTGATTACGGATATGTTTCTTGAAGCCATTCCTGATTTGCAATTACGTCTAGATGCGAATCGTCAATGGACCTTGGAAAAGGCGTTAAAATTTGCGGAGAAAGTAAAACTACAACATCGTTCTCGCATTCAATTTTTGGAAGAACCTTGTAAAACCCGTGAAGAAAGCCGCCAGTTTGCAACTCAAACAGGCATTAATATTGCTTGGGATGAAAGTGTGCGAGAGCCAGATTTTCTTTTAGAAAAAGAACCGCACTTAAGCGCCATTGTGATTAAACCAACATTGATTGGCTCGCTGCAAGATTGTCAAAAGCTGATTGCACAAGCGCATAGCTTAGGCATAAAAGCGGTGATCAGCTCGAGTATTGAAAGTAGCCTTGGATTGACGCAACTCGCTCGTATCGCTGCGCAATATACGCCTAACGTGATGCCTGGATTAGATACATTGAATTTGATGCAACATCAGGTATTACGAGCATGGCCGGGCTCAGATTTACCGTTAATTGATCTAAATTCAGAATTTATTACCAAAATTATCTAGAGATACGACCACCATTACACAAAAAATCGCTATAATTCGCACAAGTTAAAGGATGTGAAAATGTCAAAAAAATTCAATATTTTGCTGTTAAATGGCCCGAACTTGAATATGTTGGGCGCAAGGGAACCAAAACATTATGGTTCACTTTCATTATCTGCCATTGAAGAAAATGTGGGTAAACTTGCTGAGCAGCATGGTGTGAATTTGGAGTGTTTCCAAGCAAATAGCGAAGAAAAGTTAATTAATAAGATTCATCAAAGTTTTCAGAAAGTGGATTTTATTTTAATTAACCCGGCAGCTTATACGCATACCAGTGTTGCATTGCGCGATGCGTTGCTTGCGGTGTCAATTCCTTTTGTCGAAATTCATTTGTCTAATGTACATAAACGCGAGCCATTCCGTCATCATTCTTACTTTAGTGATGTGGCTGAAGGTGTGATTTGTGGCTTAGGTGTAAAAGGCTATGAGTTTGCTCTCCAATTTGCGTTAGATTTTTTAAATAAAAAAGCATAAAATTTCACAAAATTTACAGATTTTCGCAGAAATTTATCGCAAAGTTCATGATTTTGCGGTAATCTTGCCGACACAAAAAAACAGGTTTCAAAATGACCGCACTTTGGAAATCAATTCTGAAAGTGCGGTTAACAATTCATTATTATTTTTAGGAAGAACGTATGGACATTCGTAAAATCAAAAAACTGATTGAATTAGTAGAAGAATCGGGTATCACTGAATTAGAAGTGCAAGAAGAAGAAGGTACAGTACGTATTAGTCGTGCGGCACCAGCTGTTGCACCTGCTGCAATTCAATATGCAGCAGCCCCTGTCGCACCTGTTGCGGCTCCTGCTGCTGCGCCAGCACCTGCAGCGGCTGCACCTGCGGAAGCACCAGCAGCTGAAGTGTCTGGTCACCAAGTACGTTCACCAATGGTGGGTACATTCTATCGTAGCCCAAGTCCAGAAGCGAAAGCTTTCGTGGAAGTGGGACAAACTGTCAAAGTAGGCGATGCGCTTTGTATCGTTGAAGCAATGAAAATGATGAACCGTATCGAAGCTGATAAAGCTGGTGTGGTTAAAGCAATCTTAGTAAATGATGGCGAAGCGGTTGAATTTGATCAACCATTGATCGTTATCGAATAATCCCTATCAATCTGAAATGGCGAGCTTTCTCGCCATTTTTTCACCCAAGTGGAAATTGTTATGTTAGAAAAAGTTGTGATTGCTAACCGTGGTGAAATTGCACTGCGTATTTTGCGTGCCTGTAAAGAATTAGGCATTAAAACTGTGGCGGTTCACTCTACCGCTGACCGTGATTTAAAACACGTATTACTTGCAGATGAAACAGTTTGTATCGGACCTGCGCCATCTGTAAAAAGTTATTTAAATATTCCTGCGATTATTGCTGCAGCAGAAGTAACCGGTGCGGATGCTATTCACCCTGGTTATGGATTCCTTTCTGAAAATGCAGATTTTGCAGAGCAAGTTGAGCGTTCAGGCTTTACTTTTATCGGTCCAACAGCAGATGTCATTCGTTTAATGGGTGATAAAGTTTCTGCGATTAAGGCAATGAAAAAAGCGGGCGTGCCTTGTGTTCCAGGTTCTGATGGTCCTGTAGGCAGTGATATCGCGAAAAATAAAGAAATTGCAAAACGTATTGGTTATCCAATTATTATCAAAGCATCTGGCGGCGGAGGCGGTCGTGGTATGCGCGTGGTACGTAGCGAAGATGCACTTGAAGAATCCATTGCGATGACCAAAGCAGAAGCAAAAGCAGCGTTTAACAATGATATGGTTTACATGGAAAAATATTTAGAAAATCCACGCCATATTGAAATCCAAGTTTTAGCTGATACACACGGTAATGCAATCTATCTTGCTGAACGTGATTGTTCTATGCAACGTCGCCACCAAAAAGTGGTGGAGGAAGCACCAGCACCAGGTATTACCGAAGAAGTCCGTCGTGATATCGGTTCTCGCTGTGCGAAGGCTTGTGTTGAAATTGGCTATCGCGGTGCAGGTACATTTGAATTTTTATATGAAAATGGTGAGTTCTATTTCATCGAAATGAATACTCGTATTCAAGTAGAACACCCAGTAACAGAAATGATCACTGGTGTGGATTTGGTGAAAGAACAATTGCGTATTGCGGCTGGTTTACCACTTTCTTACAAACAAGAAGATATTAAAGTGAAAGGTCATGCGATTGAATGTCGTATCAATGCAGAAGATCCAAAAACATTCTTACCATCTCCAGGTAAAGTGGTACACTTACACTCACCAGGTGGTTTAGGCGTTCGTTGGGATTCTCATATATATGCTGGTTATACTGTTCCACCACACTACGATTCTATGATCGCAAAATTAATTACATACGGTGATACTCGTGATGTTGCAATCCGTCGTATGCAAAATGCATTATCAGAGACGATCATTGACGGTATCAAGACAAACATCCCTCTTCATGAACTTATTCTTGAAGATGAAAACTTCCAAAAAGGTGGTGCAAATATCCACTATTTAGAGAAGAAATTAGGGATGCATGATTAATTTATAATTTTCTAGGCAAAGGCAGAATATTTCTGCCTTTTTTGTTTATCGTTTAATATAATTATTGACGGTAAAACATTCTAATAGGAGCTAATAATGGATTTATCACAACGATATAAACAAGCCGCCAAGGAGGCGCGCTGGGCATTAGGTTTAGCTATTTTTTATGTCATAGGATGGTGTATTTGTGCTTATTTACCAAAAGGGGCACTCGGGCCGATAGGTTTTCCGTTGTGGTTTGAATTATCCTGCATTTATTTGCCCATTTTGTTTGTAGTCATTGGGTATTGGATTGTCAAAATTGTCTTTTTAGATATTCCTCTAGATGTTGAGTCAAAGGAGAATAAATAATGAATTTAGGTATTATTCTCCCATTAGCTATCTATTTAGTCTTCATCTTTGGTGCGGCATTATTTGCTTATGTAAAACGCAGTAAAGGGGATTTCCTTACGGAATATTATGTAGGAAATCGTTCCATGACAGGTTTCGTCCTTGCGATGACAACAGCTTCCACTTATGCCAGTGCCAGTTCTTTTGTTGGGGGACCAGGGGCAGCCTATAAATATGGGCTAGGTTGGGTGTTACTCGCCATGATCCAAGTGCCGGCTGTGTGGTTAGCCTTAGGTGCATTAGGCAAAAAGTTTGCATTACTTTCTCGCGAAACCAATGCGCTTACTATCAATGATTTATTTTTCTATCGTTATAAAAATAAATATCTCGTTTGGATTTCCAGTCTAGCATTGTTGCTTGCCTTCTTTGCCGCTATGGTTGTGCAATTTATTGGTGGCGCAAGATTGCTCGAAACCACGATAGGGATTCCTTATACTCACGCCTTACTTATTTTTGCCTTAACGGTTGGTATTTATACGTTTATTGGTGGTTTCCGAGCCGTCGTGTTAACTGATACGATTCAAGGTACCGTAATGATTTTTGGCACAATCGTACTATTAGTGGGCGTGATTTACCATCTCGGTGGCGTGGAAAATGCGGTCAATAAATTAACTGAAATTGATCCGAGCTTAGTAAGCCCTTACGGCCCAAATGAGATGCTTGATTTTCAATTTATGGCATCATTTTGGATCTTAGTCTGTTTCGGTGTGGTAGGTTTACCACATACAGCCGTGCGTTGCATGGCTTTCAAAGATAGTAAAGCCTTACATCGAGGCATGCTCATTGGTACGATTGTCCTTTCAGTTATTATGTTAGGGATGCATTTAGCGGGAGCTTTAGGTCGTGCTGTTGTGCCAGATTTAACGGTGTCAGATAAAGTCATTCCAACCTTAATGTTGGAAGTGCTTCCGCCTATTGTTGCAGGGATTTTCTTAGCCGCACCGATGTCGGCGATTATGTCCACAGTTGATGCGCAACTCATTCAATCCTCCTCAATTTTTGTGAAAGACTTATATCTTGCAAGCAAACCTGAAGCCGCGAAGAATGAAAAACGAATTAGCCGTATTTCATCAGTCATTACACTAATTTTATCGGCGTTGTTAATTCTTGCCGCACTGAATCCACCTGATATGATTATTTGGTTGAATCTATTTGCTTTCGGTGGATTAGAAGCAGCATTCCTTTGGGTGATTGTATTAGGCATTTATTGGGATAAAGCAAATGCAGCAGGTGCAATAAGCTCAATGGTGGTGGGATTAAGTAGTTATGTGCTACTGACTCAATTTGGTATCAAACTATTTGGTTTTAATGCCATTGTACCTGCACTTGTATTTGGCTTGATTGCTTTCATCTTGGGTAACCAATTCGGCGCAAAAAAACAGTAAAAATGGACCGCACTTTATGATTTACCAGATCCTAGCGTTGTTTATTTGGAGTAGTGCCTTTGTTGCCGCTAAATACACCTTTACAATGATGGACACCATTTTGATGATCCAAGCCCGTTTATTAATGGCGGCGATTATTGTGATGCCACTCTTTTTTCGTCGTTGGAAAGGCGTGTCTAAACCGATGCGAAAACAGCTTTGGTGGCTAGGTTTTTTCAATTATACCGCGACCTTTTTGCTGGGATTCATTGGTTTAAAATATACAAGCGCGGCGAGTGCAACGACCATGATTGGATTAGAACCATTATGTGTGATTTTCATTGGGCATTTTTTCTTTCAAGATCGTGCGAAATGGTATCATTGGTTGTGTGGGGCTTTTGCCTTTTTAGGCGTGGCCATTTTAATTCTAGGCGGGCAGGGCAATGAAGGCGCAAGTGAAATTAGCTTATTGGGTTGCTCCTTAGTGGTGGCGGCAAGTATTGTGTTTGCTTGTTGCTTGCGTTGGACGAAAAAAGTGGTGGCAACGGTTTCAGCACAAGCCTATACATCCATTTCGATTGTGTTAGCAAGCATCACCATGCTGCCATTTACTTTATTGCTGACGGAAAACTGGGATATCCATTTTAACTGGCTTGGTTTCTTCGGTTTGATTTATCTCGGTGTAGTATGTAGTTGGTTTGCCTTTTGGTTGTGGAATAAAGGCTTAAATTCGGTGGATGCAAAAATCTCGGGAATTTTGACCGCACTTGAGCCGATTTTTGGTGTCTTTTTGGCAGTATTATTACTCAACGAAGAGGTTTCACTTGTTTCAGCGCTTGGGATTATCATTATTGTGGTTTCAGCCCTAGGCGTAAGTTTATTACCCAGATGGTTACATAAAGAAATTAATTAAAAGGAAAAGAAGATGGCGTGGATTCAAATTCGCTTAAATAGTACAAATGAAAAAGCCGAGAATATTAGCGATTTTTTAGAAGAAATTGGCTCAGTTTCGGTCACATTTATGGATAGCCAAGATACACCGATTTTTGAACCACTTCCAGGCGAAACACGTTTGTGGGGAAATACGGATGTGATTGCATTATTTGATGCAGAAACCGATATGAATGAAATTGTGAGTTTGCTTAAACAAGCACATCATTTAGATGAAAACACCGCTTACAAAATTGAGCAAATCGAGGATAAAGATTGGGAACGTGAATGGATGGATAACTTCCACCCAATGCAATTTGGCAAACGTTTATGGATTTGCCCAAGCTGGCGTGAAGTGCCAGATCAAAATGCAGTTAATGTGATGCTTGATCCTGGTTTAGCTTTCGGAACAGGCACCCACCCGACAACCGCACTTTGTTTAGAGTGGTTAGATGGTTTGGATTTAACTGACAAAACCGTCATCGATTTTGGTTGTGGCTCTGGAATTCTTGCCATTGCAGCCCTTAAATTAGGGGCTAAAAATGCAATCGGTATTGATATCGATCCACAAGCCATTCTCGCCAGTCGAAATAATGCAGAACAAAATGGGGTGGCGGATCGTCTTCAACTTTTCTTATCCGATGATAAACCTGCAGATTTAAAAGCAGATGTTGTTGTGGCGAATATTCTTGCGGGGCCATTGAAAGAACTTTATCCGATTATTTCTCAACTAGTGAAAGAGAGCGGTGATCTTGGATTATCGGGTATTTTAGAAACCCAAGCAGAATCGGTATGTGATGCTTATACACAATCCTTTGATTTAGATCCTGTTGCAGTGAAAGAGGAATGGTGCCGTATTACAGGTAAATTAAAATCGGCTTAATTTCTTTTTGTCAATTAAAAAAAGTGCATTTTTTGAACAAATTTCCCTTTGCAAAAAAAAAGAAAAATGCGTAATATAGCACCCCTTGTCGGTGACTGCTGTTGCCTGACTTGATAGAGATTAGGACTTGTAATTGGGGATAACATAAAATGCGAATTGGTTCTTATGAATTAAAAAATCGTATTTTATTGGCGCCCATGGCAGGTATCACGGATCAACCTTTTCGACGTTTATGTGCCCATTACGGCGCGGGATTAACGTTTTCAGAGATGATGTCCACTAATCCACAAGTTTGGCATACAGAGAAATCGAAACTTCGTTTAGCACATAGTGAAGAGCTAGGATTAAATGCGGTGCAAATCGCAGGTTCTGATCCTTTAGAAATGGCCCAAGCTGCAGCAATTAATGTAGCCTATGGCGCTGAAATTATCGACATCAATATGGGCTGTCCTGCAAAGAAAGTGAATCGAAAGCTGGCGGGTTCTGCACTGCTTCAATTTCCTGATTTAGTGGAAAAAATTTTAAAAGAAGTCGTGAATGCCGTTGATGTGCCTGTGACGTTAAAAATTCGCACAGGTTGGGATAAAGCAAATCGAAACTGTGTGCAAATCGGCAAAATTGCAGAACAATCTGGTATTCAAGCTTTAACCATTCACGGGCGGACGAAAGAATGCCTATTTGAAGGGGAAGCGGAATACGACAATATTCGAGCAGTCAAACAATCAATTTCAATTCCTGTTATTGCGAATGGTGATATTGATTCTGCCTCGAAAGCGAAAAAGGTACTTGAGTATACAGGTGCTGATGCAATAATGATCGGTCGTGCCGCACTAGGCAATCCATGGCTTTTTCAAGCCGTCGAGGCTTTAGTTGAACATGATTCGATAATTCAAACTCCAAGTTTGCGTGAAAAGTGCGGTCATATTTTGCGTCATATTCAGGAACTTCATGAGTTCTATGGTGAGCAAAAAGGCTATCGAATAGCCCGTAAGCACGTAGCTTGGTATTTACAGGGAATTCAACCCGATTCCGTTTTTAGACAGACTTTTAACGCAATTAATGAACCGAAAGAGCAGTTAATTGTGCTGGAAGATTTTTTAAATTCAATTTTGGATAAAGAAAAATGTTAGAACAACAACGTAGTCCGTCTGAAGCGTTAACCGTTTCAGTTTTAAACTCTCAATCACAAGTAACAAACAAACCATTACGTGATTCAGTAAAACAAGCTTTACGCAATTACTTATCACAATTAGATGGTCAAGATGTGAATGATCTTTACGAATTAGTATTAGCGGAAGTTGAACACCCGATGTTAGATATGATTATGCAATACACCCGCGGTAACCAAACTCGTGCAGCGAACATGCTCGGCATTAACCGTGGTACATTGCGTAAGAAATTGAAAAAATACGGTATGGGCTAATTAAGATTAGCAAAAGAAAAGGCGAACATGATGTTCGCCTTTTTATTTATCTATTGAATGGTGAAGCTAATTGGTACACTGACTGAAGAGGTAAATCCAGCGGGTTTTGGACCAACAGGTCTTGCACTTCTCACCGCTTCCAGTGCTGCGTTGTCTAAGCTTTCATCTCCAGAGGAGTTCGTTACTCGTTCTCCTGATAAGGAACCATCTGCCCCTACGCTAAAACTCACGCTCACAACACCTTGTTTACGCATCATCTTCGCTCGAGCAGGATAACGTTTGTGCCGTTCAATTTCACGTCGAATAGCTGCACGGTAAGCATTTAGCTCATCCGTATTGGTACCTGAGCCACCTTGAACGCCATTTGTACCAGGTTGACCTGTGGTCGTTGCTTTAGAATTTGCCGTAGCCGTTGAATTAATATTCTTATCGCCAATCGGTAAGCTCTTCGGCATTTCTACCGCTTTCTCTGCTTTTACCTCATTTTTAGGTTTTTCTTTTGGCTTCTCTTTCGGTTTTGGTTTCGGCTTTTCTATTGGTTTTTCTGGCTTTTTCTCAGGTTCTTTTTTCTTCTCAGGCTCTGGTTTCTTCGTTGGATCTGCGACGACTTCTTGCTTTTCAGGTTCCGGTTCTGCCTGTTGAGGTTCAGGTTCCGGCTCAGGAGCGGGTTCTTCCACTCTCATCCCTTGAATCATTTCCATTGATATTGTCGTGGATATTTCACCTGTAGCATTACTTGCAGCTTCACTTGGCTTATGCCAGTTCCAAAGCAATGCGCCTACAATGGCACCATGAATTAATAGAGAAATAAGCAAGCCTAATAGTGATCGTTTAGCTTGTTGGCTGTTCATTGTTTATGCCCTACTCCGACGCCTCCCACTGCTGGCGCATTTTTGCTCGAAGCGCCTTTATCTTTCATCGAAACAATCGCGACATTTTTAATTTCGTTTTTCGATAACATGTCAGTAATCGTCACAAAATCTTGGAAAGAGGCTTCTGCATCAATTTTTAATGTAACTTTCTGATCTTTATTCCAACCCGCGATCTCTTTTTCAAGCGCTTCTTGCGAGATAGGTTTGTCATTAAAATAAAGTTGTTTATCTGCCGTTACAGTCAATAATTTGGCTAATTCATCTGATTTGAATGCGACCGTTGAACTGGCTTTTGGCACATTAACTTGAATTTTTCCTTGAGAAATAAAGGATGCGGTGATCAACACTATCGCTAATAACACCAACATAATGTCGATGAAAGGAATAATATTGATTTCATCAAATTTTTTCACGATTATTCCTTATCTTTTTGAGCGTTTAATACTTTCCATTTCAATAAGTTAACATCTACTTTACGACCTAAGCCGTTATAGAACATCATGGATGGAATCGCGACTAAAATACCTAGTGCGGTTGCTTTTAGCGCAAGAGAGAGGTGCATCATGATTGCGCCAGCATCGACATCACCGCCAGCTTGACCAATTTGATAGAAGGTTAACAAAATACCAATTACTGTTCCTAACAAGCCCACATAAGGTGCGTTTGCGCCAACGGTTGAAATGGTCGTCATATTGCGATTTAAATCAATTTCAAGTGAATGGATATTGGAATATTTAGCGACATTGACACGGCTTAAAAAGATAAAACGCTCAATCACAGTAGCAAGCATGATTACGCTCATAAGAAGTAAAAGCCCGATAATAATGTAATCACTATATTGTTCTAAAAACTCAAAAAGTTTTGGCATCTGATAGTCCTTTTATATGATAAAGAATACAAAATTAATTGATAATGAATTTCAATTAGATTGGAATTTTATCAAATGAAAAATAGAGCGTAAATATAAATTAGAAAAATGGCTATTTTTTGACCGCACTTTGAGGTAAATCATAGAAAGTGCGGTTGTTTTGAGAGGGGATTTAAAGGGATTGCAGGTAATCTAAGACAACCTGATGATGTTCGCCTGTTTTGAATTTATCAAAAACGTGTTGAATTTTGCCTTGTTCATCAATGAGGAAGCTAATGCGGTGAATGCCGTCATAGGTGCGTCCCATAAATTTCTTTTCACCCCAAACACCAAATTGCTCGGCAACCTGGTGATCTTCATCAGAAAGCAAGGTGAAATTGAGCGATTTTTTCTCAACAAATTGAGCCAGTTTTTTTGGCGCATCTGTGCTGATGCCTAAAATAATCACACCTAATTTTTCTAACTCGCTTTTAGCATCACGTAAACCGCAGGCTTGAGTTGTACAGCCTGGTGTTAAGGCTTTTGGATAAAAATACACGAGTACTTTTTTGCCTTTAAAGTTGCCAAGTGAAATTGGTTGATTATCTTGATTTAAAAGGGTGAATTGCGGTGCTAAGTCACCCACTTGTAATGTTTTCATAAAAAATCCTTAAAAATGTAAAAAATGATTTGTAAATTCAAGCTATTTTAGCGATTATAACCAAATATTTTCAAATGTTATTGTTAAAACGCAAAATAGATGTAAATGGAGTACCTTATGACTACGCAAACCCCCTTATTTTCAGGCAGTATTGTTGCTTTAGTAACCCCGATGGATAACCACGGGAACATTGATTTTGAAACATTAGAAAAACTTATCGAGTTTCATATCAATGCGGGTACAGATTCGATTGTATCTGTGGGGACAACAGGAGAGTCCGCCACATTAAGCATTGAAGAAAATGTGAAGGTGATTGAAAAGACGGTTGAGTTAGCAAAAGGACGTATTCCAATCATTGCTGGCACCGGTGCGAATGCAACGAGCGAAGCCATTGTGATGACAAAATTATTACGTGATAGCGGTGTAGCCGGTTGTTTATCTGTTGTTCCTTACTACAATAAACCAACTCAAGAAGGCATGTTCCAACATTTTAAAGCGATTGCAGAATGCACGGATTTACCACAACTTCTTTATAACGTACCAGGTCGTACCGGTAGTGATATGAAACCTGAAACCGTAGCACGTTTGTCGCAAATTGAGAATATTGTGGGGATTAAAGAAGCCACAGGCGATTTAACTCGTATCACTGCAATTAAAGAATTAGCCGGTAAAGATTTCATTGTGTTAAGTGGGGATGATGCTACAGGGCTAGAAGCGATGAAATTAGGTGCAGAAGGTGTCATTTCTGTGACAAACAACCTTGCTGCAAAAGACATGGCCGCGATGTGTCGCTATGCTTTAGCGGGTGATTTTGCAAAAGCGGAAGAAATTAATGCCCGCTTAATGCCTTTACACCAAGATTTATTTATTGAATCAAACCCAATTCCAGTAAAATGGGCTGCATATCGTTTAGGTTTAATTAAGACTTCACACTTACGTTTACCACTTACTGTGTTAAGCGAAAGCGCTCAAGTAAAAGTAGAAGAAGCATTAAAAATTGCTGGCTTAATTTAATGAATTAAAGGGTTGTTTTTACAGCCCTTTAAACTTTCAGCTCTTTTATTTGTCAAAGAGCGGTCATTATTCTAATTATTTTTTATTGAAAGGATTTAAGGAATGAAAAAAATCGTACTGAGTTTAGTCGCAGCAGCATTGTTATCGGCATGTTCAAACAGCGTGGAAAAAATGCAGACGGCTAATGACACTTATCAAAATTCTGATCGTGAAATACCGAGCTTTTCTCCTTTAGCAAGTGGTGGGGTAACATTGCCGCAAGCTGATCCGACTTATGAACTTCCTCAGCTTAATGCGAAAAAAGAACGCGTGGATATTCGTCCGCCTTCAACCCCATTAGCGATTATTAAAAATTCTTTAACACAATTTGATGGCGAACGTGCATTGATTGTTTATACGGATGCACAAGCAGAGCTTTATAACCTCAAACAAATTGAGCGTTTATTGAAAGAAGAAGGCACGAATTCGACCTTAGATGGTGCAATATTAATGAGTGACTGGGCGCCAACGGGTCGTGCAGACGATAAAGCCAATACAGAGATCCGTTATAAAATTGAACAAGTTACAGCGCAAGATGCGAGTGCGTTAGCGGTTTCTGTCGAACAAATGCGTCGTGATGGTGTAATTTACACACCAAATCAAGCTGATAAGCAGCGCTATGCATCTGATCGTTTAAATCGTTTTGTTTCGGCGCTCACTAGCGCTTATAACAAGCAACAACAAGATTTAAGTAGTGCTTCTGTAGGACCTTTCCAATCTGGTTTAATTACTGATACGAATGGCAGAATGGCATTGGGTATGGATGCAAGCTTTGGTCAAGCATGGCAACGTTTAGGTTCGGCTCTACCGAAATTAGGCTTTAAAGCAACATCTGAATCTGCAGGCCGTGGTTATCGTGAATTGAAATATAAACCATTGGATAAACAAGAGTGGTTACGTTTAGGTGTGAATCCGCCTAATCTAGAAAAAGGCGTTTACCAAATGCAAATTTCTGCGGTGGGTAAACAAAGTGCGGTCGTGATCACTGATGAAGATGGCAAGGCATTACCAAATGAAGCCGCTCAATCCCTCTATTCCGCGCTAGGTGTGTTACTTGCGCAATAATATAATAAGTTGATAAATAAAAAGTGCGGTTCAATTTGACCGCACTTTTTTATTAGAAAAAATTTATTCAGCTTTCACGCCTAAGTTACCCATTTTTACACCGAGGTTACCGAGTGAAACCGGATCCAAATAATCCCCCAAGAATTTGAATAACTCACTTAATTCCGTAAATGAGCGTTTGATTTTTACTTGATCTTCTACTTTACGCACAAATTCATAACGCACATTTTCGCCTTCAAAATAAGCTGTGAGCGTGAGATAAATGGTTTCAAAAAAGTGGCTTTGAGCCCCTTCTTCACCTGGATCACTGATACGGACATTCCAAGTATTGTTAAATAAAACTTCTGTTTTGATTGACATATAGACTTCCTCTTTTTGTTATTTTTTATACTGAAATTGAAACGAAAAACCCGATGATAAAATTTCTGAAATCAAAAACTTTATCATCGGGCTTTTCAAACCAATTGCTCGCATATTTTGCTTTTCGTTGGTAACTGCCTTTGCCTTTACGTTTTTTCTCAACGCGTTGGCGGAATAATTTGTCGTGTAATAGTGCCATCACAGCATTATCTTTCACGACTCCTTTGGAGTGTTGATAAATGGGCTGATTTTCAACCGCACTTTTTGTTTTTTTTGTCATATTTACCTCTAAAAAATTGCCGTGAAGTGTTTCACGGCAAGTCATTATAGCGAAAATGAATAAAATTACAAAATGGCGAGTACGCTTTCAGGCGGTCGTCCAATTTTGGCTTTTTCACCTTTTACCACAATCGGGCGCTCTAATAAGGCTGAATTTTCACTGATGGCTTTTAATAAATCATCATGAGTTAATGCAGGATTATCTAACCCTAATGATTGATAAAGCTCATCTTTGGTACGCATCATTTTTCTAACATCATCTAATCCTAATTTATTAGCCAGTTGCTGTAATGCTTCAACAGAGTAGTGTTGTTGCAAATAAAGTTCGATAGTTGGTTGGATACCTTTTTCTTCTAATAAAGCTAAGGTTTCACGGCTTTTTGAACAGCGCGGATTATGGTAAATCTTAACAGACATAACGTTTCCTTCTATTTTATGTTGAATGAGTGGATATAGGATTGATTTAAATTTTAACTTATAATGACAAAAAATACTTGTTTAGGAAGACTTTATGTTAGAAATGCTAAAAAATTGGTATAGCCGTCGCTTAAGCGATCCGCATGCGATGGGACTACTTGCCATTTTGTTATTTGGCTTTATTGCGATTTATTTCTTTAGTGATTTAATCGCTCCGTTACTGATTGCCATTGTATTAGCATATTTATTGGAAATGCCGATTAATTTTTTAACGAAAAAATTAAAATTTCCTCGAATGCTTGCCACGTTAATTATTTTTGGTGGCTTTCTAACCTTAGCGTTATTAATTTTCTTCGGGCTTGTACCAACATTATGGAATCAAACGATTTCCTTATTAAGCGATTTGCCAGCCATGTTCAATAAGTTACATGAATGGTTATTAGCCCTTCCTGAGCATTATCCTGAACTCATCGATTACACCATGATTGACACCTTTTTTAGTGCGGCTCGCGCGAAGATTTTGGGCTTTGGTGAATCTGCGGTGAAATTGTCGATTACTTCATTAATGAACCTTGTATCACTGGGTATCTATGCATTTTTAGTGCCATTAATGATGTTCTTTATGCTGAAAGATAAAACAGAACTTCTTGCTGGTGTAAGCCGATTTTTGCCTAAAAACCGTCTTTTAGCGTCTAAAGTATGGAATGAGATGCAGCAACAAATTGCGAATTATATTCATGGCAAATTGTTAGAAATTTTGATTGTTGGCGTGGTGACTTATATTATCTTTTTAAGCTTTGGTTTAAATTATCCGCTGTTACTTTCTGTTGTCGTAGGTCTCTCTGTCTTAGTCCCTTATATTGGTGCGGTATTGGTGACGATTCCCGTTGCTTTAGTCGCCATGTTCCAGTTTGGCATTTCCCCAACGTTTTGGTATTTAATTGTGGCCTTTGCGGTGAGTCAACTTCTAGATGGAAACTTGTTGGTGCCGTATTTATTCTCTGAAGTCGTTAATTTACATCCTTTAGTAATCATTATTTCGGTGTTGATTTTCGGCGGATTATGGGGGTTCTGGGGCGTATTCTTCGCTATTCCGTTGGCAACGCTCGTTAAAGCTGTGCTGAATGCATTACCGGATTAGACAGAATTAAAACGATAAAAAGAAAGCTGACGAAAGTCAGCTTTTTTGTTCTTTTAATTTTTGGATATCCAAAATTTCCACACAATTTGTTGTCCCTGCTTTAATGCGCCATTTAATATTAAATTCGTACAGACTAATACCGTAAATACGGTCGGTTTCTTTACCTTGTTGATAAGCTGGGCGGGGATCTTGTGCGATCACTTCTGTAATAAATCTCGCTAAGTGCGGTCGGTTTTTGTGATATTTTTCAACCGCACTTTGGGCGATTTCTGTAAATTCTACGTTTAATT
Organism: Haemophilus sp. HMSC068C11; assembly: GCF_001815355.1. Classification (GTDB taxonomy): domain Bacteria; phylum Pseudomonadota; class Gammaproteobacteria; order Enterobacterales; family Pasteurellaceae; genus Haemophilus_D. The sequence continues at coordinate 62,610 of NZ_KV820368.1, forward strand.
TTGCAGGTGGTTTTTCTTGTGCAAAACTTGATTTTGCCTCAGGTTCGCTATCAGCATAGGCAATATAAGGCTTAATATCAAAAATAGGTGTGCCATCGACAAGATCCACGGAGCCCAAATGCAGAAAAACACGTCCATGAATACATTCCACTTGGCGTAATTCAACTTTGGATAAGCCTAGCGGATTAGGGCGATGCGTAGCCCGTGAAGCAAATACACCGACACGTTGATTGCCGCCTAAACGAGGGGGACGAACAGTGGATTGCCATTTCCCATGGGGTATTTTGTCGAATTGGAAAATAAGCCAAAGATGGCTAAATTGCTCTAATCCTCGCACCGCCTCTGGTGAATTATATGGAGGGAGAAGTTCCACAATACCAATGCCATCTTGTACTAAATCAGGCTGGCGTGGCACTGAGAATTTTTCTTTGTAAGGCGTGTGAATCACCGCAATTGGGTGAAGAGTCAGTGTTAAATCATTCATAAAAAGGCAATTTCCGTGTAGAATACGCCCTTTATTGTAATCAAAAGTGCGGTCAAAAAAAATGACAAATCATAAATTGAAAATGTGGTGGGAAACCGCTCGCCCAAAAACCTTGCCTTTGGCATTAGCTTCTATTTTTACTGGTTCGGCATTGGCATATTGGGCGGATAAAGAAAGTTTTAATCTCACCGTGATGTTACTTTGCTTGCTTACCACCATTTTATTGCAAGTACTTTCCAACTTTGCTAATGATTACGGCGATCATCAAAAAGGGTCAGATACCGAAGAACGTATTGGGCCTTTACGCGGTATTCAACAAGGTGCAATTTCTGCGAATGAGCTTAAATGGGGCTTAATTTTAATGGCGGTGGGTTCATTTTTTTCAGGCGCATTCTTAATTGGTATCGCATATCAAAGTCTCACAGATTTATTGGCCTTTGCAGGTTTGGGTATTCTTGCCATTATTGCTGCCATTACTTATACCGTAGGGGCTAAACCTTATGGTTATTTAGGTTTAGGCGATTTGTCAGTGTTGCTCTTTTTTGGTTTATTGGGTGTGGGTGGAACCTATTATTTACAAACTCACAGCATTGATAGCTTAATTACTTTACCTGCATTAGGCTCAGGTTTATTAGCAACAGCTGTTTTAAATATCAATAATTTACGTGATATTGAGCAAGATGCTAAGGTAGGAAAAAATACCCTGGTTGTGCGTATTGGCCCGAAGAAAGGACGCATTTATCACTGTGTTTTATTAAGCATTGCCGCTTTATGTTATGTGCTATTTGCGGCATCAACCGCATTTAGCCCTTGGCATTTCTTATTTTTATTGGCATTTCCACTGTTATTAAAACATGCGTTATTTGTTTATCGCAGCAAAGAGCCTGCAGTGTTACGTCCGATGTTAGCACAGATGTCAATGATTTCTTTATTTATCAATATCTTGTTTAGTTTAGGCTTGCTTATCGGCTAAATCGGCTTATACTAGAGAAAAAATTTTAACGACAAGGGGTACATTATGTATATCGATACTTCAGAACTTTGTGATATTTATGCTGATCAAGTAGATGTGGTTGAGCCAATTTTTTCTAGCTTTGGTGGCGTCAGCAATTTCTACGGCAAAGTGACGACAGTAAAATGTTTTGAAAATAATGGATTAATTGCCGAAATTCTCGAAGAAAATGGTAATGGCAGAGTACTTGTCGTTGATGGTGGTGGCGCAGTACGCCGTGCTTTAATTGATGCAGAGCTTGCACAACTTGCCGCAGATAATGACTGGGCGGGTATTATTGTTTATGGTGCCGTGCGTCAAATTCAACAGCTTGAAAATATTGATATTGGTATTCATGCGCTTGCACCAATTCCAGTTGGCGCAGATGAAAATAATCATGGTGAAAGTGATCTGCCAGTTAATTTCGGTGGCGTGACGTTCTTCCCTGAAGATTATATTTATGCTGATTTAACAGGTATTATTCTTTCACAAGAAGCATTAGATTTAGAAGATTTCGAAGAAGAATAATTTTGAAATTATTGACCTTTTTAAAGTGCGGTTAGAAATAACCGCACTTTTTTTGTTAAAATTTTTTTGAACAAGATCACATTTTAAACATTTGTTAGTTGAAAGTTTGTAACATTCATTTAACATCGCAAATAGTTCATCTGTAATCAGTTTGGAGGGACTCATGAACGAAACAAACACAACTAAAAATTATAAAAGTGGGATTATCTTTCTGCTGGCGATAGCCTGTTTTTTTATTTTATTAAAATCTTTACCTTTCGCGCCTAAGGAAAATGCTGGTTTAGCATTATTAGCCTTTGTGGCGATTCTTTGGTTAACTGAGGCATTGCATGTCACAGTGACCGCTCTGTTGGTGCCATTACTTGCGATTGCCCTTGATTTGGTGACAACCAAGCAAGCTTTAGTCGCATTTGCCGATCCAACCATTTTCTTATTCTTTGGTGGCTTTGCTTTAGCGACAGCTTTACATATACAAAAACTCGATAAAATGATTGCCAATAAAATCATGGCAATGGCTCGTGGAAATTTATTTGTCGCTGTGATGTATCTTTTCTCCATTACTGCTTTCCTTTCGATGTGGATGAGTAACACGGCAACAGCTGCAATGATGTTACCTTTAGCCATGGGGATCTTAAGCAAACTTGATAAAGAAAAAGAACATAATACTTATGTCTTCGTATTATTAGGGATTGCATATAGTGCGAGTATTGGTGGTATGGGTACATTAGTGGGTAGCCCACCAAATGCTATCGTTGCAAGTAACTTACATTTAACCTTCTCTGATTGGTTATGGTATGGTTTACCAATTATGCTCATTTTGATGCCATTGATGATTGGTACACTTTTCATTGTCTTTAAACCGAAACTTAATTTACATTTTGAACAAAACTTTGAACGTATTGAAATGAATGGCCAACGCGTTTTAACGCTTGTCATTTTTGGTGTTATTGCACTTTGTTGGGTATTTAGTAGTTATATTAATCCAATCATTTCAGGTGTATTTGGTCTTGCTAAAAATATCGGTAGTTTTGATAGCGTCGTCGCATTACTTGCGGCTGTCATTATTTGTTCAACCGGTGTAGCAAATTGGAAACAAATCCAAGAAAGCACTGACTGGGGCGTATTGATGCTTTTCGGGGGCGGTTTAACCTTGAGTGCAGTGTTAAAAGATTCGGGCGCAAGTAAAGTGTTAGCTGACGGTATTGTATTCTTGGTTCAAGGACAACATTACTACCTCATTGGTTTATTGGTCGCAACCTTCATTATTTTCTTAACTGAATTTACTTCCAATACGGCAAGTGCGGCGTTATTAGTACCAATCTTTATTTCTATCGCACAATCTCTCGGTATGCCGGAAATTGGTCTTGCGTTAATTATCGGTTTAGGTGCATCTTGTGCCTTCATGTTACCAGTGGCGACACCGCCAAATGCAATCGTATTTGGTACAGGTGAGGTTCGCCAAAGTGATATGGTTAAAGCTGGATTTATCTTAAATATTGTATGTATACTCGTTATCGCGACAATAGGATATTATTTCTGGTTGAATTAATCATATAAAGAAAAGGGCGTGTTGGATATTCAACACGCCCTTTTATTATTTCAGTAAAGATTATTCATCTTTATTTGATTTATCCTCTTCTTCTACTTCAATCTCAACTTCATCTGCTTTATCTGCAGCACCGTTGATCGTTAAGCAAATCTCGCTAGAAATCAAATGCTCTAAAATTGTGGCAAGCTCGTGTAATTTTTCTTTGTCATCATCGAAATAGCCTTCTTCTTTCAAGTGAGCAATAAAGGCCGAGAATACCGCTTTATCGAAGAATTCAGGCGCGTTAATACCGTGTAATACAGAAAGGCGTTGTGCTACCAATTGGCTTTCTTTTTCTAGTAAACCACGGGCAATTCCAGGGTCTCTACGTAAAATGCTTACTGTAATGTAGTAGCGTTGTAAGATTTCACGCATACCCGCAGACCAAAGTTGTAAAATACGAACTTTAGCGCGGTGGATAGATAAGAAATTATCATTGGCTTGGATAACTTCTTGACGTGCAAATTCATCAATAATGGCTTTAATTTGTGTATCTAATTCTTCTTCATTGAAATGAAGGAAGAGTTCGCCTTTTAAGAATGGATAAATTTTACGTACCGCATCCAATAATAAATCTTTTTGGATAGCTTCATAATGTAAAACGATACTCGCAACAAGTGAAGGGAGCACAAATAAGTGTTGAATGTTATTGCGGTAATACGTCATGAGAACAGCAGAATTACGTTCTAAACGAATAATTTCCCCAAAGTTATCTTTTTCAACTAATACACCCACGCGGTCTAAGCTTAATACGTGGTCAAGCATCGCTTTTGGTGTATCAGTTGGCAGTACCACATCAGTAGAATACGGTACATTCTTTAACATTTCTTGATAACTAGAGAGTTGTTCTAATAGTTGCTCATGAGAAAGCGCACGTTGACGAGAAGAGAGTAGAGCGGTCCCCACTAAATTCATCGCATTGACGGCTGCAGCTTTATTAATATTCACCATCACTTGATTAGAAACAGCCCCAACCGCATGGTTAAACCAGTGAGGTTTATCTTCATGATGTTGTTCTTTCCATTCTGGATAATGGTGATTGAGATAATTTGAAAGCGTGATTGGTTCACCGAAACTCACAAAACCTTGACCTAAATTACGCAATTTTTTAATTACACGTAACACTAAGCCTGCATTTTCTTTTTCTTTCGCTGCGCCACGTAATTCTTTCGCGTAAGTATCCACTTCTAATACGTGTTCATAACCGATATACACTGGCACTACAGAAATAGGACGCGTTTGGTTATGTTGAAGTGCTTGTAGCGTCATCGACATCATACCGGTTTTTGGTGCAAGCAATCGACCTGTACGAGAACGACCACCTTCAATAAAGTATTCGACGGAATAACCACGGTGGAATAATTCCCCTAAATACTCACGGAAAATTGCAGAATAAAGGCGGTTACCTTTAAAGGTACGGCGAATAAAGAATGCCCCCCAACTACGGAATAAAGGACCCGCTGGCCAGAAGTTTAAGTTGATCCCTGCTGCAATGTGTGGTGGTACAAGACCTTGGTGATAGAGCACATAAGAAAGTAATAAATAGTCAATGTGACTACGGTGACAAGGCACATAAACAATCTCATGTCCTTCTAATGCTAATTTACGCACACGATCCGCATTTTGTACATCAATACCGGAATACAGTTTGTTCCATAACCAGCGTAAGAAACGATCTGCTACACGAAGGCTTGAATGGCTTACATTAGCCGCGATTTCATGAAGAATTTTTTCGGCTTCAGCATAGGCTTTATCGCGGCTGATATTTTTTGATTTTGCCTCATCTTCAATCGCATTTTGAATCGCTTGGGAATTTAAGAGTTTATTAAACATCGCTTCGCGGTTTGGCAAACGAGGTCCTGTCGCGGAAATGCGTTGTTTAGCGAAGTGCATTTTTGCCACGCGAGCCAGTTTTTGCGCAATTTTTTCATCTGAACCGTGCTCATTTACCATGTAACGCAAAGAAAGTGCTTGAGAAAAACGCACAAAAGTATCACGTCCAAACCAAATTGCCGCAAAGGTTTTTTGAATACCGTTTAATAAGCGAAGATTGGGCAAGCTTGCTTTATCTTCTTTACCTGGTGAACGTCCCCAAAGCACCGAAACTGGGATCAGTTGTACATCTAAATCGGCTGCATCACGGTGCAGTTCTAAGTATTTATTGAAGACTTTGGCGGTTTCATCTTTTGCGCCTTTTGATTTAAAAAAGCGGCGACCTTCGTCTAAATAGACATAACGTGGTAATGCTACGCCATCAATCACATTCTTTTCAGCTGGATCAGGCAAACCTACACTCAAACAGTTACGACGGAAAATTACGAAGTCAGTTTGAGAGGTATAAGGTAAAACATAAAGAATAGGTTGATTGATATTGAGTTGAAGCTCTTCGATGGGTTGAGCGGGAATAGGATTATTTTTTACTAAAACCGAAAGCGGTAATTCTAATAATTTACGATAAGTACTTACGATGCCAGACATAATTAATATTCTCTTTTTGTTAGACATTTCTAGGTATTGTCAGGCATTTTAACACATTCGACCAGTCAAATTCTAAAAATTTACATTTGAGATTTATGATGAACACTCAAAAAGATGAAAAAAATTGACCGCACTTTTATCGCTAAAAAATAGTTGTTGCAATCGCTATCTTTCTGTATATACTAACAGTTATTCTGTATAAAGTAACAGGAGTGTATATGAGACCATTAACTGCCAGACAACAAGAAGTGCTGGAACTCTTAAAACGCCATTTAGAAACCACGGGTATGCCGCCAACTCGTGCAGAAATTTCTCGTGAATTAGGCTTTAAATCCCCTAATGCGGCAGAAGAACATTTAAAAGCACTTGCTCGTAAAGGTGCAATTGAAATTGTTGCGGGGGCTTCTCGCGGTATTCGTATTATTGATGACAGTGCAAATGATGAGGAAGAAGAAGGCTTACCGCTCATCGGTCGTGTAGCTGCAGGGGAACCAATTTTAGCCGAGCAACATATTGAAGGCACTTATCGTGTTGATGCTAATATGTTCAAACCACAAGCTGATTTCTTATTAAAAGTATATGGCCAATCTATGAAAGATATCGGCATTTTAGATGGCGATCTTCTTGCCGTGCATAGCACAAAAGATGTGCGAAATGGACAGATTGTTGTTGCCCGAATTGAAGATGAAGTAACGGTAAAACGCTTAGAACGCAAAGGTTCAGTTATTTATCTGCATGCAGAAAATGAAGAGTTTCAGCCGATTGTGGTGAATCTTGAAGAACAGCCTCATTTTGAAATTGAAGGGATTGCAGTAGGGATCATTCGTAATAACGCTTGGATGTAATGATGAAAGTGCGGTGAGAAAATAAAGTGTTTTTTGACCGCACTTTGTCTATTCTGGCTATTTGCCATTCGGCTTATTGCTCTCTATAATGCCAAAAAATTTTCAAATCAAGGAAGGAAACATGCAGTTTTCCAAAATGCATGGCCTTGGCAATGACTTTGTCGTTGTTGATGCTGTGACGCAAAATGCCTATTTTACCCCTGAAACCATTAAACGCTTAGCAGATCGTCATCGTGGCATAGGTTTTGATCAGCTTTTAATTGTTGAACCACCTTACGATCCGGATTTGGATTTCCACTATCGTATTTTCAATGCAGATGGTAGTGAAGTGTCGCAATGTGGAAATGGGGCAAGATGTTTTGCGCGTTTTGTCACCTTAAAAGGGCTGACCAATAAAAAGGATATTGCAGTAAGCACGCAAAAAGGAAAAATGGTTTTAACGGTAAAAGAAGACGGGCAAATTCGCGTCAATATGGGCGAGCCGATTTGGGAACCTAATAAAATTCCTTTTACTGCAAATAAATTTGAAAAAAATTATATTCTGCGTACCGATGTTCAAACAGTGCTTTGTGGTGCGGTATCAATGGGCAATCCACATTGCGTTGTTCAAGTGGACAATATTGAAACGGCCAATGTAGCAGAGTTAGGTCCATTATTAGAAAATCACGAACGTTTTCCGGAAAGGGTAAACGCTGGATTTATGCAAGTCGTCAATCGTAACCACATTAAATTGCGTGTATATGAACGTGGTGCAGGTGAAACACAAGCGTGTGGCAGCGGCGCTTGTGCAGCAGCGGCTGTTGGAATTATGCAAGGTTTACTTGATAACAAAGTGCAAGTTGATCTACCTGGTGGTAGCTTGCTTATTGAGTGGGAAGGCGTAGGCTCACCGCTTTATATGGCTGGCGATGCGACTCATATCTATGATGGCAACATTCACCTTTAATCTCTTCTAATCGAATAAAAAATGCGTGGAAACTATCCACGCATTTTTTATTTATTGTTCAACTTCCACATCACGCTGATTTAATGGTTGCGTTGGACGGTTGTTTTTCCCTTCCATTTCTTCTATTGCGGCAATTTGTGCTTTACTTGCTTGAATTGGTGCTTTAAAAATGGTCCAAGCCACGTTTTCACTACAAGGTGGAGTAGTGAGCGATCCATTTAAGCGGAAGCGTGCCATCTCTTTTGGCATTAGTGCTTGAATATCAAGTGGTTGAGCCAGTTTTTCTTTTTGTCCAACTGAAAGTTTTTTCTCAACGACTGGTGCTAATGCTGGATTAGCTTCACCTTCATTCACCATTACGGCAACAACCGCTAACGCTTTATCTTCACTTTGATGGACAAAATGAATTTCTAAAGGATAATGTTGGCGTTTAAAGGTATGTTCACTTGGTGTGTGAAAGTGAAATTGTTTTAAATAAAATGGTTTATTGTTGAGCGTAATAAATGGGGCATTTTCTTGTGCAACACTGACTTGCACGGTATGTCCATTGTTTTCCACTTGATACTCCGCAGGGAAGTAATTCATTTTAAGTGGTTTATTTGCTACTTTCATGCCGTTATCAGCTTCGAGATTAACAGGTGACTGAACCTTCCCTAGCTTACAGGTTTGATACTCGGTGAGCAAATCACCCCAATGTTCAGGGCTTTCTTTCCCATTATAAGACCAATGCGCTTTATGCGTTTGGGCAAATGATGTTGCGCTTAATGCGATAAGTAAGCTAGAAAGCAATAGACGAGTCTTCATAAGGCACCTCTCCTTTTTTGTGGTATATGCCTCATCGATTCTACTGGTTCTGTATGATAACTTTTTGATTTTGGTCAAGTTTTGTTTGAGTGTTTAACTCGTCGTACGAGTGAGGAAATGCTAAAAAAACCGTCTATTTCGACCGCACTTTTTTAGCCCTGACAGAGTCTTTCTCTCAGATCTTCTGCCGTTTTGCTGGTTTTAATTCGTTTAAAAACGATATCCGCTTCAGGATATTCTTTATTGAGATAGCGTAGCCATTGTTTGATGCGGGCAACATGATAAAAACCAGAATCATGGAAGTTTTCCATTTCTGCATATTTTTGTAAGATTTTTTGAATATCCGCCCAAGGCATTTTTTCACAATTTTGTTTAAGTACAAGGCTTAAGTTTGGGATATTTAATGCACCACGCCCGACCATTAGATCTTCGCAACCTGTCGCTTTCAAACATGCTTGACCATCTTCCCAACGCCAAATTTCACCATTAGCAATCACTGGGATTGTTAAGCGAGATCTCACTTCACCGATTTTTTCCCAATTGATGCGATCGGCACGATAGCCATCGGCTTTAGTTCGACCGTGAATAGTGATTTCAGAAGCGCCACCTTGTTGTACGGCATCGGCAATTTCAAAAGCTTGTGAAGTGCAATCCCAACCTAATCGCACTTTTACACTTACAGGCAAATGGCTTGGTACGGTTTTTCGTAAGGCTAGAGTCGCTTGATAAATTAGTTCAGGTTGCTTGAGAAGTGCTGCACCTCCGTTACTGCCATTAACGGTTTTGGATGGACAGCCACAATTTAAATCAATACCATGTGATCCAAGCTCAATGGCGCGATTGGCATTTTCAGCAAGACAGTTAGGATGTTGACCTAAAAGTTGGACACGAACAGGTGTTCTAGAAGGTGTAAAACCCTGATTTTTGAGTTCAGGGCAAAGACGATAAAAGACCTTTTCAGGTAAGAGTTGATCCACCACGCGAACAAATTCGGTGATGCAGAGATCATATTCATTCACTTCGGTTAAAAGCTGGCGAACGAAAGGATCAAGCACTCCTTGCATGGGGGCGAGGATAACACGCACTATTTCCAGCCTTTCACTTTACAAATTAAATCGTAAGCGGCTTGGATTTGTTGCGCTTTTTCTTTAGCCATTTCCATCATTTCTGGCGGTAAGCCTTTCGCAACTAATTTATCTGGGTGATGTTCATTCATTAAACGACGATATGCACGTTTTACGGCATTACGATCATCACTTTCACTCACGCCCAATACTTTATAAGCATCACTTAATGTTGGGCCAGAAGATTGTTGGTAACCACCTTGTTGTTGGTATTGATAGCCACCTTGCTGTTGATAACCGCCCTGTTGGTATTGGCGATAGAATCCACCTTGAGTAAATTGACGAGCTGCAATTTCCATTGCCAGCATTTGCTCAAACTGCATACGGGAAAGACCAAGCTCTTCAGCCACCACATAAAGCACTTCTTTTTCTGAGTCATGTAATTGAGAATCAGCAAATGCGGCTTGCACTTGTACGTGCAAGAACATTCTCAGTAAATCAGCTCGTTGCCCACATCCAATGCGGAATTCGCGAATCACCTGACGTAGTGGAAAATCTATTGCTTTACCTCGACTAAATGCCTCTTGAGCAAGTTTGCGATGACTCTCATCTAATTGCATCTGATTCATCAACTGATTCGCCAGTTGAATATCTTCTTCTGTCACTCGACCTTTGGATTTACTTAAATGTCCAAGTACCGCAAAAGTAGTTTGCATAAAGAGCGCTTGTCGGGTTGTTTTTTTCTTAAAAAAGCTAGAGTTAACCGAACCAAGCTCATAGAGTTTTTTATCTGCGATAGAGCCTAAAATAAGTCCAGCGATGGCACCGAAAAAGCCCCCCCATTTAAAACCGAGAAAAACGCCGATAATCTTTCCAAAAAAATACATTCTCTTCCCCTAAAGTGCGGTCAAAAGGTCTTTTGACAATAATGGGCAGACGCAAATGTCTGCCCTTACATTAATATGGTTTTATTCTTATTTTTCAAGTGATGAATTACACACCATAACTTTCACGATAAGCCCGCATCGCAGGTAAATATTGCTGATAATCGGGTTCTTTTTCAATGAATTGCATTAAATCATCCAAATCAATAATGGAAAGCACTTGGCATTGATAGTCTCGTTCTACTTCTTGGATGGCAGACAGTTCCCCTTTGCCTTTTTCCTGACGATTTAATGCAATAAAGACAGCAGCTAATTTCGCGTTATTGGCTTCAAGAAGCGCCATGGATTCACGAATGGCTGTGCCAGCTGTAATGACATCATCGACTAACAACACATTGCCGGTTAATGGGCTACCGATCAAATTACCGCCTTCACCGTGATCTTTGGCTTCTTTACGGTTAAAGCAAACAGGCGTATCACGGTTAAATTGATTGAATAGTGCAATGGAAACGCTTGTCGCAATTGGAATGCCTTTGTAGGCAGGCCCAAAAATGACATCAAAATCGACCGCACTTGATTGAATCGCTTTCGCATAGAATTCACCTAAGAGAGCGAGATCTGCGCCAGTGCTGAATAATCCTGCATTAAAAAAGTAAGGACTTTTTCGACCTGATTTTAGTGCAAACTCGCCAAATTTAAGCACGTTACGGCTCAAGGCAAATTTAATAAATTCGATTTTGTAGCTTTCCATTTTTTGTTCCTATAAACCTAATGCTTCACGTTGTGCTGTGAAGATTTGTTCGCACCCTTGTTTGGCTAAGCCTAATAAGGTGAGTAATTCTTCGTGGCTGAATGGTTCGCCTTCTGCGGTACCTTGCACTTCGATCATGCGGCCATCTTCCATCATCACAACGTTCATATCTGTTTCGGCGGCTGAGTCTTCTACATATTCCAAATCACATACAGCCTCACCCTCAACAATTCCAACTGAAATTGCCGCAACGAGACCTTTGATTGGATTGGTTTTTAATGTGCCATTTGCAATTAAACCATTGATAGCATCACATAAAGCCACTGCTGCACCGGTGATAGACGCAGTTCTTGTACCGCCATCCGCTTGAATCACATCGCAGTCTAAGGTAATAGAACGTTCGCCAAGGGCCTCTAAGTCAACCATAGCACGTAATGAACGTGCGATTAAACGTTGAATTTCCATGGTACGTCCACCTTGTTTGCCTTTTGCGGCCTCACGTTGCATACGGCTGTGTGTCGAGCGTGGCAACATGCCATATTCTGCTGTCACCCAACCTTGATTTTGTCCTTTTAAGAAACGCGGTACGCTTTCATCAACACTCGCCGTACATAATACTTTGGTATCACCAAATTCAACTAATACTGAGCCTTCAGCATGTTTAGTATAATTACGGGTGATTTTAATTGGACGAGATTGATGATTTTCACGATTATTTGGACGCATTCTGAGTTCCTTTATTTTTATTGATAAAAAAGCGTGCCTATTTTAGCACGCTTTTCACTGTTTTATGGATTTGCTTGTTCAAACTCACGAATTTTATTAAAGACATCTTGTAAATCTGAGCCGTAGTTGATTTTTTGCAATTCAGGCACAGAGTTTGATTTCACTAACATTCTCAGTGGTTGGAACTGCATATTGCACAAGTAGATTTGTTGATGTGGCAACATATGTTGTACAAAGTGAGTGAGTGCATGAACGCCCCCCGTATCGAGCACGGTCACGGCATCGCATTGTAATACGATATGTTTAATTTCGTGATCCGTATGTACGGTTTTATCGTGTAAATCCGCAAAAAGTTTATCCGCAGCCGCAAAGAACAATGGACCACTAATACGATAAGCTAACACATCATTCAGATCTTCTGGTGCAGGTTGCTCAATGGCTTTTGTCATTTCTGCAATGGTGCGGATAAATAAGAGACTTGCCAATAATACGCCGACTGAGATGGCAATCACCATATCGAATAATACCGTGAGAATTAGGCAAGTGAACAACACCGCAATTTCATTTTGTGTGGAACGACGCGCCAAACGAATAATTTCAGGCACATTCGCCATATGCCAAGCTACCATTAATAGCAATGCAGCCATAGAAGAGAGTGGCAAATAAGACAGGGCATTCGCAAAGAATAATAGCGAGAATAAAACTAAGAGTGCATGAATTACACTGGCTATTGGTGATACAGCCCCAGATTTAACGTTGGCTGCAGAACGTGCAATTGCTGCAGTTGCCGTAATGCCGCCTAAGAATGGTGAAATAATATTACCTAAACCTTGGGCGAGTAATTCATTATTGGAATGATGTTTGGTATCCGTCATATTATCTAAGATGACTGCACAAAGTAGCGATTCAATCGCGCCTAATACAGCCATTGAAAAGGCGGCAGGCAAGATATCTTGTATGCGATCAAAATTCCAATTGATGACTTCACCTTGGACATTAGGAATATTCCAAGGTAAGGCAAATTCAGGCAAGACATTAGGGATACCATGTCCTGTTGTGCCATCAGATAAGGTGTATTGGAATGCCGTACCAATAGTTTCAACGGAGAAACCAAATTGCCCTAAGGCTAATGCCATAAGTGTCCCAATAATGACTGCAGGTAAATGACCTGGCACGGGTAAACGAAGCTTATGCCATTGGGTGAGTACAAACAAGGTGACCACACCAACAGCGGTGTCTGCCCAGTTAATCGTCGGAAGTGCGGTCAAAATAGCTTGCACTTTTTCAATATAGTGAGGTGGCATCTGAGCAATGTCTAAACCTAAGAAATCTTTGATTTGCAGAGTACCGATGGTGATCCCAATTCCGCAGGTAAAGCCTAGTGTAACGGGGAGAGGAATGTACTCAATTAATCGCCCTAATCGCGATAAGGCCATAATAACTAAAATAATCCCCGAAAGTAGTGTCGCCATAAGTAACCCGCTGAGCCCAAATTGTTGGGTAACGGGATATAAAATCACGACAAATGCGGCGGTTGGTCCAGAAATATTAAAACGAGATCCACCAGTTAACGCAATCACAATACCAGCCACGATAGCAGTATAAAGACCATGTTGTGGTGGAACACCGCTGGCAATGGCTAAGGCCATGGAGAGCGGAATAGCAATAACTCCCACAGTCAGACCCGCGATAATATCTTTAATCAATTTTTGTTTTCCGTAACCTTCACGGAAAGATTCTTTCAATGCGCTAAATGGTTTTACAGCCAGAAACACATTTTTAGAAAAGAGTAATTTGATTTGCATAAAAATACGACGATAGAAAAGAGATAAGTTTATATTTTAGCTAAAAGGAAAAGGATTTTTTATGTTCTAGCTCAAAAAACTTGACTAATCTTGGATAAATCTTTATATTTCACGCACTTCAAAACGGTGAGATGTCCGAGTGGTTGAAGGAGCACGCCTGGAAAGCGTGTATGTGCGAAAGCGCATCGGGGGTTCGAATCCCCCTCTCACCGCCATTCAAATTACAATTCTTTGTAAATATCCAATCATTTTTTAAATCATATATTCTCGATATTTTATGGATATAAAAAAGCACGCATTAAGCGTGCTTTTGTTATTTATTTATATGAGTGTTTAGTTAGCGCCAACGTATCCCAACACCCGCACCTGCACCAAAATCACCACGGCTACTTGCAGTACCGCCTACTTTAAATAGCAGTTTACCATTATCAGATGCACGAGAATAACCCACTGCTAGTGCACTTTCATTACGGAAAGTTCCTGCACCTACACCAAGCACACTTTCCCCAGAGGTAATTGCTTGGGGGACTTGTGTTAACGCAATAGCGCTAGAAATCCCTGCACGTAATTTTTTCACGTTGTGTTTCAAATCTGAGCGCAATGATTCAGTAGAACGTGTCATTTCAGAGCGTAAATCAGAAATCTCTTTTGTATTTGTCATCACTTGATTTGATAAGTGATCTAAACGTGAAGCGTTATTCGCAATATTTTGCACGTTATTGTTTACTTTATCAGCAAGTGCTTTGGTGTTTTGAGTATTGCTTGCAGAATTGTGGCTGATTCTATTTTTTAGATCATCGATATCAGTTCTGTTCGTTTGAATATTGTTTGTATTATTTTTTACTTGGTTATCTAGGTTATTTAGATTTTTTTGGGTATCCGTAACACGCTCTTCTACACCCGTGATACGATTATCTAAATCCTTACGATTCTCTGTAATTCGTTCATCTAAATCTTTACGATTCTCCGTAATACGATTATCTAAATCTTTGCGATTTTCAGTAATTCTTTCATCCAGTGCACGGCGATCTTCCGTAATGCGACTATCTAAACGACCCACTTCATCATTAATGCGGTTGTTGAGATTTTTATCTGTTTCATTAATACGATCATTTAGGTTTTTATCCGTTTGGTTTAAACGTTCATCAACGCCAGTAATACGATTATTTAAATCTTTCTGAGCATTGGTGATGCGATCATCAAGACGTCCCACTTCAGTTGTTACACGATTATCAATTTCAGTTTGAGTATTCGTAATACGTTCATCTAATGCTCGGCGGTTTTCCGTGATATCTTTATCTAAACGACCTACTTCGTCATTAATGCGGTTGTTGAGATTCTTATCTGTTTCATTAATACGATCATTTAAATTTTTATCAGTTTGATTAAGTCGAACATCGACACCAGTGATGCGATCGTCAAGTTCTTTACGCTCATTTGTAATTCGATTATCAAGAACTGAACGAGTTTCAGTAATACGCTCATCGAGTCTTCCTACTTGAGTATAAACTTCAGTTTTTGTTGCGGTATCTTCTGCGAAAGCAAGAGATGCACTTCCAAATAAACATACAAATAATAGTGTTTTTTTCATTAGGTTTAATTCCTTTAAATAAAAAATCTCCGAAATATCATAAAAGTTTCATTCGGTATGAAACGAAATGAATAATACTGGTATGAAATAATTTGGTAAATATTTTAATGTAAAAATTTACAAATATTTACATTGCAAAACAATGACTTATGACTTTGTGAGATGATTTGATTTTTTGAGAATGTATATAATGGCACGCCCTAAAGGATTCGAACCTTTGACCCACGCCTTAGAAGGGCGTTGCTCTATCCAGCTGAGCTAAGGGCGCATTTTAAGGGTTACATCTTTTGTATGGAATTTCGAGGGAAATATAAAAGAAGTGGTCGGCGAGATAGGATTTGAACCTACGACCCACTGGTCCCAAACCAGTTGCGCTACCAAGCTGCGCTACTCGCCGACGATTGAGCACAATTATAGTGAGCTTTTCTTTTCAGTCAATTAATTTTTTAGATTCCTCTTTCAATTGCTCAAAATTATTCCAGTTTTTCAACCGCACTTTTGTTGTCTTTGTAAAATAAGGCGTTGTCAGTTAAAATAGCAAACGTTTACTTAATGCCATCTTGAGGAAAAAACGCATGACTGCTCAAATTATTTCAGGTACTGAACTATCAAAAAAAATCAAATCGGATGTTGCCAATAAAATTGAACATTATCGTGCTCAAGGTAAACGTGCGCCAGGACTTGCGGTAATTTTGGTGGGGGCAGATCCCGCTTCTCAAGTTTATGTAGGCAGTAAACGAAAAAGCTGTGAGGAAATCGGGATGGTTTCAAAATCCTATGATTTACCTGAAACAACGTCGGAGGCAGAATTACTACAACTGATAGATCAATTGAATGCCGATGAAACCATTGATGGTATTCTCGTGCAACTTCCATTGCCTAAACAAATTAATAGCACATCAGTGATTGAGCGTATTAGCCCTGAAAAAGATGTGGATGGTTTCCATCCTTATAATGTGGGACGCTTATGTCAGCGTATTCCAACTTTACGCGCTTGCACCCCTTATGGTGTGATGAAATTATTAGAAACTACAGGTATTGATTTACACGGTAAGCATGCCGTGATCGTTGGTGCATCAAATATTGTAGGGCGTCCAATGTCGCTTGAATTATTATTGGCAGGCGCTACTGTCACGGTAACGCACCGTTTTACCAAAGATTTAGAACATCATATTCGTCAGGCGGATGTTTTAGTGGTAGCTGTGGGTAAACCTCGTTTTATTCCGGGCGATTGGATTAAAGAAGGGGCAACAGTCATTGATGTGGGGATTAACCGTATCAATGGCAAATTAGTGGGCGATGTGGAATATGATGTGGCGATACAAAAAGCGGCTTATATTACGCCAGTACCGGGTGGAGTAGGACCAATGACAGTTGCCATGCTGATGTTTAATACACTTTATGCCTATGAGCGTAACAATCAACTCGTTTAAGAAATAAAAAAGTGCGGCTAAATTTGACCGCACTTTTTGTCTTAATGTAATTTCAATCTTGGTTTTAAATAGTGGTTAAGTTTATCTACTAAAATAATCAAGCCAATCTTAATACATCCATGCAAAGCATGTTGATGCATACGATATAAAGACACGTACGCAAACTGTGCAAATTTACCTTGAACAGTCAGTGGGTTTTTCCCAAATTTATTTGAAATGCTACCCAATGCGGTAAAGCTTGAAAGAGAAACCAAGGTTCCCTTATCGTTGTACTTGAAGGCTTTTAATGGTTTTTGCTCAAAAAGTGCAAAGATATTTTTTGCACAAGCTTTTGCCATTTGGTGTGCCGCTTGCGCTCTTGGCGGAACTAATTTACCGTTTGGTTGCATTAATGCCGCACAGTCACCAATGGCAAAAATACTGTCATCCACCGTAGTTTGAAGGGTATCTTTTACCACCAATTGATTGATGCGGTTAAGCTCTAATCCATCGAATTGCTGTGTCACCGTTGAGGTACGAACACCCGCCGCCCACACAATCAGATCAGCTTTGATTTCTTCGCCATCTTTGGTAATAAGCGTGTTTGGTTGGGCTTCCGTGATCATCGTATTTAATTTCACGTTAGCACCCATTTCTTGCAATTCCTCTAATACCGCTACAGATAAATTTTCAGGTAGTGCCGGTAATAAGCGAGGACCTGCTTCAACTAAGGTGACTTGCAAGCAAGAATTATCAATTTTACCGTAACCGTAAGAAGACAAGTCTTCAGTCGCATGATAAAGCTCAGCAGTTAATTCCACACCAGTTGCACCGCCGCCAACAATCGCAATATTGACTTTACTTTCATCCACTAATTTCTGTTTAAATTCTTCTTCACCAATATCATCTAATGCGCGGTTTTCAGAGAATTTAAGGAATAGTTCCAACATTCTTTGTTGGAAGCGAAGTGCTTGATCTGAGCTATCCAAGAAAATACAGTTATCGGCAACGCCTTTTGTATTGAAATCATTCGATTTACTGCCGATCGCAATCACTAAGTAATCATAAGGAATACGGCGCGCAACCACGAGCATATCGCCTTCTTGCCCATAAACTGGGGCAAGTTCAACATATTTTTGCTCACGATTAATACGCGTGATTGAGCCTTGCTCAAAGCTGAAATGGTGGTTTTTCCCGTGTGCACGATAGCTCAGAGAATCTGTACCATCATCCATCACACCTGTAGCAATTTCATGTAATAAGGGTTTCCATAAGTGGGTCGCATTGCGATCCACAAGCGTCACTTTAGCCTGTTTTTTACGACCTAATTTGTCACCTAAAAATGTCGCTAACTCTATGCCGCCGGCGCCACCGCCAACGATAACGACGTTTTTCATAAAGTACTCCTAAAAGCAAAATTGTTAAAAATGTTAAACTAATGTAATGATAGCATAACAAATAAACAAGACGAAAAAATTTAATGGAAATGACCGCACTTTATTGATGGCAGCGATCGTAAAGCGGTTGTAACTGTTGAATGGTTTTTGTGATAAATGAAACGGGATCAATTTGATGAAGTTCAGCTTTTTCAATGCTTTTACCAATGCACCAAAAATCTTCCTCTGATCGTAAAAAGAGATCTTTTTCAGCAATTTGTTTCACTTGGCGAAAGTCACCATATTCGCTTTCATCTTCTCGCCAAATATCAAAATCGGCAAATTGTTTGAAGTCAAATTGGTCAAGCCACTGATTATATTGTTGCACATTAATTTGTGAGCGATTTGCACGATAGCAATGCCAATCTAAACATACTCTTAGTCGGCGACGATTTAATAGCACAGAAAAAATAGCTGCAGAATTTTGGTTAAACTCGTATTTAAAATAAGCGAAGAAATGCGCGCGAACCTGCCAGCCATTAGTCCAACTTTCAATATGCGGTTTCGCAAAAGGCATGCCAAGTTGCTTTGCCACTTCTTGAATAATCGCTTTCCAGTTATCCCAATGTAATTTGTAATCAGCTTTAATTGCCGGAATATCTTCCGGGCAGAATTTTTTCATTTGGGCGAATTGGTAGAAAGGAATATTGAACAGTTCGCAAGATTCAGCCGTAAGCGAGAGCATAGTGTTTCCTTAAAAATCACTGTAATTTTTGACCGCACTTTGTGTGAAGAACTGTTTGTCTTCCCAACGCAATAGGGTCATTCGATTATTCCACACACATCCTGTATCCAAGGCATAAATACCTTTTGGAGTTGGCTCATCCACTAAACTTGCCCAATGCCCAAATACAATGGGAATTTGTTTATAAAGTGGATTATCTAAATTAAACCAAGGCGTGAGCTCAGTTGGCGCATCTTTTAAAGGGGATTTACAGGCAAAATCAAAGCGATGATCCAAATAGCAAAAACGCATTCGAGTGAAAGCATTAATAATGTAACGATGACGCGCTAAGCCCTGTAAATCTGGCGACCAGCGATCTGGCTGTTCAGAATACATATTTTCAATAAGATAATGAAAGTCACCGTGTTGTAAAATCTGTTCAACTTCAGCCGCACAAGATTTCGCAGTTTTCAAATCCCAATCAGGCGAAATGCCTGCGTGTGCCATCAGGAAGTTTAATGCTTCATTATGCACAAGTAATGGCTGATGGCGTAACCAATGAATCAGCTCATCAAAATCGGGCGCATTAAAAATGGCATCGACACGATCACGCGGTTTTACCTTTTTAATACCCAGTGCGGTCGCAATTAAGTGTAAATCATGATTGCCTAGCACGGTTTGTGCCGAATCGCCAAGTGATTTTACAAAACGAAGACATTCAAGTGATTTATCCCCACGCGCGACAAGATCCCCCACAAGATAAAGTTTATCTTGCGTAGGACTGAAGCTCACACGTTCTAATAAAAGCTGTAATTCATCATAACAGCCTTGTAAATCACCGACGAAATAGGTTGCCATTTTTGACCGCTCTTTTTACTCTTCTGAATCTAAGATTTCATCTTTATTGACATCAGCAGGAGGATTATCCGCTAACCAGTTTGCTAAACGTGCATAATCTGCGATAGCCAAATTTTCTGCACGTGCATTTAAATCAATACCAAGTGCGGTCAGATTTTCAGATGAAAATAACGTTGAGAGCGCATTGCGCAGCGTTTTACGGCGTTGATTAAACGCTTGGGAGCAAACACGGTTCAACCAATATAAATCTTTCACTGGATGTGGCAATTCTTTATGTGGAATTAAACGCACAACGGCTGAATCCACTTTTGGTGCAGGTTTGAAGGCCGAAGGTGGCACTTCAAGTACAGGCATCACTTGGCAGAAATATTGCGCCATAATGGTTAAACGACCATAAGCTTTGCTATTGGGCCCTGCGCATAAGCGTTTCACCACTTCTTTTTGCAGCATGAAGTGCATATCTTGAATCACATTATGATACTTAAATAAGTGGAACATCAATGGAGTAGAAATGTTATAAGGTAAGTTACCAAATACACGTAATTTTTGCCCTTTTTCTGCTAAATTCTCTTTTGTATAAAGCTCACCAAAATCAAATTGCATCGCATCCGTTTCAATGACGGTGAGTTTTTGATGTAAAAATGGATGATGACGTAAACGTTCTGCGAGGTCTCGGTCAAGCTCGACCACCGTAAGATGATCGACAAGCTCTCCAACAGGCTCCGTTAATGCACCAAGCCCTGGGCCAATTTCTACTAAGAATTGATTCGATTGTGGATGAATTGCCGCCACGATACCTTGAATCACAGAAGTATCATGTAAAAAGTTTTGTCCAAAGCGTTTACGGGCGGTATGACCTAAGTGTTTTTTTGAATTCATAAAAATAATCTAATAAATGATACAGTTTGTGGTTGGTATCTTTAAATATCTAGCCACTCTGGTTTTATTTCTCTCGGAGAGAGAGCATTAACATTATCACGGTAATGAATAATATGGCATACATTTTTAGAATTGGGATGCCAATGCGTAAAATTTTCTTTGTCTTGCGAGTAAAAACAAATTATAGGTTTATTTAAACCCGAAGCAATATGAATAGTTGATGTATCAACCGAAATAAGTAGAGTACAGTTTCTAATCAACTCAATTGTATGATAGATCGTTGTGCGAGAATTTGGATAAACAAACACATCGTCAAATTGATTAGCGATTCTACTTAAATGCTCATGAGTATCTGGTGTTGAGAGTAAGACCAATGGGCATTTACGATGATTTCTAATATATGCTAAGTAATCTATAATATGGGCATCGTTAAATTTTCTATTTTTCCCCGCGCCATAGAAGTTAATTGTAATGTAATTATTTAACTTGTTATCAGTAATAAACTGAAGAATTTCTTCTTTAGTTGAGCCATCTTGCGGAATATCATAGCTTTCATCACTTAGACTGATATTTGACTGGGCTAAAGCCTCTTTATAAATCTCTGAAAAATGACCGTCTTTAGTAATATTTATATTAAAAATATTATAATCCGCTTTTCTATAGCCTATATAATTACGCGCATTGAGTATTCTCAATAGCAACAAGTCTCGGTTTCTAAGTACAATGGTTGGATCAATGACAACATCGTATCTTTCTTTTCTAATAAGCAGTGCTGTCTTAATGTAGTCGAGAATGCTTCTTTTCTTTACAAGATAAATCTCATCAATATTATGATTTTTTTGGAACAGATAAGCGTTCTGTTTCGTGCAGATGACACCAATCTTTATCAAGGGGTTAAATTTCTTTATCTCCCGAAAAACAAAAGAACTAACGATATAGTCGCCAATTTTCCCATCTTGTCGCAAAAATAAGAAACTCTTAGGATGTTCTAAACTTTTTTGGAAGGGGGATCTTGACGATTTATCAAGTATCAATTTCCCGATTTTTAACCTTAGGGCTTTTAGCTTATTCATATTGTTTCCCATCATATGTCCATAAACTTTAATGACTTAGATGATAAATAGTATTTAGGGGAGAAATTATAATCGAGGTATCCTAATACGGAAGCAGGCAATTTCTTTCCATCTGTTGAATAAAAAAAGTAAAGTCTAACCTTAAACCAGAAAGGCGTTTAGCAATATTTTCTCTTCTTGTTGAATTTTTTAAACTAATTACAAATATTTTAGGTATAGCCATAAATAACCCTTGGGTTGAAGTCATTGTTTTACATACAGATTGAGGAACATCATAGTAAAGTTTGCTTTAGCCTTTTAGATAGGGGGCCACTTTGGGAAAGGTGATACTGCATAAGGCTATATCTTATTGGTCTCGTATGCTAAATTAAATTCTTTACCTAATTGACTTTAGTGGAACATTATAATCGAATTATTGAAAAAATAATGGGGATTTCAACAAAATACCATTTTAATCTTTCGTCTAACATTAAAAACGGCTATAATTCGCCCGTTTTTCATTTATAGCCGCAAAAAGTGCGGTCAAAAAATCATTATTTTAGAGGATAAAATGGCAAAAGAAGATTGCATTGAAATGCAAGGCACAATTTTGGAAACCTTACCAAATACCATGTTCCGCGTTGAGTTAGAAAATGGTCACGTGGTGACTGCACATATTTCTGGCAAAATGCGTAAAAACTATATTCGTATCTTAACGGGCGATAAAGTAACTGTAGAAATGACACCTTATGACTTAAGCAAAGGTCGTATCATTTTCCGTAGCCGTTAATTTAGAAATGAAAAGAAAAGCCGATATGTTGATATCGGCTTTTTTTGTTTGAAAAGCGTACAAATTATTTGAAGTCTGAAAAAAAATCTGTATAATCAGCGCCCTTAGCCACGTTCATTTTTTCGTTCCTTGCCTTTGCAGATTGGTGGCTAATCTACGTCAAAGGCTGATTAACCCGTAAGGAGCAGTAATGCGTCACTACGAAATCGTGTTTATGGTTCATCCGGACCAAAGCGAGCAAGTACCAGGTATGATCGAACGTTACACAGGTTCTGTTAAAGAAGCTGGTGGTCAAGTTCATCGCCTAGAAGATTGGGGTCGTCGTCAATTAGCGTACCCAATTAACAAATTACACAAAGCACACTATGTGCTTATGAATGTAGAAGCGCCTCAACAAGTCATCGACGAGCTAGAAACGACTTTCCGTTATAACGATGCTGTATTACGCAGTCTTGTTATCCATACTAAGCACGCCGTAACCGAAGCGTCCCCAATGAAAGCGGCTAAAGAAGAACGTAAACCTTTAGCTGAAGTTGAAAACAACGATTTTGAGGATGCTGAAGAGTAATTCAAAACTTGATAATCGCTTCTCGTTAATCGGCACAGTGTGTCAATTACCTAAACGAAGCAAAAGCCCTAACGGGATTGCGCATTGCCAGTTTTGGCTGGAACATCGTTCCGAACAAGTCGAAAGTGGTTTATCACGCCAAGCGTGGTTAAAGATGCCAGTTCAAGTCAGTGGCAATCAGTTAATAGAAAAAACTCAAAGCATTACGGTCGGCAGTAAACTTCTTGTGGTGGGGTTTATAACTTCACATAAAACCTCAAATGGTTTAACGCAGTTAGTATTGCATGCCGAGCAAATCGAATTTATAGATTAGGAGACAGCCAAATGGCACGTTATTTCCGTCGTCGTAAGTTCTGCCGTTTCACAGCGGAAAATGTTGTTGAAATCGATTACAAAGATATCGCTACATTAAAGAACTACATTTCTGAAAGCGGCAAAATTGTACCAAGCCGCATTACCGGTACTCGTGCGAAGTACCAACGCCAATTAGCACGCGCAATCAAACGCGCTCGTTATTTAGCGTTATTACCTTACTCTGATTCTCATCACAATTAAGAAGGAGTTAGGAAATGCAAGTAATTCTTTTAGATAAAATCGTTCACCTAGGTAACGTAGGTGATCAAGTTAATGTTAAATCTGGTTTCGCTCGTAACTTCTTAATCCCTCAAGGTAAAGCAGTTATGGCAACTAAAGCTAACATTGAACACTTTGAAACTCGTCGTGCAGAGTTAGAAGCAGCGGCAGCAGCAAGTTTAGCAGCAGCTCAAGCTCGTGCAGCACAAGTGACTGCATTAGGTTCTGTAACTATCGCATCTAAAGCTGGTGAGGAAGGTCGTTTATTCGGCGCAATCACTACTCGTGATGTAGCAGAAGCAGTAACTGCAGCAGGCGTTGAAATCGCGAAAAGCGAAGTTCGTTTACCAAACGGTCCAATCCGTACTCTTGGTGATCACGATGTTCGTTTCCAACTTCACGGCGAAGTATTTGCAACATTAGATGTTATCGTTGTTGCAGAATAATTATCAAAGTTTTTGATAAAAGAAAACCCGACGTTATGTCGGGTTTTTTGTTTTTCTGGATTAAGAAAATATTTTGGTTATTTGTCGAGAATAAAAAAGTGCGGTCATTTTTGACCGCACTTTTATTTATCAATTTAGTATTTTTAAATTACAAACCTAATACGGCAAATAACACCCAAACAGTGTAAATGGTTGCGAGGCCGTAGAAGATAAATCCGCCTGCTGGCACGTGGATTTTAAGATCGTGCATCGCGTGATGGATACGGTGTAAACCACACCACATTGGGAAAATGGTTAAAACTAAGATAACCAATTTTCCGATCCAAGAATAAGCGAATGTAATTAAGTTATGTGGATCAATTAATCCGAATGGTAACAATAAACCAAGAATTAAGATCACAACAGGGAAGAAAATCGCACTGACAGTCCCGCCAGCACCAAACATCAACCATACTGGCGGTTCACCAGAGCGTTTTGGATTTTGATCGACCATTTTTTCTCTCCCTACATATAAACTAAAATTAATGCGATAACACTAATCACAGCTGTTACTGCCCAAAGTGCATTTCTTAACACGTGATGTGGCAAACGTTCATTTTTAACAATGATGTTCATCACTTTTGGTGTCATCACGAAATAAGTTGCAGTGTGATATAAGGTCGCAATTAATGTGATGATATTTAAGAACACCACAATTGGATTTCTTAAGAAGCCAATGAAATCAACAATACCTAAGCCTGGTACAGGATTGCTTGCAAGGCAAAGTACACCGTAAAGCAATACGATACAGAACCACACAGCAAAGATAGAAGTTGCTTCACGTACCATATAAGCTTTGTAGAAATCCAATTTTTGCCACCAAGTAGCCGTCATTGGGCGAACATATTTTTTGCGTTTACTTACTGTTACTGACATATTCTTCCCCTTAGCCTTTTGGTTTTAGCATTGAGATAACATAATCTTTGGCACTTTCCACTTTGCCTTGGTTGATTGCAGAAGCTGGATCCACGTGTTTTGGACAGACTTCAGAACAATAACCCACGAAAGTACAGCTCCAAACACCGTTTTTACCATTTAATAATGGCATACGTTGTGCTTTACCATGGTCACGGTTATCAAGGTTGTAACGGTGTGCCATTGTAATCGCTGCAGGGCCTAAGAATTCAGGATTTAAACCAAATTGCGGACAAGCGGCATAGCATAAACCACAGTTGATACACATTGAGAATTGACGATATTTTTCAAGCTGTGCCGGCGTTTGTTTCGTACGGCTGACTTGCAACTCTTTCGATGGATGTGGTTTACCATCTAATGCTGGTGCTTCGTTACCAATAATATAAGGTTTAATTGCCTCTAAACTTTCGATGAAGTGGCTTAAATCAACCACTAAGTCGCGTTCAATAGGGAAGTTTGCTAATGGTTCAATACGCATATGGCCGCTGTAATCACGTAAGAATGTTTTACAAGCCAATTTTGGTTTGTTATTTACCATCATCCCACAAGAACCGCAGATCGCCATACGGCAAGACCAGCGATAAGAAAGAGACGGTTCAAGTTTATCTTTAATGTAACCTAACGCATCTAAAAGAGAAGTTTGGTTATCATAAGGTACTTGATAAGAGCTTAAATGTGGCTCTTGATCATTTTCTGGGTTGTAGCGTAATACTTCTACAGTCATTACTGGTGAATTAGCCATTTGCTTGCTCCTTAGCTTTCGCAGCCGCTTCTGCCGCTTCTGCTTCAGCACCATAAACACGTTTTGCTGGTTGAGATTTAGTGATTTTCACCGGGCTGTATTCAATACGCGGTGCATCATCGCCATTGTAGTAAGCAAGGGTGTGTTTTAAATAATTCACATCATCACGTTCAGTGTAGTCTAAGCGTTGGTGTGCACCACGAGATTCTTTACGTTCAATTGCAGAGTTGGCAATTGATTGTGCCACATCAAGGATGTAACCTAATTCTACAGTGTAAAGCACATCGGTATTGAATACGCTTGAACGGTCTGCAACACGAATACGTTTATAACGTTCTTTAAGCTCAGCAATTTTATCTACTGCTTTTTGCATGCTTTCTTGGTCACGGTAGATACCACAACCTTCTTCCATGACGGTACCCATTTCATCACGGATTTCAGACCAAGATTCATTACCGTCTTGGTTATAAAGTGCTTCAAGGCGAGCCACAACATCTTGTGCTTGTGCATCAACTGCTGCACGGTTTGCTGGTTGTGCTTCTGCTGCACGTTGTGCGGCATATTCACCTGCAACACGGCCTAAAACCACTAATTCTGCAAGCGAGTTAGAACCTAAACGGTTTGCACCGTGTAAACCAGAAGACGCACATTCACCCACAGCAAATAATCCTTTAATGCGAGTTTCGCTGTTGAAATCCACTTCAATACCACCCATGGTATAGTGAACAACCGGACGAACTGGAATTGGTTCATTAACTGGGTTTACACCTTCATAAGCACTTGCTAATTCACAAATGAATGGAAGACGTTCATGTAAATATTTTTCACCTAAGTGACGTAAGTCAAGGTGAACCACATCAACACCTTTTGCAGTTTTTAAGGTGTTGCCTTTTTTCCATTCTTGCCAGAATGCTTGTGAAACTTTATCACGCGGACCAAGTTCCATATATTTGTTTTCAGGTTTACCGATTGGGGTTTCAGGGCCTAGACCATAATCTTGTAAATAACGGTAGCCGTTTTTATTCACTAAGATACCGCCTTCACCACGACAACCTTCAGTCATTAAGATACCGGTGTTCGGTAAGCCGGTTGGGTGGTATTGGACGAATTCCATATCACGAAGAGGAACACCATGACGATATGCCATTGATAAACCATCACCAGTTACGATACCGCCGTTGGTGTTGAATTTAAATGCACGACAGCCACCACCAGTTGCAATTACAACCGCATTTGCGTTGATTTGAACAAGTGAGCCTTCCATCATATTCATCGCCACCATACCGCGAGCATGGCCATCATCAACTAAGATGTCTAAAACGAAGTGCTCGTCAAAACGTTGAATTTGTGGATATTGAATGGATGTTTGGAAAAGGGTATGTAATAAGTGGAAACCGGTTTTGTCTGCCGCGAACCAAGTACGCTCGATTTTCATTCCACCGAAACGACGAACGTTTACATCGCCATCTGCTTTACGGCTCCAAGGGCAGCCCCAACGTTCAAGTTGAGTCATTTCCACTGGAGAATGTTCAACGAAGTATTCCACCACATCTTGTTCACATAACCAGTCACCACCGGCAACGGTATCGTGGAAGTGCTTATCGTAGGAATCTTCCTCTTTAATTACTGCGGCCGCACCACCTTCTGCTGCAACCGTATGGCTACGCATAGGATAAACCTTAGAAACTAATGCGATCTTTAAGTTAGGGTTTGCTTCTGCTGCTGCAATTGCTGCACGTAAACCGCCGCCACCAGCGCCAACAATAGCAATATCGACATTAACCGTTTGCACGATATCCTCCAATCAATAGAAAGTAAAAAAATAAAACGCCCTAAATTAATAGGGGCATGTTGTAATTCTGCCATTTTTGTTTACAAATTAGTAACTTTTTTTCTGGAATAAACGGACAAAATACTAAAAGTGTGATCTAACTCAAAAAAGTTAGTTTTTTATATATTTATAGATGATAACCGTTTGCGTTTAAGAATGATTTAGTCGGATTATTGAGTTAAAAATCACTCTTGTTTACAATAGTCTAATTCATTTTAAAGGTGAAAACGGAGAAAAAAATGACCGCACTTAGCGATAAAAAAACAGAATGGAAACCTTCCGCCTCAATTAAAAACTTATTGGCGCGTGCCAAAATCATTGCGGATATCCGCCAGTTTTTTACTGAACGTGGATTATTAGAAGTTGAAACCCCTGTTTTAAGTGAGTTTGGCGTAACGGATCTTCACCTTTCTACCTTTAATACCGAATTTGTTGCCCCTTTTGATGAGCTGTCGAAAACGCTCTGGCTTTCTACCAGCCCGGAATATCATATGAAACGTTTACTGGCGGCAGGCAGTGGACCGATCTTCCAAATTGGCAAAGTGTTTCGTAATGAAGAAGCGGGCAATCGCCATAATCCGGAATTTACCATGCTTGAATGGTATCGACCGCACTTTGATATGTATCGTCTGATGAATGAAGTGGATGATTTATTACAACAGATCCTCGATTGTAAACCCGCAGAAACCTTAAGTTATCAATTTGTCTTCCAAGAATATGTAGGATTAGATCCATTATCAGCGACTCGTCAAGAGTTAGTAGAGGCAGCGCGTAAGCACAACTTTATGGCAGATGACGATGAAGATCGTGATACCTTACTACAATTTTTATTCAGTGAAGTGGTAGAACCTAAAATCGGACAAGAAGCACCTGTTGCGGTTTATCATTTCCCTTCTTCCCAAGCCGCACTTGCACAACTTAGCCCAGAAGATAGCCGTGTGGCAGAACGTTTTGAGTTCTATTATAAAGGCTTAGAGTTAGCCAACGGTTTCCATGAGCTCACCGATGCACGAGAACAACAATACCGCTTTGAAAAAGACAATCGCCTACGGGAAAAAGCAGGTTTGCCACAGCGTGAAATTGACTATCGTTTTCTAGGGGCATTACAAGCAGGTATTCCAAATACTTCTGGTGTGGCTTTAGGGGTCGATCGTTTAATTATGATTGCATTAGGCGCGGAAAGTATTAAAGAAGTGATTTCATTTTCGATAGAATGTGCCTAGTTTGCTCAAAAAATATTCATTATGTCTTCGAAAATGAATAAAAAAGAAGAATAAATTGCTCAAAATAGAGCGATCATTGTATAGACAAAATTCTGAAAAGTTCGATGTGAAAGGATGTTTTTGATTAAAAAATGTCCTTTTTTGTGTAAAAAATGTGATCTTGATCCAATTTTAGAAAATTGGAAGAGATCCTCCCATTGACACTATAGGTTTATTTTGTAATATTTGCGACGTCTATTTCGGAGATTGAACTTTTTATGAAAAATTGCTTCAATCAAAAATCATAGGTAACAACCAAAAGGAATAACAATTATGAAAAAGACACTAGCAGCATTAATCGTTTCTGCATTTGCCGCTTCAGCAGCAAACGCAGCAGTAGTTTATGACAACGAAGGTACTAAAGTTGAATTAAACGGTTCTCTTCGTTTAATCTTAGAAAAAGCGGATGCTAAAAAGTATGACGCAGTAGGTAATTCAACTAAAACTGCAAATTCCGCTTTACGTAACGCAGGTTCACGTTTCGGTATCACAGTAAAACACAACTTAGATAACGATTTCTATGCGTTAGGTCGTTTAGAATCCCGTTTTGATGATACAGAATCTCGTGACCAATTCGGTAGTCTTTATGCTAAACGTGCTTATGTAGGTTTAGGTAGCAAAGCAACTGGTGATATCACATTCGGTCGTCAATTAACTATCGCAGATGATTTAACCCAAGCAAATGACTATGAATATGGCTTTATTCCAAAAGGTAAATATATTCCAACTTCAGGCACTGGTGTAGTACGTTACGACTATAAAGGTATCGAAGGTTTACAATTAAGTGCAAACTATAACTTTGGTCAAACAAATAATGAAAAAGGTAAACCGCTTAATCCTGGTATCAAAAATGCTTACGCTGTAGGTGCATTATATACAGCAGGTGATTTAGATGCGCGTTTAGCTTATGGTCACACAAACTTTGAAACTGGTGCATCATACGCTCACCGTTTAGATGGTGTTTTAGCATCATTAGGCTATAAATTTGGTGATTTCACATTAACTGGTGACTTCGCTTATGGTCATGAAAAATTTGATGATGAAAAAACAAACAAATTCTATGTGGCTCCAGGTTTCGCATATCAAGTTCTTCCTGCGTCTAAAGTATATGGTAACTACCTATATGAACGCGTAAAAGGTGAAAACACTAAAGATAAAACTCACGGTTTCTTACTTGGTGCAGATTACAAACTTCATAAACAAGTTGTATTATTTGTAGAAGGCAAATATGTGACTACTAAAGAGTACGTTAACGATACTTACGATGGTAAAACTAAAGACAGAGCTATCGGTGTAGGTATGCGTGTATTCTTCTAATCTTTGATTAGAAAAAATCTGAAAAGGCGAATCGAAAGGTTCGCCTTTTTGTTTATTTTTTAAATCTCCCCAACTCTTTTTAAATCTCCCCAAACCCCTCTTTACGAAAGAGGGGCTTTTTATTATTAGAGGAAAAGATGTTAAAGGTTTGGATAGATAAAATATTTAATTAGAAAATATCTATTAAGTGAGAATCGGAAAGCATTTATTTGTTATAAAGCTCCCCCTCTTTCGTAAAGAGGGGGGGAGGGGGAGATTCAACTATTCCAATTTATCGAAAATTAATCTTCCCAACTCCTCTTTACAAAAGAGGGCTTTTTTATGATGTGTTGCTTTTAGTGGTTTTATTGGAAATATATTTGAGATAGCTAAGAACGGAAGGCGCTTATTTGCCATTAAAATACCCCCTCTTTCGTAAAGAGGGGGCAGGGGGAGATTTAACTATTTCAACTTATCCAAAACTAATTTCCCCATCATTTCAATATGGGCGTTTTCAGCATTCAATGCAGGGATGTAGTGATAAGATATACCACCGTGATTTAAGAACGTTTCTTTATTTTCAACCTCAATTTCTTCTAAGGTTTCTAAGCAATCCACCGAAAAACCTGGGCAAATTACCGCGATTTTTTGAATCCCTTGAGAAGCCGCTTCTTCTAAAAAGTGATCCGTATAAGGTTGCAACCATTCTTCACGACCAAAGCGAGATTGGAAGGTCATATTCCATTGGTTTTCTGTGAGACCTAATTTATCCACAATGGCAATCGTGGTTTGTTTACAATGCTGACGATAATAATCGCCCATATTCTCATAACGTAATGGAATGCCATGATAAGAAAAAAGCAAAAACTCATCGGGTTTTAACCGCACTTTGATGGAATCCACCAACGCATTAATGTAGTTTTCATCAAGATGATAAGAATGAATAAACTCAAAAGGCACAATATTGCGCTCTTGCGCAATGGCACGATTGAATGCATCGATTAATGCGCCTGTTGTGGTGCTAGAATATTGTGGATAAAGCGGCAATACAATCATGCGTTCTACATCATTTTTAAGTAAATTTTTGACCGCACTTTGCATTGAAGGATTGCCGTAAGTCATGGCAATTTCGACTTGTGCATTGATGCCTTGTTCAGTCAAATAAGCTTGTAAATCCGCTTGTTGTTGCTTTGTAATAGCGAGCAGGGGAGAGCCTTGTTCTGTCCAAATAGATTGGTAATTTCGTGCAATGCGTTTAGAACGCATCGGTAAAATAATGGCTTTTAAAAGGGGATACCATTTCCAACGAGGCAAATCTACCACGCGGGGATCCATTAAAAAATCTGCTAAATAACGAGAGATCGCTGCTGGTTGAGGGGCATCAGGCGTACCAAGGTTCGCTAAAATGATGCCAATTTTTTGAGTTGTAGTCATAAATGTTTGATAGAAAGCGTTAATCGAGAAACGCAACAAAGTTTATCTTGTTCATCGCGAATGTCAATTTGCCAAACATGGGTATTTTGACTTAAAGCAATTGGGGTTGCCTTTGCGGTAACAAAACCTTTTTTGACAGGGCGAAGATGATTGGCATTAATATCTAATCCCAAGGCAACTTGGCCTTCTTCTATACAGAGAAATCCAGCTAATGAACCAATGGTTTCAGCCAACGCCACAGACACGCCACCATGTAATAAACCGAAAGGCTGTGTGGTGCGATGATCAACGGGCATTTTTGCCTCAATCCAGTTTTCACCATAAGCCGAAATTTCAATGCCTAAATGCCTAATAGCGCAATTTTTACCCATTTCATTAAGCTGCTCAAGCGTGAACGCTTTTTTCCAAATTGCCATATACTTTTCCTTATCTTATTTGATGGCGTTAGTTTGATCTAATTCGATACTTTCGTAAAGAAAAAAGAAAGGCAGTATAATGATTTTAGTACGCAATTTTGCTTATTTTTTACACAAAAATTTACACTCCTTTAAGTTTTTTGCAAAAATTTTCAAAAATCTTTACATATATTTACATAAGTCAAAGTTTACTTTAATTAATTGTAATTTTTAGTAAATTTTTTTTTAGATGCTTCCTTTTTATACAAAGTTCGCTTAGAATAAGCTGTTCTGACCAGAAAGGTAAGGGGAACTGTTGTCAAAATTTGTGGTCGTCGCCTTTCTGACGTTGAATTTTTCGGCGCTGTTGCATCAGTGACAGCTTCTTAACCATCCTAATAAAAGGAATAATTTTATATGAACAAAGTGTTTAAAGTTATTTGGAATCATGCTACACAAACGTGGACTGCAGTTTCTGAACTTGGGCATGCTAAAGGTAAAACCAAATCTAAAAAAATCGTTAAATTGACCGCACTTGCAGGTGCTGTGATGGGCGTGGTAGGTACAGCTCAAGCAGTGATAAATACTGATGCAAGTACAATCACGATTAGTTCTGCTAATCCAAACAATATAGTTGGTACAAACCAAGGTAAAAACAATATTAATATTGGTACTGGTGCTAATACATACAGAACGGAACCGAATAATGTTGTATCTCATGATGCTATTGCTATTGGTACTAATGCGACAGGTAAGGGCGATGCTTCAGTGGCTATTGGTTTAGATTCTAAGGCCGTAGACCAAAGTGCAGTTGCGATTGGTCAAGATACTAAGGCTATGAGTATTAATGCTGTTGCAATTGGTCAAAATGTTACAGCTACTGCAAATCACGCTCTTGCGATGTCGACGGATGCAAATGCATCAGGCGTTCAATCTATTGCTATCGGCTCATACTCTAACGCTACGGCAGACTCTGTTGTAGCTATCGGTCAAAACTCAAATGCTGGTGGTGCAGCTGGCGCTAATGGTAAAGGTCCAGGTACTGCAGCAGTAGCTGTGGGTTATTTGGCAAATGCATCAGCAGCAAACACTGTTGCAGCAGGTAAAAGTGCAACTGCAACGGTTGATAATGCGATAGCAGTAGGTGTTAGTACTGCGGCTACTGCACGTAATGCAGCTGCGTTAGGTGGATATGCAACGGCTACTGCTGAGCGTGCGACAGCAGTGGGTGCTGCATCAAAAGCATCAGGTACTGCTTCATTTGCTGGGGGTACGTCTGCTAATGCTTCTGGTATTAACTCTGTTGCTATCGGTGGATCAATGACTCCAGCAGAGGCTGCACAAGCAACAGGTGCTAATACAACTGCGATTGGTACAGGTGCAAAAGCATCTGATAATAATGCAGTTGCTTTAGGTTCTGGCTCTGTAACTAAAACGGCTATGCCTAATGCGTCACAAGAGTTCTTCAAGAAAAGATATACCTTCGCAGGTGGAAATCCGGATAGCGTAGTGAGCTTCGGTTCTTTAGATCACGAGCGTCAATTAGTGAATGTGGCAGCAGGCCGTATTAATAGCAGTTCAACTGATGCAATCAATGGTTCACAATTATATGCAGTGACTGAAATGCTCGCTGATCACCAATGGATAGTAAGTGGTAATACAACAACTAGAACTGCTCACCAAGAATATGGTGTAAAACGCAATGATATCGTTGATTTCGAAGATGGTAAGGGTACCACTGCTCTTATTAGACATACGCCAGCAGATATTAGTTCAGGTGAAGCAGGAAAAACATATGTTACATACAATGTTAACTTAGTAGATGGCAAAAATACAAAAGTTAAATTTAACTCAACTACTAACACCTACCAAATTGATGTTGACATTGTAAATAGTTCTACTGGTGCAACTGGTGCTAAAGGCGAAAAAGGCGATACTGGTCCTGCTGGCCCTAAAGGTGATACCGGCGCTACTGGTGCAACCGGCGAAAAAGGCGACAAAGGCGACAGCGCTTTAGGCTT
>NZ_KV820369.1 GCF_001815355.1 Haemophilus sp. HMSC068C11
GAAACAACGTGAAGCACAAGCTGCTCAAGAAGTTGCTGACCGTGCGTATAAAGCTAATCCAAGCAAAGAAAATGAAACCGCATTAAATACCGC
The DNA here is from genome assembly GCF_001815355.1 of Haemophilus sp. HMSC068C11. Taxonomy (GTDB): domain Bacteria; phylum Pseudomonadota; class Gammaproteobacteria; order Enterobacterales; family Pasteurellaceae; genus Haemophilus_D. The sequence goes on from NZ_KV820369.1 coordinate 94, forward strand.
AAATCAAAATCTGATAACGGCTAATAATGAAGCGGACAAGTGGCAAACTGGAGGAGAATATAAGCGAAAAATTGATGGTGCCATGAATGCTATTTCTGCAGCATTGGGTGGTTTGCCAGCAGCGGGTATTGCTACCTCCGCAATTTCGCCAGAAATAAATCATCAAATTAAGCTAGCCACTGAGGGTAGCCCTATGGCTAATAAGGTTGCCCATGCAGTTTGGGGCGCGGTGGAAGCTTACTCCGCAAATCAAAATGCAGCAGCGGGAGCTGGTGGTGCTTTAGCGGGTGAGGTGATGGCTGATGTAATTGCAAAAGAGCTTTATGGTAAAAAGCCGAACCAACTTAATCGAGGGGAGAAAGAGGTCGTATCTTCTGTTAGTCAAGCCGCCGGTGCTTTAGTGGGTGGAGCGGCAGCAAATAGTAGTCAAGGAATTGGTGTAGGACTAACTACGGCTAAGAATGCGGTGGAGAATAATCTTCTTTCTAAAAATGAAGATGAAGAACTTTTCAATATTTCAGAAAAGTTTGAAAAAGCAAAAGAGTTAAAACAGAAAGAAAAAAATAGAGGCGGAGAATTATTGAAAAAAGATTCTTACATTAATTTTTTAATTCGCCTAAACCAAAAAGATCCTAGCCAATTAACGGAGGCGCAAAAGAATTATTTAGCTGTTGAATTACATAAAATCGCAAGATCGTGGAATGTTCCTGTATCTGATTTATATAACTGGGATTTTTCTAAAGAAATCAAAAGAAATGACTCTGCGTTAACAAAATATCTATCAGATGAAATTAAATTTTGGGATAGTTATGTCGGTAAACAAGCTCAATCTTTTGCGATTGGTGCGTTAGCCGCAGGAGGTGGCGTCGCTGCTGTTAGAGTTATTCCTAAGGCTGCTGGATATTTACAAGAGACAGCAGTACTTTCAGCTAGAAATCCTGTTGCTGCAGAAATGGTAGTGACAGGAGGATATAATGCTGGCAAGATATCTTATAAGACTTATGATGGGCAGTATAAAAATAAAGAAGAACTTTTAAATGATGTTTATAGTACTGGCAAGGATATTTTAAAAGCACCGGTAATGTCTAAATTGGGACCTGTAGAGCAATTTTTTGTAAGCCCAGCTGTTGATTTAATGTATGAGGTAAATAAAGTTGGAGCAACTGATAAACAGATAAAAACTGAAATGATAGGTTCCGCAACAGGGGCTGGTTATGGATTGTTGTCAGAGTTTACTTTAGGTAAATATTCTAAATTTGATGGAGTACCTAGAATATTCTTTAATGTAGTGGGTAGTTCTATAGCCTCAGATGAGATGAAAAAAATATATAGCGATAGTAGTAATGAGAAAGAGGGGAGTAAGTAATGAAGAATATTATTTTAACTTTACTATCTTTCTTTGGAGCCGTTATTTTATTTTTTATTGCATTGTTGTATGGTCAAATGGATGTGGGGATAAAAAATATCCATTATGATTTATTAATTGAGAAAGCTTTTATGATGTCCCTAAAACTGCATTTTATTATTTTACCTATACATTTTTTAATATCTAGGAGGAAATAAGAGAGATATTTCAAAAAGTATGTCAAAAATATCAAGATCTTAGCTTTCAGCTTTCTAGAAGCTTGCAAGTTATTTGAAAGGCATATAATTTTAAACCACTGATATAAAAGTGCGGTCAATTTTCAAAGAGTTTTAAAACCTCTCAAAAATTAACCGCGCTTTTTGTATTTTCAAAGATGCTTATGTTAAGTAAATTTTATAATTTCACATCCAACTTCGCGTAAGCACGTTCTACTTTTTCCAATGCTTTTTCTACGGAAATATCACGGGCAAGTAACACACCTAAACGGCGATGGCCATTCACTTCGCCTTTGCAGAAAATACGAATATTACTATTAAACCTAAAGCCAGCATTGGTGTATAGTAAAGGTTCCGATAGCCAATCTAGCACAATAAAAAGCGGTATCAATACTCAAAATATTGAAATCCGCAATGAAAACGCACAACAAGCACGTACAGGGAAATCCATCAATGAGACCCTTGCAGCAATTAAAACAGATATCAATACTGATAATGCAGAAAGTCAAAGTGGTAAATTAGAAAATCGTTTTGATAAGAATGCCTTACAAAAAGAGCTTAATGTACAAGTCGAGGCAACAAAAGGGTTTGTTCAAACAGCGAGTGCTGCTGGGAATGCAATTGCAAATAAATTAGGTGAAGAAGCTGTAGCGAAACAACGTGAAGCACAAGCTGCTCAAGAAG
>NZ_KV820370.1 GCF_001815355.1 Haemophilus sp. HMSC068C11
ATCATGTTTTTAACATAGTCCGCGTGTCCTGGGCAGTCAACGTGTGCATAGTGACGAGTTGGAGTATCGTATTCAACGTGTGAGGTGTTGATGGTGATACCACGCGCTTTTTCTTCTGGCGCGTTATCGATTTGGTCGAATGCACGAGCTGCACCACCGTAGTGTTTTGCTAATACGGTTGTGATTGCTGCTGTTAAAGTTGTTTTACCGTGGTCAACGTGGCCGATTGTACCCACGTTTACGTGCGGTTTTGTACGTTCAAATTTTTCTTTAGACATTT
>NZ_KV820371.1 GCF_001815355.1 Haemophilus sp. HMSC068C11
CACTGGTTCGAGACCGGTATCGCCCACCACTTAATTTTAGTGTTTAAATAAATCCGAATACCTTTTCAGGTGCATCGGGCGATTAGCTCAGTTGGGAGAGCACCTCCCTTACAAGGAGGGGGTCACTGGTTCGAGACCGGTATCGCCCACCACTTTTTCCAAAGTAAACTTTAATGTTGTAAAAGTTTGACCAAGCGGGCGATTAGCTCAGTTGGGAGAGCACCTCCCTTACAAGGAGGGGGTCACTGGTTCGAGACCGGTATCGCCCACCACTT
>NZ_KV820372.1 GCF_001815355.1 Haemophilus sp. HMSC068C11
ATGCCACAAACTCGTGAGCACATCTTATTAGGTCGCCAAGTAGGTGTACCTTACATCATCGTATTCTTAAACAAATGCGACATGGTAGATGACGAAGAGTTATTAGAATTAGTAGAAATGGAAGTTCGTGAACTTCTTTCTCAATATGACTTCCCAGGTGACGATACTCCAATCGTACGTGGTTCTGCATTACAAGCATTAAACGGCGTTGCAGAATGGGAAGAAAAAATCCTTGAGTTAGCAAACCACTTAGATACTTACATTCCTGAACCAGAGCGTGCAATTGACCAACCGTTCCTTCTTCCAATCGAAGACGTGTTCTCAATTTCAGGTCGTGGTACAGTAGTAACTGGTCGTGTTGAGCGTGGTATCATCCGTACTGGTGATGAAGTTGAAATCGTTGGTATCAGACCAACAGCGAAAACAACAGTAACTGGTGTTGAAATGTTCCGTAAATTACTTGACGAAGGTCGTGCAGGTGAAAACATCGGTGCATTATTACGTGGTACAAAACGTGAAGAAATCGAACGTGGTCAAGTATTAGCGAAACCAGGTTCAATCACTCCACACACAGATTTCGAATCAGAAGTTTACGTATTATCAAAAGATGAAGGTGGTCGTCACACTCCATTCTTCAAAGGTTACCGTCCACAGTTCTATTTCCGTACAACTGACGTAACTGGTACAATCGAGTTACCAGAAGGCGTGGAAATGGTAATGCCTGGTGATAACATCAAAATGACAGTAAGCTTAATCCACCCAATCGCGATGGACCAAGGTTTACGTTTCGCAATCCGTGAAGGTGGCCGTACGGTAGGTGCTGGCGTTGTTGCGAAAATCATCAAATAATTGATGTATTAACTGTAAC
>NZ_KV820373.1 GCF_001815355.1 Haemophilus sp. HMSC068C11
CCCCATGTGAGAGTAGGACACCGCCAGGTACTTTTTATTTTGTTAGTTTATTTTAAGAGTAAATTAACAAAATAAAAATTTTGGCAGCAACAGTGCAATGGTCCCACCTGAATCCATATCGAACTCAGAAGTGAAACATTGTTACGCCGATGGTAGTGTGGGGCTTCCCCATGTGAGAGTAGGTCACTGCCAATCATACCTCATTTAGCGGAGTGGTAGTTCAGCTGGTTAGAATACCTGCCTGTCACGCAGGGGGTCGCGGGTTCGAGTCCCGTCCATTCCGCCAATTCTTAATACCAATAGGGGCGTAGTTCAATTGGTAGAGCACCGGTCTCCAAAACCGGGTGTTGGGAGTTCGAGCCTCTCCGCCCCTGCCATCCATTTCATATCAAATTATCTTTAATTTTTTTAAGAATATTGTCTATTTTACCATTCGTTTTATACTAATCGTACTTTTAGTATTTCAGAGATATTCTTATGCATTACTCCATTCAAGATTTTATTCAATTAATTGCACAATTACGTAACCCTAATGGCGGTTGTCCTTGGGATCTTAAACAAAATTATGACTCCATGATTCCTTGTTTAACCGAAGAAACTTATGAAGTCATTGATGCCATCCAAAAGAAAGATATTGCGAATTTAAGAGAAGAGCTTGGTGATCTTTTATTACAGGTAGTATTCTTCAGTCAGCTTGCTTCAGAGGATGGTTATTTCACATTTGATGATGTCCTTAATGATGTTTCTGAAAAGATTGTACGTCGCCATCCTCATGTATTTGGTGATGCAACAGCTGGAAATGAAGAAGAGGCGTTAGCCCGTTGGAACAGCATTAAAGCACAAGAAAAATCAGCTCAAAAACAACAGTCTATTTTAGATAATGTTCCGAATGCTTTTCCTGCATTGTTAAGAGCTCAGAAAATGCAAAAACAGTGTTCAAAGATTGGATTTGATTGGAATGAACTTGAGCCTGTATTTGCTAAAGTTGAAGAAGAATTGAAGGAGGTGCGAGATGAAGTCAATCAAACACCTTGCAATCAACAAAGAATAGAAGAGGAAATTGGGGATTTATTTTTTGCGACAGTCAATTTGTCTCGTCATCTTAAATGTAACGCAGAAGAGGCTTTACGTAAGGCGAATAATAAATTTGAACAACGTTTTCGCAAAGTCGAAGGAAAGGTATTAGAGCGAGGCGTATTACTTAAAGATCTTTCTTTAATCGAAATGGATATTCTGTGGGATGAAGTGAAAAAAGAAGAAAAATAACCGAAATGGCAGAGGGGGTTTTCCTCTGCCATTTTTTATTTTATGGAATGGATAAGTAACATATAAGCGCTGATTACTAATAAAATAATACCTAATAGTTTTTTGACTAAGTGCGGTGATAATTTACCTCGGATTTTCATTGAGAAAAATCCGGTTACAAAAGCACTTAGCACAACAATAATCACAATCGAAAAATTGACATAACCGATTTGCCAACCAAAGTGATAAGTTGAGTTTTTTGAAAGATAGCCATAAAGGCTACCTAACCCCCCAATAAACATCATCGCATTGGTATAAGGCGCAATTTGATGGGCTCTAACGGATTTTAATTGTCCAATTAAAGGCGCCATAATTGAGCCTCCTCCAATGCCTGTCATGCCGGCAATAAATCCGCCTACCGTTGAAAGACCGATTCCTTTAATCGTTTCATCCGCTGTAGATTGCTGAATTATTGCGGTTTCTTTACTAAAAATAGTACGAATTGCTAATAGGGAAAGTGTGATAACAAACACACTGATGATGGCAATATCAGGTACATAAAAACTGGATTCGAATCCTAGCTGCACACCAATAATCATACCCATAGACCAAATGAGCATCGCTTTGTAATTAATCGATACTTTTTGTTTGTAAAAATAAATTAAGTTAATAAAGGATGACCCCATGACAATCGTCAATGATGTTGCAGCAATCATTTGTAAAGGGAACTGTGGGAATAAGGTGTAGAGAATAGGTACCATCAATACGCCGCCACCGATGCCAAAAATAGCGGACATTATATTTGTCATCACACCACATAAAATTAAAATAAAAATTAACTGTAAACTCATTTCAAACTCCTTTTTTGTGGGAGTACGGCATTATTATTCTTTTGGATAAATAAATAATTTATGATCTTGCTCATAATTATCTATAAAAACAGACTTTATTTTAATTTTGTGATCCTTCTCACACAATCAGTATGACAATTATCATATGCTCTTTATACACCTAGCAGTAGTCTATAAATGGATATTAATAATGGCTTCTACAAGGAGGAGCGTATGCTATTAACAGTTTCGAGTTTCCTCATCGTAACAGCTTTGGTAGCCTATATTTCATGGCTACGGACGAAAAACGATGATTTAACCACCTCGAAAGGTTATTTCTTAGCGGGACGAGGATTAAGCGGTATTGTGATTGGTTGCTCAATGGTGCTAACTTCACTTTCTACTGAGCAATTGATTGGCGTGAACGCCGTTTCTTATCAAAACAACTTTTCTATTATTGCGTGGACTGTGCCAACGGTGATTCCACTTTGTTTCTTGGCGCTTTATATGTTGCCGAAATATTTGCGTAACGGTTATACCACCATTCCTGAATTCTTTGAAAATCGCTTTGACCGTCAAACGCGTTTGATTATGTCAGGGTTATTCTTGGTCTTCTATCTTTTAATCGTTATTCCGACCGCACTTTATACCGGGGCAATTGCCTTTAACAAAATCTTCAATCTAGAAACGATCTTTGGATTAAGCTACGCTCAAGCAATTGTCTATACCGTGATTGCTATCGGTGTAGTGGGGGCGATTTATGCAATTTTTGGTGGCTTAAAAGCGGTGGCCGTTTCCGATACCATCAATGCCGTAATCTTAGTGATTGGTGCATTGCTTGTGCCTGTATTTGCGTTACTTTATTTAGGTAATGGCAGTATTTCAGAAGGGTTAAATATCATAACTACCACCCACGTTGAAAAATGGAACGCCATTGGTAGTTCAACAGACTCTACCCCTTGGCCAACAATTTTTACCGGTATTATGGTCGTTCACTTCTTCTATTGGACAACAAACCAAGCTATCGTACAACGTTGTTTAGGGGCGAAGGATTTAGCATCGGGTCAAAAAGGGATTTTAATTGCTGCACTTTTCCTACTCACATTACCGATTATTCTTAATTTACCGGGTTTATTAAGTTTCCATATTTTAGGTGAAGGCTTAAATCCAATTGATACCTCTTATCCATTATTGGTCAATAAAGTGATGCCGACTGCATTGCAAGGCTTCTTTATTGCGGCACTTTTCGGTGCAATTTTAAGTACCTTTAACTCATTCTTAAACTCTGCAGCGACGATTTATTGTAAAGACTTATTACCATCTATCAGTAAAAAACAACGTACCGATCAAGAGTTGATCGTTTATGCGAAAAAAGTCTCTACCATTATGGCGATTGTGACCATGATTATTGGTCCACTTTTGATGTTCGGTACTGATGGTATTTTCTTAATCACTAAACGCTTTGCCGGTTTTGTGAATATTCCAATCGTGGCGTTATTTGCTGTTGGTTTGTTCAATAAAACGGTTTCAGGTTTAGCGGCACGTATTGCTTTACTTGTACACGTAGTACTTTATTTCAGTATTGTTTGGGTGTTCAATGTGAAAATCAATTTCGTGTATGTCATGGGCGGATTATTCGTATTTGATGTTGTTTTCATGTTGATTCTAGGTCAATTCTTAAAACGTGAACCTTATGTGGAAAATACCGTCAATAAAGGCGATGTAGATTTAACCAATTGGAAATACATTAAAGTAACGTCTGTTTCATTAATCCTTGGTTTAATTGCGCTTTATACTTTCTTATCCCCTGTTGGTATTGCTTCACCAGATGGCAATCCAATGTTAGTGTTGGAAGTGTATGCGGTATTACAACTCATTGTGTTGATTGTCTTTAGACCAAAAAATGAAAAAACAGAACATCAATTACATCTTTCTAACCAACATTAAGCAGTCGGGCGTACATCACGTACGCCCTTAAAATAGATAAGGATTGTGTATGAATATTATCTATATTTTACTCGACCAAGTGCGTAAAGATATGCTGGGGGCGTATGGTCACCAGATCGTTAAAACCCCAAATATCGATCGTCTAGCGAAAGATGGCGTGCGTTTTAATAATGCTTTTACACCAGCTTCCGTTTGTGGACCCGCACGGACTTCACTTTTTACTGGTTTAATGCCGTCCACACATGGCATCATTCGTAATGGTGAAAAAGGCGGTACAGGTGAAGTGAGCGAGACTGCACCGAATATCGGTAAACTAGACGGCTATAATACCTATGTTGTGGGGAAATGGCATGTTGGGACAAAATCCGTACCGGAAGATTATGGAATTAAAGGGCATAACTTTGACGGCTATGGTTATCCGGGCAGTGGCGTGTATCAAAATTTAGTGTTCAACCAACCTCCGACACATTCCAATCGTTATAAAGAATGGTTAGATGAAAAAGGTTATGAGATCCCTGAAGTGAGTCGTGCTTATTTCGGTGATAACCCACATCTGCGCGTGCAAGAGCTTTGTGGTTTGCTTTCAGGTACAAAAGAACAAACCATCCCATATTTCATTATTGATGAGGCGAAAAGCTATATCAGACAATCGCTTACTGAAAATAAACCGTTCTTCACATGGATTAATTTCTGGGGACCGCATACGCCTTGTATCGTGCCAGAACCGTATTATTCTATGTATAAAAAAGAAGATGTGGTACTAGATGAAAGCTTCTTCAAACCACTAGAAGGCAAACCAGGACACTATCGTACCATCTCTAAAATGTGGGGGATGTGGGAGGCGAGTGAAGATCATTGGAAAGAAGTGATCACAAAATTCTGGGGTTATATCACATTGATTGATGATGCAATTGGCGAGTTGTTTGCTTTCTTAGAAAACAAAGGCATTTATGACCGCACTTTTATTGTGGCAACTGCTGATCATGGTGATGCGATGGGCGCTCATCGAATGATTGAGAAAGGGGAGTTCATGTTTGATACCACCTACAACATTCCGATGATTATCAAAGACCCGAATTCAAATCGTGTTAATCAACAAGATGATAATCTTGTCTATCTCCATGATTTAACCTCTACGGTTTATGATTTAGCTAATCAGCCGATTCCTTCTGCCTTTGAAGGGGAAAGTATTTTACCGATCGTTCGTCAACATCAAGATAATCAACGAAAAGGGATATTGGCACAGTTGGCGGGGCATTTCGTTTACTTTGAACAACGTATGTGGCACCGTAAAGACTATAAATTGGTGTTTAATGCTTCGGACATTTGTGAGCTTTATGACGTAAAAAATGATCCGGCTGAAATGCATAATTTGTTCTATAAGCCAGAATATGAAGCAGTTAAAAAAGAGATGCTAGAAGAAATGCGTCAAGAAATGAAACGCTTAAATGATCCGCTAGAAAACTGGGTATATCGAATTATTCACGAAGTATAAAAAAACAAAGAAAAAACTGACCGCACTTTGAAGGACGTTTATGGAAAATTGCTCAATCAAGCCTACTGAGTTATCACATTGTCAGCTCACAGAGTTACATCACTTGCCGAAAGGCTCCTTCTTGTATCAACAAGGTGAGGTGGCACATGAGTTTTATTATATTCAAGCAGGCTTGATTGGCTTATTTCATACCCTTGAAAATGGCAAGGAAAGCTTGGTGCGGTTATATTCCAAAGGGGATTATTTTGGTTTTCGAACTTTGTTTTCGATGGCGGATAAACATTATCATTGCAATGCAAAAGTCTTAATTGATGCGGAGATTACTCGCATCAAACCTCCTAATGTAGTGAGTGAATTTTTCACGCATAATACGGTGATGAGCCAATGTTTATTGCAGATCTTGGCAGATGAACTACGTGAAGCCGAAGAGCGTTTAACAAAAAGTGCCTATTTGCGTACCTTAGATCGCGTGATGGATAGTTTGTATTTTCTCAAACAACATTTTCCTGATTATAATTGGACATATCGCGAAATTGCGGAATATGCGGGCTGTGAAACGGAAACCGCCATTCGTATTGCGAAAGAACTCAAACAAAATGGTGCATTTGATCGAATATCAGGTCATAAATAATGTTGTAACAAAGGATGGTTGATGTCTGTTTTTCCACCACAAGCTCATTTTCATTTAATGGCGAAACCAAGCAGTTTTCACTGTAACATTCAGTGTGAATATTGTTTTTATTTGGAAAAATCAGAACAGTTGGGGCAACATGTGCCTTTCATGTCGAAAGACACCTTAAAACATTATGTCAAAAACTATATCCAATCTCATGCCGGTAATGTGGTTGAATTTGCTTGGCAAGGGGGGGAGCCGACTCTCTTAGGCTTAGATTTTTATAAACAAGCCGTTGAATATCAGCAGGAATTTGCTCAAGGCAAACAGATTACAAACGCCTTTCAAACCAATGGCATTGCTCTTAATCAGCAATGGGCCGCATTTTTCAAACAACATCATTTTCTCATTGGGCTTTCTATTGACGGTTTAAGCGCTGTGCATAACCGTTATCGTATTTCGGGTAATGGTAATCCCACCTTTGAAAAAGTCGTAAAAGCGTTAAATCTGCTACAAGAATATGGCGTGGAATTTAACACCTTAACCGTCATTAACGATCAAAACTGGCAAAAAGGAAGAGAAACCTATTTAGCACTCAAACAGCTTGGTTCAACTTATATGCAGTTTATTCCTATCGTTGAACATCACGCCCAAACTCAATCAGTAACCGATTTCTCGGTACCATCAGAAGGCTACGGACAATTTCTTGTGGATGTCTTTCATGAATGGTATGCTCATGATGTGGGAAAAGTTTATGTGTCGCAGTTTGATAATTTACTAGGGCAATGGCTGGGTTATCCTTCCACAACTTGCGTTCATCAACCCACTTGCGGGCAATCTCTTGTCTTGGAAGCCAATGGTGATGTGTATGCTTGCGATCATTTTGTGTACCCCGAATACAAGGTCGGCAATTTAACTCAGCAACCTTTAACGGAGATTGTGCTTTCCAGTAAACAGCAACAATTCGGTTTAGAAAAATCACAAAAATTGACCGCACTTTGTCGGCGTTGCGAGTTTCGTAAACTCTGTTATGGCGGCTGCCCGAAACATCGTTTTATTTCTCTCGAAAATGAACCTAATCCACATAATTATTTATGTGCCTCTTACCGTTATTTCTTTGAGCAAACGGCGCCTTATATACAAGCCATGGCTCGTCAAATTCGGTTACATACATCCGCCGCTTAAGGTAGAATGGTGTCTTTCTATTTACTGTTTGATTGATATGAATCCTTGGATATTACTCGCTATTTCGATTTGCCTTGAAATTGTGGCAACAAATTTATTAAAAGTCAGTGATGGCTTTACCAAACTTTTACCCACCGTTGGTTCATTAGTGCTATATGCCATTTCGTTTTATTTTGTCTCCATTGTTTTCCGAACACTTTCCGTGGGCTTGGTTTACGCCATTTGGTCGGGCGTTGGTATTGTTCTGACTGCCATTGTGGCATATTTCGCATTTGGTCAGAAAATTGATACCGCTGGGCTGATAGGTATGGCGTTGATTATCAGTGGTGTTTTAGTGATTAACTTGTTTTCTCAAACAGGGCATTAATCCTCCAAATGAAATGTGATCAAGCTCACGAATTTTATTTTTCTTCAAAATAAAATTATGTAAGCAATCGATTCACCGCTATAATTCTCCGGCATTTTTAACCGCACTTTGTGCAACTTTAAAGGAAATTCTATGAAAAAATTACTTTGCTCATTATTTGCGCTTTCTGCTGTTAGCACAGCAATGGCACAAGAAGTGAATATTAAATTATTAGGGACCTCCGATGTTCACGGTCGTATCGTACCTTGGAGCTATGGTGCAGACGTAGAGGACAAATCAGGTTCTTATGCACAAATTGCAACTTATGTGAAAGATGTGCGTAAAAATAATAAAAACGTGGTGTTAGTGGAAGTCGGTGATGCGATCCAAGATAACCAAATCGAAGTGTTCGCAAAAGATAAAAAATACTATAAAAATCACCCGGTTCCAAAAGTATTAAACGAAATGAATTATGATATTTTCGTATTGGGTAACCACGAATTTAACTTTGGGATGAAAGCATTAGATGAAATCCTAAAAGATATCAAAGCGAAAAAATTAACCGCAAACTTCTATCATAAGAAAAATGACAAACGTTATATCGATGCGACAACTATCATCGAAAAAGATGGCGTGAAGTTAGGGATTATTGGTTTAAGTACCCCAATGTCAGCAAAATTTGAAGAAGACACGGGCAACTTAAAAGACATGAAATTTACTTCGCCGACAGAAGAAGCGCGTACACAAGTTGAGAAATTAAAAGCAAAAGGCGTGGATGCGATTATTGCGGTAACCCACATGGGTATCGATAATGAAAACAATATTCCTGATACCGGTATGCGTGATGTCATCAATGCAGTAGATGGTATTGATGTGGTTATCGCGGGTCACATGCACAAAGATGTACCAAGTGAAACCATTAAAAACACACTAATCACTGAACCACACCGTTACGGTACCGTGGTATCTGAAGTGGATTTAACTTTTGATATCAACGATAAAAAAGAAGTGAAATTAGTGAAGAAAGAATCTAAAACGGTTCCAGTTAAAGCACTTGAAGCAGATAAGAAAATTGTGGAAATCTACAAACCTTATCACGAGAAATTACGTGAATTAAACAACGTAGTAATCGGTCAAACAGCGAATGAAATGGTACCTCAAGAGACTAAACATGGTGTATCTGCTGCATTCTCAAAAGATACTGGTTTATCTTCATTTATTAATGATGTTGAACAACATTACAGCGGTGCAGATGTGGTGACTTTCTCTTTCGACCATCAAAAAGCACGTATGGATAAAGGCGATATCAAGAAAAAAGATATCATCTTTAACTATCGTTATGCAGGCGGTGATGTTACCGTTTATGAAATGACCGGTAAACAATTGAAAGAATATATGGAATGGTCTGCGAACTACTTCGATACCATCCAACCAGGTGATACTGAATACCGTTACAATGCAGAGCGTAAAAAATCAAAATATGTGACTTACGACATTTTCGGTGGCGTAAATTACAAAATTGACTTACGTAATCCAAAAGGTAGCAAAATCGTTGATTTAACCCTTGCTGACGGCAAACCGGTGACAGATGATATGAAATTAAAAGTGGGTATGAACTCATATCGTTTCGCTCAATTAAACGGTAAAGGTGGTATTTGGGAAGGTCAAAAAATCCCAGTACTTTGGGAATCTAAAGTCGCAATGGGCCGCGAAAAAGGCACTATCCAAAATATGATGATCGATTACATCACCAACGTGAAAAAAGGCAAAATCGATGGTCAATCTCACAACCGTTGGGAAATCATTGGATTAAACTAATCGATCCTTTTAAAATACGATAAAAACCAACCGCACTTTGAGGTAATTGAATCAAGTGCGGTTATTTTTTTCTTTGTTTTCAGCTAAAACTTGTAAATAATCAAGGTAAAATTAAGCCTAACGTAGTAAACTACAAGGACTTTTATCCTTTAGGAGATGACAAATGAAACCTTATTTAATCGCCCCTTCTATCCTTTCTGCAGATCTTGCTCGTCTAGGAGATGATGTGCAAAACGTGTTGAATGCTGGTGCGGATGTGATTCATTTTGATGTAATGGATAATCACTATGTGCCGAATTTAACCTTTGGCCCAGCTGTGTGTAAAGCTTTGCGTGATTATGGCATTAAAGCACCTATTGACGTGCATTTAATGGTGAAACCGGTCGATCGTATTATTCCTGATTTTGCCAAAGCCGGGGCGGATTACATTACATTTCATCCTGAAGCCAGTGAACATATTGACCGCTCTTTACAGCTCATTCGTGATCATGGCTGTAAAGCGGGTTTAGTGTTTAATCCTGCCACACCATTAAGTTATTTGGATTATGTATTAGATAAAGTGGATGTGATTTTGTTAATGTCCGTGAATCCAGGATTTGGTGGACAATCTTTTTTACCTTCCACATTGAAAAAATTACAACAGGCACGTCGTCTGATTGATGAAAGTGGTTTAGATATCCGTTTAGAAGTTGATGGTGGGGTAAAAGTGGATAATATTGCAGAAATTGCCGCAGCCGGTGCTGATATGTTTGTGGCAGGCTCAGCGATTTTTGGTAAACCAGATTATAAACAAATTATTGATCAAATGCGCGCACAGTTAGCTTCAGTTAAATAGATGGTAGTAAGAATGAAGACTCAATTTAAAGTTATCGGTTTTGATTTAGACGGTACGCTTGTGAATAGCTTGCCAGATTTAGCGTTGTCTGTGAATTCTGCTTTAGCAGACTTTGGATTACCTCAAGCACCAGAAGAGTTAGTGTTAACTTGGATTGGTAATGGGGCACCTGTATTGATTGCACGAGCTTTAGAATGGGCAAAAGAGCAAACAGGTAAAGATTTTTCAGATGCAGAAATGGAGCAAGTGAAAGAGCGTTTTAACGTGTATTACGCGGAGAACCTTTGTAATGTGAGCCGTTTATATCCAAATGTAAAAGAAACATTGGAAACCTTAAAGGCTCGCGGTTATACCTTAGCTGTGGTAACGAACAAACCAACTCGTCATGTTCAGCCTGTATTGGCGGCATTTGGTATCGATCATTTATTCAGTGAAATGCTTGGTGGACAATCATTACCTGCGATTAAACCACATCCAGGCCCATTGTATTATTTATGTGGTAAATTTGGCGTAGAACCTCGCCAAGTATTGTTTGTAGGTGACTCTCGAAATGACATTCTCGCGGCACATTCAGCAGGTTGCCCAGTTGTGGGATTAACTTACGGATACAACTACAATATCCCAATCGCTGAATCAAACCCAGATTGGGTGTTTGATGACTTTGCGAAGTTATTAGAGATTCTTTAATTTTATTACTGAAAGTTTAGTTAAAATATAATAAATCTGGGATGCTATATAGCTGTATAAATTTAAGGGAATAGTATGAGTGTATTGGATAATACTCGAGATGAAAAAGCTATCTTTGACGATTTAGAAGCTTTATGTCAGCAACCTGGCTATGCACATATAATTGCTTACTTTTGTTTTAGAGATAATTCTATTTTCTCTGATTCTAAGCAGGCAACTAAAGATGCTATTTTAGAAAAATATAACCAGAATAGATTAATTAGGAATGAAATATCTCTACTCATAGGTTTAATGTGCAAAAAAACTCTAAATTTAGAACTTCCTGAACCTAAAAAATTCCAAGAATTAGTGAGTCAAACAGAACTTTTATTAAAAGAGTTACATTCATCAATGATGATACGAACCGGTGATTCAGGTTCAATTGAAGAATTTTTGAAATATATGAATTCAGGAGAGATGCTAAGAGAACCTATATTTTATACAGGTGATTCAGCATATCATTTTCAGTATAGAGACTTTTCAAAATTTAAGTATAGCTATGATAATGATTGGTTTATCCTTAATAAAGAATATTCTGTAGAGCAACTTTATAAAGTTATCTCATCTATAGAGGGTATTCAAACAGAAAAAATAAATGAAACGTTGAAGGATTTACAAAAAGAGAAGTTAAATAATTATACAATTCTACCTGGATATATATTTTCTATACAGGATATTTCTTATAAGACAGGAATAGATGCAAAAACTATAGAAAATATTATTAATTCATTTTCTTTTTCAAAAGAGTCTAATGATAAATTAGAATGCATTAATGATTTTAATGCCACTAATGCGTATCCAATTTTACCGTTAGAAAACGGTAAATTTCTACTACTTCAGTATTATAGCTTATTGGAAGCTCTATACGAAACGCCCTTCTTTTGGTTTAATCAAGATCCTAAGTATAAAAATAAAGCAATGGAACATAGAGGGAAATTCACAGAAGATTTCTCCTATGAACGATTAAGACATGTATTTGGTGAAAAAAATGTATTTAAAAATATAGATATAAAAGATACTAATAGCAATAAATTAGGCGAAATAGATGTATTAGTTACTTTTGGTAATAGATTAATAATATTGCAAGCAAAATCTAAAAAATTAACAATTTCCGCTAGAGCAGGAAATGATGACGCTTTAAATAATGATTTTAAGAAGGCTATACAAGCATCCTATGATCAAGCTGTAGAATGTGGAATATTTTTATTAGATACTACAAATACACTAATTTTACCCTCTGGTGAGGAATTAAAAATTAATAGAAACATTGCTGAAATATATCCTTTATCTATTATTTCTGATCATTATCCTGCTTTATCTATACAGGCTAGACATTTCTTAAAACAGAGACAACATCCTATTATTAAACCTGCTTTTGTTATAGATATTTTTACTTTAGATGTAATCACAGAAATATTAAAAACTCCGTTATATTTTTTAAGTTATATTAACCGTCGTGTTACATATGGGGATAAAGTTATTTCCAACCATGAATTGACAATTCTTTCTTATCATTTAAAAAATAATTTATATTTAACGGAAGAACATTCAGTTCTATGGCTCCTTGATGATATTGGAGCTGAACTAGATCTAGTAATGCTATCTAGAAGGGGAGGATTAGGAAATGAATATGTTCACAGTGGGATATTAGCTAAGTATCAAGGAACATTCTTTGATACCTTAATTAAAGATATTGAGAATGATAAAAATCCTAATGTTATTGACTTAGGATTTAAATTATTGATGTTGAGTGAAACTTCTGTATCTGAGTTAAATGAGAAAGTTCGTAGAATCTGCTTAGATAGTATGAGAGATAGGAAGTTACATGATCTTACTTTAATTTTTGGTAAGGATAACTCTTTTGGTTTAACGATCCATTGCACAGATGCACCTGATGATGAGGCTATGCTTAAATTGGATAGTCACTGCGAATTAAGAAAATATGTATCTAAATTAGATCATTGGTTTGGTATTGCCATTAATATTGATAGTTCTAGGGTTCGATTCGGTATAAATAAAATTTATAAATGGCGGCAATCAGACAAAATGGACGAAAAGTGTCGGAGATTTACTAAACTTATTTCTCAGTCAAGCTTAGGAAAATTTAAGAGAAAAACTGGACGAAACGATAACTGCCCATGTGGAAGTGGAAAAAAATATAAAAAATGTTGTCTTAATAAATAGGATTAATTTACCGCACTTTTTCTTAAACCTCCCACCAAATCAACGCCCATTTGCGTTGTCCGTGTTTTATCGGTTCATTATTTATTTGTTTTTGTTGATAGAATTTTGCTAAATCTTGTTTTTCTTTTTCGGTGAGATTACCGAGAGAAAATTCCACGGAATTTAATAAATCCTCAAAGGTTTCACCTTGGAAATGACCTGATTCGGTTTCAATAAAACTCACATTCGCGTGAATGCCTTTTTGGTAAAGACGATTGACCAAATAAATATAAGTCGGAAAGCCCACATCATCACGACCAATGGCTTCAAATACGCCTTCATCGAGAAAATGGCGTTGGGTCACTGAGGTTAAAAAGACACGTTTTTTTGCTTTGCTTTGCAGCTTTTCAATCATGTCATCCAAATCATCAACCAGCGTAGAACGAGAGGCGAGTATTACATCGGCTTGAGGCACATCATCCCAGTTATCTGACCATGATTTATGTAGAAGGGTAATATTATTCAGTTGATGCTTTTCTTTGTATTGCTGCACCATATCCAACATCCCTTGGCTGTAATCGAGAGCATACACAGCTTGGCATTGTTGGGCTAAAGGAATCACAAACGTGCCGGGGCCACAGCCAATATCTAACACCGTTTCATCAGGTTGCACATTCATGGCTTTAAGCAACGTCTCGTTATAACGGCTTGGTTTACCCACTAAATTCTCGGCCATTTTGGGTGCTTTTTTATCCCACTTTGTCGCTGGAAGATTATAGTGATTACAGGCTTTCAGATGTTGTTGATAGAGATTGTTAAAATTAATGTCATTGATGATCATAGTGGCGCCCCAAAGTGCGGTTAGTTTTCGGATTGTTTTTAAATTGCTTGATGATTATATGCTTTCTCCCACTTAAAATCATTTGAAAATGATTGACGCAAACGTTTTCGTTTTTGCGTGTTTTCCTTTATAATAGCCCGCGATTTTCATCTCAAACACAA
The DNA here is from genome assembly GCF_001815355.1 of Haemophilus sp. HMSC068C11. Classification (GTDB taxonomy): domain Bacteria; phylum Pseudomonadota; class Gammaproteobacteria; order Enterobacterales; family Pasteurellaceae; genus Haemophilus_D. The sequence continues at coordinate 14,206 of NZ_KV820373.1, forward strand.
CTCAAAGGTACCCGTATGTTTCAAACTTTTCGTGGCTCCCCCGCCCTTTCTGAATTCCGTATTCAAGGTTTAATGCAAAAATTCCAACAAAATCAATTACCGGTAAAATCGGTTTATGCGGAATATTTGCATTTTGTGGAATTAAATCGACCGCTTGTTAGCGAGCAGGAAGCAAAACTAAAAGCATTGTTACATTACGGTCCAACTTTGGCAGAACACGATGCCAAAGGCGAAACCTTTATCGTGATTCCTCGTGTCGGTACTATTTCTTCTTGGTCTTCTAAAGCAACCGATATTGCGCATAACTGTGGTTTAAGTGAAGTGGAGCGTATTGAGCGTGGTTTGGCGTATTATTTTGAGTTAAGCCAACCGCTTGATGAAAAAACAACAGAAAAATTGACCGCACTTTTACACGACAGAATGATGGAAACCGTGGTGCGCAATCCGCAAGATGCGGAAATTTTATTCCGTCATCAAGATCCGAAACCGTTTAAAACCGTGGATATTTTAAAAGGTGGACGTGAAGCTTTAGTCACAGCTAACGTAGAATTAGGTTTGGCACTGGCAGAAGATGAAATTGATTATTTGGTGGAAAACTTCACCCAATTAGGGCGCAATCCACACGATATTGAACTTTATATGTTCGCACAAGCCAACTCTGAACACTGCCGCCATAAAATCTTTAATGCGGATTGGATTATTGATGGCAAAAAACAGGATAAATCCCTGTTTAAAATGATTAAAAATACCTTTGAGAAAACCCCTGATTTCGTGCTTTCAGCCTATAAAGATAATGCTGCAGTAATGGAAGGCTCAAAAGTCGGCCGTTTCTTTGCTGATCAAGATGGGCAATATCGCTATCATAATGAAGATGCACATATCTTAATGAAAGTGGAAACCCACAACCACCCAACCGCAATTTCGCCATTCCCAGGTGCCGCAACAGGTTCGGGCGGTGAAATTCGTGATGAAGGCGCAACCGGTCGTGGTGCAAAACCAAAAGCAGGTTTAACCGGTTTCTCGGTATCAAACCTTGTCATTCCAAACTTTGAACAACCTTGGGAAAATCCACTTTCCAAACCAAACCGTATTGCTTCGGCCTTAGATATTATGATTGAGGGCCCATTAGGTGGCGCAGCATTTAACAATGAATTTGGTCGTCCTGCGTTATTAGGTTATTTCCGTACCTATGAAGAGAAAGTCAACAGCTTCAACGGTGAAGAAGTGCGAGGTTATCACAAACCGATTATGTTAGCGGGCGGTATCGGTAATATTCGTGGCGAACACGTTCAAAAAGGCGAAATCCCCGTTGGTGCGAAATTGATCGTATTAGGTGGCCCAGCCATGAACATCGGCTTAGGCGGTGGTGCTGCTTCTTCCATGGACAGCGGGAAATCAAAAGAAGATTTAGATTTTGCTTCTGTTCAACGTGAAAACCCAGAAATGGAACGCCGTTGCCAAGAGGTGATTGACCGCTGCTGGCAATTAGGTGATGAAAACCCAATTCTTTTTATCCACGATGTAGGTGCGGGTGGTTTATCCAATGCGATGCCTGAATTAGTGCACGATGGTGAACGTGGCGGTAAATTTGATTTGCGTTCCATCCTTTGCGATGAAAAAGGCATGTCGCCATTAGAAATTTGGTGTAACGAATCGCAAGAACGTTATGTATTAGCGGTTGCACCAGAAAAACTCGAATTATTTACCGCACTTTGTGAACGTGAGCGTGCACCGTTTGCAGTCATTGGCGAGGCAACGAAAGAAAAGCATTTAACCTTGCACGATAGCCATTTCGACAATAACCCAATTGATTTACCAATGAATGTGTTATTAGGCAAAACCCCGAAAATGACCCGTGAGGTTTCGTCAAAAACCGTCGAAAACCGACCGCTTGCAACGGAAAATATTCAATTAAAAGAAGCCTTCCATCGTGTATTACGTTTACCGGTGGTGGCAGAAAAAACCTTCTTAATCACTATTGGCGACCGTTCGGTAACCGGTATGGTGGCACGCGATCAAATGGTCGGTCCATGGCAAATTCCCGTGTCTGATGTGGCCGTCACCACCGCATCATTAGACAGCTATCACGGCGAAGCGATGGCAATGGGCGAACGTGCACCGGTGGCATTATTAGACTTCGGGGCTTCTGCACGTTTAGCGGTGGCTGAATCTATCACTAACATTGCGGGTACCAACATTGGCGATATTAAACTCATCAAACTTTCTGCAAACTGGATGTCTGCAGCGGGTCATAGTGGTGAAGATGCCGGGTTATATGAAGCGGTGAAAGCAGTCGGTGAAGAACTTTGCCCAGCATTAGGCATTACCATTCCAGTAGGTAAAGACTCTATGTCGATGAAAACCACTTGGGAAGAAAATGGCGAGAAAAAATCCGTTACTGCACCGCTTTCTTTAGTGATTTCATCTTTTGCCCGCGTGGAAGATGTCCGCAAAACCGTGACACCTCAATTACGCACAGACAAAGGCGCAAGCCGTCTATTGTTAATTGATTTAGGCGAAAGAAAAAATCGCTTAGGCGCGACCGCACTTGCGCAAGTGTATAAACAATTAGGTGATAAACCTGCCGATGTGGTAAACGTAGCCAAACTGAAAAACTTCTTCGATGCAATGCAAGCATTAGTAGCAGAACGTAAATTATTGGCTTACCACGACCGCTCAGACGGTGGTTTAATTACTACGCTTGTAGAAATGGCATTTGCGGGTAACTGTGGCGTGGATGTGGATATTTCTGCATTAGGCGACAATGATTTAGCCGTGTTATTCAATGAAGAATTAGGTGCGGTGATTCAAGTATCAGAAAGTGAATTAAGCGCCGTGCGTGAGGTATTAAAAGCCCATGACTTGCTTGGCTTAACTTATGAACTCGGTTCTGTAAGCTTAGAAGATCGTTTTGAAATCACGCGTGGTAGCAAAAAATTATTAAGCGAAAAACGCTCTGAATTACGTGGTATTTGGGCTGAACTCACTCACCAAATGCAACGCTTACGTGATAACCCTGAATGTGCCGACCAAGAATTTGAAGCGAAAAAAGCAACAGACAATAAAGGTTTATCTGCTCACTTAACTTATGATGTGAATGAAGATATTGCTGCGCCTTACATCAGCAAAGGCGTGAAACCAAAAGTGGCAGTATTACGTGAACAGGGCGTAAACAGCCACGTTGAAATGGCCGCGGCTTTTGATCGTGCAGGCTTTGCCGCGATTGATGTTCATATGAGCGATTTAATGGCGGGGCGTTACAACTTGAATGACTTCAATGCGATGGTGGCCTGTGGTGGCTTCTCTTACGGTGACGTATTGGGCGCAGGTGGTGGCTGGGCGAAATCCATTTTATTTAACCCACAATTACGCGATCAATTCAGCCAATTCTTCGCCAATGAAAACACCCTTTCATTAGGCGTATGTAACGGCTGTCAATTTATCTCCACCCTTGCGGAAATCATTCCTGGTGCTGAAAATTGGCCACGTTTCGTGCGTAATAAATCAGAACGTTTTGAGGCGCGTGCTGCGATGGTGAAAATTAACGACACCAACTCATTGTGGTTTAAAGGCATGGCAGGCTCTCATATGCCGATTGCCGTTTCTCATGGTGAAGGTCGAGTAGAATTCAAAACACCTGAGAATTTGACCGCACTTCAAGCGCAAAACTTGATTGTGGCACAATATATCGATAGCCATTTAAACGTGACTGAAACCTATCCAGCCAACCCGAATGGTTCGGCATTAGGGATTACTGCGATTTCTAACGTAGATGGTCGTATCGCTGCGATGATGCCACACCCTGAGCGTGTATTCCGTGCCGTGAGCAACTCATGGTACCCAGAAGATTGGTCTGAAGATGGCGCTTGGATGCGAATTTTTAGAAATGCGAGAGTGAATTTTAAATAATGTGAGATTGCTCACAGAAAATTAATTAAAAATAAGAGATACTACTAAATTGGTATCTCTTTTTTATTGCATAAATTTTAGTAATAAAAAATGCCAACAATATTAGAGAGTAATATTGTAAATGGTTTATATAAATATTTTATATAAAAATTCTTGGGCATATGCCCGTAATATCAATTGAACTATATGAGGAGTTCTACATGAGTGCATTAGTTACATTGCTAGCTAATATTGTTGCGCCATTGCAACGTCAATTTATTAACTTTATCCGCATTGCGATTTGTGTTGTGATGGTTTGGATTGGAGGTTTAAAAGTTTGCCAATATGAGGCAGATGGTATTGCACACTTTGTGTCAAATAGTCCTTTCTTAAGCTTCCTTTACAAAAATGGTGCAAATGAAGTGACAAATGATAAGGGGGTTTTAGTGAAAGAATATACCTTATATAAAAACCCTGAAGGCAAAATGGTCGCAAAAAATATCGAATGGCATAAAGCCAACGGCACCTACACAGCTTCTTATATTATTGGCGCAATCATTGTGACAATTGGTATTTTAGTATTAGCGGGGATTTGGTCTCCAACATTAGGTTTATTCGGAGGCTTACTCACCTTTGGTATGTCGATAGTCACGCTGTCGTTCCTGATATTTACGCCAGAAACCTGGGTGCCGAATTTAGGCGGGGACTTTCCAACACCTAATTATGGCTTCCCATATCTCTCTGGTGCTGGTCGACTTGTTATTAAAGATATTATTATGATGGCAGGTGGCTTAGTTGCGGCAGCAGAATGTGCGAAACGTTATTTAGATAATAAAAAACAATTTGCTTAATTAGTTTATTTAAAAGGCTTGCTTGGATAAATGGCAAGCCTAGTATGAATACTTGTCTGGAGATAGTACTTGAATACGTATTTTTAGAAATACCAGAATGAATTTCAAATAATGTAAAATTTCTCACAGTAACACAATGAGAAAAAATGTTATATAAAATATGAGGTAAGATTTATTTATCAATTTTCTTATCAAATAAATAGCTTATGGAACAGATATATGGCTAAGCAAGTAAATAAAAGAACTAATACAAAGTTTCAAAATAGAGTTTATTATGGAGAATATTCACTAAAGCATTGGATTGATTTGATTTTATCAAAAAATCTCGTTTTACCAGATTATCAAAGGTATTTTGTATGGAATGAAAAAAAGGTTAAAGAACTTGTTAATACGTTAAAAAATAAGCATTTTATTCCTCCCGTTACAATAGGCTTCTATAATGAATCAGATAGAGGTCAAAATCTTGTACTTGATGGACAACAAAGGTTAACTAGCATTTTATTAACATATTTAAAGATATACCCAGAGAAAGAGAAATATAAAAAGGAAGCTAACCAGTTAATTTATAGTAATTCTATGGATGAAGAAGATTCAGATAATATTGATAGGCTAGAAAATGTTTTAGAGTGGGATTTTTCAATTCTTCAAGAATTAGGAAAAAATAAGTCTGAAATCCTATCTAATAAAGGGGAATACTATAAAATTATGGATAATAATATAGATGATGACTTTTTTGAGAATAATTACTTAGGGTTTTGTTATTTAGTCCCATCAAATAAATCTCACAAGGAACAACAAAATTATTATTCTACAGTGTTTAGATCAATTAATATTCAAGGTCAGACACTATTACCACAGGAAAGTCGAGCTTCGCTTTATTACCTGGATAAAGACATGGCAGCTTTTTTTGAACCAGAATTTATGAAATATTATAAAGTCACCTCCAATAATATTCCTTCCAGAGTAGATTTTATTCGTTATTTAGCATTGGTAACACAATATGAAAAATCACAAAAAGATATTACAAAAGTCGCTAAAGGATATAAATCAAAATTAGAATTATTTTATGAGGAATATATATATTCAGTAATCAATAGTTCAACTCAGGATAGCAATAGACAAGATATAGAGTATGATGAAAAGTTTGGTAGTTTTTATAAATTATTTTCAGGAAAACATTTTGAAAGAGTAGAAAATTTCAAAAAAATTATAGTTGATTTGTTAGGGGCTGTGAAAGAGTTTAAGTCAATTATTGATGCTGATTTATATTTCTTTGGTTCTGTTTACTATATTCTTATTGAGGGTAAAATAATAGATACATCAAGAAAAGATGAATTAATTAGTGATATTAATTCTTTTATTGAAAACCTTAAAGCAGATGACAATTATACAAAATCTCCGAATGATTTATCAAAGTTGAGGAACAGAATTGAAAAATCTATCAGCTTATATAAAGGATATGTCAAATGAATCAACATAATAAATTCATATTCTCGCCACTATCAGATATCCTAGCTGAATCATTTTCAGCACTTGAGTGTATAGGAAATGGGATTGAAACATATCCATTGTATGATTATATAATGCAATCTACATTTATAAAAATGTCGGGAGCTCAAGAACAAAAAATTAAAATTATTATTTGGGAGCTAGCAAATAATGACTTTGACTATAGATATGCTTTGTTATCTAAAAATAGCCACAGAAACTATTCTAGCTATAAAGAGAAGCAAGAAGCATATTGTGAATTAGTATCTCAAATAGAAATTAACGACTCAAGCAAGTTTAAAGTTTGTAATATATCCGTAGATAAAAAAAAGATACTTGAGTCAACTTATTTGCATTCTATTTTTAATATAGATATTCTATCATCCGATAGAAATAAATATGAAAAATATGAAGAATTCTGGAAGGAAATTAACACAAATCATTTTTTGCAAGAAAATAGTAAATTATTTAGTTGCAATAAATTAGAGAGTTTATATAAGGAACATTTGTATAAGAATAGAAATAGAATAGCACACAATACTAAATGCTATCAACATAATCTTCCAACATTCAATGTATTACAGAGTGAAAATTATGATAATGAAAATTATTTTATATGGTTTTCTGTTTTAATTCTTATTGATCATATATTTATGGAATTATATAAGGTATATTTAGAAAATTTAGAAATAAAAAAATTTTTTAAACGATTATAGGTGGCGCTTAATGCATATATTAGAAATTAAAATGTAGGTAGAAATAATAAAAAGAGCGGTCAAAAATCACAACGAATTTTGACCGCTCTTTTTATTACTTTTACTTACGTATTATTTTTGTTTTTTCAAAAACTCAACGCCAGTGTCTGGGAAGTCAGTGAATACACCGGTTGCACCAGATTTATTCAATAACGCATCGTACATTTGATTTACGTCAGTGAAGAATTCAGGTAACGCATCTTTACGCACAGTGTATGGGTGTAATTCCACTTTGTATTGTGCGAGTTCTTTCACTAATGGGGTGTACACGATGTTGCCTGGTTTAGATTTTTCTTTATCCACTAACATGTACCAGCCTGGACCAACGCCATCAGCATATTTCACCACTTCAGCCATTGCACCTGGTTTGAACATCCAATCGTAATCGTAGTTCACCCATTTGCCTTTCGCATCTTTTTCTTCAGTTTCATGCCAGTCGGTGTATGCCACTAATTGAACAAGTTTTAAATCCATGCCCATTTTTGGTAGCAATTCGTTTTTGATACGTTTTAACTCATTGAAGTCGAAGGTTTGCAAGTAAACCATGTCAGATTTCTTGTCATAACCGTATTTTTTCAACACTTTAAGGGTTTCAACTGCAATGTCTTTGCCATTTTGGTGGTGGAACCAAGGTGCTTTGATTTCAGGGTAGATACCCACTTTTTTACCGGTAGATTTTTCTAAACCTTGGATGAATTCTAACTCATCTTCAAAAGTATGGATTTTGAAGTGTGATTTCCAAAGTGGGAAACGACCTGGATATACTGCAACTTGTTTACCATCTTTAGTTTCAAAGTTTTCAGTCATATTTAAACTTTGAATTTCTTTTAAGGTGAAGTCAATTACATAGTAACGACCATCTTTACGATGACGATTTGGGAATTTTTGCGCCACGTCAGTTAAACCATCTAAGAAGTGGTCATGGATAACCACTAAACGACCGTCTTTTGTCATCGCTAAGTCTTGTTCTAAGTAGTCTGCGTGTTGTGCGAATGCAAGCGCTTTAGACTCAAGTGTATGCTCTGGTAAGTAACCACTTGCACCACGGTGAGCAATGATAATTTTGTCTGATTTCATAGTGTCCACAGAAGAGTGTGCGCTACATCCTGCAAGTACGCCTGCAGCTAATAAAGAAAGCGCTAAAGTTTTGAGTTTCATGGTGTGTTCTCCTTGATTTACTTATTACATCTTGGTTTCATGTCGTAAAAATAGATTTCACTAATTTCACGGTCATATCCTGGATAAAATCCTTTTGGCATCCCTAACACAATTTGTTTGCCTCGGTTTGCATGGACAAGCAGTTGTTTCGTTTTCGGATTCACATTCAAGCCTTCGACTTCGCCGACATCTCGAATGTCATTCAATGTTTTTTCTAAAACAACGCGAGCTTCATTATTTTTATCTGAAATTTCTACACGATAAATATGATCGGGTTCCTTTTCATCTGCCGTACCATCATCAGATGTGACGTAGAGATCGCCGTTATAGGCATAAACCCCTTGAATCCATTGTGGAACAGGTTGTAAATGTACTTTACGTTTATATTTACCCGTTGAAAGATCATATTCATATAAATAACGGCCACTTTCTTCACCGACCCAAGATGCCATCCAAACTGAATTGTGAACGGTATCTACAGTGATGCCGGAAACTTCGACTTGACCTGACTCAGGATTAAAATCAACTGATCTTTTTAATGCGAGGGTTTCGGGATCGTGAATTGCAATTTGAATATTTTTACCTACGCCGGCATCAAACCATTCGGAGGAAACATAAAGTTCATTGTTGTAGATATCAATGTCGCCAATGTGATTAGCTTCTTTTTGATAGCCGACAAAAGGATCTTTATTTTCTTTAATCAGTTTTCCATCCATATCGTATTTGGCGAGCGTTTTACTGCCAGATACATATAAATATTTGCCATCAGTGGTAATGCCTTGACGTCCGTTGACTTCGAGTACTTTGTCTAATTTATAAGTATAAGCGGGGAGGGCTGAACGATAGGGCGCTTCACAAGTTTGATTTGCGAATGCTGCATTTGCCATAACTGCCGCGCCTAACATAATGGTTAATTTATTCAATTTCATCACATTATCTCCTTTTAAAGTGCGGTTAAAAATTCAGTTGTTTTTGTAATAAAAAAGGCGGCAAGCCTTCGCCTGTCGCCTTTAATTTATAGATTATTTACCGTAGGTATCGCCTAATTTAGCTTTGTGTTTACCTTCTTCAACCATTACGATGAAGAGTAATAACACCGCTAAGACACCACCACCGATCATGACGTAGAAACCGCCGTCCCAACCATAGTGTTGTGCTGCCCAACCGATAACAGCTGATGCTGAAACAGTACCACCTAAGTAACCGAATAAACCGGTGAAACCTGCTGCTGTACCTGCTGCTTTTTTTGGTGCAAGCTCAAGAGCGTGTAAGCCGATTAACATTACAGGACCGTAGATTAAGAAACCGATTAAGGTCATTAAGATGAAGTCAGTTAATTGATATGGGTTTTCATACCAAGCTGCATAGTTTGCAAGCTCTGCTTCAGGTGTAGCTGGGTTCATCCAGTACGCTACAACTGCTGCGGTAGTTAAGATCATGAAGATGAAACCGGTTAAACCACGTTTACCTTTGAAGACTTTATCTGATACCCAACCACATAATAATGTACCTGGAACTGCTGCTAATTCATAGATTGTGTAAGCCCATGCGGTACCTTTGATGTTGAAGTGTTTTACTTCACTTAAGTAAACCGGAGACCATTTTAATACGCCGTAGCGGATTAAGTATACGAATACGTTAGCAATCGCGATGTACCATAACAATTTGTTTTTCAATACATAAGTTACGAAGATTTCTTTTGTGCTTAAATCGTTTTCGTAAGTTTTTTCGTTATAGTCATCTGGGTAGTCATTACGCCATTTTTCGATTGATGGTAAACCACAAGATTGTGGAGTATCACGCATCACGAAGTAAACTGGAATTGCACAGATCATTGCCGCAATACCCGGATAGTAGAGGGATTGTTGCCAAATATCTTTTGCTTGTGCTTCGACACCATGAGTGCTGAAGAAAACGGCACTTGCTAATAGCACCATTGCACCCGGCATCATACCACCGATGTTGTGCGCGGTATTCCAGATAGATACGATAGTACCGCGTTCTGATTTAGACCACCAGTGTACCATTGTACGACCACATGGAGGCCAACCCATACCTTGGAACCAACCATTTAAGAAGATCATTACCCACATGATGGCAATGCCTGAAGTTGCCCATGGGAATAAACCCATCATGGTCATACAAAGACCAGAAAGCAATAAACCAAATGGTAAGAATACACGAGGGTTCGAACGGTCAGACATACCTGCCATTACGAACTTAGATAAACCATAGGCAAGACCGGCAGCTGAGCCGATAACACCTAATTCCGCTTTTGAGTACAAGCCGGCTTGAATTAAACCAGGTTGTGCCAAGTCAAAGTTTGCACGTACAAAATAGTAAGCGGCATAACCAAAGAAGATCCCTGCAAACACTTGCCAACGTAAGCGTTTATACGTGGAATCAATTTTCTCCGCTGGAAGTTCCGCAATGTGCGGAGCGGGTTTAAATGGTCCAAACATAATTTCTCTCCAAAATCATTTTAATTATGAGTCCACCCCCATGATGGGGATAGCGTGCATGATAAAATAAAAATAGAAATTAAAAAGAGAAATAATTCAAAAATGTGATGCATTTCACAAAATATTTTTTAACAAATGAGCGAATTCGAAAATTGTGTGATCTATCTCACAAAACAGCTTTCTTTTTCGCTCAGAATGTTGTGAATTTAACCGCTCTCCCATACAATAGCCATGGAATTTGTAACAGTTTTACGTTTCTTTTTTATTAATATTTTGGCTTTGGGGGTAACAATGGGATTATCGCCTAATATGTATCGTGATGTGGGTGATTTTTCACCTATCTCGACGGATGTGATTATCATTGGTGGCGGTGCGACTGGTGCGGGGATTGCTCGTGACTGTGCATTGCGTGGAATTAACTGTATTTTATTAGAGCGTCGTGATATTGCGACAGGCGCAACAGGTCGTAACCACGGTTTGTTACATAGTGGTGCGCGTTATGCCGTAAACGATCAAGAATCAGCAGAAGAATGTATTAAAGAAAATAAAATTCTGCGCAATATCGCTCGTCACTGTGTGGATGAAACAGAAGGTTTATTTATCACCTTACCTGAAGATTCCCTTGATTATCAAAAAACCTTCATCGAAAGTTGTACTAAATCCGGTATTGAAGCCGTCGCCATTGATCCTAAACTTGCCCAAATTATGGAACCATCAGTAAACCCTGATTTAGTGGGGGCCGTTGTTGTGCCAGATGGTTCAATCGACCCTTTCCGTTTAACGGCTTCTAACGTGATGGATGCCACCGAAAATGGCGCGAAAATGTACACTTATTGCGAAGTGAAAAGCTTAATTCGCGAAGGTGGCAAAGTCATCGGTGTGGATGTTTACGATCACAAAAATCGTGTAAATCGTAAATTCTTTGCGCCATTAGTCGTTAATGCGGGTGGTATTTGGGGACAAGGCATCGCAGAATATGCGGATCTCAAAATCAAAATGTTCCCAGCAAAAGGTGCATTACTTGTTATGGGGCACCGTATCAATAAAATGGTGATTAACCGTTGCCGTAAACCTGCGGATGCGGACATTCTTGTGCCAGGGGATACCATTTGTGTTATCGGTACAACCTCTAGCCGTATTCCTTACGATCAAATCGATAACATGGAAGTCACCCCGGAAGAAGTAGATATCTTATTCCGTGAGGGTGAAAAACTTGCACCAAGCTTGCGTCATACTCGTGTATTACGTGCTTATGCTGGTGTGCGTCCGTTAGTCGCGTCAGATGACGATCCATCAGGTCGTAACGTAAGTCGCGGTATCGTGTTACTTGACCACGCAGAGCGTGATGGCTTAGACGGCTTTATCACGATCACTGGTGGTAAATTAATGACTTATCGCTTAATGGCTGAATGGGCAACGGATCTTGTTTGTAAAAAACTCAACAAAACAGCACGTTGTACGACTGCTGAGCGTCCATTGCCGGGTTCAACTGAAAGCCGCGCAGAAACCAATCAGAAAGTGATTTCACTTCCAAGTACGATTCGTTATTCAGCCGTGTATCGTCATGGTTCACGTGCAACTCGCTTATTAGATAAAGAACGTCTCGATCGCTCAATGGTGTGCGAATGTGAAGCCGTGACAGCGGGTGAAGTCCGTTATGCCGTTGATGAATTAAACGTCAATAACTTAGTGGATTTACGTCGTCGTACTCGTGTAGGTATGGGTACTTGCCAAGCTGAGCTTTGCGCATGTCGTGCGGCGGGCTTAATGAACCGTTTTGAAGTGGCAACACCTCGTCAATCGACCACACAATTAACCGCTTTCATGGAAGAGCGTTGGCGCGGTATTGAGCCTATTGCATGGGGTGAGGCGATTCGTGAAGCGGAATTTACTTCATGGATGTATGGCAGTGTGTTGGGCTTAAACGATGTTCAACCGCTTGAAACTGACAAACAGCAAGGGACGGATAACAATGAATTTTGATGTAGTGATTATTGGTGGCGGCCTTGCAGGTTTAACTTGCGGCATCGCCCTACAAGAACAAGGCAAACGTTGTGTAATCATCAATAATGGCCAAGCGGCGATTGATTTTGCATCTGGCTCATTGGATTTATTAAGCCGTTTACCAAATGGTGCGTTTGTTAAAAATATTCCTGAGAATTTGACCGCACTTGCAGCTCAATTACCACAACACCCTTATAGCATTATGGGTGCTGAACGTGTATTGGCGAAAGCGCAAGATTTCGAAAAATTAGCGGAATCGTTAAATTTAGATTTAATTGGCTCAACCGCAGAAAATCATCTTCGCGTAACGGGTTTAGGTAGCTTACGCGGTGCATGGCTTTCACCAAATAGCGTGCCAACCGTGCAAGGCGAAAATCCATTCCCGTATAAAAAAATTGCGGTTTTAGGCATTGAAGGCTATCACGATTTCCAACCAGAATTATTGGCAGATAACCTTACACTCAATCCACAATTTGCGCATTGTGAAGTGAAAACAGGCTTTTTAAATATTCCAGAATTAGATCAGCTACGTACCAATTCGCGTGAATTCCGCAGTGTGAATATTGCGCAAGTTTTAGAATATAAATTGAAATTTGATGATCTTGTGGCTGAAATGAAAGAAGCAGCGAAAGGCACTGAAGCAATTTTCTTACCAGCTTGTTTCGGTTTAGAAAATCAAGAGTTTATGGAGTCACTTCGTAAAGCAACTGGCTTGCCATTATTTGAATTGCCAACTTTACCGCCTTCTTTATTAGGCATGCGTCAACGTATTCAATTACGCCATCGTTTTGAGAAATTAGGTGGACTCATGATGAATGGTGATAGCGCATTAAAAGCACATTTTCATGGCAACAAAGTTCGTGCTATTCAAACGCGTTTGCACGAAGAGGAAGAAATCACGGCAGAACATTTTGTCTTAGCTTCTGGCAGTTTCTTCAGTAAAGGTTTAGTCTCTGAATTCGATAAAATCTACGAGCCCGTATTCCATTCTGACATCATCGGTGTGGAAGGCTTTAACGATACTGATCGCTTTACTTGGACTGATCACCGTTTCTCAAATCCACAACCGTATCAATCTGCAGGCGTGGCGATTAATGCGCAATGCCAAGTACAAAAGAGCGGTCAATTTTTAACGAATTTATATGCGGTGGGTAATGTGATTGGTGGTTTCAATGCACTAGAACTCGGTTGTGGTTCTGGCGTGGCAGTGGTAACAGCACTTGCTGTTGCTGATGAAATTCTTCACAACACACATTAAGGAGGCGTTATGAACATTCAACAATTAATTGATAATGCAAAACAATCCCTTAATGCACCACAGCATCATCATGCTTTTGATGAAAGCTTTGAGAGCTGCATTAAATGTACAGCGTGTACAGCAGTGTGTCCGGTTTCGCGCCAGAATCCAAACTATCCAGGTCCAAAACAATCAGGTCCAGATGGTGAGCGTTTACGCTTAAAATCAGCCGAGCTTTATGATGAAGCATTGAAATACTGTACCAACTGTAAACGTTGTGAAATTGCGTGTCCGTCTGATGTAAAAATTGGTGATATTATTGTTCGCGCAAGAAACAAATACATTGCTCAACAACACAAGCCAGCAGTGCAAAAATTACGTGATGCGATTTTAAGTAACACCGATATTATGGGTTCACTTAATACACCACTTGCGCCGATTGTGAATACCATCACTGGTTTGAAAGCGACAAAATTTGTGTTGGAAAAAGCATTAAAAATCAGCCGTCATCGTACGTTACCAAAATATTCTTTTGGTACGTTCCGCAGCTGGTATATGAAAAAAATGTTGGAAAGCCAACAAAAATTCGAACGCAAAGTGGCGTATTATCACGGTTGTTATGTGAACTACAATAATCCACAATTAGGTAAAGAATTTATTCAAGTATTCAACGCCATGGATATTGGCGTGGTGTTATTGGAAAAAGAAAAATGCTGTGGCTTGCCATTGAGCGTAAACCAATTCCCAGAACGCGCGAAAAAAATTGCGCAATTTAACACCGATTATATCGGCAAAATGGTGGATGAAAATGGCTTAGATGTGATCAGCGAAGCATCAAGTTGTGCCTTAAATTTACGTGATGAATATCATCATATTTTAGGTATCGACAATGCTAAAGTTCGTCCGCATATTCACATGGTGACACCATTCTTATATCAACTCTTTAAAGAAGGTAAAACCTTACCGCTTAAACCATTGAAATTGCGTGTGGCTTATCACACTGCATGTCACGTGGATAAAGCGGGTTGGGCACCATACACCTTGGAAGTGTTAAAACAAATTCCAGGTTTAGAAGTGGTGATGCTCCCATCACAATGTTGTGGTATTGCAGGAACATACGGTTTCAAAGAAGAAAACTACGAGGTTTCCCAATCTATCGGTAAAAACTTATTCGATAACATCAATGCAGGCGGATTTGATTACGTGATCTCTGAATGCCAAACTTGTAAATGGCAGATAGATATGTCATCTAACGTGACTTGTATCCATCCATTGACGTTATTGTGTATGTCGATGAATCAAGCTTAGTGAAAAGAGCGGAAACTGATAAAAAAGTGACCGCTCTTTTTGTTATTTAATCCAATATGGAGAACTAATTATGCAAAAAATCTTCAAGGTTTCCTTGTCTTGTGATTGAAACGGTCGCCGCATTAGATAAACCGTTAGATCAGCTACAAAAAATTACAGAGAAAGATTTGCTGGGTATTTATCGTGACAGCTTAAAAACCATGGGATTGCCAATGTTTAACAGTGGGCCATTGCAAGATTAATTAATCTTTCCCAAAAAAAAGTGCGGTGAAATTTCACCGCACTTTTTTATTTTCTCTTTTGATTAAAGAATATGTTGATATTGTTCTAACATTTCTTTTGGCCATACGCTTGATTGCACTTCACCAATGTGTTTTTTGTGAAGTAAAAGCATTGCCATACGAGATTGACCGATACCGCCACCGATGGTGAGAGGTAATTTACCGTTTAATAAATCTTGGTGCCAATCCATTTTTAAGCGATCTTCATCACCGGTTAAACCAACTTGTAAACGTAATGCGGATTCATCCACACGAATACCCATTGAAGAAAGCTCAAACGCTTTACCTAACTCAGCGTTCCACACCAAAATATCACCGTTTAAACCTTTGTAGCCATTTTCAGATTCTGTTGTCCAGTCATCGTAGTCTGGTGCACGACCATCATGTGGTTTACCGTCTGACAATTTGCCACCGATACCAATTAAGAACACGGCGCCATATTCTTTACAAATGGCGTTTTCACGTTCTTTACTGCTTAAATCCGGGTAGCGTTTCACTAAATCTTCGCTGTGAACGAAGGTGATTTCTTTCGGTAAGCTTGATGGAATGTCAAAGCGAGCTTCTACCGCTAATTCAGTTAAACGGATTGCACGATAGATAGAACGTACCGTTTCTTTTAAATAAGCAAAGTTACGACGACCTTCAGGAATGACTTTTTCCCAGTCCCATTGGTCCACATAAACAGAGTGAGTTTGATCCAATGAATCTTCATCTGGACGTAATGCTTTCATATGAACAAATAAGCCTTCACCTTCTTTGAAATGGAAACGTGCGAGAGTATGGCGTTTCCATTTAGCTAATGAGTGAACCACTTCATAAACCGCATTTGGGATACATTTCACGTTTACTTGAACCGCTTTCTCAATGCCTGATAAGTTATCTTGCATACCGTTGCCAACTTCACTAAGGATTGGACCTTGTACTTCGATAATGCCAAGTTGTTCAATCAAGTTTTGAGTAAAGGTGTTCTTCACAAAGCTAATTTCTTGTTGTTGTAAAATAAACGTCTTTTTCATATTTATCCTTCTTTTTATAATAACTGGTAAGATTTGTTGTGCATTATTCAATAAAATGACAAATTATTTCAAGTAATTTCTTTACATTGTTTTAAATGTTGAATATTATCAAAAATAAAGAAAATATTTTGAAAAAGATCTAATAAGGAGTGTTTTATGAACAATATCGATACACTTGATCGCCAAATTCTCCGTGTGCTGACTAAAGATGCGCGTACACCTTATGCCGAAATGGCGAAAAGCTTTGGCGTGAGCCCAGGTACGATTCATGTTCGTGTAGAGAAAATGCGTCAGTCTGGTTTGATTGAAGGCACAAAAGCGATTATTGATGAGCGTAAGCTGGGTTATGATGTGTGCTGCTTTATTGGCATTATTTTGAAAAGCGCAAAAGATTACGAAAAAGTGATTAAAAAGCTCGATACCTTTGATGAAGTGGTGGAAGCCTATTACACCACGGGTAACTATTCGATTTTTATTAAAGTAATGACACACACCATTGCGGAATTACATTCCGTACTGGCGACTAAGATCCAGTTAATTGATGAAATTCAATCAACGGAAACCTTGATTTCCATGCAGAATCCTATTTTACGAGACATTAAACCTTAAATGTCATCGAAACAATAAAGGCGTGTTTGATACACGCCTTTGCTTTTTTTGATTAACGATAACGATCGAGGAATTTGTAATAGAGTACGCCGATCTTGGTGGCTAAGTTTTTGAGGGATTTTCCACCGTAAAACGAAGGCACTTTCAATCCTTCAAAAATTCTCAAACGTTCGTCATTGCCTAAAATTGCTTCGGCAATAATGCGTCCAGCAAGTCCAGTGAGAGCGACACCATGACCAGAATAGCCTTGAGCAAAATAAATGTGTGGTGAGATACGGCCAAAATGCGGGCTTGCGTTGAGTGTCATATCAATCGGTCCAGCCCAGCCATAGTCAATTTTGACGTTTTCCAATTGAGGGAAAACATGCAACATATTACCGCGCATAATCTGTACCATATCTTTTTCTGAGCTCGAGTCACTGCCGAATAATAGACGGTTATCTGCACTCAAACGATAGTAATCGAGCAAGATATTGTTATCACAAACAGACATGCCATTGTTGATCACGGAATCCGCTGTAGCTTGATCTAAAGGTTCGGTAGCAATAATAAAGCTTTCTACTGGCAAAATTTTACGATTAATGCCGTGATGAATGGATTTTGGTAGCGCATCAATATAAGCATTGGTGGCTAAAATAACGTCTTGAGAAATGACCGCACTTTTATCGGTTTTAACTTCAATACAACCTGATTTTTCTATTAAATCCACAACGGGAGATTGTTCGTAAATCTGTACGCCTAAATCCAAGCAGGCTTTTGCTAAACCTAAGCAATAATTTAATGGGTGTAAGTGACCAGAATTGCTATCGTATAAGCCGCCAACATAAATATCGCTGCCTAAATGTTGTTTCAGTTTGGCCTTATCCCAAAGTTGCATTTTGTCATAGCCAAAAGTCGCGTGGCTGGCTTTTTCCATTTCAATGAGATCGTCCATTCGACGTTCATTTAACGCCAATGTGGCATAGCCTTTTTTCCAATCACATTGAATACCATATTTCGCAATGCGTTCATCAATAATATCAATGGCTTCTAGCGACATATCCCAAAGTTTTTTCGCTTTATCAAAGCCTACTTGAGAAATATATTCATCAATGCCTTCTTCAAAACCGTTGATGGCTTGACCGCCACTTCTACCAGATGCACCAAATCCGACTCGCGCGCCTTCTAGAACAATCACTTTTTTGCCTTTTTCTGCTAATTCAAGGGCAGCAGATAAGCCAAAGAAACCCGCACCGATGACACAAACATCCGCTTCTTCTTGCTGAGAGAGAGGCGGCAGTTCAAAGGTTTGATTCCGACTATCGAGATAATAAGATTTGACGTGTTCTTGATGAGCAAATTCGAGCATAGTTGATGACTGATTAACATAAAATAGAGATGAGAGAAATCTTACCCTGATGGGAAAATATGTCAAACCTTTTGCAAAAAAGGTGCTATACTCCCCAAGTTTACATAGGTAAACGATTGCTTAAGGTTTGTTTTGATTGTCCTGAGGAGGTCAATAAATTGAAAAAAAATGCTGTTCAATACATTAAATCACTTTGTCTGTCTGCCGTTGCATTTGCTGCAACTTCTGCTGCTCTTGCTGCTGAAAAATTGTATGTTTATAACTGGACTGACTATGTGCCATCCAATTTGGTTGCAGAATTTACCAAAGAAACCGGCATTGAAGTGATTTATTCTACGTTTGAAAGTAATGAAGAAATGTATGCTAAATTGAAACTGACCTCCAGTACAGGCAGTGGTTATGATTTAGTTTTCCCATCAAGCTATTACGTCAATAAAATGGCGAAAGAAAATATGTTACAAGAGCTTGATCACAGCAAATTAAGTAATTTTAAACAAATTCCAGCAAACTTATTAAACAAGGAATTTGACCCAAATAACAAATATTCTCTGCCTTATGTTTATGGCTTAACCGGTATCGGTGTGAATGCGGATGATATTGAACCAAGCAAAATCACAAGCTGGGCTGATTTATGGAGCCCTGAATACAAAGGTAAAGTATTATTAACCAGTGATGCGCGTGAAGTGTTCCACATTGCATTACTTTTAGATGGTAAATCACCAAACACCACGAATGAAGAAGAGATCAAAGCCGCTTACGAGCGTTTAGTGAAATTGTTACCAAATGTGGTGACTTTTAACTCTGACTCGCCAGAAGTTCCGTTTGTTCAAGGTGAAGCCTCTATTGGTATGTTATGGAATGGTTCGGCTTATTTAGCCCACAAAGAAAATCCAAGTATCCAATTTGTGTATCCAAAAGAAGGGGCGATTTTCTGGATGGATAACTACGCGATACCAAAAGGTGCGAAAAATACAGAGGGCGCTTATAAATTTATCGACTTCTTACTTCGTCCTGAAAATGCGAAATTAGTGGTTGAAAAAATGGGCTTCTCAATGCCAAATGAAGGCGTGAAAGCGTTACTTTCACCTGAAATGGCAAATAACCCAACCTTGTTCCCATCTGCTGAAAACATTGAAAAAGGCATTATGCAAGGCGATGTGGGTGAAGCAGTGGACATTTACGAAAAATATTGGAATAAATTAAAAACCAATTAATCAAATATTGATGAAAAGTGCGGTGAATTTGACCGCACTTTTGCTTTGTAAAGGATGACAAATGAGTTTTCTTGAGCGACTTTTTCACGCAATCTTGTTTGAAACTACGGTTGTGTTGCTTTCCGTTTTCGCTTTGTATTTCTTTACAGAAGAAAGTGTTTCTATTCTCTTTGGGTCCATGGTACTGGTTTCCTTAACCGCCATGCTCTGGAATCTCATCTTTAATTATTTTCTTGATAAAGTCTTTACGGGGCCGCGAGAAAAGCGAGGCGTCATATTTCGTACTTTACATGCCATTTCATTTGAGGGCGGTTTGCTTATTTTCACCGTGCCGATCATTGCTTACTTTTTAAAAGTGGATTGGATAACGGCTTTTATGATGGATTTCAGCTTAACGGTGATGGTGACCGTTTATACCTTTATTTTTAATTGGGTGTATGATCATGCGCGATTGCTGTTTATTAAGCGTGAATGATGCAATAGGTAAGAGAAGAAAGAAAAAAGTGCGGTCAAAATCTAAAATGTTTTTGACCGCACTTTGACTTTTTAGGGCATGAAAAGCTGCCCTTTTCTTTATTAAAGTTTTTCCACTAACTCAATGGCGGCACCAATATAGGTTGCAGGAGTGAGTTGTTGTAAACGTGCTTTTTCATCTGCTGGGATAGCCAGTTTTTCGATGAATTCACGCATTGCTTTTTCATCAACACGTTTACCACGTGTAAGCTCTTTTAATTTTTCATATGGTTTTTCAATACCATATCGACGCATCACCGTTTGAATTGGCTCAGCTAAAACTTCCCAGTTTTGGTTGAGTTCATCACGGAGATGTTGTTCGTTCACTTCTAATTTGCTGATACCTTTACGCGTTGCGGCATACGCAATTAAGCAATAACCTAAACCCACACCTAAATTACGTAATACAGTGGAGTCGGTTAAGTCACGTTGCCAGCGAGAAATTGGTAATTTTTGACCTAGGTGAGTCATCACGGCATTGGCTAAACCTAAGTTACCTTCTGAGTTTTCGAAGTCGATAGGATTCACTTTATGTGGCATGGTGGATGAACCAATTTCACCTGCGATAGTGCGTTGTTTAAAGTGATTTAACGCAATGTAGCCCCATAAGTCACGATCGAAGTCGATGATGATGGTATTAAAACGTACCACGGCATCAAAGTATTCAGCAATATAATCGTGAGGTTCAATTTGCGTAGTGTATGGGTTCCAATCTAAACCTAATGAAGTGACAAATTCTTCACTGAATTTATGCCAGTTAATATTTGGATAAGCTGATAAATGCGCATTGTAGTTACCCACAGCACCGTTGATTTTACCCAAGATTTCATTTTGTTGGAGTTGTTTGAATTGGCGTTTTAAACGGTAAACCACGTTCGCCATTTCTTTACCCACAGTACTAGGTGAGGCAGGTTGGCCGTGTGTACGAGAAAGTAATGGGATGGTTTTGTATTCGTTCGCTAGACGGGTGATTTCATCAATCAGTTTTTGCCATTCCGGTAAGAACACTTCTTCACGTGCTGTTTTCAACATTAGGGCGTGAGAAAGGTTGTTAATATCTTCCGAGGTACAAGCAAAGTGAATAAATTCAGAGACTTTGGCTAATTCTGGTAAAGCTTCACTTTTTTCTTTTAAGAAATACTCAACGGCTTTTACGTCGTGATTCGTGGTGCGCTCAATTTCTTTGATACGTTCAGCATCTTGAAGACTGAATTCTTCCACAATTTTATTAAGGTAATCGTTTGCTTCTTTAGACAAAGAAGAAACTTCTTGGATTTCAGCGGTCGCCGCCAATTTTTGTAACCAACGTACTTCCACGGTGACACGGAATTTGAGCAAGCCAAATTCACTGAAAATACCACGCAATGCAGTGGCTTTATCTTGATAACGACCGTCAATCGGGGAAAGAGCGGTTAATGCGGAAAGTTGCATAAGAGTTCTCCAAGGATTAATTTAAAGTTAAGTAGAGTTGTCGTGCCGCTTGCACTAATTTTTTACGATGAAATAACAGTTGCCATTTGCTGCCGCCGACTTGACGCCACAAAACAGCAGAACGAATACCGGCAAGTAAACACGCACGAATTTTGTCTTGCACGCTTTGTTGCTGTAAATGATATGCCGAACCAATAATGTGGATGCGTTTGCCTAAAGGGCTAATCGTATCGACGTAAATGTTTGCCATGATAGAAAACATCTCATCATCAAATTGATTGTCGTGATAAGCAAGTTGTTCCGGTAAGCGAGCAATACGGCGGCCAAGTTCTTGTTTGATTTCAGGTTGTTTGTTTAATTTGCTCTCTAACGCTAACAAGCTGCCCCAATAATTTAATAAATTTTTATCGTTTAATTGGGTGAGTTGCTCGATAAGTGTATTTAATCCCACTTTAAGATGTTGAACATCACCGCCAAATACGGCTAATGTATCTTCGGGTTGAGTAATGAGAAGAGAATGAATGGTGGTTTGAAATGCATCTTGGTTATCAACTTCGCCTTTTTGTGCTAATTGACTGATTAATAAGACTGATTGACAAACACCGGCAAGTGCCAGAGCCATATCATTATAATTTTTCATTGGGATTATAAATTGTGAGCTGTAGAAATTTTTGGCGTAATATAGCATTTTTACACATTGTTTTGAACTCAATCATTAAAAAACGCCCTATCTTTTGTTATCATAGCGCCAATTCAGTTTACAGAATAAAAGGATAACCAATGACAAAACCAATTGTATTCAGTGGCGTGCAGCCTTCCGGCGAATTAACTATCGGGAATTATTTAGGTGCACTTCGCAACTGGGTGAAAATGCAAGAAGATTATGAGTGTATTTTCTGTGTGGTGGATTTACATGCCATCACTGTACGTCAAGATCCTGTAGCACTTCGCAAAGCCACCCTTGATGTGCTCGCCCTTTACTTGGCTTGTGGCATTGATCCGAATAAAAGCACGATCTTCGTGCAATCTCATGTACCAGAACATACTCAATTAAGCTGGGTATTAAACTGCTACACCTATTTTGGTGAAATGAGCCGTATGACTCAATTTAAAGATAAATCAGCACGTTATGCCGAAAATATTAACGTGGGTTTATTTGATTATCCGGTTTTAATGGCAGCAGATATCTTACTTTATCAAGCGAAAAGCGTGCCAGTAGGGGATGACCAAAAACAACATTTAGAAATTACCCGTGATATTGCCGCTCGTTTTAATGCGCTTTATGGTGATATTTTCACGATTCCTGAAATCTTCTTAGGAAAAGCTGGTGCGCGTATTATGTCTTTGCAAGACCCTGATAAAAAAATGTCTAAATCTGATGATAATCGTAATAACGTGGTGACCTTGCTTGAAGATCCTAAATCGGTAGCAAAAAAAATCAAACGCGCGGTAACAGACTCTGATGAACCACCTGTTGTACGTTATGACGTGAAAAACAAAGCGGGTGTGTCTAACTTATTAGATATCCTTTCTGCAGTGACGGATAAATCTGTGGCAGACCTTGAAAAAGAATTTGAAGGCAAAATGTACGGCCACTTAAAAACAGCGGTGGCTGACGAAGTGTCAAACTTACTTGCGGGTTTACAAGAACGTTTCTATCAATATCGTAACGATGAAGCACTTTTAGACGAGATTTTACGTCAAGGTGCAGAAAAAGCCCGTGCAAGAGCGAAAGAAACCCTTGCCGAAGTGTACGAAGCCGTCGGCTTTGTTGCTGCAAAATAATTTTAAACTTAATAAGCCGTGTTATATCACGGCTTTTTTAGATAAGGAGAAAAGATGGCCATTCAAACTGAAAAACCAATTGAATGCGTAGGCTGTAATACTTTCGATATGAAATCATTGTTTGATAACAGTGATTGTAGTTTACCTATCGAACAGTTTTACGCGACTCGTCAAGATGCAGAAGGTGCATTGGAATATTTCACATTAAAAGCTCGTGATGTAGAAAGTGAACCTTGCCAAATTCAATCTGAAATTCAACAGGTTGAAGAAGGGTATGTGCTTAAAGCGGTTTTCACATTCTGCTGCCAAGCGGAATTAGTGATTTTCCAAATGAAGCTTGTGTAAGTGATAACTTACTCTAGAAAATAGCGTTTTTTGTGACCGCACTTTCTGATATTTATGTTCCCCTGCATCGTATTATTCCTTTTTCTAATGTAGAAGGGCAGGGGAATCGTACTAGTATTTTCTTACAAGGTTGTAAGTTAAACTGCCTTTATTGCCATAATCCAGAAACCATTCCTCGTTATGCAGAAGGCGCTCATCAAGTCAGTCTGCAGTATTTGTATGAGCAAGTGATGGATGCGGTACCTTTCATTCGTGGTGTAACAGTTTCTGGCGGTGAACCCACCATTCATCATAAAAAGCTCGTTCCATTGTTTCAAAAACTACGTGAGGAAGGGCTAACTTGCTATTTAGATAGCAGTGGTTTCTTTGAATTTAACGCAATTCGTCCTTTAATTGATGTCACAGACAAATTTCTCTTTGACTTGAAAGGAGAAGGACTTGGTTTACAACGTTTGTGCTTTGATAGACAAAATCGCCAAGGCATTGTCCCGAAAAACATCATCCCCACTCATCAACATATCAAGCAAGAAAACTTAGATCGCAATTTGAAGAACTTGGCGCAATTATTACCATTGAATAAAGTGGAAGAAGTGCGGTTAGTTTATGTGGCAAATTTTTTTGATGCAGAAAAGTTGGTGGAAAAGGTTGCGTCCTTATTGAAAGACTATCCGGATGTGTTGTTCAAAATTATTCGAATGCACACAAAAGGTGCACGAGATGCCGAAGGACTCACGCCTTATGTCCCAACTGTTGAACAGACCCAAGTACTTGAAAATTATGCGAAATCTTGTGGTCTGACCAAAATTGTGACCATTTTATAAGCAAACATGCCAAAAAGTAGTAAAAATATTCCGACTTTTTACCGAAAAACAAGTAGAATAGGACAATTTTATTCACTTACTTATCTAACCAACCTAGGGGAAAAAAATGGGTATTTTAGGTAGCGTTTTAGGCATTGTCGTATTACTGGTCATTGCCGTATTATTTTCAAATAATCGTAAGGCGATTAATTTACGTACTGTATTAGGGGCTTTGGCGATCCAAATCGGATTTGCGGCCCTTATTTTGTATGTGCCGTTTGGTCGTGATGCATTGCAAGCGACAGCAAATGGTGTATCAAATGTTATCGCTTATGGTAATGAAGGGATTAACTTCGTCTTTGGTGGCTTAGCAGATCCTTCAAATGCCGGCTTTATCTTTGCGGTGAAAGTGTTACCAATCATCGTCTTTTTCTCTGGTTTAATTTCTGTGCTTTACTATTTAGGCATCATGCAAGTGGTCATCAAAGTGATTGGTGGTGCATTGCAAGCTGCGTTAGGTACATCTAAAGCAGAATCAATGTCTGCAGCCGCGAATATCTTCGTTGGTCAAACTGAAGCACCTTTAGTGGTTCGCCCTTACATTAAAAATATGACCCAATCTGAATTGTTCGCTATTATGGCGGGTGGTACAGCTTCTATCGCGGGTTCAGTAATGGCAGGTTATGCAGGAATGGGCGTACCATTGACTTACTTAATCGCAGCATCTTTCATGGCTGCACCAGCAGGTTTATTATTTGCGAAAATTTTATTCCCACAAACTGAACAATTTAACGATAAACAACCTGAAACGGATGATAGCGAAAAACCAACCAACGTGCTTGAAGCAATGGCAGGTGGTGCGAGTGCAGGTATGCAATTAGCGTTAAACGTAGGTGCGATGTTAATCGCATTCGTGGGTTTAATCGCTTTAATTAACGGTATCTTAGGTGGCGTAGGCGGCTGGTTCGGTTACGGTGATTTAACATTACAATCAATCTTTGGTTGGATCTTCAAACCATTAGCGTACTTAATTGGTGTATCTTGGGATGAATCTGCAATCGCTGGTCAAATGATTGGTATGAAATTAGCTGTTAACGAATTCGTGGGTTACTTAGAGTTCGCGAAATACTTACAACCAGATACAGCAGTTGTATTAAGTGAAAAAACTAAAGCAATTATTACTTTCGCATTATGTGGTTTTGCGAACTTCAGTTCTATCGCAATCTTAATCGGCGGTATTGGTGGTATGGCACCAAATCGTCGCGGTGATGTGGCTCGCTTAGGCTTAAAAGCAGTTATCGCAGGTACATTAGCTAACTTAATGAGTGCAACTATCGCAGGTTTATTCATCGAGTTAAGCGGCGTAGCAATGTAATTGAAAATGTGGTGAATTTTAACCGCACTTTATCTCTCAACACCACGAATCATTCGTGGTGTTGTATTTTAAAGCAGGCGAAAACGTTTGCTTAAATGATTTTTTATTTATCAACAAGAGGAAAAAACAATGACTCCACATATTAATGCTCCTGAAGGCGCATTTGCAGATGTTGTATTAATGCCAGGCGATCCGCTTCGTGCAAAATATATTGCTGAAACATTCTTAGAAGATGCGAAAGAAGTGACTAACGTTCGCAATATGTTGGGTTATACCGGTACTTATAAAGGTCGTCGTATCTCTGTTATGGGTCACGGTATGGGTATCCCATCTTGCTCAATTTATGCGAAAGAATTAATTACTGAATACGGTGTGAAGAAAATCATCCGTGTTGGTTCTTGTGGTGCTGTACGTATGGATGTTAAAGTACGTGATGTCATCATCGGTCTTGGTGCATGTACTGATTCAAAAGTAAACCGTATCCGTTTTAAAGATAACGATTTTGCTGCAATTGCTGATTTTGATATGACACAAGCAGCGGTTCAAGCAGCGAAAGAAAAAGGTAAGCAAGTTCGCGTAGGGAATCTCTTCTCTGCAGACTTATTCTATACGCCAGATTTCGAAATGTTTGATGTGATGGAAAAATACGGCATCTTAGGCGTAGAAATGGAAGCGGCTGGTATCTATGGCGTAGCAGCAGAATATGGTGCAAAAGCACTTTGTATCTGTACCGTTTCAGACCACATTCGTACACACGAACAAACTACAGCAGAAGAACGTCAATTAACCTTCAATGATATGATCGAAATTGCGTTAGAGTCCGTATTAATTGGCGATAAAGCATAATTTATCCGATTTTTAGAATAAAAAAGAGCGGTTAATTTGACCGCTCTTTTGTTTTTTATGCTTGCTATTTTTCATACCAAATTCGGTTTACATAGAGCACGACTTTGCCAGAGGGTGTTTCCACATGGATTTCATCGTCAACGCCTTTCCCGATTAAAGCACGTGCGACGGGAGAATCAATGGAGATCCAGTTTTTAGCGGGATCGAATTCATCGCAGCCGACAAGGCGGTATTGCTTCACTTCGCCTTCTTCATCTTCTAGCTCAACCCATGCACCGAAAAATACTTTGCCTTCTTGTTTCGGGTGGTAATCCACGATTTGTAGCACTTCTAATCGTTTGGAAAGAAAACGCACGCGGCGATCAATTTCACGTAAGCGACGTTTGCCATAAATATATTCTGCGTTTTCACTGCGGTCACCAAGCGCCGCGGCATCTGAAACCGCTTGGGTAACTTTTGGGCGTTCTTCTTTCCACAAAAATTTAAGTTCTTGGTCAAGCGCAAGCCAGCCTTGACGGGTAATGTAATTTGATTTTGCCATAATAAAAATAAAAGAAATTTTTTTGAATTATATTTGAGCCTGTTGTCTAAAACCAGTATTCTATCCCCGTTTTTATTGAATCCTTTAATAACAAAGAAGTATGACAATGTTAAATCAACAAATTAGCCAAATTATTGCGGCAGAATTAACCGTTCAACCCCAACAAATCCTCGCCGCCATTCAATTATTAGATGATGGCAACACCATTCCATTTATCGCCCGTTATCGTAAAGAGGCCACAGGTGGCTTGGATGACACCCAACTTCGTCATTTTGAAACCCGTTTAATTTATTTACGTGAATTAGAAGATCGTCGTCAAACCATTTTGAAATCTATTGAAGAGCAAGGGAAATTGACCGATGAATTGCGTGACAAAATCCATGCAACACAAAGCAAAACCGAATTAGAAGATTTGTATTTGCCATACAAACCGAAACGTCGTACGAAAGGGCAAATTGCGATTGAAGCCGGTCTTGAGCCATTGGCTGATTTACTTTGGAACGAGCCGAAAAATGATCCAGAAACGTCAGCCGCTGAATTTGTAAATGCGGATAAAGGCGTAACAGACGCCAAGGTCGCACTTGATGGCGCACGCTATATTTTAATGGAGCGTTTTGCTGAAGATGCGGGCTTATTAGCGAAAGTCCGTGATTATTTAGCGAAAAATGCCGTTATCGTATCCAAAGTGATTGAAGGTAAAGAAACGGAAGGCGCAAAATTCCAAGATTATTTCGACCACCAAGAATTATTGAAAAATGTGCCTTCTCACCGTGCATTAGCGATGTTCCGCGGGCGTAATGAGGGCATTTTACAATTAAGCTTAAATGCGGATCCTGATGCGGAAGAGGGAAGTCGCCAAAGTTATTGTGAAGAGATTATTCGTGATTATTTAGATGTCCGTTTCACGGGGCAACCTGCGGATAAATGGCGTGAGCAAGTGATTGCGTGGACGTGGAAAATCAAAGTTTCGTTGCATTTAGAAACAGAATTAATGGCAAGTTTACGTGAAAAAGCAGAAGAAGAGGCCATTGATGTTTTTGCTAGAAATCTGACCGCACTTTTAATGGCCGCACCAGCAGGTGCTAAGAGCACCATGGGCTTGGACCCAGGCTTACGTACAGGTGTTAAAGTCGCGGTGGTGGATAACACAGGTAAATTATTAGATACCACCACAATTTATCCACACACGGGGCGTGAAGCCGAAGCGCAAGTGGCGATTTTCAGCTTGATCCGCAAACACAACGTAGAGTTAATTGCCATTGGTAACGGTACCGCTTCTCGTGAAACCGAACGTTTTGCGAAAGAAGTGATTAAAGAAATCAAAGAAAATAAACCTCAAACCGTTGTGGTGAGTGAAGCGGGCGCATCCGTTTATTCCGCCTCTGAATTTGCGGCAAATGAATTCCCGAATTTAGATGTCTCTTTACGTGGTGCAGTCTCTATCGCCCGTCGTTTACAAGATCCATTGGCGGAATTAGTGAAAATCGAACCGAAAGCCATTGGTGTAGGGCAATATCAGCATGATGTAAACCAAACCCAACTTGCGCGTAAACTGGATGCGGTGGTGGAAGACTGTGTAAACGCGGTGGGTGTGGATTTGAATACAGCATCCGCGCCATTACTTGCTCGCGTGGCGGGGATGACGAAAACTTTAGCGCAAAACATTGTGGAATATCGTGATGAAAATGGTCGTTTTGAAAGCCGTACAGAATTGAAAAAAGTGCCTCGTTTAGGGCCAAAAGCCTTTGAGCAATGTGCAGGCTTTATGCGTATTGCAGACGGGAAAAATCCACTTGATGCTTCAGGTGTCCACCCAGAAGCTTACCCAGTGGTGGAAAAAATCTTGCAAGCGACAGCACAATCTATTCAAGATTTAATGGGCAATGCGGGTGTGGTACGTCAGCTTGATGCAAAACAATTCATTGATGAGCAATTTGGTTTACCAACCGTTCAAGATATTTTCAAAGAGTTGGAAAAACCGGGGCGCGATCCGCGTGGTGAATTTAAAACCGCGGTATTCGCAGAGGGCGTGGAAGAAATCACCGATTTAAAACCAGGTATGATTTTAGAAGGTACCGTCACTAATGTGACCAACTTCGGCGCATTTGTGGATATTGGTGTTCACCAAGACGGTTTAGTACACATTTCATCATTAAGCGATAAATTCGTAGAAGATCCACATCAAGTGGTGAAAACGGGCGATATCGTAAAAGTGAAAGTCTTGGAAGTGGATGTGCCGCGTAAACGTATTGCATTGACGATGCGATTAGATGAAAGTGCGGTCAAAAATGACGGCAAATCTGACCGCACTTTAAGCGCAAAACCAAGAAGTAATGCACCTCGTCAAGAGCGTAATCCTAGAGGAAATAGTGCGATGGGTAATGCCTTTGCCGATGCGTTGAAAAATTGGAAAAAATAATTTCGTCATTTAGATGAACATTGTGGCCAAATAGGCGTACAATGAAGGGGATCTGGTCAATCATCCAATCCCCTTTTTTATTTCAACGAAAGGAATATTCTTATGGAAAAAGGTATTCTTGGGCCGCATGAAGGCAAGGAGCTGGAATTAATGTTAAGGGGCGAAAAGCAAGTGGCATTATTCAATCAGGAGCTCGGTATTCCTGACGCCTTTCTCCCTTATCTTGAGCAAGGAATGCTTCATTCAAAAACAGTGCAACGTCATATTAATGATGTTTGCTTAACCGATTTTATTGTCTATTTACCCCAATCTCTTGCACTCGCTGAACAAATGGAAGTACTACTTCCTGCAAGCACGGTGAATGGTTTTGATCCAAAAGTGGAACGTGAAATCGGCCGAATTCTTGGTTACCGAGAAAAAGATATCGAATACTATATTCAGCATTTTCAAGATAATTTAGAAAAGTATCGGCAGCAGTATAGTTAATAGATAAAATAAAAGTGCGGTTGATATTTAAGCAAGATAGGCGTATGTATATGATGAAATCCTTTTAAGGATAGAAATAAATATACGAACGATTAGAGTGAATCCTATATTAGGTGAGAGAAGATGATTATCGGAAATCCAGGGATATATGATAGTAAAGGGAATTTTAATAGCTTTGCTATTCAAATAGATAAGATTTTAGATACAGATAATTTTTCAGTAAATCTGTGTATTGATATGAATATTTAC
Source organism: Haemophilus sp. HMSC068C11 (assembly GCF_001815355.1). Lineage (GTDB taxonomy): Bacteria > Pseudomonadota > Gammaproteobacteria > Enterobacterales > Pasteurellaceae > Haemophilus_D. The sequence continues at coordinate 44,615 of NZ_KV820373.1, forward strand.
CCAACTCAATTGGCTTATAATAAAGCAAGTTATCTTATTGATTATTTTAATCCTAAATTGGAGATCTTCTCCAATATAAATGATGAGTTATTTTATTTGGATGATAGGGATTTAATGATTAATTTAATGGCAAAGGGATTTGGGTATATATATGCTATTGAGGAATTAATAAAAGACAATAAAATTGATTATCAAGAGTTTATAGATAATGAAGATATTTTTTTAGAAAAATTGAATCTAGTTAAACAGAGTGAAGTGGTAAACCCATATTTATGGGAGATAGACTACATGGAGTATGTAAACAAAGGGTTTTATCCTTTTGTAATAAATAGTTCTAGCGGTTTATCTAAAATAATAGTTGTTTTTAATAAGAATAGAAGTTATGACTTAGATTATATTGAGGATAGATTGTTGCTTTCTAATACAAGATCAAGTCAGAGTGTTGGTTTCTTTGATGAACGATTTTGGGGAGTTAAGGTGTCTTGTGTTAAGAGTGATGAGTTAAGCCTAATAATTAATAAGGTTTACTCTGTGTTGAGTGAGGCTTCTTAATAGAATGTAGACTAGGCATATGGTGCGGTCAAAAACACAAGCGATTTTGACCGCGCTTTTGTTTCCAAAGATGATTATTCTAAGTAAACCTTATAATTCCACATTCACTTTTCTGTAGAAATATCACTATAGATAGCATAACAAGTCAAAGTGGTAAATTAGGTAATTGTTTAATGTATACTAGATCTAAAGGAACTAATATTATTGTTACTAAGGTAAATTAATATGACTAAACCTAAAGCTGCTTTTGTCAGAATTAATAAAGATTTCTTATTGGTTACCTCTTTTATTAGAGGAATGATTGCGATAACAGATCCAGATCAAGATTTTATTTTTAATGAAGTTGATATTTCTGATTTAGATCTAGGAAGGTTAATTAAAGAAAAGCTTAATGAAAGTAAAGAAATTTCGTTCGAAGAGTTTCAGGCTATCTTTAATTCTGAAAAAATGAAAGGACTACAAAAAAATCTCGAAGAAGAGATGAAAAAACGCTATGGATATAAAAATAAAAAATCGATCTATAAGGATATGTCTTTTTTATCTTTAGAACAGGACGCTAGTTTTATAATTATAGCGCCACTTCACCAGGATTCTCTTGGTGGGTACTCAGGAATTTCACTTCCTGACAATTCACCATTAGAATTTAAATATGATAAGAGTATTTCGGATGAAGAATTAGGGAAAGCCATAAGACAAGCCCTGACGTATTGTACGAGTATTTATCGGTAATATATTTCCTCAAAATAAAAGTGCGGTCAAAAACACAAGTGATTTTGACCGCACTTATTATTAGAAGGAAGAATTATTCCGCGTCTTCTTTTGCCCACTCTAATGAGCGTTTCACCGCTTTTTTCCAACCTTTATAACGACGTTCACGTTTTTCTTCGTCATTATCTGGAGTAAAAGTACGTTCTACACGTGCTTTGTCGTGAAGCTCATCTAAATCTTTCCAGAAACCAACGGCAAGACCTGCAAGGTAAGCGGCACCAAGTGCGGTTACTTCTTTCACTACTGGACGCTCAACATTCACATCTAAAATATCCGCTTGGAATTGCATTAAGAAATTGTTGTTGGTTGCGCCACCATCGACACGTAAATATTGTAAGCGTTGACCTGAGTCAGATTGCATTGCTTCTAACACATCACGGGTTTGGTAAGCAATGGATTCAAGGGTTGCGCGTACAATATGGTTGCGATTAGAGCCACGAGAAAGACCGAAAATTGCACCACGAGCATACGGATCCCAATAAGGCGCACCTAAACCGGTGAAGGCTGGAACAACATACACACCGTTACTGTCTGGGACTTTTTGTGCGAAGTATTCGGAGTCATAGCTGTCATGAACGATTTTGAGTTCATCACGCAACCATTGGATTGAAGCACCTGCGATAAATACCGAACCTTCAAGTGCGTATTCTGGTTCGCCTTTAGCGTTACACGCGATGGTGGTTAATAGACCATTTTTAGAGGTAATAGCTTTATCACCGGTGTGAAGCAACATAAAGCAGCCTGTACCATAGGTATTTTTCGCTTGGCCTGCGCGGGTACATAGATGGCCGTAAAGTGCAGCTTGTTGGTCACCCGCGATACCGGCAACAGGAATACGCACACCGCCTTTACCCCCAATGTTGGTTTTGCCGTACACTTCGGAAGAATTACGCACTTCAGGCAACATAGAACGTGGAATATTTAATAATTCCAACATTTTGTCATCCCATTTTTTCGTATGGATGTTAAATAACATGGTACGGGATGCATTGGTGTAATCCGTTACGTGAACACGACCTTGGGTTAATTTCCATACAAGCCAGGTATCTACGGTACCAAATAGAAGTTCACCGCGTTCCGCTTTTTCGCGAGCGCCTTCTACATTGTCTAAAATCCATTTCACTTTTGTACCCGAGAAATAGGGGTCCACCACTAAACCTGTGGTGTTGCGGATATATTCTTCATGGCCATCCGCTTTAAGTTTGTCTGTAATATCTGCAGTACGACGACATTGCCACACAATCGCGTTATAAACTGGTGTGCCGGTTGCTTTTTCCCACACGATGGTGGTTTCACGTTGGTTAGTAATACCAATTGCCGCGATTTCGTCAGAGGTAATGCCTGCTTTTGCAACTACTTCGTTTAATGTTGAACTTTGTGTTGCCCAAATTTCCATTGGATTATGTTCCACCCAGCCTGCGCGTGGATAAATTTGTGTAAATTCACGTTGGGCGATTTCGACAACATTCGCATTGTGATCTAATAATACTGCACGAGAGCTTGTGGTACCTTGGTCCAACGCGATGATGTATTTTTTGTCTGTCATGGTTCTATTCCTTAGAGTGCTTAGCACTCTCATTGATTAAATGAATGAAGAAATTTTGAGCTTAAACGAACAAATTGCGAGCCTAACTTAATTGAATTCGAATCTAATTGGAACAAGCAATGTTGGGTTTTGTGATTGCTATCACAGATTTTCCCCTTAAAAAATATGGATACTCGTATTAACGCACAAAATAATGTGATCGTTCTCTCATTTTTAGAAATAGATCGGTTTCATCTATTGAATTAATTGGTTAAAACTAGATAATAAAACCACTCACTTTGAGTATCTCAATATTTGATCAAACAACGAAACGAATTGCAAAGCAAGATTTCTTTAATGAAATCATTAAGTTAATCATTATTTGGAGATTCTCTTATGAATGCCTATTTTGCAGAATTTTTTGGCACAGCACTTCTCATCCTGTTAGGTAACGGTGTGGTGGCCAACGTATGTTTAAATAAAACGAAAGGGCAAAGTTCTGGTTGGATTGTGATTACTACCGCGTGGGCATTTGCGGTGTATGTGGCCGTTGTTGTGACAGGTCCTTACAGCGGGGCGCACTTAAATCCAGCGGTAACACTTGGTGTGGCAATGAAGGGTGTATTTGCTTGGGAGCTGGTACCAGGCTACATCGCGGCACAAGTTGTGGGAGGCATGGTTGGTGCGTTGTTGGTTTACATTATGTATAAAGATCACTTTGCAGCGACCGAAGAAGAGGGCTTAAAACGCGCGTGTTTCTGTACCGAACCTGCAATTCGTAACTATCCAATCAACTTGGTAAACGAAATCGTTGGTACCTTTGTGCTTGTCTTCGTGATTTTCTACCTTGCAGGTGCAAACATCACTTTACCTGGCACAGCAGAAAGCACACCAATTGGTTTAGGTTCTATCGGGGCATTACCTGTAGCCATTCTAGTGTGGGCAATTGGTTTAAGCTTAGGTGGCACAACCGGTTATGCGATTAACCCTGCTCGAGATCTTGGTCCACGCTTAACCTTAGGTCTCTTCCTTGGTGGTACATTAAAAACTAAAGCTGACTGGGGATACAGTTGGGTGCCGGTTGTAGGGCCATTTATCGGGGCGGCTTTAGCAGCAGTATTCTACAACGCTATTATGTAATTCATTCAAATAGAAAGAGCGGTCAAAATTCATGGTGTTTTTTGACCGCTCTTTTTATATTTAGAAGTTTGATTAAATACAATAATCTTCGAATTCCATTGGCATTTTAGCTTGCAATAAGAACTGCTTTGTACGTTCTTGTTGAGGGCGGCTGAAGAAGTTTGCCGCTGTATTTTGTTCAACAACTTGACCATTTTCCATAAGAATCACACGATCAGCCACGTCTTTGGCAAAATTCAATTCATGGGTGACGATAATCATTGTCCAACCTTCTTGTGCGAGCATTTTGAGTGCCTGCAATACTTCACCGACAAGTTCAGGGTCAAGTGCGGAAGTAGGCTCATCTAACAAGATGATATCAGGTTTAACCGCTAAGGCTCGGGCAATTCCTACACGTTGCTGTTGACCACCAGAAAGTTGAGAGGGGTATAAATCCGCTTTTGCTTTTAAACCGACTTTTTCCAATAATGCCAAGGCTTTTTCACGTGCAATCTCTTTCGCTTGTTTTTGTACAACTACCATGCCTTCCATCACATTTTCGAGTGCTGTGCGATGGGGAAACAGATTGTATTGTTGGAATACCATTGAAGAACGACGACGCAATTTTAGTTCATCGGCTTTGCTGATCTTCTTGCTAAAATCAATGGTTAAGCTTCCATCAGTAAATGCTAATACCCCTTTTTCTGGGCGTTCGAGCAAATTTAAACAGCGTAAAAAAGTGGTTTTGCCTGAACCTGATGGGCCTAGAATGGCAACCACTTCACCTTTATTAATTTCAAAATCAATGCCTTTTAATACATGGTGGCCATTAAAACTTTTCTGAATATTCGTGACTTTTAACATAAACAGTCCTTATAAATGGCGAGAAAGGCGTTTTTCTAAACGGGTTTGTCCCATTGACAGCACAAAACAGAATACCCAATAAATGAGGGCCGCTTCACTATAAATTAAAATAAATTCGTAGTTTTCAGCCGTGATGTTTTGCGCCACACGAAATAATTCCGCAATCCAAACAAGTGATGCCAGAGACGTATCTTTCACTGTACTAATAAAGGTGTTTGATAGTGAAGGGACGGAAATACGTAACGCTTGCGGCATAATGGTACGCACGAAAGCTTGTGTGTAATTCATGCCTATCGCATAAGAGGCTTCCCATTGACCTTTAGGAATCGCAAGAATGGAGGCCCTCACCGTTTCTGCTGCATAAGCACCAATGTTAATGGAGAACGCAATAATTGCGGTTGGGAAAGGTTCAAGTTTGATGCCAACTTCAGGTAAACCGTAGAAGATAATGAAGATCTGCACCAACATTGGCGTGCCGCGAATAATTGAAATATAAGTGCGACAAATGCCCTGCAGAATTTTGGTCATTAAATTGGGATGTGGCAATGTGCAAATCACAGCCACGATAACTGCAATGAATAAACCGCAAAAGAAGGAAATGACCGCAAGGGGGATCGTATATAAAATTGCCCCTTCCATCATAGGCCAAAACGAGCTGATTACATAATCAGCTCGTTCTGCGGTCATAAATGGAAGGCTGGCTAACCAATTATTGAGTAATGTCATCGCCAAACCATTTGATTGAAAGTTGTTTTAACGTTCCGTCTTTGCGTAGTTCTTCAAGTGCTTGGTTCACTTTTGCAATAAGCGGCTCTTCACCTTTCAAGAAAGCAAAACCGGTCGGGATTTTTTTATCACTTTCTACAGCAATTTTTAAACCTGAGTTAGGTTGTTTTTTGAAGTAATCTAACACCGCGAGTTTATCATTTACAGTTGCATCAACACGACCTTGTTTTACCGCTTCAAGGTTTTGCGCCAAGCTATCAACGGTTACAATAATTGCACCATTATCACGTGCGTCTTTGCTCCAGTTGCTGGTTGCAGATTGTGCAGATTTTTTACCTTTTAAATCAGTGAATGATTTAATGCTATCGTTATCGGCTTTCGTCACGATGACGCCGGCAGAGTAGTTATAAGGTGCACTATAATCATATTTTTTTAAACGTTCTGGACTTGGATTGGTTTGGTTCGCAATAACATCAAAGCGTTTTGCATTTAAACCTGCATACATGCCGTCCCAAGCGGTTTCTTTAAATTCGACTTTCCAACCTAATTTTTGCGCCACTTTTTCGATAATTTCCACATCGAAACCGGTTAACTTGCCATCTTTGTCATGGAAAGTAAATGGCGCGTAAGTACCCTCAGTACCAACTAATAAGGTTTTAGTTTGTTCAACGCGATCAGCAATTTCCCCGGCGTTAGCAAAAGTAGAAAGGGCTAATCCTGCCGCTAAAAGTGCGGTGCTAAAAAATGATTTTTTCATAAGTATTCCTTTTTTAGATAAATAACGAAAGTGAAATGAATTATAAGAAGCGAAAAAGAAAAGAAAAGTATTATTTATTTATGAATTATTTCCTTTAGTTATATCAAATAAAATTTGTTTAATTAATAAACAAAAAAGGTCTGTAAAAACAGACCTTAGATAAAATGAATTCAATCAATAGATTAAGCTTCAATACCTTCGAATAACGCTGTACTTAAATAACGTTCTGATGCAGAAGGTAGGATTGCAACGATTAATTTATCTTGGAATTCTGGTAGTTTTGCTAAGCGGTCAGCTGCTGCCACAGCCGCACCTGAAGAAATACCCGCAAGAATACCTTCTTCAGCCATTAAGCGACGAGCGGTAGCAATTGCTGTATCGCTATCTACAGTTTCCACGCGATCAATTAATGATAAATCTAAGTTTTTCGGAATGAAGCCCGCACCGATACCTTGAATTTTGTGTGGACCTGGTTTCACTTCTTGACCAGCAAGGGTTTGGCTAATAACAGGTGATTCTGTTGGTTCAACCGCTACAGAGGTAATTTTTTTACCGTGATCTAATTTGATCGCACGAGAAATACCGGTAATTGTACCGCCGGTACCCACACCAGCAACCACAACATCGACTTTACCTTCAGTATCTTTCCAAATTTCTTCACCGGTAGTTTGACGGTGAATGTCCGGGTTAGCCGGGTTTTCAAATTGTTTTAGCATCACATAATGATTTGGGTTAGACGCCACAATTTCTTCTGCTTTAGCAATCGCACCTTTCATCCCTTTTGAGCCTTCAGTAAGCACAAGATTCACGCCTAAACCACGTAATAAACGTTTACGTTCAAGACTCATGGTTTCAGGCATGGTTAAGGTGATTTTGTAACCGCGCGCTGCTGCTACATAAGCTAAAGCAATACCGGTGTTACCGCTGGTTGCATCTACAATTTCTTTACCCGCTGTTAAAATGCCGTCTTTTTCTGCTTGCCAAATCATATTGGCACCAATACGGCATTTCACGCTAAAGCTTGGGTTGCGACCTTCAATTTTTACGACAACGTTACCATTGTGTCCGAAGTGTTTTAAACGAACTAATGGAGTATTACCGATTGAGTATGAGTTATCTGCATAAATTGTCATTTTACTGTCCTTTTATATTTTGGAATGAGTTGATGCAGTAGTTATAACACCGGCTTTTATATAAAAAAAATAGTTAATAGCTATATTTTATAACTAAATGCTATTTATTCACGATGTTATTTCCTGAAGGCTTAATTTCAGTACTACTAGAACGTGTCACAATTTGTGTTGAACCGGAAGTGCGGTCAAAATTCATATCAAATTTTAATTGTGAGCGATAATTTTCGACCCACATTACCGTTGCACCACAGACCGCCACAGGAATAATCACTAAATTCACGATTGGCAATGCGGTACAAAGGGTAATTAATGCTCCGAATGTCAGGCTTTGAGAACGTCTTTCGCCTAACGCATTTTTCATAATGCCAAAAGAAATTTTATGGTTATCAAACGGGTAGTCACAGTACTGAATCGCCATCATCCAACAAGTAAATAGGAAGGTTAGTACTGGAATAATGGTTTGTCCGATAACGGGGATAAAACTCAATAAGAACAAGCCCACAAATTTCGGTAAGCTGTACCATAGTTTTTGCCATTCACGATTTAGCATACGCGGCACATCTTTCATGATTTCAGCAAAACCATCATCATTAACAGCTTCGCCAGTCAGCATTTTTTCGACTTTTTCTGCTAATAATCCATTAAACGGTGCGGCAATAAAGCCTGAAAGCGTTGTAAAGGCAAAATAGAAAAATAAGAGAATCGAGCCGATAGACAGTACAAGCAAAATCACACTTAAAAAGCTTAACCAATCAGGAATAAAGCTCATTACCCAGTCAATCATCGTGGAGATTTGTGAGACAAATAGCCAGAATAAGCCTGTAAGCAGAACGATGTTAAGTAAAATCGGCATAATCACAAAACGGCGGAGACCTTTTTGCGTAATAAAATGCCAACCCATTACGAAATGATTGAAAGCAGATTTTATTTCATTTTGATCGATCATCATTGTTCCTTTAAATTGAAAAGTAAAAAATACAAAATGTCACAGAAAGACAATATTTTTTGAGAAAGATTCCATCTCATCCCTTTTAATCTCTTGTTTGCTTTCCTATTTTTTCACCTGTGGAAATGTGATAGGATTAGCAAAAATCATTGCGTTAAGGAGCAACAAGAATGGACTTAAATACCATTTTGATTATTTTAGGGGTAATTGCTTTAATTGCCTTAGTGGTACACGGATTATGGTCAAATCGCCGTGAGAAATCAAAATATTTTAAAAGTGCGAATACATTTAACCGCACTTCTAAAAACGGTGAGGTCAATCCTTTTTCGCAAGCTGCTGATCCTAATGCGGATATTCGTTTAACACATCGTGCTCAAGCGGCGCAGCCAGTACAACAACATGTTCAACCTAAAGTGGCACCGCAGGCGGCAAACCAACAGCAATTTAATTTTGATGAGCAACGAGCTCAAGTGGATGCGCGTCAAATAGAAAAAAGCGTGGATGATATTAAAATCTCTTTACCAAATCAGCCGGTTTATGAGATGAATACTACGCAACCTGCTCCAGCGCCAGCTCCACAACCTGAACCCGTGGTTTATCCTGAAACGAATGTACAACCAAAACCGCGTGTAGCAGAAATGACAATTGAAGAATTAGAAGCACAAAGCAATGATTTTGACGGTGTGAATTCTTCTTCGCCAGAATTGCGTGAGCAATTAGCCGAGATGTCATTAAATCCAACTCAAGAACCTACTCATGAGAACGTGCATTTTAACTATCACGAACCAGTAGAAGTGGAAAAACCAAAACAAACCACTGGCTTTGTTCAACTTTATGTGATTTCAAATCAAAATCGTGAATTTTATGGTCCACAATTATCTCAATCTTTAGAAAACCTCGGTTTTATTTTTGGCGAGCGTCAAATGTATCACCGCCACTTTGATTTAAGTGTGGCAAGCCCAGTGTTATTTAGTGTGGCGAACATTGAACAACCCGGTACGTTTGATTATTACAATATGGCAGAGTTTTCAACCATGGGTGTGGTGCTCTTTATGCAGTTGCCATCACCAGGTAATAATTTGGCGAACTTACGTATGATGATTCGTGCAGCGAAAACCATCGCGGAAGATTTAGGTGGTGTGGTGCTGACTGATCAGCAAGAGATTTTTGATGATGTGGCTGAGCAGGATTACTTATCTCGCATCGCATAAAACGCACGAAAAAATAACCGCACTTTGGGCGAGCCGATGGTTCGCCCATTTTAATTCAATGAGCAAACTGTTAGAGAACATTATGAGCCTTCTGCAACAAATTGATACATTACGTCAGGATCTTCGTCGTTATGAATATGAATATCATGTATTGGATAACCCAACCATTCCTGATGCGGAATATGACCGTTTATTTCATCAACTTAAAGCCTTAGAAGCCGCCCATCCGGAACTCATTACGGCAGATTCACCTACTCAACGTGTGGGAGCCAAACCGCTTTCTGGTTTTGCACAAATTCGTCATGAAATTCCAATGCTGTCTTTGGATAATGCCTTTTCAGACGAGGAATTTTATGCATTCGTAAAACGTATTGAAGATCGTCTTATTCGTTTGCCTGACCCCCTCACTTTCTGCTGTGAGCCGAAATTAGATGGTTTAGCGGTGAGTATTTTGTATGTGAATGGCGTACTGACTCAAGCTGCAACTCGTGGTGATGGGACAACAGGGGAAGATATTACCGCGAATATCCGTACAATTCGAAATATTCCCTTGCAACTTTTAATGGACAATCCACCTGCACGTTTAGAAGTGCGTGGTGAAGTGTTTATGCCACATGAAGGCTTTGAGCGTTTAAATCAACAGGCTTTAGAGAAAGGCGAGAAAACCTTTGCTAACCCACGTAATGCCGCAGCAGGTTCGTTGCGACAGCTCGATCCAAAAATTACGAGTAAGCGTCCATTGGTATTGAATGCTTATGGTATTGGTATTGCTGAAGGGGTAGATTTGCCGAATACGCATTATGATCGTTTGCAATGGTTGAAGTCTATTGGGATTCCGGTAAACCCAGAAATCCGTTTATGTAACGGCACAGATGAAGTGTTGGATTTTTATCGTGATATTCAAAATAAACGTAGTGCTCTTGGCTACGATATTGATGGTACCGTGTTGAAAATCAATGATATTGCGTTACAAGAGAAATTAGGTTTTATTTCCAAAGCGCCACGTTGGGCGATTGCTTATAAATTCCCTGCACAAGAAGAATTAACTCGCCTAAATGATGTAGAATTCCAAGTGGGCAGAACGGGGGCAATTACTCCAGTCGCCAAATTAGAACCGGTATTTGTGGCTGGTGTCACGGTAAGTAATGCCACATTGCATAATGGTGATGAAATTGAACGCTTGGACATTGCGATTGGCGATACGGTAGTGATTCGCCGTGCGGGAGATGTGATCCCACAAATTATCGGCGTATTACACGACCGTCGTCCAGCGGATGCAAGACCGATTATTTTTCCAGAAACTTGTCCTGTGTGTGATTCGGCCATTGTTCGTATTGAAGGTGAAGCGGTAGCGCGTTGTACGGGCGGTTTATTCTGTGCAGCGCAGCGTAAAGAAGCGCTTAAACATTTCGTTTCTCGTAAGGCCATGGATATTGATGGCGTAGGGGGGAAATTAATCGAGCAGTTGGTGGATCGTGAATTAATTCATACGCCAGCCGATTTATTCAAGTTAGATTTAACCACACTGACTCGTTTGGAAAGGATGGGCGCAAAATCAGCTGAAAATGCGTTAGCGAGCCTTGAAAAAGCGAAAAATACGACGTTAGCACGTTTTATTTTTGCTTTAGGAATCCGTGAAGTGGGTGAGGCGACAGCATTGAATTTAGCAAATCATTTCAAAACCTTAGAAGCGTTGCAAAATGCAGATTTAGACGCTTTACAGCAAGTACCTGATGTTGGCGAAGTGGTGGCAAATCGTATTTTAGCGTTTTGGCACGAGCCACATAACGTGTCTGTGGTGAATGATTTGATCGCTCAAGGCGTACATTGGGAAACCGTGGAAACCAAAGAAGTGACAGAAAACCGCTTTAAAGGCAAAACGGTGGTGTTAACCGGAACCTTAACTCAAATGGGACGTAATGAAGCTAAAGCCTTATTACAAGACATGGGCGCGAAAGTGAGCGGCTCGGTTTCAGCGAAAACGGATTTTGTGATTGCTGGTGATGCAGCCGGTTCTAAACTGACAAAAGCGCAAGAATTAGGTGTGGCTGTTTTAACGGAAGAAGAATTTCTGGCTCAGATTTAATCGTCTCAATCGAAAAAATACTAAAAAAATGACCGCACTTCATCTCATCTCAAGATTAAGTGCGGTTTAACTTTTCTTCTTAATAAACGATAGCAGACATTTTAAGCTCTTAATTTACTGGCTCCGCGTTCCAGTTGTTTTGCCAAGCATTCTTTTGAAGCAATAATCTGTTTACCAAAGCGTTTATATAAACGTTGTTTTAATTTTGCCAACCCTTTCACTTTAGCACTTTTTTCTGCCCCAAATAACTGCTTAATATGGGGTGTCACCTGACCAATTTCTTGTAAGGCAATACCTGTTTTGGCTTTTAATTCGTTTAATTGGAACGTGATTTTTTCCTGTACATTCTGTTCTAATCGTTGTGTTAATTCTGCCGTATCGGCGGTTTCATTTTGACACAACTGTTCAAATTCGGCGATTTCTGTACTGAAATCTAGCTGTAACCCTTGTTCCAGTTCAATTAATACTGCAGTGCCGTATTCCAATTGTGATGTTAATTGCTGTTGGCTCTGAACTAATTGATTTTGAATGGCTTCACTTTGCTCAATACATTCATTTAATGATTGTTTCATTTCTGTTTGTTGCTGCATAGCAGAGGCTTTTAGTGAATCAATTCGTTGTTGAATTTGCTGCATAAGATCTGACATTGTTTGTACGTTTTCCATTCTCTTCTCCTTTGGGATTTTTAACCGCACTTAAGAAAAGTGCGGTCATTTTGTTAGTTATTTTTTGATGATTTGTTTTACATCAACTTCTGTTTTATTCCATTCTTTATCGACTTTACCGATAATTTGAATGTTATCTTGAGGTGCTATCGTTTGACCATTCCATGCTTTTTTGCTGACTTCAATTTGGATTTCTTTTCCACTTGCGTCTTTAAATAAGAAATCCTTTTTACCAATTTGTTTTACAATTTGTCCGTCTAAACGAACTGGAGTGTTATCATTGGCATTTAATGCATCAGCAACGGTTTTTACAATGACGCTTTCATCTACAAAACCTTGTTGAGTGACTTGATTATTGCCATCATTAAATCCTTGCGCTATTGCGGTGTTATATACGGCAACAGAAGATAATGCGATAGCTGCAACAGTAAGTAATTTTTTCATAGTTTGTTCTCCTAAATAAGATAATCATAAAGTAAGTTGAAAGTTTTGCTTTCAGATGTATTAAATCATTCAAATCTTAATCTTTTCTTAAGTGATTAACATTTTTCAGATTTATTTATCGATTGGGTTGTTTGCCTTTCGATGAGTATATTTAAACAAGAGAATCTTAAGGAAAGATTAAGAGAGGTAAAAAAAATGAAAATTTTTTGAAAATAAAAAAATAGGGCGTTTAAGCCCTACTTTTATGAGAAAAATGCCTTGAAAATCTACAGCACTTTAGCCTGCTACTGCAGGTAAATAACCCGATTGAATTAAGAATGGCACGATCATAATGATTACGCCAATTACTAAGGCTATCACTAAGGTTACGTTTCCACCGATTACGCGATAAGGCAGATTCGGATTTGCTTGACGTGTTTTCCATGCTAGTCCGATAGGCAAAATTAAGCAGTAGAACGCACAGAGTAAACCTGCATAGCTTAATGCTGCGATAAAGCCTTCAGGATAATACAAGGCAAACGCAAGTGGTGGTGTGAAGGCTGCAACCGTCAGTGTCAAGCGATTGTGTGGCAATTTGTAACGTTTAAATAAATCGCCTAAACCTTCAAATACCCCGAGCATGACACCAAGGAAAGAGGTGATTAATGCAAGTGCTGAGAACACACGAACGATTTCGCCCATGATGTGGGAGTTCGTGATTTGACGTGTTGCATTAACTAAGCCGTTAAGGGTTGGATCCGCTTGGAGTACTTGCACGAATTCATTTTGGCTTAATACACCGTGAGTCGCTAATTGCCACACTAAATAAGCTACAAGTGGAATCGCTGTACCAATTAAAATCGCTTTACGGAATTGAGTAACACTACCATCTAAATAGCTGTTTACGCTGCCCATGATGATGTGGAAGCCAAAGGAGGTAAAGAAAATTGGCGCCGCAGAGATCACGAAAGCATAATTTAAAGGTAAGGCCATTAGGTTATCGACAGACACTTTTGGTAACATCATGAATAACACAAAAGCAAAGGCAATTAATTTACCGATGAACAGAATACGAGTGGCACCATCAACACCTCTTGTACCGACAACTACAAAGGCACCGAGTACGACGGTAAATAAAATGATTGAAAGTTCGGAGGAAAGACTTTCAAAGCCAAAAGCGGTTGGTAAACCCGATAATAATGAACCGCCCCCGGTGATGTAGGCCGCAGAAAGAGCATAAAGTAAAATGAGCAAACTAAAGGTGGCTAAGACACGTCCAGTGATGCCGAAGTATTTTTCAGCGAGAGTCGCCACGCCATCATTTAATCGATCGGCCGTTTGATAGACTTCAACAAAAAGTAAACCGCTGTAAACCAAAAGCGCCCATAAGCCGACTAATAAGAAAACGGTGTAACCAAAACCAATACCGGCAGAGGTTAATGGCATCGCTAGCATTCCCGCCCCGATGGTCGTGCCGGCAATGATTAAGGCACTGCCGAATGTTTTGTTTTTTAGCATAAAATTGTTCTCCGAGTATAAAATTGAAAAAACGAGGTTAAAGCTGACCGCACTTTTCTTTGTAATGATAGCGGCAAACCGAAAGATAAGAGTCGTTTCCACCAATTTGGATTTGTTCCCCTTCCTTAATGACTTCACCTTGTTCATTTAAACGTAAAACGAAATTGGCTTTACGTCCACAATAACAGATTGTTTTTAATTCTTCTAGTTGATCTGCCCAAGCAAGTAAATACTTACTGCCTTCAAATAGCTCTGCTTGAAAGTCGGTACGCAAGCCATAACAAAGCACAGGAATCTTCAGTTTATCCACGACATCGCTTAATTGATACACTTGCTGTTTCGTTAAAAACTGGGCTTCATCAACCAAAACACAATGAATTTTTTCTTGTTGTAAACGTTGGCTTACTTCGGCAAAAAGGTCACTCGTTGACGTAAATAAATTGGCGTCTTCATGAATACCAATACGCGACGTGACTTTGCCTAATCCAAAGCGGTCATCAATGGCTGCCGTATAAACCATGGTGTTCATATTGCGTTCACGGTAGTTATAGGAAGACTGCAGCAACGTGGTTGATTTGCCCGCATTCATCGTAGAGTAGTAAAAATAGAGTTTTGCCATTATTTAATCACCCATTTCCAGAAATAATAGGCAATAAATCCTGCAACAGGTGGACAGGCTGCTAGCATAAAGGTACCGTAAGTGGCGCCACCGCCAACCATTTTTCCGGCAGCTGAAAGCGCGCTCACGATATCACCACTTGGTGTGGTAAAAATCCATGTGCCAATAATCGCGAGCACTAAAAAACAAGCGATACCAGCTGCACGCATAGCTCTCACTTTAATCATATTTTCCATATTTTTTCCTTAAATTGCAGGGAGTTCAGTCATTGCCCAACGAGGTTTAACATCAATGGCGAGCTCACTATGCTGACCTTGTTTTAAGCGTAAAAAGCCCGTATAGGCAATCATGGCACCATTATCGGTACAAAATTGAGGTTGTGGATAAAATACTTCACCACCAAGATTTTTCATCATAGCGCCAAGGGTTTCACGTAATTTTTTGTTCGCGCTTACGCCGCCAGCAATGACCAAACGCTTATAACCGGTTTCTTTTAAGGCGCGTTTACATTTAATTGCAAGTGTATCCACGACAGAATCTTGGAAGGCAAAGGCAATATCAGCTTTGGTTTGTTCGGTTAATTCACCTTCTTGTTTGAGCGCTTGATTAATGGTGTTAGCCGCCGAGGTTTTTAAACCTGAAAAGCTAAAATCAAGGCCTGGTCGATCTGTCATTGGACGTGGAAATACAAAACGATCCGGCGATCCTTTTTCGGCTAAACGTGAAAGTGCTGCACCGCCAGGGTAATCTAACCCTAATAATTTTGCGGTTTTATCAAAGGCTTCACCTGCCGCATCATCAATAGATTCGCCAATGACTTCATATTTACCCACACCATCAACGCGCACTAATTGCGTATGTCCACCTGAAACTAAGAGAGCAATGAATGGAAAGTGCGGTCGATTTTCATCAAGCATTGGCGCAAGTAGATGACCTTCCATGTGGTGTACACCAATAGCGGGCACATTCCAGGCATAAGCCAGTGAACGTGCGATCGTTGCGCCCACTAATAATGCGCCCACTAAACCTGGGCCACTTGTATAGGCGATACCATCAATTTGATCAGCGGTTAAATTGGCTTCTTCTAATGCGGCCTTAATTAATGGTGCCGTTTTGCGAATGTGATCGCGGGAAGCCAGTTCTGGCACTACACCGCCGTAATCCGCATGCAAGGCAATTTGCGTGTAGAGTTGATTAGCAATTAAACCTTTATCTTCATCATAAATCGCGACACCTGTTTCATCACAGGAGGTTTCGATCCCTAAAATACGCATTTTCTTCTCATTTTATTAAAAAAATTGGCAAAGATTTTACCTTGTTTAGCCCGCTTAAACCAGTTCAAACGCCAAATTTTCAGCAAATAGGCGATCTTTCCTTTGCTTTTGCGGGGAAGATCGATTAGAATTGCGTCCTTTATTGAATTTGCCGTTCATTCGGCAGTAATAAAAATTTAAAATTGCAATTAAATTAAACTCATTGAGGTGATTGGCTTATGCCTGTAATTAAAGTACGTGAAAACGAATCATTCGACGTAGCTTTACGTCGTTTCAAACGCTCTTGCGAAAAAGCTGGTATTTTAGCAGAAGTTCGCGCTCGTGAATTCTATGAAAAACCAACTACAATCCGTAAACGTGAAAAAGCAACGCTTGCTAAACGTCACGCTAAACGTAACGCTCGCGAAAACGCGCGCAATACCCGTTTATACTAATTTGTAGTATTTTCTAACTCGAGTTAAGACAAACCGTGAAACCTTTTGGGTATCACGGTTTTGTTGCTTTAAATTCATCGAAAAAAAGTCACGCAAAATCAACCGCACTTTCGCATCGTATTCAAGGAGGCAAGGCAATGAAAGGCTCAATTCCACGCCAATTTATTGATGATCTGCTCACAAAATCGAATATTGTCGATGTGATTAATGCGCGCGTGAAACTCAAAAAAGCAGGACGAGATTATCAAGCTTGTTGTCCGTTTCATCACGAAAAAACACCATCCTTCACGGTAAGTGAAAAAAAACAATTCTATTATTGCTTCGGCTGTGGCGCGAAAGGTAATGCCATTTCATTTTTAATGGATTATGACAAATTAGAATTTGTTGAAGCCGTTGAAGAACTTGCCGCTTCGGCAGGGCTTGAAGTGCCTTATGAAAAACGCCCAAATCAATTCAGCAATAAACCGGATGTGAGCTACCAAACAAAACGTAATTTATACGATTTAATGCAAGAGATTGCGTCGTTTTATCAAGTTCAACTCCCGCTAAATATTCCTGCTCAAAGCTATCTTCAGCAACGTGGTTTATCGCCAGAAATTATTGCTCGTTTTCAAATTGGTTATGTACCCAATGCGATGGATACGGTGTTGCGTCAATTTGGCAAAAATCGAGAAGAACAGAAAAAATTGTTTGATTTAGGTATGCTTTCTCGAAACGATCGTGGCAATGTGTACGATAAATTCCGTAATCGTATTATGTTTCCGATTCGAGATAAACGTGGTCGTACGGTCGCTTTTGGTGGACGTGTTTTAACGGATGAAAAACCCAAATATTTGAACTCACCCGAAACCATTACATATCACAAAGGTAATGAACTTTATGGCTTATATGAAGCCTTGCAAATCAATGATGAGCCAGAAAAATTACTGGTAGTTGAAGGCTACATGGATGTGGTGGCATTGGCGCAATTTGGTGTCAATTATGCGGTAGCTTCCCTTGGTACATCGACAACCTCGGAACAAATTCAATTGTTGTTCCGTTCAACAGAACAAGTCATTTGCTGCTATGATGGTGATAGAGCAGGGCGTGATGCCGCTTGGCGCGCACTTGAAAACGCCTTACCTTATCTGGAAGATGGACGACAAATTAAGTTTATTTTCCTGCCTGATGGAGAAGATCCAGATACTTATATTCGTCAATACGGTAAAGAAAAGTTTGAAGAATATATTGAGCAAGCCCAGTCTCTCACAGAATTCTTATTTGCGCATTTAAGTCCACAGGTGGATTTTTCAACGCAAGAAGGACGAGGTAAATTAGTTGCACTCGCGGCGCCTTTAATTCGTCAAATTCCTGGTGATATGCTGCGACTTTCATTGCGAAATATGTTGGCGCAAAAGCTTGGGATTTTTGATCAATCACAGCTTGAAAGCTTAATTCCAAATCAAATAGATAAGGCTGAACCAAAACCTAAAACGCCACAAAAAACCATTAAGAAAACGCCAATGCGTGTGGTGATTTCGCTGTTATTACAGAATTCACAATTAGTGAATCGTATTTCGGATGTGGGGTTGCAAGCCTTAAAGCATGAAGCGGGTTACGAATTACTAGCAAAATTGACCGCACTTTGCCGTGAACGAGAGGGCATTACAACAGGACAAATCTTAGAATATTTTCGTGATACAGAATTCAACAAGCCCCTTGAAATATTAGCGTCTTGGGATCATCTATTAGACGACTTAGACATCATTAATGCATTCTCTCAAAACTATCGTCGATTGAATATTCAAGCGATTGAACGTGATATTGAGATGCTTATCGCCAAAGAAAGGGCGGAAGGCTTAACTGATCAAGAACGAGCAATTTTAGTGAATTTGCTCAAGGGAAAAGAAGAGCAGAAAAAACAGTTAGTTAATCCGTCATAACAATGGTAAAATCTCCTGTTCAAAACAAGGGCTTTTATCTTCCAAAAATAACGCAAAACGGGAATAAAAATGGAACAAAATCAACAATCTACCGCCGATCAATATTCAGAACAAATTGAACAGCTTATGGAATTAGGTCGTACGCAAGGTTATTTAACTTATGCGGAGATCAATGACTTGCTTCCAGAAGATTTGATCGATCCAGAATATTACGATAAGTTGTTGCAAACTTTACAGCATGATGCGGGTATTCCGGTTCTTGATGAAGCACCGGAAAGTGATGAAATGATGTTGAATGACACGATTCCGGATGAAGATGCTGTGGAAGAAGCAACGCAGATTTTATCCAATGTGGAATCTGAAATCGGTCGTACAACCGATCCTGTGCGTATGTATATGCGTGAAATGGGAACGGTTGATCTTCTTACCCGTGAAGATGAGATCAGCATTGCAAAACGTATTGAAGAAGGGATTGATGAAGTTCAAACCGCCATTGCAGCATATCCAGAAGCGTTAACAGAGCTATTAAATAATTATGATCAAGTTGAAGCGGGTAATTATCGTTTAGCTGATTTAATTACCGGCTTTGTGGATCCAAATATTGCCGCAGAGGAAGCAGCAAATATTGATGAGAATTTTGCTGACGAAGAGGAAAGTGTTGAAGCCGCTGCAGCTGCAGAAGTTGATGATGAGAGCGATGAGGAAGATGAAAGCAATAGCAGCTCAAGTTCTGATGAGAGCGATTCTGATAACAGCATCGATCCTGAAGTAGCGCGTGAAAGATTTGCGGCATTAAGAGAGCAACACACTAAAACATTAGCAACTATTGCAAAACACGGACGTAGTGGTAAACGCGCAAAAGATCAAATTGCTCTACTCGCAGATATTTTTAAACAATTCCGTTTAGTGCCAAAACAATTTGATGTACTTGTTTTATCAATGAAGAATATGATGAAACGTGTACGTGCAGAAGAGCGTCAACTACAAAAAGTATTAGTTGATATCGCGGGTATGCCGAAAGATGAATTTGAGGCACTCATTGTTGCTAATGGCAGCAGTGATGCATGGGTAGCAAAAGCATTAAAATCAACGAAAGCTTGGGCAAAACGTTTACCAAAATATGAAGAACGTATCCGTTTATCTTTAGATAACTTAGCGAATATTGAGCAAAATACCAATCTAACCATTCAACAAATGCGTGAGATTTGTGATGCGGTATCTCGTGGTGAACAAAAAGCTCGCCGTGCGAAAAAAGAAATGGTTGAAGCCAACTTACGTTTGGTCATTTCTATTGCGAAAAAATATACAAACCGAGGTTTACAATTCTTGGATTTAATTCAAGAAGGGAATATTGGTTTGATGAAAGCGGTAGATAAATTTGAATACCGTCGTGGTTATAAATTCTCAACCTATGCAACCTGGTGGATTCGTCAGGCAATTACGCGTTCCATTGCAGACCAAGCACGTACAATTCGTATTCCGGTTCATATGATTGAAACGATTAACAAATTAAATCGTATTTCTCGTCAAATGTTACAAGAAATGGGACGTGAAGCGACGCCGGAAGAGCTTGCTGAGCGTATGGGAATGCCAGAAGATAAAATTCGTAAAGTGCTTAAAATTGCGAAAGAGCCAATTTCAATGGAAACCCCAATCGGTGATGACGATGATTCACATTTAGGTGACTTCATCGAGGATTCAACTCTTGAATTGCCATTAGATTCTGCAACTGCGCAAAGCTTGAAAGTGGCAACTCATGAAGTGCTAGAAGGATTAACCCCTCGTGAAGCAAAAGTATTACGTATGCGTTTTGGTATTGATATGAACACCGACCACACGCTTGAAGAAGTGGGTAAACAATTTGATGTAACCCGTGAGCGTATTCGTCAGATTGAAGCGAAAGCATTGCGTAAATTACGTCATCCAAGTCGTTCAGAAACCTTAAGAAGTTTCTTAGATGAGTAATTATTCATTCATGTAAAAAATAAAGGGCAGAAATATCTGCCCTTTTTATTTGATTACATTTTACTATTTACCAAAAAAACACATTCCCTTAAAATACGCGCTTTCATCATTTAAAAAAACAAGGAACTTTATGGAAGAATCTCAAGAACTAGAAAAGCTGCCTAGAGTAGTAACTAGTGTATTAAAAGTGATATTAAGTTTTTCACTTATTGCTTTGGCTTTAGTGTTGATTATTGCTTTAGCTAAAATTACCTATACCTTAGCAATTATGGTGTTCAATACATCAAGCGTAGTGCCTTATGATGTTGCTGAACAAGCCGTGATGTTTTTCTTATATTTCGGTTTTATTGGCCTAATCGTGCAATATTTTAAAAGTGGTTATCACTTTCCTTTGCGTTATTTTATTTACGCGGGGATTACCGCCATGTTGCGCCTGATTATTGTGAATCATGAGAGCTCAGTTGATACTATCTTATTCGCAGGCGCGATTTTAATTATGGTTATTGCACTTTGTTTAGTGTTGTATTCCAATAAAATTAAAATTTAAAAGTGCGGTCATTTTGACCGCGGTTTTGGAATGGATTATTCCGGTATAATCCATTCCACTGTCCAACTTCCCGTACCTTCAGGGACGAGCGTTTGGGTCAAATAAGGCAAAATAGACTTCATTTGTTGTTCTAATTGCCAAGGTGGATTAATCACTACCATTCCACTTGCGGTCATACCACGTTGATCGCTATCAGGGCGAACAGCCAATTCAATTTTCAGAATTTTACGAATTCCCGTTGCCTCTAATCCTTTAAAAATGCGTTTTGTTTGTTGGCGTAGAACCACTGGATACCAAATCGCATAAGTGCCTGTTGCAAAGCGTTTATAACCTTCTTCGATCGCTTTCACCACCAAATCATAATCCTCTTTTAATTCATAAGGTGGATCAATAAGCACTAAACCGCGGCGTTCTTTTGGTGGAAGTGTCGCTTTGAGTTGTTGGAAACCATTTTCTGATTTTGTGGTGATATTCTTAAACTCTTTAAAGTTATTGCGTAATAATGGAAAATCGCTAGGATGTAATTCTGTCAGTAATGCACGATCTTGAGGACGTAATAGTTGGGCGGCAATCATTGGAGAGCCTGAGTAATAACGTAATTCTTTACCACCATAATTGAGCTTTTTAATAAGATCTACGTAGCGTGCAACTTCTTCGGGTAAATCCTTTTTTTCCCAAAGTCTCCCAATTCCCTCTTTATATTCGCCAGTTTTTTCTGATTCGTTAGAACTTAAGCGATAACGACCGACACCTGAATGGGTGTCGAGATAGTAGAAACCTTTTTCTTTAAGCGAAAGATTTTCCAATATCAACATTAATACAATATGCTTTAACACATCAGCATGGTTGCCAGCGTGGAAACTGTGGCGATAACTTAACATGGTTTGTCCTTTTGACGTAAAAAAGTGCGGTCAAAATTAACCGCACTTTTAGTATTTAAATCGTTAGAATAATTCTTCTGGTTGCGTTGCTGGAATCGCGTCTTTGGTTTTGCCTGTTCCACCATTTAAGCGTTGTTGCAATTCTGGTGGGACATAATAACCGCGCTCTTGCATTTCTGCAACATAAGTACGTTTAGGCTCGGTACCAACGATAAAGTATTCTTTACGACCACCACCTTCAGAAAGTAAACCCGAGTTACTATCAATAGTTTTTTCCATGATATTTGGTGGAAGTTCAAGTTGACGTTCTGGTATATCAGAAAGTGCAGTTTTCATATAAGCGACCCACGCAGGCATTGCGGTTTTTGCACCCGCTTCACCTTTACCTAATACGCGTTTGTTATCATCGAAACCAACATAGGTTGTGGTGACTAAGTTTGCACCAAAACCTGCATACCAAGCCACTTTCGCACTATTGGTGGTACCGGTTTTACCACCGATGTCACTACGTTTAATACTTTGAGCAATACGCCAGCTGGTACCTTTCCAACTAAGTCCTTGCTCACCATAAATCGCCGTATTTAATGCACTACGAATTAAGAAGGCTAATTCACCACTAATTACACGAGGCGCGTATTCTTGTTTTGCTGCACCATCTTTCGCATCCGCCATTAAATCAACAGAACCGTCATTTAATGCTGATGTTTGAAGTTCTGGTAAGTCAGGTACATTCTCAGGTTGCTGATCGCCCTCACCTTCATCTGTATCGGTATTGCTATTACCTTTGGCTGATTTTAGCTTATCTGGATTAGCCACTTCTGCGACATCTTTAAAGCCATCAATTTTATCTTTAGTTTCACCATAAATTACAGGAATGTCGTTACAGGTGATACAAGCAATTTTCGGGTTTGCAATAAATAAATCTTTACCGGTATTATCTTGAATTTTTTCGATAAGATAAGGATCAATTAAGAAACCACCGTTATCAAATACCGCGTAAGCACGCGCCATTTCCAATGGCGTGAAGGATGCCGCACCTAATGCAAGCGCTTCACTGGCAAAATATTGGTCGCGTTTGAATCCAAAACGTTGCAAGAAGTCCGCGGTAAAGCCAACACCTGCAGTTTGTAGTGCACGGATGGCAATCATGTTTTTAGATTGACCTAAACCTACACGTAAACGCATTGGACCGTCATAACGATCAGGTGAGTTTTTCGGTTGCCACAAAGGTTGTCCTGGTTTTTGAATAGAGATAGGACTATCTTGCAATACGCTTGAAAGGGTTAAACCTTTTTCTAATGCAGCCGCATAGATAAATGGTTTAATCGAAGAACCAACTTGCACTAAAGATTGAGTTGCACGGTTAAATTTACTTTGTTCGTAACTAAAACCACCCACCATCGCTTCAATGGCACCATTATCTGAGTTTAATGAAACTAATGCGGAGTTAGCTGCAGGGATTTGGCCTAAAATCCATTCACCGTTATCACGTTTACGAATCCAAATTTGTTCGCCCACTTTAACCGGTGATCTTCCCGCCCAACGCATTGCATTAGAAGAAAGCGTCATTGTTTCATTATTGGCTAAAAGTAATTCTGCACCATTCTTACCTAATGCGGTTACTGCTGCAGGAATAAACGGTTCTGAATCAGGTAATTTTTTCAAGAAAGCGACAATACGTTCATTATCCCATGGGGCTTCACCTTTTTTCCAAAGTGGTGCACCGCCACGCCAGCCATGACGCATATCATAATCGATCAGGTTATTACGGACTGCTTTTTGTGCTTCCGCTTGATCTTTTGAAAGTACAGTCGTGAAGACTTTATAACCTTTGGTATAAGCATCTTCTTCACCAAAACGTTTCACCATTTCTTGACGAACCATTTCAGTCACATAGTCTGCACGGAATTCAAATTTAGCACCATGATAGCTTGCGACGATTGGCTCTTTAATGGCTGCATCATATTCTGCTTTGGTGATTTTATTCTCATCAAGCATTCGACTTAAAACCACATTTCGACGTTCTTCCGCACGTTTTGGCGAATAGAGTGGATTCATGGTAGAAGGCGCTTTTGGCAAGCCAGCAATGACGGCCATTTCAGACAGCGTTAATTCATCTAAGTTTTTACCAAAGTAGGTTTGTGCGGCAGCTGCGACGCCATAAGAACGATACCCTAAGAAAATTTTATTTAAATAGAGTTCTAAAATTTCTTGTTTACTTAAGGCATTTTCAATTTCAATGGCTAAGACTGCTTCGCGAGCTTTACGAATAATGGTTTTTTCTGGCGTTAAGAAGAAGTTACGCGCAAGCTGTTGCGTAATGGTACTTGCCCCTTGAGATGCACCACCATTGTTGACGGCAACAAAAATCGCACGAGCAATACCAACAGGATCTAAGCCATGATGTTCATAAAAACGGCTATCTTCTGTTGCTAAGAAGGCATCTTGCAGACGCTGAGGCACATTTTCTAATTTCACAGGAATACGGCGTTGTTCACCGACTTCACCGATTAATTTGCCATCAGCCGTATAGATTTGCATCGGCTGTTGCAATTCAACAGTTTTTAGGCTTTCTACCGATGGCAAGGAGGATTTTAAGTGAAAATACAGTACACCACCGGCGACTAACCCCAGTATACATATCGTAAATAGGGTACTTAATATTAATTTTGCGATCCGCATCGTAAAATTCTCTCTGGTTTAATGAATATTCAAAAAATCAAAATTATGATCTTGGCTGCTAAGTATAAAAGATTAATCCCTTAAAGAATAGGAAAGAATATGGGAATTGCTCATAGAAAGCAGCGAAAACAACAAATTGGTGTGAGTAAACAACAAGATAACCTCTATTTTGTTTGGCTAGATGAATTCCACAAAGTTCAATCTATTTGCTTGAATGGACAACAAAAGGACATTTTTTCCCAGTTATTGCCTCATTTACCACAAAAAACGAACCAATGTTGTTTTATCGGCGCCATTTCCCCCCATTTAACTTGGTCTAAAACGCTTATTTTACCGCAAACACTCAATGCTCAGGAGTGTGAACAACAATGTCGTTTCATTTTGCAAAAAGAATTACCGATTCCGTTGGATGAATTATGGTTTGATTATCTGACCACGCCATTAAAACAAGGTTTTCGTTTGGATATCACGGCTATTCGAAAAGAAAGTGCCAATGCAGAATTAGCAAAATATTTGCCGCTAAAATTGACCGCACTTGATTTACTGAATCACAGCATTTTGCGTGCATTTTATGCCATTTTAGGGCAAGAGCCGACGAACGCCTTGTTTTTATATCAAGATCAACAAGGTTGTCTCGCCGTTTGTGAACGCTTACAACAACGACAAGTCTTACAATCTCAAAGTGATTTATCTGAGCTTTATCAACAATTTATCCAGCGTTTTCCTGAAACAATAGAACAGATTTATGTGTATCAAACGCCCGATATATTAAATTCACGCACAATCGAATTACTGCCTCAGGATTGGCCACGAATCGAAACAGATTTACCTTTCATCGCTTTAGGCAATGCACTCTGGCAAACCGATTTAAAGCTCGTGGATTTATCCTCAAAAACGACCGCACTTTTGACTCCAAGTAATCGGGAGAGTGGTGATGTTAAGCCTTAATCTATTGCCTTGGCGCTTAGAACAACATCAAAAGGCCTTTCGTCGTTTTATGTGGCAAGGTTTAATTTGGCTAGCTTGTTTAGTTTTGATTGTTGTTGGATTGAACCAACTCAATGAACAACAAGGGCAAGCCCTAAGCCAGACAAAAGAAAAACTGACACAAATTACTCATCAAGTCCATCAGAAACGCATTCAAGTTCAGCAACTACAAAGTAACTTAAAAGAACTGAATGAGCTGACAGAAATGGAGACGGAATATGTGTATCGAATGCTTAATTTATTAACTGAGTTGCCCTTACAACAAGGTGAGTTAGATGAATTTACGCTCAATGCTAAGCAAGTTGTCCTTTCAGGCATGACAGAAAGCCAACAAGAGTTTGAAGAGATACATCAATTTCTCAAACGCCATTTTACAGAGGTTAACTTAACTAAGTTTCAACCAGTGCAACAGCAGTTGTTCTTTCAATTTGATATTCATTTATCGGAGCTTGTGCAATGAGAAACCTTATCAACGAGATCGTTCAAAAAAGTGCGCAAAGTTGGTTTGGGCGATGGCTTCGATTACCTCAAATGGTCCATGCTGCCTTTTGGTTGAGTGCATTAAGTGCGGTCATCTTTTTACCTGTTTTTCGTTACGTTGAAAACAGTAATGAACGACATCGACTTGACGCAGAATTGAGTTTGCAACAACAAGAGTGGGAGAAACAGGAAAAGATTTTACAAACCTTAAGACAAAAGTCAGACAGCCGACAACTTTCTCCAGAATTGGCTAATTCTGTGTTGCCGATAAATCAGCATGTGCAGGCGTTGTTAAATGGGCGACTTCGAGCGTTGGATTTGCGTTGGGATTTTTCTCAACATACTTTGTTCCATTTGTCGTTACAAGGCTATTTTGTCGATTTACAGCAATTTTTGATCGCACTTTTAAGCGATGTTCCTACACTTTCGTTAACGCAATTAAACATTGAAAAATTAGATGAAGAGGAAAATGCTTCTATTACATGTGAGTTAATTTTCCAATTAAATAAGGATAAATAATGAAAAAGCTCTTCTTAATCTTGATAGCGTTTTTTTCTGTATCGTCATTTTCGCAAGATCCTTTTGATCGTAAACAAAGAGAACAAACCGAATATCCAAAAGAGGGGCTCACCCTACCGCCAGTGTCGGCTTGCGTATATTCGGAGCCGAGACTGGCGGAGGAACGCCCATTGGCTCAGCTACATATTGTAGGTGTCTTGCAATACGGTAAACAGGCAGAAGTGTTATTTAATGATGATGGGCATATTTTGTTGGTTCAAGTCGGGCAGAGAATTGGAAAGGAAGGCTATTTAATCGAAAAAGTGAGTAAAAACAGCTTGACGCTTCAAGGTTATAAAGCAGGACAATGTGAACAAACGACATCAATCATCATGAGATTTTAAAATGATAAAGCAGAAAATAAAAACAAAGTGCAGTCAGTTTTTAATGTGTTTTTTGATCCTATGGACAACTTACTCTGCGGCTGAAAATCGCGTATTTTCACTTCGCTTAAAACAGGCGCCAATGGTGGCGACACTCCAACAACTGGCTATTGAGCAAAACGCTAATTTAATG
This sequence comes from Haemophilus sp. HMSC068C11, assembly GCF_001815355.1. Taxonomy (GTDB): domain Bacteria; phylum Pseudomonadota; class Gammaproteobacteria; order Enterobacterales; family Pasteurellaceae; genus Haemophilus_D. The sequence goes on from NZ_KV820373.1 coordinate 71,773, forward strand.
ATTGATGATGAGCTAGAAGGAACACTTTCATTACAATTAGATAACGTAGATTTTGATCGATTATTGCGTTCTGTCGCAAAAATCAAAGGTCTCTCTTTTTATCAAGAAAATGGTATTTATTATTTGGGTAAACCTTCTCAACATGAACAATATGCAGAGAAAATGACAGAACCGATGGCGATTAGCGGAGAAAGTTTGCCTAGTGAAACACCACTTGTGAGTACAACGGTTAAACTGCATTTTGCCAAGGCCTCTGATGTGATGAAATCTTTAACAACTGGTAGTGGTTCTTTGCTTTCACCTAGCGGCACGATTACATTTGATGACCGAAGCAATGTATTACTGATTCAGGATGATGCACGTTCTGTCAAAAATATCAAAAAGTTAATCGCAGAGTTGGATAAACCCATTGAGCAAATCGTGATTGAGGCACGTATTGTGACGATTACTGATGAAAGCCTAAAAGAATTAGGTGTGCGTTGGGGCATTTTTAATCCTACTGAGGCAGCCCATCGAGTGGGTGGCAGTTTAGATGCGAATGGGTTTAGCAATATCAGTAATAATTTAAATGTGAATTTTGCGACAACGGTCACGCCAGCTGGCTCATTAGCTCTTCAAGTAGCTAAAATTAATGGTCGATTATTAGACCTAGAATTGACCGCACTTGAACGTGAAAATAACGTAGAAATTATTGCAAGCCCTCGCTTACTTACTACCAACAAGAAAAGCGCAAGCATCAAACAAGGGACAGAAATTCCTTATGTGGTGACAAATGGGAAAAATGACACTCAATCAGTGGAATTTCGAGAAGCGGTGTTGGGATTAGAAGTGACACCACATATTTCGAAGGATAATAATATTTTATTGGATTTATTAGTGAGTCAAAATTCTCCAGGGAATCGAGTGGCTTATGGGCAAAATGAAGTGGTATCCATTGATAAACAAGAAATTAATACGCAAGTGTTTGCCAAAGATGGCGAAACAATTGTATTAGGTGGTGTATTTCACGATACGATCACGAAAGGTGTCGATAAAGTACCATTATTGGGCGATATTCCAGGTATTAAGCGCTTATTTAGTAAGGAAAGTGAACGTCATCAAAAACGCGAACTCGTCATTTTTGTGACACCTCATATTTTGAAACAGGGTGAAAGAATGGAAATGGCTAAGAAAGAAAAGCATTTTAAGCAAGTTGAAAAAGCGAAAAAATAAAGTGCGGTCAATTTCTTTTATGTTTTCCCATTTTTTTCAGTTTAGCTGTGTGTATTGCAAGCGATCTATTCATCTTGGTCGAAACGGGTTGTGTAGTCGATGTCAGAAGCAAATTAAAACTTTCCCTTATTGTGGTCGATGTGGTTCACCCTTGCAGCATTATGCAATGGGCTGTGGACATTGTTTGAAAAATGAACCTGCTTGGGATCGCATTGTGATCATTGGGCATTACCTTGAACCACTTTCTTCACTTATTCATCGTTTTAAATTCCAAAAACAGTTTTGGTTAGATCGCAGTTTATCGCGTTTGCTTTATCTTGCGGTGCGACAGGCGAGACGAACACATGGGCTCTCGCTGCCACAGGCGATTATTCCCGTACCGTTATATCATTTTCGACAATGGCAACGGGGCTATAACCAAGCTGATTTATTGGCTAATTGGTTAAGTCGCTGGTGTGATGTGCCTAACTGTCATCATGTGGTGAAACGGATTAAACATACCCATACTCAGCGAGGTTTAACGGCGAAAGATCGACGACAAAACCTTAAAAATGCTTTTACAGTGAATACCCAAAAGCCTTTTCCTTATGAACGTGTTGCGTTGGTGGATGATGTGATTACAACCGGTTCAACATTAGCAGAAATAGCTAAACAGCTTCGAAAATTAGGTGTAAAAGAAATTCAAGTATGGGGCTTAGCTCGAGCCTAAAATCTGTTAAGGATAGGATTTACCTATATCTATAAAAATAGGAATAAATGTAGAAAAAATTGCCGTATAGGAGTATCATTCTTGATATATTGCATCAAGTATTAGGACTTTATTTATGGAACAAATTTTTATTTCAGATGCTGCACAAGCACATTTTCGGAAACTTTTAGATACACAAGAAGAAGGTACAAATATTCGTATTTTTGTCGTGAATCCGGGTACGCCTGGAGCAGAATGTGGCGTGTCTTATTGTCCGCCAAATTCAGTTGAAGCGACTGATACTGAAATGAAGTATGATACGTTCTCTGCATTTGTAGATGAAATCAGCTTACCGTTTTTAGAAGATGCAGAAATTGATTACGTAACCGAAGAGCTTGGTGCTCAACTCACTTTAAAAGCACCTAACGCAAAAATGCGTAAAGTTGCAGATGATGCGCCTTTAATTGAGCGCGTAGAGTATGTGATTCAAACACAAATCAACCCACAATTAGCCAGCCATGGCGGTAAAATCACGTTAATTGAAATTACCGATGACGGTTATGCAGTTCTACAATTCGGTGGTGGCTGTAATGGTTGCTCAATGGTTGATGTCACCTTAAAAGACGGGGTAGAGAAACAATTGGTCGCACTTTTCCCAAATGAACTAAAAGGCGCACGAGATGTAACAGAACACCAACGTGGTGAACATTCTTATTACTAAGAATCGAAGATAAAAAAGGGCGAATCATTCGCCCTTTTATTTTTTAAGCCGCAGACAATTTCTGTAACAACCGATCCATCGCTCGATATCCTAGCGCTTCTGCTAAATGAGTTTGTTGTATCTCTTTTTCGCCATTTAAATCAGCAATCGTGCGTGAGACTTTTAAAATCCGATGATAGGCTCTTACTGAAAGTCCTAGCTTATTGAGTGCATTCTCAAGGAATAATGCATCTTTATCTTGTAATTTACAGTCCCGTTCAATTTCTTTGCTTGAAAGATACGCATTGATTTTACCGGCTCGAGCAAGTTGAATTTCCCTCACTTTCAACACTTTTTCTCGTACTTGCTGGCTTGTCTCGCCTCTATCTCCTGTATTCTGTAAGCTACCTTGTGGCAGAAGAGGGACTTCAATAGATAAATCAAAACGATCTAAAAATGGCCCCGAAAGTCGGTTTAAATAACGCATCACTTGTTGTGGTGAGGTTCGGTTATGTGTTCCAGTATAATGACCCGTTGGACTTGGATTCATCGCGGCAACGAGTTGAAAGCGAGCGGGGAACTGGATTTTCGCATTGGCACGCGAAATAATAATTTCTCCACTTTCTAATGGCTGGCGAAGCGCATCAAGCACTTTACGCTCAAACTCAGGCAATTCATCAAGAAAAAGTACGCCGTTATGTGCGAGCGATATTTCGCCTGGTTTTGGAATGGTTCCTCCTCCTACTAAGGCAGGTAATGAGGCACTATGATGTGGCGCTCGAAACGGACGTTGTTTCCAGTTATGAAAATTTAATTCATTTTGTACTAAACTCGTAACCGAAGCGGTTTCAATCGCTTCTAAATCCGTCATTTCAGGGAGCAATGCAGTGAGACGACTTGCTAACATGGTTTTACCTGTCCCAGGTGGCCCTAAAAAGAGCAGGTTGTGTTGGCCTGCGGCAGCTATCATTAGTGCTCGTTTAGCGTGTTGCTGACCAATAATATCGGTCAAATCTAAATGATTTTTAGCTGAAAATCCGACCGCACTTTCTTGTGCGAGTAATGAGGCCAAAGGTAATTTTTCTTGATTATTTAAGAATTGTACGACTTCCAAAAGGTTTTTAGCAAAATAAGTCTCTTGTTCTGAAACAAGCGAGGCCTCATTGGCATTTTGATAAGCGATAATGGGGGCGCGTTTCGCTTTTTGTGCAGCTAAAATGGCGGGAATCACGCCGTGTACGCCACGTAATTCACCCGTTAATGCGAGCTCGCCAACGAATTCAAACTGTTTTAAACGGCTACCGTCGAGTTGATCTGATGCAGCTAAAATACCGATTGCAATAGGTAAATCAAATCGTCCCCCTTCTTTGGGTAAATCGGCCGGTGCAAGGTTGACGGTGATGCGTTTAGCAGGATATTTGAACTGGGCATTCATTAATGCACTTCTGACACGATCTTGCGCTTCTTTTACGGTTTTTTCGGGTAGACCAACTAAGGTAAATCCAGGCTTTCCGTTACTTAAGTGTACCTCAATGGTAACAAGAGGGGCTTGTACGCCCATTGAGGCACGGCTATAAACAATGGCAAGAGACATTCAGATTCCTTAAAGTGCGGTCAAAAATAATCAGATTTTCGCACTATAAAAAAAGCACAGAATGAAATCATGCATCCTATGCTTTTTTTGCGATCTTGATCGCAGAAATGACTTTTTCTTGATAAAAAACTACGAAAAAAGTGGCGAAAACCAACTATCTAACTTGGCAGCCAAATTATCAATGCCAATTTTATTTTGTGCAGAAAAGGCTTCGACTTGAATATCACCTTGGAAGGGTAAAATGGCTTCACGTACCATTTTGACCTGTTTGCTACGCGCACTTTGACTAAGTTTATCCGCTTTAGTTAAAAGCAGCATAACTGGTAAATCAGCAGAAACTGCCCATTCGATCATTTGTTGGTCGAGATCTTTTAATGGATGACGAATATCCATTAAAACAACAAGTCCGCCTAAACATTCGCGTTTTTGCAAATATTCTCCGAGGGATTTTTGCCATTCAATTTTCATTTTCTCAGGAACGGCAGCATAACCATAGCCAGGTAAGTCTACCAGTTTACAATTCGGCTCTACTTCAAAAAGGTTGATGAGCTGTGTACGACCAGGTGTTTTGGACGTTCTGGCTAAGCTTTTTTGATTGGTTAACGCATTAAGTGCGGTTGATTTTCCTGCATTTGAGCGTCCTGCAAAAGCAATTTCAATTCCAGTATCTTCTGGGATGGAACGAATATTTGGGGCGCTCGTAAGAAAATGCGTTTTATGATAATTCAGTTTAATTTCAGACATAATGGTTCCTTTCATCAATTGATCCTAGCATATCACAAATAGAAAAATTGCTGAAATTATGAGAGAATGCGCGCTTTGTGTGATTTAAAGCCTCTTTAATTATATTAATAACTATGGAATCTCAAGAGAATCAATATCGCTGGCCAAAAGCGGAAGCCGTTTATCCCGATAGACCTGGGCGTTCTTATACGCTTAAGCGCCTACGTTATCGTCTTCGTGCTTTTTTACACCGTGGATTAATTGCTCAATTTGAGCAATTTATTAACCAGCATCCTTTTCTTGTGACGTTATTAAATGAACATGCAGATTATAGCTATCCGTTAGTTTATCGTTTTTTAGATAAACGTTTTAACAGTAAACAGCGTTTCCAAGCTATCTGCGATAATCTACTTTTTTTACCTAAAAAATTGAGCGCACTTTCAGCACCTATTTATAAAACGTCATTAAGTTTTGGTGAAGTGATTCCTGATTTTGAAATGATATTGTCGATGACCACACACCAACCAATGGAAGGCTATTGGGTATTGGAGTTATGGCATAAACCACGTAATGAATTAGTGTATTTGCTTACTTTTGCCAAACTTGACGAGTCATTGCTTATTTCTGTGGTGCAGGGGCCCAATTTTGAGGGTTCTAAAGAGATGGTGAAGCAACTCACAAAAACTTGTCATGGTTTACGTCCTGCTTATTTGATGGTGGAAACGATGAAAGTATTGACGAAAGCGTTGGGTTTTAAGACGTTATTGGGCATTCCACAAAAATATCAAAATAAATCGCGTTTTATTCAAAGTTCTCATTATGTTGTAGATTATGATGCGATTTTTGCTGAATCAGGTGGACAGTTGAAAGATTATTGGGAATTGTCTTTAGAAATAGATAGAAACCTTGATGATGTGCCGAGTAAAAAGCGATCCATGTATCGCAAGCGTTATGCGATGTTAGATGATTTAGCTAAAGTAATCGAAGAAACGTTAGGATTGTAAAAGTAAAAAGTGCGGTGAATTTTGACCGCACTTTTTGTTTTATAAGACTTTCAAACAAGCCACAAAATGGCTGTTGTTTTGGCTGGTGAAAGGTGGTTTTTGTTTCGCACAATTTTCATCAGCTTTCAGGCAGCGAGTTCGGAACACGCAACCAGACGGTGGATTAATTGGCGAAGGCAGCTCACCTTCAAGTAATTCGATGGACTTATTGCGTTCCAATTTTGGATCGGGAATTGGAACTGCAGACATTAAGGCTTTGGTATAAGGATGTTTGGTATTGTTATATACCTCCTCATCACTGCCTAATTCCATGGCATTGCCTAAATACATCACTAACACGCGGTCAGAAATGTGTTTTACCACCGCCAAATCATGAGCGATGAAAATTAAGGAAAGCCCCATTTCTTTTTGCAGGGATTTCAATAAATTCACCACTTGAGCCTGAATTGACACATCCAGAGCAGAAACAGGCTCATCACAAATGATCATTTTCGGCTCAATGATTAACGCGCGAGCGATACCGATACGCTGACATTGGCCACCAGAAAACTCATGCGGATAGCGGTTAATCAAGTTGGGTAAAAGCCCAACTTTCAACATCATAGCTTGCACTTTTTCTTTCACTTCAGCGGTGCTTAAGTGCGGTTGGTAGATCTTTAATGGTTCAGCAATGATTTCACCAATATTCATTCGTGGATTGAGAGAGGCGAGAGGGTCTTGGAAAATCATTTGAATATCTTTACGCGTTTCTTTCCATTGTTTCGCTGATTGTTTTCGCAAATTTTTGCCAAGCCACAAGATTTCCCCTTCACTCGCTTCGACTAAACCGATAATAGCGCGTGCAAGAGTTGATTTACCGCAACCTGATTCACCCACTACACCGAGAGTTTCACCTGCGTAAAGTTTAAAAGACACATCCTTCACCGCTTTTAAGGTTTGCGGTTTGGCGAAGAAAAGGGATTTATCATTTTTAATTTTAAAACTAACGCCTAAGTGATTGACTTCAAGGAGTAATTCTTTGTTATTTGAAACTGTCATAGGGTAAATTTCTCCACGGGTAACCAACAATTGCGTAATTGACCTTCATTAAATGCGGCCAGTTTTGGCGCAGTTTGGCATTGTTCTGTTGCAAATTGGCAACGGGGCGAGAATGGGCAACCTTTTGGCAAATGTAATAGATTCGGCGGATTGCCTGGAATGGTGACCAAGTGTTCTTCATTGCCATCTAAGCGAGGAATCGCATCCATTAAGCCAATAGAATAAGGATGAGTTGGATGATAGAAAATTTGCTCTGCTGTGCCGTATTCCATGGTTCGTCCGGCATACATCACCATCACTTGATCGCAAATACCCGCCACGACACCAAGATCATGGGTAATCATAATAATCGCGGTATTAAACTCACGTTTTAACTCATTTAACAAAGTCATGATTTGCGCTTGAACAGTCACATCCAAAGCGGTTGTTGGTTCATCGGCAATAAGTAGTTTTGGACGGCATAATAAAGCCATCGCAATCATCACCCGTTGACGCATACCACCTGAAAACTCGTGTGGATACATGCCCATGCGTTTTTTAGCTTCTGGCATTTTTACCGCATCCAGCATTTTCACGGATTCAGCAAAGGCGGTTTGTTTATCATAGCCTTTGTGCAACTGCAGGACTTCCATGAGCTGTTCACCGATTTTCATGTAAGGGTTGAGAGACGTCATCGGATCTTGGAAAATCATGGAAATTTGCTCGGCACGGATTTTATTCAATTCAGCCTTCGGTAAATTAACCAATTCTTTACCTTCAAAGATGGCGGAACCTTCCACTGTACCATTGGCCGCCAATAAGCCCATTAAAGCAAAGGCAGTTTGTGATTTGCCTGAACCACTTTCACCCACGATGCCTAGCGTGCTTCCCGCATTAAGCGTGAAGTTTAAATCATTCACTGCAGTGACGGTACCATCGGGTGTTTTGAAGCGAACGTAGAGATTTTTTACATCTAATAAAGGATTCATGATTCGCTCCTATCTATCTTTTGGATCGAGCGCATCACGCAACCCGTCACCGATAAAGTTAAAACAAAACAGTGTGAGACAAAGGAAAAATGCCGGGAAAATTAATAGCCAAGGCGAGACTTCCATTTGTGCTGCTCCATCACTTAATAGTGCACCCCAGCTACTCATCGGCTCTTGTGTTCCTAAGCCTAAGAAACTTAAGAATGATTCGAAAAGAATAAGTCCAGGTACTTCAAGTGAGGCATATACTGCTACTAAGCCCAATACATTTGGAATAATATGTTTGAAAATGATTTGGCGACGTGACACGCCACAAACGATGGCGGCTTCGACGAATTCTTTATTTTTCAAACTAAGGGTTTGACCACGTACGATACGTGCAAGACCAAGCCAAGCAATGGCACCAATTGCGATAAAAATTAAGAAAATGTTTTGGCCAAAAAGGGTCACTAATAAAATGACGAAGAACATAAATGGAAATGAGCTAAGAATTTCCAAAAAGCGCATCATCAACATATCCGTTTTACCACCTACATAGCCGGAAATCGCACCATAAATTGTGCCGATAGTGACGGAAATGAAAGCACCCGCGATACCGACCAATAATGAAATCCGTCCACCGATAGCGGTACGCACCAGTAAGTCTCGACCAGAAGCATCCGTACCGAAGAAGTGATAGCCTTCCATTGTTGGTGGAGAGCTCATCATATTCCAATCGGTATCTTCATAGGTAAAGGGGAAGAACCAAGGTGCTACGGTAATAAATACAATAATAAACGCTAAAATAATCAGACTGGCAACGGCCGCTTTGTTGCGGAAAAAACGGCGTTTCGCATCTTGCCAGAGACTGCGGCCTTCCAGTTGCATTTCTTCAATACGGTCAGCTACTTGTTCCACAAAATCCGCATTTTTCTGATTAATCGGCTGAGTACGATAATCTGTCATAATTTATCCTTAATAACGAATTTTTGGATCGATGATGGCGTATAAAATATCCACAATCGCATTAAATAAAATGGTTAATGTGCCCACTAAAATAGTAAGACTTAAAACTAAAGAATAATCGCGGTTTAATGCACCGTTTACAAATAATAAGCCCATGCCAGGCAAACCAAATACACTTTCGATAACCATTGAGCCAGTAATAATCCCTACGAAAGCCGGGCCTAAATAGGTAATCACGGGTAAAAGAGCAGGACGTAAAGCATGTTTTAAAATGATTCTTGAGGTTGAAAGTCCTTTTGCTTTAGCGGTACGAATAAAGTTGGAATGCAGTACTTCAATCATGGATCCGCGCATGATACGTGCAATCCCTGCAACATAAGCGATAGTTAATGAGGCAACGGGTAAAATAATGTACATTGCTGAACCGCCATTCCAACCGCCAGCAGGTAACCAACCTAAATAAATGGCGAAAATCAGCACTAAGACTGGTGCGAAGACGAAGCTTGGCATAATGACGCCAAGCATTGAGAAACTCATCAAAATATAATCCCAACGGCTATTTTGATTGAGCGCGGCAAGCGTACCCGCTGTGACACCTAATACCACTGCAAAGGCGAAAGCGACCATCCCTAATTTTAAGGAAACAGGGAAGGCTGATGCGATTAAATCATTGACCGATTGATCTTTATATTTAAAAGAGGGACCAAAATCGCCTTTGGAAAGATTTTCCAAATAAAGAAAGTATTGTTTATGTAATGGTTCATTTAAATGATACTTCGCTTCGATATTTGCCATGACTTCTGGTGGATAAGCACGTTCTGATGTGAACGGGCTACCAGGGGCGAGACGCATCAGAAAGAAGGAAAAAGTAATCAAAATAAACAGCGTTGGTAAGGCTTCCAACAGCCGTTTAAAAATAAATTTGAGCATAATAACTCCAACCAAAATGGGCGAAAAGTGCGGTCAAAAAACACGATAATTTTTAACCGCACTTAAATACGAGCAACGAATTAATGTTTAATAATATAAAGGTTGCGTAAGTAAATGTGATCTTGTGGATCTTTGCCTGAATAGCCTTTTACATAAGGTTTCACTAAGCGTGGATTCACATAGTTAAAGATTGGCACGATACCGAAATCTTTTGCAAGAATTTCTTCGGCTTTCGCGTAGGCTTTTGCACGACCTTCCGCATCCGTTGCGACATAAGATTCAGCAATGGCTTTATCATATTCTGGGTTCGCATATTTTGCGGTGTTGTTACTCGAATTAGATAAGAAATAGTTGCCGAATGTTGTGGCTTGGTTGTAATCCGCATTCCATCCTGCACGTGCTGCATCGTAACGGCCTGCACGACGGCTATCAATGTAGGTTTTCCACTCTTGGTTTTCTAATTTCACATCAATTAAACCTTTGGTGTTGGCTTTCCACATAGATGCTGCGGCAATGGCCACCTTTTTGTGGTTTTCATTGGTGTTGTAAAGAATGCTGAATTTCAACGGATTTGCTTTGCTGTAGCCAGCTTCTTCTAAGAGTTTAATGGCTTCTTCATTACGCTGCGCCATTGGTTCTTTTGAATAAGCAGGTTGTTGAATGAGCTGACCTTCTTCGATGTAAGTCGGCGTAAATACATAGGTTGGTGTTTGACCTTGACCTAAAACTTTATCGGTGATCACATTACGGTCAAGGGATAAGTTCAAGGCTTTACGAACATTCACGTTATCAAAAGGCGCTTTCTTATTGTTTAACTCGTAAGAATAGGTCGCAAGCGTACGTGTCGTGAATACTTCACCAGGCAATTCTTTTTGTAATTTCGCAAATTGTTCTGGTGGTAAGGCGTAGCTTGTCATATCTAAATCACCTGCTCGATAACGCGCTACATCAGTACTTGGGTTTTCAATCGCAAGGAATGTTGCACTGTTAATGACAGTCTCTTTATCGTTCCAATAGAGTGGGTTACGTTCAAATTCGATTTTTTCATTAATAATGTGGTTAGCCAGTTTATAGGCACCATTACCCACGTAGTTTTCTTTTTTCACCCATGCGTCACCCAATTTTTCGACCACTTTTTGTGGTAATGGCAATAAGGATTGGTGAGTTGTTAAACTGACTGCATAAGGCACAGGATTGGTTGCATGAACCACAAAGGTGTAATCATCTTTTGCTTCAACACCTAATTCAGCCGGTTTTTTCTTACCGTCAATGATGTCTTGTGCATTTTCTACTTGTAAATAACTTAAGTAACTTGCATAAGGCGCTGCAGTTGCAGGATCCACTAAACGACGCCAAGCAAACACGAAATCGTGCGCGGTAACAGGATCACCATTTGACCATTTGGCATCTTTACGTAAATGGAATGTCCACGTTTTGAAGTCCGGCGTGTTTTCCCAGCTTTCAGCTACACCCGGTTGAAGTTTACCTTCAGAGTCTGAGGTGACGAGACCTTCAAGTAATTGATAAGCAACGTTAGATTCAGGTACACCTTCAGTTTTTTGTGGGTCAAAACTTTGTGGTTCAGCCCCGTTATTGATCACGATATGTTGTTTTTCATCTAATTGCGTTCCCTCAGGTACTATAACGGCTTGAGCAGAATAGGAAAGAGTAAGAGCAATTGCAGAGAAAAGTAGTTTGTGTTGCATTTGAGCCTCCTTGTCATTAGGCGATATTTTTATAAAGAGTCCTTCTCTTATTAGCTCAAAAATTCATGTTTGTAAAGATTTGTAAGGTAATTATTTAAAGAAAAATAACGTTTTGTGATTTGTATCTAATAAATCGCGAAAAAATTGCTAAAAGTGATGGTATGAGAGGATAAATTTAGAATGCATTGGTTTTCCCTATCGTAAATATTTTCCTGGACGAATTACCTTTTTAAAGCTAATTATGCTATCGTAAGACAGTCGAATTCAAACAAATCCATTCAAGGAGAATATAATGACAACTCAGTTAGATTCACTTCGTAGTATGACCGTCGTCGTGGCTGATACGGGCGATATTGATGCTATTAAAAAATACCAACCGCAAGATGCAACAACAAACCCATCTTTAATTTTAAGTGCTTCAGCATTACCACAATATGCACCATTAATTGATGAAGCGATTGCTTATGCCAAAGCGCAAAGTGCAGATAAAGCGCAACAATTAATTGATGCTGAAGATAAATTAGCGGTAAACATCGGTTTAGAAATTTTAAAAATTGTTCCAGGACGTATTTCAACAGAAGTAGATGCTCGCCTTTCTTACGATACTCAAGCAACCGTTGAAAAAGCACGTAAACTTATCGCACTTTATAATGCGGCAGGCATTTCAAATGATCGTATATTGATCAAAATTGCGTCAACATGGCAAGGTATTCGTGCAGCAGAAATTCTTGAAAAAGAAGGTATTAACTGTAACTTAACCTTATTATTCTCCGAAGCCCAAGCACGTGCGTGTGCTGAAGCTGGTGTTTACTTAATTTCGCCATTCGTCGGTCGTATCTTAGACTGGTACAAAGCAAATACTGATAAAAAAGAATATGCACCAGCAGAAGACCCAGGTGTCATTTCTGTAACCAAAATTTATAACTATTACAAAGAATACGGTTATAAAACCGTGGTAATGGGTGCAAGTTTCCGTAATGTCGGTGAAATTATTGAATTAGCAGGTTGTGATCGTTTAACTATCGCTCCCGCTTTACTTAAAGAATTACAAGAAAATTCAACCGCACTTGTACGTAAACTAGATTACAAAGGTGAAGTAAAAGCGAAACATCAACCATTAACTGAAGCAGAATTCTACTGGCAACATAACAGCGATGCGATGGCTGTTGAGAAATTAGCAGAGGGGATTCGCAAATTTGCAGTTGACCAAGAGAAATTAGAAGCAATGCTTTCAGCAAAACTTTAATTTAAAAAAACATGAAAGTGCGGTTAGAAATAACCGCATTTTTTATTCTTACCATAAAATGTTCTAACTCTTAATAATTAGTTCTTGACTAACTCACCAAAGTCATTGAGAATTCAAGACAAGTTTTGCTAAAGCAAAATGGGAACCGCGACTTTTGATACAAAGTGCGGTCATTTTTTCTTTTTTCGGAGCAAATATATGTCAGGTATTTTTGAACAAACTCCTGCTAATCGTCGTCGTTATGGCGTAGCGATTTTTGTTGGTATTATTGCAGGTTTAATTTCTGCATTCGTAAAATGGGGTGCTGAGCATCCATTCCCACCGCGTAGTCCAATCGATTTCTTCGCAGCAGCATGTAAAGTAGACATCACAGGTTTAAGTCAAGATCAAATTCTTCAAGTCTGTTCACGTGCGTTTTTAAACCCACCACACGTATTCTTACGTGATTATTTAGGTATTGACCCAACTCAAGCAGCATTCACTTTTGCAGATCATGGTTTTGACTGGATTGGCGTGACTCACATTACTTTCTCATTAGTATTTGCTATTGCTTACTGTTTAGTGGCAGAACGTTTCCCTAAAATCAAATTCTGGCAAGGTATTGGTGCAGGTTTAATCGCAGATATTTGTGTTCACTACATCACTTTTCCAGCATTAGGTTTAACACCACCTGTTGCAGAATGGCCGTTATATGAACATATTTCTGAATTAGTGGGACACATTTTCTGGTTCTGGACAATTGAGATTATTCGTCGTGATTTACGTAACCGTATTACTCGCGAGCCAGATGCAGAAATTCCATTAAAAAATGCAACTGAATAATTAATCTATATTGCAAAGAATGCCACCGAAAGGTGGCATTTTTGTTTATGTCGGGAACAAAAGTCATTTTTGGAAAACTAAAAAGCACTATGATTAAAAATAGCTAACAGAAAAGTTATCTCTAGGTTTTAATAAATTTTTTGTAGTTATCTTTCAAGTTGGTTAGAATAAAGACAATTTTTTGTAATAGGAAAGTGGAATGAAAAAAGCACCTTTACTTGCGGTAGGCTTAATGGCAACGGCTGTTTTAACAGGTTGTGCAACTAAAGCTGATGGTGAACGCAATGATAAATTAGAAGGTTTTAACCGTACGATGTTTGATTTTAACTATAAAGTCATGGATCGTTATGTGTTGGAACCTGCAGCAAAAGGCTGGCGTGATTACGTGCCGACACCGGTCACAAAAGGTTTATCCAATGTAGCAAACAACTTGGATGAGCCAGTGAGCTTTGTAAACCGTTTATTAGAAGGTGAGCCGAAAAAAGCCTTTGTTCACTTCAACCGTTTTTGGATTAACTCAACCTTTGGTATTGGTGGCTTATTTGACTTTGCAAGTGCAAGTAAAGAATTACAGGTTTATGATCAACGTAGCTTTGGTGAAACATTGGGCACCTACGGTGTAGATGCGGGAGCCTATATTGTATTGCCTATCTATAATGCGACGACACCTCGTCAATTAACGGGGGCAGTAGTTGATGCAGCTTATACCTATCCGTTCTGGAATTGGGTAGGTGGCCCGTGGTCACTTGTGAAATACGGTGTGCAAGCGGTAGATAAACGCTCGAAAACATTGTACCAAACCGAGTTGCTAAATCAAGCACAAGATCCTTATGTCACCTTCCGCGAAGCTTATTATCAGAATTTAGAATTTAAAGTAAATGATGGTAAAGTGAAAGAAGGTTCACAGAAAGAGCTCTCTGATGATGTATTAAAAGAGATTGATTAAGAATACTCATATAAGTGATTAAGACGCTTATATGTTAGGATAGTAAGCGTGTTTATACGTCAAGATTAAAGGAGAATATCATGACTAAAATCATTCATACAGAAAAAGCCCCTGCCGCAATCGGCCCTTATGTTCAAGCGGTAGATTTAGGTAATTTAGTTTTAACATCTGGACAAATTCCCGTTAATCCGGCGAATGGTGAAGTGCCGAAAGATATTGTGGCTCAAGCGCGTCAATCTTTAGAGAATGTGAAAGCGATTATTGAACAAGCGGGTTTGACCGTGGGTGATATTGTGAAAACCACGGTGTTTGTGAAAGATCTTAATGATTTTGCAGCAGTAAATGCAGAGTACGAGAAATTCTTCAAAGAAAATAATCATCCGAATTTCCCTGCGCGTTCTTGTGTAGAAGTAGCTCGATTACCAAAAGATGTAGGTGTGGAAATCGAAGCAATTGCTGTAAGAAAATAATCGAAAAGTGCGGTTAAAATCTGCAGATTTTTTCTACAATAGACTTTACAAGAGCGAGATTAATCACTATAATCTCGCTCCTAAATTACGCTTAGCGTAAAATTTCTGGTTGGTGCTTGACCTATTCAAGCCCCGTCCAAGACCGTAGGGAATGGTTAGCAATAATCGTCTTAATAATCCTACGTAGATGGTGAACAGAATAAGAATATTTCTTGCTTCTGGGCACCGAAGTCGTCCTAGTCTGAAAGATAACTCTTTCGATGAGGTAAATTAATTCCGAGAAATCGGAGTGTATTCAGGAGCTAAAAGCCAATGGCATTAAATCTTCAAGACAAACAAGCAATTGTTGCCGAAGTAAATGAAGCAGCCAAAGGTGCACTTTCAGCAGTAATCGCGGACTCTCGTGGTGTAACTGTTGATAAAATGACTGAATTACGTAAAGCAGCTCGTGAAGCTGGTGTAACAATGCGCGTTGTTCGTAATACTTTATTACGTCGTGCGGTTGAAGGCACTGATTTCGAATGCTTACAAGATACGTTTGTAGGTCCAACACTTATCGCATTCTCTAATGAACACCCAGGTGCAGCAGCACGTTTGTTCAAAGATTTTGCTAAAGCCAACGATAAGTTTGAAATTAAAGGTGCAGCCTTTGAAGGTAAGATCCAAGATGTTGAATTCTTAGCAACATTACCAACTTACGAAGAAGCAATTGCACGTTTAATGGGCACAATGAAAGAAGCTGCGGCAGGCAAACTTGTTCGCACTTTTGCGGCATTACGCGACAAATTACAAGAAGCAGCTTAATCATTAAGCGTTTCTTACTTCATTTAACTTTATTAATTTTAGGAATTGATTGTTATGTCATTAACTAACGAACAAATCATTGAAGCGATCGCTTCTAAATCTGTAACTGAAATCGTTGAATTAATCGCAGCGATGGAAGAAAAATTCGGCGTTTCTGCAGCAGCAGTAGCAGCAGCTCCAGCAGCTGGCGGCGCAGCAGCAGCGGCAGAAGAAAAAACTGAATTCGACGTAGTTCTTGCTGAAGCTGGTGCTAACAAAGTAGCAGTTATCAAAGCAGTACGTGGTGCAACTGGTTTAGGCTTAAAAGAAGCTAAAGACTTAGTTGAATCTGCTCCAGCTAACTTAAAAGAAGGCGTTTCTAAAGAAGAAGCTGAAGCACTTAAGAAAGAATTAGAAGAAGCTGGTGCAAAAGTAGAAATCAAATAATTTTTGATTCACTTATGTCCTGTTTCTCAGGCTTAATGGCTGGTGGTTTACCATCAGCCATTTTGTGCTATCAAAAACAGCACAAAAAACAGATAGGCATTTTCCGTTTAATGGTATCTGTTTCCACTTAAATTAATCAGACGTTTTAATTTAAGTAGCCCACTACAGAAGTAAGGTTCAGAGTGCGGTATCCGAAACGGCGTCAATCTCCGATATAAATAAAAACGTCAATTAATTTGACCGCACTTTTTTTATATCAACTCGGTCTCACTAAAATTTACAGAGGAAAACCAATAATGGGTTACTCCTATACTGAGAAAAAACGAATTCGTAAAGACTTCGGCAAACGTCCGCAAGTTTTAAATGTACCTTATTTATTAACTATCCAATTAGATTCTTTTGATAAATTCATTCAAAAAGATCCTGAAGGTCAACAAGGCTTAGAAGCTGCATTCCGTTCTGTTTTCCCTATCGTAAGCAATAACGGTTATACAGAATTACAATATGTTGATTACCGTTTAGAAGAACCAGAATTTGATGTACGTGAATGTCAAATTCGTGGTTCAACTTATGCAGCAGGCTTACGCGTAAAATTACGTTTAGTTAGCTACGATAAAGAATCTTCATCACGCGCAGTCAAAGACATTAAAGAAAGCGAAGTATATATGGGTGAAATCCCATTAATGACTGACAACGGTACTTTTGTTATCAATGGTACTGAGCGTGTTATCGTTTCACAATTACACCGTAGCCCGGGCGTATTCTTTGATTCTGACAAAGGTAAAACACACTCTTCAGGTAAAGTGCTTTATAACGCACGTATTATTCCTTACCGTGGTTCTTGGTTAGATTTCGAATTTGATCCAAAAGATAACTTATATGCGCGTATTGACCGTCGTCGTAAATTACCGGCAACCATTATTTTACGTGCGTTAGGTTACACCGTTGAAGAAATCTTAAACTTATTCTTCGACAAAGTAACTTTCGAGATCGCTGGCAATAAATTGCTCATGACATTAGTGCCAGAACGTTTACGTGGTGAAACGGCGACGTTTGATATCGAAGTAAATGGTAAAGTCTATGTAGAACGCGGTCGTCGTATCACTGCTCGTCACATCAAAGCATTAGAAAAAGATAATGTGACACAAGTTGAAGTGCCAACTGAATATATCGCAGGCAAAGTGGCAGCGAAAGATTACGTTGATCTTGAATCAGGTGAAATTATTTGCCCAGCAAATGGCGAGATTTCTTTAGAATTGTTAGCGAAATTATCGCAAGCAGGCTATAAAGTGATCGAAACATTATTCACTAATGACTTAGATTACGGTCCGTATATTTCTGAAACATTACGTGTTGATCCAACTTACGATCGTGTAAGTGCATTATATGAAATCTATCGTATGATGCGTCCAGGTGAACCACCTACACCAGAATCTTCAGAAGCGTTATTCCATAATTTATTCTTCTCTGCAGAACGTTATGATTTATCTGCAGTAGGTCGTATGAAGTTTAATCGCTCATTAGGTATTCCTGAAGGCGAGGGCACAGGTATTTTAAGTAACGACGATATTATTCGTGTGATGAAAAAACTCATCGATATCCGTAATGGTCGTGGTGAAGTGGATGATATCGACCACTTGGGTAACCGTCGTATTCGTTCTGTGGGTGAAATGGCAGAAAACCAATTCCGTATTGGTTTAGTTCGTGTAGAAAGAGCAGTTAAAGAGCGTTTATCTTTAGGCGATTTAGATGCGATCACACCACAAGACTTAATTAATCCAAAACCAATTTCTGCGGCAGTGAAAGAATTCTTTGGTTCTTCACAACTTTCGCAATTTATGGATCAAAACAACCCATTATCAGAAGTAACACACAAACGTCGTATTTCTGCATTAGGTCCAGGCGGTTTAACACGTGAGCGTGCTGGCTTTGAGGTGCGTGACGTACATAACACTCACTATGGTCGTCTATGTCCAATTGAAACCCCTGAAGGTCCAAACATCGGTTTGATCAACTCACTTTCTGCGTTTGCTCGTACGAACGATTACGGTTTCTTAGAAACCCCATATCGTAAAGTGGTTGATGGTCAAGTAACTGAAGAAATCGAATATTTATCTGCAATTGATGAAGCAAACTACATCATTGCACAGGCGAACTCAAACCTTGATGAGAACAACCGTTTTACAGATGCATTCGTTACTGCGCGTGGTGAACGTGGTGAATCTGGTCTTTATAAACCAGAAGAAATTCATTATATGGACGTTTCAACCCAACAAGTGGTATCTGTGGCAGCTGCGTTAATTCCATTCTTAGAGCATGATGATGCGAACCGTGCCTTAATGGGTGCGAACATGCAACGTCAAGCGGTTCCTACTTTACGTGCTGATAAGCCGTTAGTGGGTACAGGTATGGAAAAACCAATCGCACTTGACTCAGGTGTGGCGGTTGTCGCGAAACGTGGTGGTACAGTTCAATATGTTGATGCTTCTCGTATCGTTATCAAAGTAAATGAAGACGAAACCGTAGCAGGCGAAGCGGGTATCGATATTTATAACTTAATTAAATACACCCGTTCTAACCAAAATACGTGTATCAACCAAATTCCTTGTGTGAATTTAGGTGATCCAATTAACCGTGGTGAAGTGTTAGCAGATGGTCCTTCAACAGACTTAGGTGAATTAGCATTAGGTCAAAATATCCGTGTGGCCTTCATGCCTTGGAATGGTTATAACTTCGAAGACTCAATGTTAGTTTCTGAGCGTGTTGTACAACAAGATCGCTTCACGACAATTCACATTCAAGAATTATCTTGTGTGGCGCGTGATACTAAATTAGGTTCTGAAGAAATCACTGCGGATATTCCAAACGTGGGTGAATCTGCATTAAGCAAATTGGATGAATCAGGTATCGTTTATGTGGGTGCTGAAGTGAAAGGTGGCGACATCTTAGTTGGTAAAGTTACCCCTAAAGGCGAAACGCAATTAACACCAGAAGAAAAATTGTTACGTGCAATCTTCGGTGAAAAAGCATCTGATGTGAAAGACTCGTCATTACGTGTACCAAATAGCGTAAGCGGTACTGTAATTGACGTTCAAGTCTTCACCCGTGATGGCGTAGAAAAAGACAAACGTGCATTAGAAATTGAAGAAATGCAGTTAAAACAAGCTAAGAAAGACCTTTCTGATGAATTAGAAATCTTAGAAGCTGGCTTGTTTGCTCGTGTGCGTAATCTACTTATCGCTGGCGGTATTGATGCGGCTCAATTAGATAAAATGGATCGCACAAAATGGTTAGAACAAACCATTTCAGATGAAGAAAAACAAAACCAATTAGAACAGCTTGCTGAGCAATATGAAGAATTACGTAAAGAGTTTGAACACAAACTTGAAGTAAAACGTAAGAAAATCATTAAAGGTGATGACCTCGCACCAGGCGTGTTAAAAGTGGTTAAAGTTTACCTAGCGGTGAAACGTCACATCCAACCGGGTGATAAAATGGCGGGGCGTCACGGTAACAAAGGTGTTATCTCAAAAATCAACCCTGTGGAAGATATGCCATACGATGAAAACGGTCAACCGGTTGAAATCGTATTGAACCCACTGGGTGTACCATCTCGTATGAACATCGGTCAGATCTTAGAGACCCACTTAGGCTTAGCTGCTAAAGGTATCGGTGATCAAATCAATGCGATGATCAAACAAAAACAAGATGTTGAGAAGCTTCGTGGCTATATGCAAAAAGCATACGATTTAGGTCATGGCGCACAAAAAGTGGATTTAAGCACCTTTAGTGATGACGAAATCATGCGTTTAGCAGAAAACCTACGTAAAGGTTTACCGGTAGCAACACCAGTGTTTGATGGTGCTGATGAGCAAGAAATCAAAGAAATGTTGAAACTTGGTGGCTTACCAACTTCAGGTCAGATCACGTTATACGATGGCCGTACTGGTGAGAAATTCGAGCGTCCAGTAACCGTAGGTTATATGTACATGCTCAAATTGAACCACTTAGTTGATGACAAAATGCATGCTCGTTCAACAGGTTCTTATAGTCTTGTTACTCAACAACCACTTGGTGGTAAAGCACAATTCGGTGGTCAACGTTTCGGTGAGATGGAGGTATGGGCACTTGAAGCATACGGTG
The DNA here is from genome assembly GCF_001815355.1 of Haemophilus sp. HMSC068C11. GTDB lineage: Bacteria > Pseudomonadota > Gammaproteobacteria > Enterobacterales > Pasteurellaceae > Haemophilus_D. The sequence continues at coordinate 92,138 of NZ_KV820373.1, forward strand.
CGGCTTACACCTTACAAGAAATGTTAACTGTGAAATCCGATGACGTGAACGGTCGTACGAAGATGTATAAAAACATCGTCAGCGGCAACCAACAAATGGATCCGGGTACACCGGAATCTTTCAACGTAATTATGAAAGAAATCCGTTCACTTGGTTTGAATATCGAGCTAGACGAAGAGTAATCGACAAACCGGTCTTCCCCTGTTCGGCAGGGGAAGCAAAAGGAAGAAATCGCCGAAGTGCGGTTAAAAAACAAAATATTTTTGACCGCACTTTGAAACCCTTAACTCCGACAGGAGACTATTTGTGAAAGACTTAGTTAAGTTTTTAAAAGCACAATCAAAAACCAGTGAAGATTTTGATGTGATTAAAATTGGGTTAGCTTCTCCAGACATGATCCGTTCTTGGTCATTTGGTGAAGTTAAAAAACCTGAAACAATCAACTATCGTACGTTCAAACCTGAGCGTGACGGTCTTTTCTGTGCACGTATTTTCGGGCCAGTAAAAGATTACGAATGTTTATGCGGAAAATATAAACGCTTAAAACACCGTGGTGTGATTTGTGAAAAATGTGGTGTTGAAGTAACACAAACTAAAGTGCGTCGTGAACGTATGGGCCACATTGAATTGGCTTGTCCAGTTGCACACATTTGGTTCTTAAAATCACTTCCGTCCCGTATCGGTTTATTACTTGATATGCCGTTACGTGATATTGAGCGTGTGCTTTACTTTGAAATGTACATCGTAACCGAACCGGGTATGACCGATTTGGAACGTGGACAGTTATTAACTGAAGAACAATTCCTTGATGCAGAAGACCGCTGGCAAGATGAATTCGAAGCCAAAATGGGTGCTGAAGCAATTCAAGATTTACTTAAAGGTATTGATCTTGAAGTGGAATGTGAAAAATTACGTGAAGAGTTACAAGAAACTAACTCTGAAACAAAACGTAAGAAAATCACTAAACGCTTAAAATTATTAGAAGCTTTCCAACAATCTGGTAACAAACCAGAATGGATGGTGATGACTGTATTACCAGTACTTCCACCAGATTTACGTCCGTTAGTACCATTAGATGGTGGTCGTTTTGCAACTTCTGACTTAAACGATCTATATCGTCGCGTGATCAACCGTAACAACCGTTTAAAACGTTTATTGGATTTAATCGCACCAGATATTATCGTGCGCAACGAAAAACGTATGTTACAAGAATCTGTTGATGCGTTATTAGATAATGGTCGTCGTGGTCGTGCGATTACGGGTTCTAACCGTCGTCCATTAAAATCACTTGCGGATATGATCAAAGGTAAACAAGGTCGTTTCCGTCAAAACTTATTAGGTAAACGTGTTGACTATTCAGGCCGTTCTGTAATCACCGTAGGTCCATACTTGCACTTACACCAATGTGGTTTACCGAAGAAAATGGCATTGGAATTATTCCGTCCGTTTATCTATGCAAAATTAGAAAGCCGTGGTTATGCAACCACAATTAAAGCGGCTAAGAAAATGGTTGAGCGTGAAGATGCGATCGTTTGGGATATCTTGGCAGAAGTTATTCGTGAGCACCCAATCCTATTGAACCGTGCGCCAACACTTCACCGTTTAGGTATCCAAGCGTTTGAACCACTTCTAATCGAAGGTAAAGCAATCCAGTTACACCCACTTGTTTGTGCAGCGTTCAACGCGGACTTCGATGGTGACCAAATGGCGGTTCACGTCCCATTAACACTTGAAGCTCAGTTAGAAGCTCGTGCGTTAATGATGTCAACCAACAACGTACTTTCACCAGCAAACGGTGATCCGATTATCGTTCCATCACAAGACGTGGTGTTGGGTCTTTACTATATGACCCGTGAAAAAGTAAACGGTAAAGGCGAAGGCATGTTATTGCAAGATCCGCGCGAAGCTGAAAAAGCATATCGCACAGGTGAAGCAGAGTTACATTCTCGCGTTAAAGTACGTATTACTGAATATGTGAAAAATGAAGCTGGCGAATTAGAAGAGAAAACCACATTAACCGATACTACTATCGGTCGTGCAATCTTATGGATGATCGCGCCGAAAGGCATGCCTTATTCATTGTTCAACCAAACATTAGGTAAAAAAGCAATTTCTAAACTCATCAACGAAGCGTATCGTCGTTTAGGTTTGAAAGAAGCGGTAATGTTTGCTGACCATATTATGTATACCGGTTTTGCTTATGCTGCACGTTCTGGTTCTTCTGTGGGTATCGACGATATGGTTATCCCAGAGAAAAAATACGAAATTATTTCTGCAGCGGAAGAAGAAGTGGCAGAAATTCAAGAACAGTTCCAATCTGGTCTTGTAACAGCTGGCGAACGTTATAACAAGGTAATCGATATTTGGGCTGCGGCGAATGAGCGCGTAGCGAAAGCGATGATGGAAAACTTATCTCAGGAAGAAGTAATCAACCGTGAAGGTAACCCTGAGAAACAAGCTTCTTTCAACAGTATCTTTATGATGGCTGATTCTGGTGCGCGTGGTTCTGCAGCTCAGATTCGTCAGTTAGCTGGTATGCGTGGTTTGATGGCGCGTCCAGATGGTTCAATTATTGAAACCCCAATTACAGCGAACTTCCGTGAAGGTTTAAACGTACTTCAGTACTTTATTTCAACCCACGGTGCGCGTAAAGGTTTGGCGGATACCGCATTAAAAACAGCAAACTCTGGTTACTTAACTCGTCGTTTAGTTGACGTGGCACAAGACTTAGTGATCGTTGAAGATGACTGTGGTACACACGAAGGCTTAGTCATGACTCCATTAATCGAAGGTGGCGATGAGAAAGTTCCACTTCGCGAATTAGTGTTAGGTCGTGTTGTAGCTGAAGATGTGTATAAACCAGGTACAGAAGAAGTCTTAATTGCACGTAACACTTTATTAGATGAAAAACTTTGTGATGTGTTAGATGCAAACTCAGTGGACAGCGTAAAAGTACGTTCTGTTGTAACTTGTGATACTGACTTTGGTGTATGTGCGAAATGTTACGGTCGTGACTTAGCGCGTGGTCACCTCATCAACCAAGGTGAAGCAGTTGGTGTTATCGCTGCTCAATCTATCGGTGAGCCAGGTACACAGTTAACCATGCGTACGTTCCACATCGGTGGTGCAGCTTCTGCAGCAGCGAAAGAATCTAGCGTACAAATCAAAAACAACGGTACTTTACACCTTGCTAACGCGAAATTCGTTGTTAATGACGAAGGTAAATTAGTTTTAACTTCTCGTAATACTGAATTAACGGTGACTGATGAATTTGGTCGTACGAAAGAACACTATAAAGTGCCTTACGGTACAGTATTGAATAAAGCAGACGGTCAAGAAGTATCAGCGGGTGAAACAGTGGCAAACTGGGATCCACATACCATGCCAGTTGTATCTGAAGTATCAGGTTTTGTGAAATTCATCGATATCGTGGACGGTTTAACTGTAACTCGTCAAACGGATGAATTAACTGGTCTTTCTTCTATCGTGGTACAAGACGTGGGTGAACGTGCAACTGCAGGTAAAGATTTACGTCCAACCATCAAATTAGTTGATGCAAAAGGTAACGATATCTTCTTACCTGAAACTGACGTTATTGCACAATACTTCTTACCAGGTAAAGCAATCGTAAGTTTAGATGACGGTGCGGAAGTGAAAGTGGGTGAACCACTTGCACGTATTCCACAAGAATCTGTAGGTACTAAAGATATTACCGGTGGTCTTCCACGCGTTGCTGATCTATTCGAAGCTCGTAAACCGAAAGAGCCTGCTATCTTGGCAGAAATTTCAGGTATCGTGTCCTTCGGTAAAGAAACCAAAGGTAAACGTCGCTTGCTAATCACCCCAACTGAAGGTGAAATCTACGAAGAAATGATTCCAAAATGGCGTCAGCTCAACGTATTTGAAGGTGAGATGGTAGAACGTGGTGACGTGATTTCTGATGGCGCAGAGACTCCACACGATATCTTACGTTTACGCGGTGTTCGTGCTGTAACTGAATATATCGTAAACGAAGTGCAAGAAGTTTACCGCTTACAAGGGGTAAAAATTAACGATAAGCACATCGAAGTTATCGTACGTCAAATGTTACGTAAAGCAGTTATCACGAAAGCTTATGACAGCGAATTCCTCGAAGGAGAACAAGTTGAAGTAGCTCGCGTGAAAATTGTGAACCGTAAACGTGAAGCGGAAGGTAAACCACCAGTTGAATTCGAACGTGAATTACTAGGTATTACCAAAGCATCATTGGCGACAGAATCCTTCATTTCTGCGGCATCGTTCCAAGAAACCACTCGTGTGCTTACTGAAGCGGCAGTGGCGGGTAAACGTGATGAATTACGTGGCTTGAAAGAGAACGTAATCGTAGGTCGTTTAATCCCTGCTGGTACTGGTTTTGCGTATCACCAAGGTCGTCACAAAAAACGTATTGTAGACGATGTTGTAATTAAATTGTCTGAAGACGATGAAGCAGCAATTGCTGATGAATTCGTGATGACAGCAGATGATGCAACAACTAACTTAGCAGAAATGCTTAATATGGCAGATGATGCAGAGTAATCGCTAATTGCTAAAAAAGAAAACCCGAGTTTAGGCTCGGGTTTTTTATTATCTTAATACAGAAAGAGCGGTCAGTTTTTGATGCGTTTTTCGTTTGGAAAAGTATCGTAAAAATGACCGCACTTTCTTTTCATCAATAAAAAACCACCTTATCGGTGGCTTTGAAATATTGTGCTTAAGCTAAGATTACCAGCCTTTTACAACACCATCTTTAAAGTGTTTTTTCGCTTCTTGGTAAACTTCTTCAGTTTGGTATGCTTTCACGAAATCTTGGATCGCTTTGCTGTCTTTGTTATCAGTACGTGCAACGATGATGTTTACGTATGGAGAATCTTTGTCTTCTACGAATACGCCGTTATCTTGTGCATTTAAGCCAACTTGACCCGCATAAGTGTTATTTACAACAGCAAGATCAACATCATCTAATGCACGAGCTGCAACAGAGGTATCTACTTCAGAAATTTTTAAGTTTTTCGGATTTTCAACGATATCTGCGACAGTTGAAAGAAGATCGTTAGAATTTTTAAGTTTGATTAAACCTTGTTTCTCAAGAAGGATTAATGCACGACCACGGTTTGATGGGTCATTTGGCACCACAATTTTCGCGCCATCTTTTAATTCATTTACATTTTTGATGGTTTTAGAATAGCCAGCAAGCGGGTAAACAAAGGTGTTACCAACGATCACTAAGTTGTTCAAGTTCTTCGCTTTTACATCTTCATCTAAGTAAGGTTTGTGTTGCATTGCGTTAGCATCTAAATCGCCTTTAGATACAGCAGTATTTGGTAATGCGTAGTCATTGAATAAAACAAATTCAACATTTAAGTTGTATTTGTCTTTTGCTACTTTTGCTGCGGTTTCGGCTACTTGGTGTTCAGGACCCGCCATTACACCAACTTTGATTGATGTTGCTGCAGGTGCAGTTGATGCTGCATCTGCTTTTTTCTCTTCTTTACAACCTGTTAATACTAATGCTGACGCGATAGCGGTGATAGCAAATAAGTTTTTTAATTTCATGTTTTTTCCTTGTTGTGAATAAAATGGTATAGAAAATAATTAACGGTGATCCACTTGTTTTGCGAGCGTGTCGCCCAAATTTTGACTGAGCATCACGATAATCACGATAACAATAGTTGCAGCCCAAGTTACCGATGGCATATTACGATAGACGCCATAGTTAATGGCGAGGCTTCCTAAGCCGCCACCGCCTTGCGTTCCCGCCATTGCGGTATAGCCAATTAATGTCACGAAAGTGAGCGTAATAGCATTAATGAGCGTAGGTAGGGATTCAGGCAAATAGAATTTACGAATAATTTGCCAATTGGTTGCGCCCATGGCTTTTGCTGTTTCAGTCAAACCGGTTGGTATCTCAAAAAGTGCATTGCTCGTAAGACGTGCAAAAAATGGCGTTGCAGCTGCACTTAATGAGACAATCGCTGCATTAGAACCAATACTGCCGCCAGGAAGCAACCAGCTCGTTAGCGGAATTAAAGCAAGTAACAAAATAATGTAAGGGATTGAACGTCCGATATTAATAATGACGTTTAAAAACGCATTGAGCTTTTTGTTTTCTAAAATCGCCCCTTTATTGGTTAAAAAGGTTAAAAAACCCAGTGGTAAGCCTAATAAAGCGGCAATTAATGTCGATAATACTGACATATAAATTGTTTCAACGGTCGATACCGTTAATAAACTCGCAAAATTATCGGGGAATTGTTGGCTAAATGTTGCCCATAAATCATTGAACATAGCCTAGCACCTCTACTCGAACGTTATTTTCCATTAAATAAACTTTGGCTTGCGTAATCGCATCTTCATCACCTTCAACCTCCGCAATGGTAAAGCCAAATTTTACCCCTCCGGCATAATCAATTTGTGATGTTAAGATACTGAGTTCCACGCCAAATTTTTTCGATGCTTGAGAAAGTAATGGCGCATCGACGGAACGACCAGTAAATTCAAATTTGATGATCGGATACGATTTGGCATGTTTTGGTGTATCAGATAAATTTTCTAAATATTCTTCCGGCAAAGTAATGTGGAAAGTCGAACTAATAAATTCTTGGGCCAATTCTGTTTTCGGATTAGAGAAAATTTCACTAACTGTGCCTTGTTCAATCAGACGGCCTTTATCAATTACGGCAACTTGATCGCAGATACGTTTAACCACTTCCATTTCATGAGTGATAAGAAGAATGGTGATACCTAAAGTGCGGTTGATTTCTTTTAATAATTTTAGAATAGATTGGGTTGTGGCCGGATCTAATGCGCTAGTTGCCTCATCACAAAGTAAGACTTTTGGATCACTTGCAAGTGCACGCGCAATAGCTACACGTTGTTTTTGACCACCAGAGAGATTAGCAGGATACACATTATGTTTATCACTTAATCCAACAAGCGCTAAAAGTGCGGTCGTTTTTTCTTGAATTTCTGCTTTTGATTTATTTTCTAATTCAAGTGGCAATGCCACGTTTTCAAAAACGGTTCGAGAGGTTAACAAATTAAAATGTTGGAAAATCATACCGATTTGGCGGCGTGTTTTCACTAATTCAGCGTCAGAAAGTTGAGTCAGATCCACATCATCGATGAGCACAGCACCGTGAGTCGGTCTTTCTAATAAGTTTACACAACGGATAAGTGTACTTTTACCAGCACCAGAGGCGCCAATGACACCGCAAATCTGTCCCTTAGGCACATGTAATGAAACATTATCAAGTGCGGTCAGTTTTTTATCTGGAAGTGTAAAAATCTTCGTAATGTTATTTAGCTTAATCATATAAGCCCTTGTTCTCAGTTAATATTTGAATTTCATTTGTATTCTAGACGTCTAGAATGCTGTGTCAATATCTTAGGGGATCTTTTTTAGACGGATCGGTTATGACTTATTATTGCTTATATTAAGGATAAAAGGGATAATTTTGTCTTAAGAAAAAGATAAATGAGAAAATATATGAAGAAAGCTGTTTTTTTAGATCGTGATGGCACTTTAAATATCGACCATGGTTATGTTCATAAAATTGATGATTTCCAATTTATTGAAGGCAGTATTGATGCATTAAAAGCATTAAAGGAAATGGGATATCTTTTAGTTTTAGTGACTAATCAATCAGGCATTGCACGTGGATATTTTTCAGAAGATCAGTTTTTACAACTTACAGAATGGATGGATTGGTCGTTAGCTGATCGTGGTGTGGATTTAGATGGTATTTATTATTGCCCTCATCACCCAGAAGGGAAGGGCGAATATAAAGAAGAGTGTGAATGTAGAAAACCAAAATCAGGTATGTTACTAGAGGCAATTAAAGCGCTGAAAATCGATCCGGCACAATCTATTATGGTTGGCGATAAGATTGAAGATCTTAAAGCAGGCATTGGCGCAAAAGTGAAAACGAATATTTTAGTGCGAACAGGCAAACCTATTACAGAAGAGGGTGAGAATCTCGCTGATTATGTTTTGGATTCCATTGCAGATTTGCCAAGAATAGCAAAACGATTAATTAAGTAACAAAAATGATCTATTTTTTGTGCGAATAGGCGAAAAGATCTTCAATCAATAAAAAATTTACATTTTTTTACAAAAAGA
>NZ_KV820374.1 GCF_001815355.1 Haemophilus sp. HMSC068C11
AAAGGCGACAAAGGCGACAGCGCTTTAGGCTTAAGTGTTGACGTTCAAGATGATAACGCAAACGGTACTCACACTATTACTATTAATAATTTAGATGATGGCTCAGTGACTACTACCATCGTTAAAGACGGTAAAAACGGTAAAGATGGTAAAGACGGAGCTACTGGCGCTAAAGGCGACAAAGGTGACACTGGTGCAGC
>NZ_KV820375.1:0-264034 GCF_001815355.1 Haemophilus sp. HMSC068C11
AAGATCTTTTTGTAAAAAAATGTAAATTTTTTTGCTGTTTGCTTACAAACGCACCAACATGACGAGAAAAAATCATTTTAAAACGGTAATTCCATCAAATCCCCAGAGAGCCAACGCTTGTTCTAATTGGTATTTATTCTCTACATCTTGCGTACAAAAAACCTGATTTTTCATCTCAGATTTTGACCGCACTTCTAATTTATCAAGTAAAAATTGTAGCCGTTTGGCAATAGCAAATCCAGGGTCCATAAAATTCTTCACTTGAGGTAAGCAAATTTGAATTTCATCTTTAATTAAAGGGAAATGGGTACAGCCTAAACAAATCGTATCTAAATTCTCTATTGAGGCCCAAGGAGTTAATTCATTTTTTAATGCAATCAAATCGACCGATTTTCCTTGGATTTTATGCTCTGCGATTTCAACCAATTTAGTCGAGCCTAATCGTTCTACTATACAATGGGAGGCAAACTGATGAATAAGCTCATTAACATAAGGGCGTTTAACCGTGCCCTTTGTTGCCAATAGACCAATATGTTTCGTTTGTGAGATTTCTGCCGCTGGCTTTATAGCTGGTACAGTTCCCACTATAGGAATAGAAAATTGCTCACGCAAAGGCGGTAGCACCACCGTACTCGCGGTATTACAAGCAATCACAATGGCATCAAGTGGATAATCCTGATTAATTTTTTTACAAATATCCAATGTTCGCTGAATGATTGTTTCTTCTGATTTTTCCGAATAAGGGAAACCTGCATTGTCAAAGCAATACAAATAATGGTTCTCTGGCATGAGCTTTTTCGCTTCCCGATAAACGCTTAAGCCCCCCATTCCTGAATCAAAGAAAAGTACCGTTGATTTATTCATTTATAAAACTCTTTCAAAAATAACCGCACTTTAGGCATTCGAATAAATTTCTCGATTATTTAGCCAACGACGGATTAAACTATCTGCCACATCCGGATATTTCACTATTAATGCTTTAGCATAATGTTGAACGGTTGGAATCATTTTACGATCACGCATTAAATTCGCCACCTTAAATTCGGCAATTCCTGTTTGTTTAGTGCCCAACACTTCACCAGGGCCGCGAATTTCTAAATCTTTCTCTGAAATCACAAACCCATCTTGGCTATCACGCAATACTTGTAAACGTTTTTGCGACACTTTACCCAATGGCGGTTTATACATTAGGACACAAAAAGAAGCCGTGCTGCCACGTCCTACTCGCCCACGTAACTGATGGAGTTGTGATAAACCTAAGCGCTCAGCATTTTCAATGATCATGAGACTGGCATTCGGCACATCTACGCCCACTTCGATTACGGTTGTGGCCACAAGCAAATCGAGTTCTGCATTTTTAAAGGCCGCCATAATATCTTGTTTTTCTTGCGGTTTCATTCGCCCATGTACAAGACCAATTTTAAGCATCGGCAACGCTTTCGTTAAATCTTCCCAAATAGCCTCGGCTGCTTGCGCCTCTAACACTTCAGATTCATCAATTAACGTACAAACCCAATAAGCCTGGCGTTTTTCATTTATACAGGCATTTTTTACTCGAGCAACGATTTCATCACGACGCTCTTCTGAAATAACAACTGTCGTAATCGGCGTTCTACCTGGTGGCAATTCGTCAATAATCGACGTATCGAGATCGGCATAAACCGTCATCGCTAACGTTCTCGGGATTGGTGTTGCTGTCATAATCAGTTGATGGGGATAAAATCCTGCTTTTTCGCCTTTTTCTCGTAACATTAAACGTTGATGTACGCCAAAGCGATGTTGTTCATCAATAATTACCAAGGCTAAATCGGCAAATTCTACTTCTTCTTGGAACAAAGCATGCGTACCCACCACCATTTGTACCGCACCGGACTTAATTTTTTCCAGTTCGGCTTGGCGAGCTTTCCCTTTCACCTTACCCGCTAACCAGCCAACTTCAATACCGAAAGGCTCTAACCAACGGCGGAAATTATTCGCATGCTGTTCCGTTAAAATCTCTGTTGGTGCCATTAAAGCCACTTGTTTGCCATTATCAATCGCTAATAAGGCAGCTAAGGCTGCAACTAACGTTTTCCCTGAACCCACATCACCTTGAACAAGTCGCATCATCGGATAGTCTTTTGCTAAATCCTGTTCAATATCGGCCACCACTCTATTTTGGGCATTTGTTGGTTGAAAAGGCAAAGATGCAAGAAAACGTTGCTTCAAATCGGTTTGATAATGCAATGGCAACGCTAAAAACTGCTGCGTACCCAACCGCACTTTTTGCATCGCAAGATTATGTGCAAGAAGCTCTTCAAAGATAAGTCGTTGCTGTGCAGGATGTTGTCCTTTCTCCAAAATATCTAATGAGATATCTGGCGGTGGACGATGCAAAAATCGAATAGCATCCTTTAAGCTAAAAGGATGCGGATTAAATTCATTAGGTAAAATTTCCGTTAATTGGATTTTATCGAGTAAAGCCAATGCTTGATCGGTTAGCTTACGTAATGAATTTTGTTTTAAACCTTCCGTTGTGGAATAAATTGGTGTGAGCGTTTCCTCTAAAACTAATGGCGCATTATCCCGTATAATTTGATACTCAGGATGATGAATTTCCGCCATAAAACGCCCGCGTTTAATTTCACCGAACGCTTTGACGCGCGTACCAATCTGAAAACTATTTTTCATTCCCGCGTTAAAATTGAAAAAACGAAGCATAATCTTGCTCGTTCCATCAGAAAGACTTACGGTTAAAATAGGACGGCGCCCAAAGGCAACTTCACAAGTTTGGACAACACCTTCAATAGTGGCATATTGTTCAGGACGAAGATCGGCAATGGGCGTAATTCTCGTGCGATCTTCATAACGGATTGGTAAATGAAAAAGTAAGTCTTGGAGATTATGAATTCCAATACGGCTTAATTTATCGGAGATTGCCGCGCCTACACCCGATAAAGTGGTTAGAGGAACGGCATCGAGAAGTTGCGTGCTCATTATGCTTCATTAATATTGCGCTTCAAACGAATCACACTGGTAATTTGTTTGATTTTTCGCATAATGTTTTCTAAATGATAGATATCTCTCGCGCCAACTTGGATAATAACTAATAGGACATTATTTTCTAATTCTTCTGTCCAAATACTTTGAATATTACTTTCGCAAGTCGCGACTGCTGTCATGAGACTACCTAATGCATTTTGTTCATTAAGCATTTCAATGTGTAATTCGGCATCAAAATTGACCGCACTTTCAGCCTCTTCCCATTTTGCGGCAGTAAAATCTTTCGTATTACTTGACGCTAAATTAGAACAAGCTTGATGATGTACCACTACGCCTTTCTTCGCTGTGCTTAATGCCACGATCGGATCACCCGGAATTGGATGACAACATTGAGCAAAAGATGCTTTCATTTCACCATCTCGGCTCAATGTTAGTGTGCTTTGCGTATTTTCAGAAACACCATCCACATCAATTTCAATAGCTTCATCCATTAATTGGTGAGCAATAACGCTCGACATTTGATTGCCCACACCAATTTCCTCAAAAAGCTCATTGAGGCTTGAGAGATTCAATTCATTCAATACTGCTTGGATTTTCTCTTCAGAAACTTCAGAGAGATAATGTGGTTTCAACGCCATTTCCAATTGTTTTTTACCAGTTTGAACGGCATCATCTGCACGCAATAATTTTAAGAAATGACGAATACGAGTTCTTGCGCGAGCGGTCACAACAAAATTTAACCAGCTAACGCTTGGATGAGTATTTTCACTGGTTACAATCTCAACGGTTTGACCAGATTCTAAAGCTTGTGATAATGGATAAGGTTTATGCTCTACTACTGCCGCAACACAGTGATTTCCCACATCAGAATGCACTGCATAAGCAAAATCAACAGCGGTTGCACCCATTGGTAATTCAACAATACGACCTTTCGGTGTAAAGACATAGATTTCTTTCGGGAAAAACTCTGATTTTACATTTTCAATAAACTCAAAGGAGTTACCCACGTTTTGTTGAATATCTACTAAGCTTTGCAACCAACGTTGTGCGCGTACTTGAGCGGTGGTGCTATCATTTTTACCGCCTTCTTTATACACCCAATGCGCGGTAATTCCCATTTCAGCGACCTGTTCCATTTCTTCAGTCTGAAGATGAACTTCCACAGGTACACCATGAGGGCCTATCATCGAGGTTTGTAATGCTTGGTAGCCATTTGCACGTGGCACAGCAATATAATCTTTCACTTTACCCGGGCGAGGCTTATACAAACTATGCATTTGCCCTAATCCGCGATAGCAATCATCAACCGAACTCACAATAACGCGGAAAGCATAAATATCCATAATAGAATGGAATTTCTGATCTTTCATGCGCATTTTTTGATAGATTTTATAGAGATGTTTTTCACGTCCCCAAATACGACTTGGAATACCCGCATCCTTAAGGCGTAGTGAAATATCATTAGAAATACGTTGGATCAACTCTTGACGAGAACCACGAGCCTGTTCAACAAATTTTTTAAGCACTTCATAACGGCGAGGATGCATTGCTTCAAAAGATAAATCTTCTAATTCATTCTTGATATGCTCAATGCCTAAACGGTGAGCTAATGGACAATAAATCTCTAAGGTTTCTTTTGCAATGCGACGACGTTTGTCTGGACGTAGCGCTCCCAACGTTCGCATATTATGGGTACGGTCAGCCAGTTTGATTAAGACAACGCGAATATCTCGAGTCATCGCTAAAATCATTTTGCGGAAGTTTTCAACCTGCGCTTCTTGTCGGGTACGGAATTTCAATTTATCTAGTTTAGATACGCCGTCAACAATTTCGGCTACGCTAGCGCCAAATTCATCTTTTAATTGGGATTCGGTATAAGGGGTATCTTCGATAACATCATGCAATAATGCAGCCATGATTGCTTCATGGTCTAGATGCATTTCCGCAATAAGTGAAGCTACTGCAACAGGGTGAGTAATGTAAGGTTCGCCGCTTGAGCGAAATTGTCCTTCGTGAGCATCTCGCGCAATGACGAATGCACGTTTGATTAATTCAATTTTATCGGCGGGCAAATACCCCTGAATAATTCGATCTAAATCTGCAAACAATTCCAAAGGACACCTGACTTTTTTGTAGAGAGAAAGACGAGGCGATCAAAATAGCTTTAATTTTGACCGCACTTTAATGAGATTATTCTGCGATTAACGCTACTGCCACTTCTTCATTACGTTGAGAAGCTGCCGCATCTAAATACTCTTTTGCATCCATGATTTCTTGGTTGATTAACCCTTTTTCGATTTCACGTAATGCGATTACAGTTGGTTTATCGTTATCTTCTGGCACTAACGGCTCACTTTGATGTAACTCTAATTGTCTCGCACGACGAGCGGCGGTTAAAATTAAATCAAAACGGTTACCAATTTTTTCTACTGCATCTTGCACAGTCACTCGAGCCATGTTTTACTCCGATGTTAAAAATAATGTCTATAAAGGGGAAATATTGTACTCAATTCAAGCTTATTTTGCTAGTAGCTGATGAATTAAGTCTGCATTTTCTGTTTGCTGATAAGCTTTGGTCAAGCGCTCTGCCTGCAAAATGCTTTGCAAATCTGCTAATGCCTGTTCAAAATTATCATTCACAATAACGTAATCATATTCATCATAATGCGAAATTTCGCTGATTGCTTTTGACATTCGCTCAGCAATGACCTCTTTGCTATCCTGTCCGCGTCCAACCAAGCGACGCTCCAATTCTGGCAATGATGGAGGCAAAATAAAAATGCTTTTTACAGAAGGTACTTTTTGACGAATTTGCTGCGCACCTTGCCAGTCAATATCTAAAAACACATCAATGCCTTTTGCTAAGTTTTCTTCAATTGCTGGCAATGAAGTGCCGTAATAATTACCGCCAAACACTTTTGCATATTCTAAGAAGTGGCCTTTTTCAATTAAGGTTTCAAATTCTTCTACTGAAACAAAATAATAATGCACACCATGACTTTCACCTGGTCGAGGTAAACGCGTTGTGTGTGAAATAGACACCATTTTTTTCGTGCCTTGATTTTTTTCTAATAACGCGGAAATTAATGATGACTTTCCCGCCCCACTTGGTGCAGAAAGAATGTATAAATTACCTTGAGACATAATTGAAACCTCTTCTTGTTGTTTGTTTTTATTATACAAAAAGAAAATGAAAAGTGCGGTCAAATTTTCATTTGTTTTACCAAATTGTTAAAAAGTGATCGAGATCACAAAAAAGTGGTATATACCCTTTTTTTTATCAAAATGCCCATGCTATAATCCACGAGAACTCGTTAGAGCAACGATTTTGTTTAACTTAAAAAATAGAAGGTGAAAATCTTATGGCTATTAAAATTGGTATCAACGGTTTCGGCCGTATCGGTCGTATCGTATTCCGTGCAGCACAACATCGCGATGACATCGAAGTTGTAGGTATCAACGACTTAATCGACGTTGAATACATGGCTTACATGTTGAAATACGATTCAACTCACGGTCGTTTTGAGGGTACTGTTGAAGTTAAAGACGGTAACTTAGTAGTAAACGGTAAAACTATCCGTGTTACTTCTGAACGTGATCCTGCAAACCTTAACTGGGGTGCGATCGGCGTTGATGTTGCAGTTGAAGCAACAGGTTTATTCTTAACTGATGAAACAGCACGCAAACACATCACTGCTGGTGCGAAAAAAGTCGTATTAACAGGTCCTTCTAAAGATAGCACACCTATGTTCGTACGCGGTGTAAACTTCGGTGCATACGCTGGTCAAGACATCGTGTCTAACGCTTCTTGTACTACAAACTGTTTAGCACCTTTAGCGCGTGTTGTTCACGAAACTTTCGGTATCAAAGATGGTTTAATGACTACAGTTCACGCAACCACAGCAACTCAAAAAACGGTTGATGGTCCATCAGCTAAAGACTGGCGCGGTGGTCGTGGTGCATCACAAAACATCATCCCTTCATCTACCGGTGCTGCGAAAGCTGTTGGTAAAGTATTACCAGCATTAAACGGTAAATTAACAGGTATGGCGTTCCGTGTTCCTACTCCAAACGTTTCTGTAGTTGATTTAACTGTAAACTTAGAAAAACCAGCAACTTACGAACAAATCAAACAAGCAATCAAAGATGCAGCTGAAGGTAAAACTTTCAACGGCGAATTAAAAGGCGTTTTAGGTTACACTGAAGATGCAGTAGTTTCTACAGACTTCAACGGTTGTGCTTTAACTTCTGTGTTTGATGCTGATGCGGGTATCGCATTAACTGACTCTTTCGTTAAATTAGTATCTTGGTACGATAACGAAACTGGTTACTCAAACAAAGTATTAGACTTAGTTGCACACGTATACAACTACAAAGGCTAATCAAAATAGCTAAAAAATTAACCGCTCTTTTTAGAGCGGTTTTTTATTTCTAATCAATTTAAATTTTCTCAATACTTTATATATTCTTTATTGATCATTTCAATATAAAAATATAAAAATAGAAAAATAATATGTCTATTATTTATTCTATATTCACAAAATAATAACATTTTACTAGATTTTAAATTTATTTCGTTTATATTAGCGTACAGTTGTTCGCTCAAATAAGGCTTATATGAATTTAGAACGTCATTTCGTCAATCGAATTCGCCAGCAGGCAAAAACTCGTCAAAATGCAACCGCACTTCGCCATAAAATTAATGGCTTGTGGAAAGATATTTCGTGGAACGCATTCCAACAACAGCTTGATCAGCTTTCATTAGCTTTTCTTGCTTGCAATATTCAAGTACAAGATAAAATTGCGATTTTTGCGCACAATATGTCACGTTGGACAATCGCAGATATTGCAGCGCTTCAAGTCCGAGCTATCACTGTTCCAATTTATGCAACGAATACGGCACAACAGGCAGAATTTATTTTAAATCATGCCGATGTCAAAATTCTGTTTGTTGGCGATCAAGAACAATATGATCAAGCGTTAGAAATTGCACATCAGTGTCCACAGTTACAAAAAATTGTGGCCATGAAAGAACAAATTCAACTGACAGAAACTACCCTTTCCTGCTATTGGGACGATTTAATTCAATTAGGTACAGAAGAATTCCAGACTGAATTTGAAACTCGTTTAGCAAATAAGACAATGGATGATTTATTCACGATCATCTACACATCAGGTACAACTGGTGAACCGAAAGGCGTAATGCTCGATTACAATAACTTGGCGCATCAACTTGAAGCCCATGATATTGCATTAGATGTTAATCAAGATGAGGTTTCACTTTCTTTTTTACCATTTAGCCATATTTTTGAGCGAGCTTGGGTTGCCTATGTGTTACATCGTGGAGCAATCCTTTGTTATCTCGAAGATACCAATCAAGTACGTGAAACATTAACAGAAGTGCGCCCAACCTTTATGTGTGCAGTACCGCGTTTCTATGAAAAAATTTATTCTGCTGTGCTTGATAAAGTACAAAAAGCACCTTTTATTCGTCAGATGATTTTCCATTGGGCGATTGCAGTGGGGCAAAAACGTTTTGAGCTTCTGTCTCAGAATAAAAAGGTCCCGCTCTTCTTGCAAAAACGTTATGCGCTTGCCGATAAGCTAGTACTGTCTAAACTACGTTCATTGTTAGGCGGACGTATCAAAATGATGCCTTGTGGTGGCGCAAAATTAGAACCGACCATTGGCCTTTTCTTCCATAGCATTGGGATTAATATCAAACTCGGTTATGGTATGACAGAAACCACAGCTACCATTTCTTGCTGGGATGACCATCATTTTAATCCTAATTCTATTGGTAAATTGATGCCAAATGCCGAAGTTAAAATTGGTGAAAATAACGAGATTCTGGTGCGTGGCGGCATGGTGATGAAAGGTTACTATAAAAAGCCAGAAGAAACGGCTCAAGCTTTCACCGAAGATGGTTTCTTGAAAACGGGAGATGCAGGTGAATTTGATGCTGAAGGTAATTTATTTATTACCGACCGCATTAAAGAATTGATGAAAACCTCTAACGGTAAATACATTGCGCCACAATATATCGAAGGTAAAATCGGCAAAGATAAATTTATCGAACAAATTGCGATTATTGCCGATGCAAAAAAATATGTTTCAGCGTTGATCGTACCTTGTTTTGATAGTGTAGAAGAATATGCGAAAAAACTGAATATTAAGTATCAAGATCGCATGGAATTACTCAAACACTCTGAAATCATCAAAATGTTTGAGCAGCGCATCGAAAGCCTTCAAAAAGAACTGGCACACTTCGAGCAGGTGAAGAAATTTACGCTACTCTCTCAGGCATTTAGCGTCAAACTTGGTGAAATCACCCCTACGCTCAAATTACGCCGAAAAGTAATTATGGAACGTTATCGTCATATTATTGATTCGATGTATTCCAACAATAAAGAGAATAAAGAAAATAAAGAATAAAAAAGTGCGGTGAAATTCACCGCACTTTTTATTTTGACGAAAATGATTTATTCGACTTCTACCAGCACACCTTCTTGGTAAGGTTTCAATACACCAACCTCACTAAGCTCAATGCCCGCTTTTTTCGCAATCTCTAAGATTTCCGCTTCACTTTCAGGTTTAACCGCAATCAACAAGCCACCTGAAGTTTGAGGATCGCAAAGTACCGCCTTTTGATAATCCGTAAGAGGACCGATTTTATGACCATAGCTTTCAAAGTTACGGTTGGTTCCACCTGGTACACAACCTTCAGCAATATAATCAGCTACGCCATCTAATAATTTGATTCTATCAAAATGCACAATCGCATTAAGATTTGAGCCTTCACAAATTTCAGCTAAGTGTCCTAACAAACCAAAGCCAGTAACATCCGTCATGGCGGTTACACCAGCAACTTCTGCAAATTGGCTGCCAATCAGGTTCATTTGACACATGGCTGCCGTTGCCAAGCCTTGATGTTCTGGTTTTAATTTGCCTTTTTTCTCTGCAGTAGTCAGCACACCGATACCTAATGGTTTGGTTAAATAAAGCTTACAACCTGCTTCTGCTGAGGCATTACGTTTTACACGATCCGTTGCAATAACGCCTGTTACCGCTAAACCAAAAATGGGTTCTGGCGCATCAATCGAGTGTCCACCAGCCAGTGAAATCCCCGCTTGATGACAAGCAAAACGGCCACCATCAACAATCTTCTGTGCCACTTCTGCCGGCAATTTATTAATCGGGAAGCCTAGAATGGCAATTGCCATAATTGGCTTACCACCCATTGCGAAAATATCACTAATGGCATTGGTTGCAGCAATGCGACCAAAATCAAAAGGATCATCCACAATCGGCATGAAGAAATCCGTGGTACTGATAATTGCTGTACCATTACCAAGATCATAAACCGCTGCGTCATCCGCCGTTTCGTTCCCGACCAACAAATTAGGGTCAGTAAATTTTTCGATTTCTGTCTGTAAAATTGTCCCTAACACCTTAGGCGAAATTTTACAGCCTCAACCTGCGCCGTGGCTATATTGTGTTAAACGAATCTCATCCGTCATACTAAATCCTTGCTAAAATCACATACCCTTTAAGCTAAAAGTGCGGTCAGAAAATTTGGTGTTTATGATGCCAACTTCTCCACTTTCGCTTGTTTAATCATATTATCGCTGACTTCCAAAATCGTAATTTTCAAGCCATCAATTTCACAAATCGTTCCTTCATCAGGAATATCTTCAAGATGTTCAAGAATCAAACCATTAAAGGTTCTAGCGTCTTCTGTATCCAATTCCCAACCAAACATTTTATTTAAATCTCGAAGATTTGCCGAGCCTTCAATAATTATTGAACCATCAGATTGGTGCACCACTTCTTGTTCAATAGACGGCGCCATGGAAGTGGTGAAATCACCTACAATTTCTTCCAAAATATCTTCAAGAGTCACTAACCCTTTGATATCACCATACTCATCCACCACTAAGCCAATACGTTCTTTTTTCGTACGGAAATTATCTAATTGTGTTTTAAGCGGGGTACCTTCAGGAATGAAATACACTTCATCGACGGCGCGTAATAAGGTTTCTTTGGTAAATTCATTTTTTTCCAATAACAAACGGAAAGCTTCACGCACACGTAAAATTCCTAACACTTGCTCATCAAGGCTGCCTTTATACAGCACAATTCGATTATGTGGCGCATGAGTAAGCTGACGCATAATGGCTTTCCAATCATCGTCAATATCAATCCCACCAATTTCATTACGTGGCACCATAATATCGTCCACGGTGATGGTTTCCATATCTAAAATGGAAAGCAACATTTGTGGATGCTGTTCATCCGGTGTGGCTTCTCCCGCTTCCGATACAATACTTCTTAATTCATCGCGGCTAATCACTTGTTTTTGTAAATCAGGTTTTAAGCCGACAATTCGCATTAAGGTTTTCGTAAAAATATTCATCAACCAGACTAATGGATAGAATACTTTTAACAATAGCGACAAAATGTGACTTGAAAACAAGCCCACTTTCTCTGGGTGCATCGCCGCAACCGTTTTAGGGAAAATTTCAGAAAAAACAAGCATTACAAAGGTTAATAAACCCGTTGCGATTGCTACCCCCGCATCACCATATAAACGCATACCAATCATGGTTGCAATAGCTGACGCACTAATATTCACAAGGTTATTAAAGATCAGAATAAAACTTAACAAGGTATCAGGCTTTTCAAGCAGCTTTTCTGCTTTTTGCGCCCCTTTATTGCCTTGTTCCGCCATAAAACGAAGGCGATATTTATTGAGAGAGAGTAATCCGGTTTCTGAGCCGGAAAAATAGGCTGATAAAACTAAACAAATAATGAGTGTAATAAATAAAGTACTAAGGGGGATACTGTCCAAGGGTAAATCCTTTTGTTCGTTAATCAACAAAAAGTGCGGTTATTTTCACCGCACTTTTTACCTGTTCTTTGATTTTGATTAAATCAAACGGCTACCAAAATAGCCAATCGTGAGCAGAATGATACCTGAAATTGCGTAAATAATCATCCTTTTTCCACGCCAGCCTAGTCGCCAATGACCAAAACAAGCAATCCCAAAACTAATCCAAGCAAGGAAAGAGAAAATCGCTTTGTGCAGATTTTCTGGAGTTACCGCTTGTAATACATGATAAGTGCCCGAAATTAGCGTCAGCGTGAGTAAAACTTCTCCCATCGCAAATAAACAGAAGAAATGACGTTCTACCGCCATTAATGGTGGAATTGCTGGTGAAAATTGGATTTTACGCTTTTTCAAATTACGGTCTAACCAGACCAACTGAATCACATAAAGCGTTGCAATAAAACAAACCGCATAGGTAAAAAGCGACAAGCCGATATGGAACAACATCAATGTGTTCTGATTCAACATTTGGATGATGTGGCTTGATAAGAATGTCGCAAAGATCAAGCTAATGATCGAAAACGCATACACAATTGGTAAAACAAACCACATTGTCGAAACGAGAAACATTGAAAGCGTCGCCAATCCGGCAATAACTGCGCTCATTAAGGACGCAATTCCCATTAACGTAAAACGTTGTCCTGAGGCAAGATCCTCTAACAAAGGGAACGTGCTGACAGCATGTAGAATAATGGCTGCAAGTGCGGTCAGAAAAAACGGGATTTTACTTTGACTCAACTTCCCTTCTGACGAGTTCATCAAAAACGGGGCGATCAGCAATAGACTAAGAATGTAAAAAATAATCGAAAAAAGGGCAAACCACATAATGCGTTCTCTTTACTAGGAAGTATTCTTATTTTAACGGATCTTTTCTCTAGATCGCCATAATTTTATTTGAAATGATGAAAAACGCCCAAATTTCGGTATAATCACGGCAATTTTTTAAGAAAAAACAGGATTTAAAATGTTTGAGAATTTATCGGATCGCCTTTCCAAAACGCTACGCAACATTAGCGGTAAAGGTCGCTTAACTGAAGATAATATTAAAGAAACCCTACGCGAAGTACGTATGGCTTTATTAGAAGCAGACGTTGCGTTGCCTGTCGTACGTGAATTTATCGCCAAAGTAAAAGAAAGCGCATTAGGCGAAGAAGTCAATAAAAGCTTAACACCAGGCCAAGAGTTCTTAAAAATTGTTCAACGTGAACTAGAAAAAGCAATGGGGGAAGCTAATGAAAGCTTAAACCTGGCGACACAACCACCTGCAGTTATTTTAATGGCGGGTTTACAAGGTGCGGGTAAAACCACCAGCGTGGGTAAATTAGCTAAATTCTTACGCGAACGTCATAAAAAGAAAGTGCTCGTGGTATCTGCCGACGTATATCGTCCTGCGGCGATCAAACAGCTTGAAACCTTAGCACAATCTGTTGGCGTGGATTTCTTCCCATCTGATGTTAAACAAAAACCGGTAGAGATTGCAAAAGCGGCACTTGCTGACGCTAAACTCAAATTTTACGATGTATTAATCGTGGATACCGCGGGTCGCTTACACGTTGATAGCGAGATGATGGATGAAATCAAGCAAGTTCATGCAACATTAAATCCAATTGAAACGCTCTTCACGGTTGATGCGATGACCGGTCAAGATGCGGCAAATACCGCAAAAGCCTTCAATGAAGCCTTGCCTCTTACTGGGGTTATCTTAACCAAAGTGGATGGTGATGCGCGTGGCGGTGCGGCTTTATCCATTCGTCAAATCACCGGCAAACCGATTAAATTCCTAGGTGTGGGCGAAAAAACAGAAGCCCTCGAGCCATTCCATCCTGATCGTGTAGCATCGCGTATTTTAGGCATGGGTGATGTGCTTTCCCTTATCGAAGATCTGGAACGTTCAGTGGATCGAGAAAAAGCGGAAAAAATGGCGCAAAAATTCAAGAAAGGCGATGATTTCACCTTAGACGATTTCCGTGAACAGCTCCGTGAGATGAAAAAAATGGGTGGCATGATGTCTATGCTTGAAAAATTACCGGGTGCGAAAAACTTACCGGATCATGTCAAAAATCAAGTAGATGACAAAATGTTTATCAAAATGGAAGCTATCATTAATTCCATGACCTTAAAAGAACGTGCCAATCCAGATATTATCAAAGGATCTCGCCGTCGTCGTATTGCATTAGGTTCTGGCACACAAGTTCAAGATGTGAATAAGTTGCTGAAACAATTTGACGAGATGCAGCGTATGATGAAAAAAATGCGCAAAGGTGGCATGGCGAAAATGATGCGTGGCATGCAAGGCTTAATGGGCGGAGGCGGCTTAGGTGGCCTTGGTGGTTTAGGCGGTATGTTTAAACGTTAATTCCTTCTTCAAATAAAGTGCGGTCAAAAATCAATAGGTTTTTGACCGTATTTTTTATCTTTTTATTCAGCATTTCCTATTACCTGATTAAATTACTCAGTTTTAGGTAATATTTTCATCAATCGATAGCCGATATAATTGCTCAAGTATTTTACTTGGCGTAAAATCTAGGTCCTGATGATTATCTACGACATTTAATCATCAGGAAGTGATATTTTCTAATAATCTAGGAGTGATAAAATGGGACAGTATAAAAAGTTCTGGTACCTATTAGTCGCCGTATTGATTGGAGCCTTCTCCATCCTCGGTTACTATGGGTTCGAAGTTTATCGTGAAGCACCACCGATTCCGCAACAATATGTTTCTGAATCTGGCGAAAAAGTGATTACTCACGATGATATTTTACATGGTCAAACCGCTTGGCAAACCACTGGTGGTATGCAAGTGGGGTCTGTTTGGGGACACGGTGCATACCAAGCACCAGACTGGACGGCAGATTGGCTTCACCGTGAATTAACTAACTGGTTGGATATTACAGCGAATCAAGAATTTGGTAAAAACTTCGCTGATTTAAATGATGAACAACAAACGTTATTAAAAGCGCGTCTAACCAAAGAATATCGTGGTAGCAAAGTTGAAAACGGTACCGTTGTGCTTTCAAACACCCGTTTAGCGGCAATGGAAAAAACAGCGCAATACTACATCTCTTTATATGGTGATGATCCTGCAACCAAAGTGACCCGTGAACACTTTGCGATGAAGGATAATACCCTTCCTGATTTACAAGCTCGTAAAGACTTAGCTAAATTCTTCTTCTGGACCGCATGGACTGCATCTGCTGAACGTCCAAATACTCACGCAAGTTACACCAACAACTGGCCACATGAGCCGTTAATTAATAACGTGCCAACACCAGAAAACGTGATTTGGTCTATTGCGAGTGTGGTATTCCTCATTGCAGGTATTGGTTTCGTGGTATGGATTTGGTCATTCAAAAAACGTGAAGATGAAAAAGAACCACCAACACCTGAGTTCGATCCACTCACAAAATTACAACTTACCCCTTCTCAACGTTCATTAGGTAAATACCTCTTCACTGTGCTTGCACTTTTCCTCTTGCAAGTCACATTAGGTGCGGTTGTTGCACACTATACAGTTGAAGGTCAGGAATTCTATGGTATTGATATTTCTCAATACTTCCCATATTCATTAGTACGTACATGGCATATTCAAGCAGCCTTATTCTGGATTGCAATGGCATTCTTAGCGGGTGGTTTATTCCTTGCACCAATCATTAATGGCGGTAAAGATCCGAAATTCCAAAAATTGGGTGTGGATGTTCTATACTGGGCATTAGTGGTATTAGTCGTCGGTTCATTCACTGGTAGCTACTTAGCGATTGCGCATATTCTTCCAGAAGAATGGAGCTTCATGTTCGGTCACCAAGGCTATGAATTCATTGACTTAGGTCGTTTCTGGCAAGCAGTGAAATTCGCAGGCATCTTATTCTGGTTAGTCTTAATGCTTCGCGGTACTGTGAACGCATTCAAACAACCGGGTGATAAAAACTTATTAGCATTATTCTTCGCTTCCGTAATTGCGATCGGCTTATTCTATGGCCCTGCATTATTCTATGGCGAACACACTCACATTTCTGTGATGGAATACTGGCGTTGGTGGGTAGTTCATCTATGGGTAGAAGGCTTCTTCGAAGTATTCTCTGTAGCTGCACTTTCATTCATCTTCGTAAGTTTAGGTTTAGTTTCGCGTCGTACTGCAACTGTGGCAACCATTACTGAAGCAGCATTATTCTTAATCGGTGGTATTCCAGGTACATTCCACCACTTATACTTCGCAGGTGCAACCACACCAATTATCGCAGTTGGTGCATCATTCTCTGCGCTTGAAGTGGTACCTTTAGTGTTACTAGGTCATGAAGCTTGGGAACACTGGGCGATGCAACAAAAAACACCTTGGATGGAACGCTTAAAATGGCCTCTTTACTGCTTCGTTGCCGTAGCGTTCTGGAATATGTTAGGTGCTGGCGTATTTGGTTTCTTAATCAATCCACCAATTTCGCTTTACTATATCCAAGGCTTGAACACGACTGCCGTTCATGCTCACGCCGCATTATTCGGTGTGTATGGCTTCTTAGCACTAGGCTTCGTCTTCTTAATCGCTCGTTATTTACGTCCGGATACACCATTTAACGATAAGTTAATGAAATGGGGCTTCTGGTTATTAAATGGCGGTTTAGTATTAATGATCGCATCAAGCTTATTACCTATCGGTATTATCCAAGGATATGCAAGTATCTCTGAAGGCTTATGGTATGCACGTAGTGAAGAATTTATGCAACAACCTCTATTCGATACCCTACGTTGGGTTCGTTTCGGTGGCGACGTTGTCTTCATCTTCGGTGCTCTCGCTTTCTTCTGGCAAATCTTTACGATGGTATTCTTTAAACCTAAAAAAGCAGCATAATTAAATTTATTATCGTGCAAAAGCGGCTAAGTAACTGGCCGCTTTTTATTTGTGAAAAATCCGTTAAATTTTCTGACCGCACTTTGATCTCCATCAAACCATTTACCTTCTTTTAAGTATGATTAAATTTGTCTTTAGATCTATACTCTTCATACTTTCAACTTTTTTTATAACATTTCAACATGAGTGACAATCCATTCAACGCGAGTTGGTCATCAAAGGGCAATACGCTATGTCTAGGTCATTGGGACATTACTTATCTCGGTTTACCTGTAGTACTGCCACTTGAACGCCGTGATAAAGATATGGGAACAAATAATATTTATAATTTTATAGATCCCGAAGATGAGCTTTATCGAGAAGGCTTAATGGAAGATGATTGGATTGTGGAAAACATCGATTGGCTTTCGGATGTTTTTATTGATCACAATATCCCCTTAGAAGAAGAAACTATGCGAGCATTCTATCAAGCGGTGAATAAGGAAGATTGGCGCTGTGGTAGCTGTGGTGGATGTATTTAATAGCAAAGTGCGGCCAATTTTATCGTCGTTTTTATACCGAACTGTCATAATAAAAACACTAGGAAATTCAATATTTCTGATATAGAATTCTTCGATTTGTTTTTTAAAAGGGAGAAAAAAGATGAAACTCGTTGAAGTTAAACATCCGCTTGTTAAACATAAATTAGGCGTGATGCGCGAAGCGGATATTGATACCAAAAAATTCCGTGAACTTGCCACTGAAGTGGGCAGCTTACTTACCTATGAAGCCACTGCCGATCTTGAAACAGAAAAAGTGATTATCGAAGGTTGGAATGGCCCAGTTGAAATTGAACGTATCAAAGGTAAAAAAGTCACTGTTGTACCAATTTTACGTGCGGGTCTTGGTATGATGGACGGTGTATTAGAACACGTTCCAAGCGCTCGTATCAGTGTGGTTGGGATTTATCGTAATGAAGAAACCCTTGAGCCTGTCCCTTATTTCCAAAAACTCGCGAGCGATTTAGAAGAACGTTTAGCTATCGTTGTGGACCCAATGCTTGCAACCGGTGGTTCAATGATCTCTACAATTGATCTATTAAAAGCAAAAGGTTGCCAACACATTAAAGTATTAGTATTAGTCGCGGCACCAGAAGGGATCAAAGCATTAGAAAAGGCGCATCCAGATATCGAACTTTATTGCGCATCGATTGATGATCACTTAAATGAACAAGGCTACATCATTCCTGGCTTGGGTGATGCGGGCGATAAGATTTTTGGGACGAAATAATTCCCTTTTAACAAGACGGCATTTATAGCCGTCTTTTTTCCGTGCGTGAAAACACAAAAGCTAAAAAAGCATTAAAACCGACCGCACTTTCAGTTAATTCAAACCGAGAGTTGAAACTAAATGAGTAATCAAACTACAACCGCACCTGTTGAGGTGCAAAGCATGGGCAAACAAGCGTTTGTCGGTTTACAGATGTTATTTGTGGCCTTTGGCGCCTTAGTATTAGTTCCCTTAATCACCGGATTAAATTCTAATACAGCCCTTCTAACCGCAGGTATCGGCACACTACTTTTCCAACTTTGTACCGGTAAACAGGTTCCTATTTTCTTAGCCTCCTCTTTTGCCTTTATTGCGCCTATTCAATATGGCGTACAAACTTGGGGCATTCCAACCACAATGGGTGGACTTGCTTGTGCAGGTTTCGTCTATTTCGCACTATCAACCTTAGTAAAATTACGTGGTAGTGCTGCGCTTGAGCGTATCTTCCCGCCTGTTGTTGTCGGTCCCGTAATTATCATTATTGGTATGGGACTTGCACCTGTTGCTGTGGATATGGCATTAGGTAAAAACAGTGCATACAGCTATGAGCATTCAGTATTGGTTTCGATGATTACCTTGGTCACTACCCTTTCTGTTGCGGTATTTGCTAAAGGTATGATGAAACTGATTCCAATTATGTTTGGTATCGTTGCTGGCTATGTGGTTTGTTTATTCCTAGGATTAATTAATTTCCAACCTGTTTTAGATGCAAAATGGTTTGAATTACCTGAGTTAACCAAACCAGAATTTAATTTAGAAGCGATTCTTTATATGCTACCAATTGCTATCGCACCAGCCGTTGAACACGTGGGTGGTATTATGGCAATCAGTTCTGTAACAGGTAAAGATTTCCTTAAAAAACCAGGCTTACATCGCACCTTATTAGGTGATGGTGTGGCAACGGCTGCAGCGTCATTAGTTGGTGGTCCACCAAATACCACTTATGCTGAAGTAACGGGTGCTGTAATGCTAACTCGCAACTTCAATCCAAATATTATGACTTGGGCTGCGGTATGGGCGATTGCAATTTCCTTCTGTGGAAAAGTAGGCGCATTCCTTTCTACAATTCCAACCATCGTAATGGGGGGAATTATGATGTTGGTATTCGGTTCAATTGCCGTTGTCGGAATGAGCACCTTAATCAAAGGTAAAGTAGATGTGACCGAGCCTCGCAATCTTTGCATCATTTCTGTGGTGATGACTTTCGGGATCGGGAATATGTTTGTCAACGTCGGCGATGTTGTTTCCCTGAAAGGGATTAGCCTTTGTGCCATCGTTGCCATTGTGCTGAACTTGATTTTGCCAAAAGCAAAAAATGAAGTAGAATAAAACCTCCCAAACAAAAGGGTTAAATGAAAATTTAGCCCTTTCTTTTTTATTTTAAATCAACTCGTTAATCCGTGAATCAGCAACTTTCTTTACCTATTCATCAAATTGATGATGAAACGCTTGAGAATTTTTATAGCGATAATAATGCATTATTGCTTAATTCTTTACGTCAAAACATGACTGATTTACAACAACAATTCTTCTACCTTTGGGGCAGCCAAAGCGTTGGGAAAACCCATCTTTTGCGCGCACTTTGTAATGAATATATTCAGCAACAACGAAGTGCCATCTATGTCCCACTGAGTAAATCACAATATTTTTCCACGGCGGTTTTTGAGAATTTAGAACAACAAGAACTGGTTTGCTTAGACGATTTGCAAACAATTATTGGAAATTCAGAATGGGAAATTGCCTTATTTGATCTTTTTAATCGCATTAAGGCTAATGGTAAAACCTTATTAGTTGTCAGTTCAGATCAATCTCCAACTGCCCTACCCGTTAAATTACCGGATCTTGCTTCTCGCTTAAAATGGGGAGAAAGTTATCAATTGATTCCACTCAGCGATGAACAAAAATTTGCAGTATTGAAACAGAATGCCCATCAACGAGGTATCATACTTTCAGATGATACTGTCAATTTTATATTCACGCGTTTAGATCGTGATATGGCGACACTAAAAGAAGCATTAGTGAAACTCGATGAAGCCTCACTACAAGCAAAACGAAATCTGACGATTCCTTTTGTAAAATCGATTTTAGGCTTATAAACAAGCAAAAAAATAACCGCACTTTTTCAAGCGCGGTTATTTTTTCTTTATTTAATTACCAGCAATGATGGCAATAACCGAATGCCGGCATAATAGCCACTGGATAACGAGAATAGCCTGTCATTTTTGGACGATGATCGCTTGCATTCACTTCATTTGGAACACTATCTCTTTGTGCGACTCTCGCTTTTTCTCGAGCTGTAACAGTATTACCACTTGTTACTCGAGCATTATAATCTTGTACAGCATTCATATCATACTCAGCTGCGCCATTACCAATACTTGAAGCTTCCTGAGGTGCAGTACACGCAGTTAAAACAGCTAACGCTGCAATAGAGATCAATTTTTTCATAAATTTTACCTTTTGTTACAAACCACTTTATTAAGTGTTTCTCTGCCTTCTTTGATCCGTTCGTTCGCTTTTCTTCTAACATTCGGATCTTCGTTATTTTCAATGTATTTCGCTACATTGGCATTCTTTATTGCATAAACAGGCACATACTGCGAAGTTTTTGTTTCGCCCTGTTTATAAATTGTCGCCCCTAACACGCTTCCATAATATTCACTGGCATCATTTGGCTTAATGTAATAATTACTAGAATTTGTTACATCTACACCATCTGTGCTTTTAAAACCACTACAGATTCCCGCGGGTGACAGAAACGTTGTTTTAGATGCCGCAACTTCGTTAAATTTATATACTTCAAATTCAACACTGTTGGCCAGCTCTTCCATATCTTTTTCAGATTTAGGATCTAAACTTCTCTGTCCTTTTCCATCAATATATTTCACTGTTTCAGAAATATTACTTTCAGAAACATTAACTGAAAGATTATTTTCAGGCGTTTTTACCTTTGTTGCATATACAACACTACTACCTTCGGCTGAAACAACTGACGCTGCTAAAATACAAAAAGAGTAAATCCCAATTTTTTTCTTAATATGACTCATAATAATTTGATTTTCTACGTTAATAATTATTTTCATATAACTCAATAGGTAAATAATCTGGGTCTCGGAAGAAAGTGTACTTCATTCCAGTTAATTCATCAACTCTAATTGGTTCACAATTAATACTGTTTTCCAGAAGATAAGCAACATATTCATCAATGTTATCGACTTTAAATGCCAAATGCCGTAAACCGCAGGCTTCAGGGTTGGTGACTCTTTGAGGCGGATTTGGGAAAGAAAATAGCTCTATTTGACTCCCATCCGGAAAACTTAAATCTAATTTATAACTATCTCGTTCTGCCCGATAAGTTTCATTTAGCGGTTTTGCCCCTAAAATCTCCATATAAAAATGCTTCGAACGTGCATAGTTCGAAGCAATAATCGCAATATGGTGAAAACCTAATAATTGAGGTTTCATTATTTCTCCGGGGTGACGCTTTTTGCTTTTTCTTCTTCCTGTAAAGCAAGGGCATCACGTGCAGCACGAATACTCTTCTCAAGCATTGGCACTCGAGGATCATCTGGTTCCAATAAACGTAACATCATTGCCCAGGTTACTGCCGCCATTTTATAATCCTCACCTTCAAAATAACTGAAAGCAAGTAAACTTAATGCTTCAGGGTTAGAATGATCTTGACGAATAATCTCACGTAAAAGCTGATTACCTTTCAGTTTATCCGTTTGATCTTCAGAAGACATTAACATACGCGCATAAGAAAGCTTATAATCTAAATTATCCGGCTCAAGCTTATTCGCTTGTTGGTAACTATCAAAGGCTAATTTTCCATTACCTAAATTCATCCCTACCTGACCTAGCAACCACCATTTTTTAGCATCCTTTGGTGTTTTTTGTAAATCCAAACGAAGTGCGGTAGAAAATTGTTGCATTTCTGCATCCGTCATTGGGTTTGTGTCTTCTTCTTTGATTCGTTCAAAGAAATAAGGTAATTTTGCCAATGTTTTTTCCATCATATCTTCGGCTTTCCAAGATCCCAAAGGGAAATAAGCCCCGCCAGCAATAATAGCCAAACCTAATAAACCAGAAACAAACCATAACTTACCGTAATTTTTGGCATTTTTATCGAGCGTTTGTGTTTCTTGTTGAGGAATATCTTCCAACAATGTTTTTTGTAGCTCTTGTTTAAGTTGTTCAACGTTCTCTACTAAACCTTGCTGATTATCTTGCTCAATCTCTTTTAAGCGAGAAAAATACAATGCTTTATTTAATTCATCACGCTTTTTGTCTTCTTTCGCTTTAACTGAACGCAACAAGGGATAAAAACAAATCAATGCCACCACTAAAGTGAGCACAATAATACTTAATGCAAAATTCATTATTTATCCTTTTCTTTGAGTAAAGCCGATAAACGCGCATTCTCTTCGTCATCTAAAATCGCATCAGAATTAACCGCACTTGGGCTTTTTGATTTACGTTTAAATACAAATAAAATGCCAATCAACACTAACAAAATTGGGGCAATCCATAATACGATTGTTGACGTCGTCATTGGTGGATCATAAGTCACAAAATTGCCATAACGTTGAATCATATAATCGACAACTTCACTTCGTTTTTTGCCTTCTTGTAACAACTCAAACACTTTGCCACGCATATCTACCGCAATGGTTGCATTCGAATCGGCAATATTGTTATTTTGACATTGTGGACAACGTAATTCTTGTGTTAATTGATGATAGTCCTTTTCTTGCTCTGGTGAAGCAAAATTCAATGCATCAATGGAAGCTGTCGCCGAGATACTCACAAAAAGTGCGGTTAAAAAAAGCCATGATTTTTTCATTATGGTTTCTCCGCGAGTTTGTCATAAATCGGTTTTAAGGTCTCATTCCAAACGCGTTCATTCACATCACCCGCTAAGCGATAATGAATCACACCTTTGCCATCCACGATAAATGTTTCTGGTGCGCCGTAAACCCCCAAATCTAATGCAAAAGAACCTTTTTCATCTTTAAGCACAAGACTATAAGGATTGCCTAAATCTTTCAGCCATTTTATCGCTTTTGGTGATTCATCTTTATAGTCGATACCAATGATTGTTACACCTTGTTTAGCCAATTGATTCAAGTATTGATGCTCGGCATAACAAGTTGGACACCAAGTTGCCCACACATTTAATAGAATCGGTTTGCCTTGTTGGAAAATTTCATTACCGTAGGTTTTATTTTCCAATAAATCCGTTAATGTTTTCTGTGGCACTGGTTTTCCCACAAGCGCAGATTCTAACGCTTTTGGATCATCACCTTGCGCGTTACGTCCTAACTGAACTAAAAAAGCAGCAGCCACAGCAAGAAAAATAATAAGTGGGATAAGTAATTTTTTATTCATAACACTATCAATTTCACATCTATTTCACATCTATTTCTAAGGGCATACGCCCCTTATTACAATTAAGACTGTTTAACTAATCGACTAAAACGATAACGACGGTCAAACATACAGAGCAAGCCACCTAATGCCATAAACAATCCGCCAATCCAAATCCAACGGATAAATGGTTTATAGTAAAGACGTAGTGCCCATGAGTTATCATCTATTTTTTCACCTAAAGCGACATAAAGATCGCGAGTAAAGCCCCAATTAATTGCCGCTTCCGTCATTGGCATTTTACTGACGGTATAAAAACGTTTTTCAGCAAATAATGTTGCTTCTGGTTTACCCGCTTTTGAAATGTCGATTTGTGCTTTACCGCCCATATAGTTAGGACCATTTGCATCACTCACGCCAGCAAATTTAAAGTCATAATTAGCAATCTGCACTGTATCACCCACAGCCATTCGCACATCACGTTCTACACTGAAGTTTTGGCTAAAGGCAATTCCCCAAACGGTCATCGCTACACCAAGGTGAGCTAAAATCATCCCCCAATGGGAACGAGAAAGTTTAGTAATACCTTTAAAGAAAGATTCGCGGTGTGTTGCACGTTGTTTCATTTCATAGAGACTCAGTAACACAATAATGACGGACATCATGGTACCAAGCACAGCACTGACGGTGAGTTTATTTTGTAGGAAATACGGTAAAGCAAAACCTGCAATCGCCATCACAATGGCACTCACAACAACCGGTGTACGAATTTCAGAGAACTGATCGCGACGCCATTTTACTAATGGCCCAATACCTAGTAATAAGGCAAATGGGGTCATAATAATCAGGAACATTTGATCAAAGAACGGCGCACCGATCGAAATAGATCCCAAACCTAATTGTTTGTGAACTAACGGTAATAATGTTCCTAAGAACACCACACAAAGTGCGGTCATTAATAGGATGTTATTTAATAATAATAAGGTTTCACGAGAATAACGTTCCGCATTATCACGTGAACGAATTTGGTTGCCTTTATAAGCATACAAGGTTAACGAGCCACCTATCACTACAACCAAATAAGCAAGAATATACAAACCACGTGTTGGATCTGAAGCAAAGGCGTGTACTGACACTAAGATACCGGAACGAACTAAGAATGTACCCAGTAAGCAAAGGGAGAACGCCAAAATCGCTAAAAGCACAGTCCAAGCTTTAAAAGAGCCACGTTTTTCAGTCACCGCTAAAGAGTGGATTAATGCGGTTCCCGCAAGCCAAGGCATTAAAGAAGAGTTTTCTACTGGATCCCAGAACCACCAGCCACCCCAGCCGAGCTCATAATATGCCCACCAAGAACCGAGCACGATCCCGAGTGTTAAAAACACCCAAGCAGCGATCGTCCAAGGACGTGACCATCTAGCCCAAGCTGAGTCTAATTTACCCGTCATTAATGATGCGATCGCAAAGGCAAAAGCAACAGAAAAACCAACATATCCCATATAAAGTAATGGTGGGTGGAAAATTAAGCCCACATCTTGCAACATTGGATTGAGTTCTCTGCCATCTACTGGGAAGTCAGGGAATGTACGGGTAAACGGATTTGAGGTAAATAATACGAAGAGTAAAAAGCCGATGCTAATAATCCCCATAATACCTAATACACGAGCTACTGCTTCCTGTGGCAAGTGTTTGCTAAATAAGGCTACTGCTGCACCCCAAAGTGTTAATAACCAAATCCAAAGTAATAATGACCCCTCATGTGAGCCCCAAACTGCAGATAAACGATAATAAATCGGCAAGCTGCTGTTAGAGTTATTTACCACATATTGCACACTGAAATCATTTACAGCAAACAGATAGAACAATGCTGCAAACGCAATGGTTAAAGTAAAAAATAAACCATAAGTCATGGGACGAGCCAATGACATAAGTTGAGGATGACCTTTTTCAGCTCCCCATAATGGGAGAATGGCTAAAAAGAATGAAACGGCAAGGCTTAAAGCAAGCGCATAATTTCCTAATTCAGCAATCATTAGCGACCTTCTTGCGATTTTTGCTGGGTTTCTTTATAACGACGATCGGCTTCACTCTCGCCTTTTAGTTCTGCCCCCATTGGTTTATGCATTTTCTTCATTTTCTCACCTAATTCTGGCGGCACATAATTTTCATCATGTTTAGCAAGCACTTCTGTTGCTTCTAATAAGGTTGGTTCTTTTAACACACCTTGCGCAACAATACCCTGTCCCTCACGGAAAAGATCCGGCAGAATACCTTCGTATTCAACTGTAATTGATGGACCAATATCATTCACATCAAAGCGAACTTTGAGACTTTTCGGATCTCGACTAACAGAGCCTTCAACCACCATACCACCAACACGAATACGTTGCCCAACTTCAGGTTTTTGATCAGGATTTCCGTCTTTCCCTTCTACAACTTCCGAAGGGGTATAAAATAAATCAATATTTTGGCGAAGCGCATAAAGCACCAAACCTGTCGCAATCGAAATACCTAAAATCACAAAGATGATGATCGAAAGTCTTGATTTACGTCTTGGATTCATAGCGTATTTCCTTTATTTGCTTGGTTTAAACGAGCTTCACGTTGTTGCTCGCGTAACACCTCTTTTAATACTGCTTTACGCCCCTTGACGCTTTGTATCGCCAAAATGATCATTGCCACGAGGCTAATGCCATAGGAAAGCCACACATAAAAACCATAGCCTCCCATATTGATAAAATCACTCCAACTTTGGAAAAACATTTTCCGCTCCCTAAAATAAAAATAAAAAACTATTTCAGCTTACTTGCTAACTCTTTTACCCATGGACGTTTACTGTCTTCTTTTAGCAATTCAACGCGGTAACGCACAAGCGTAAACCAAATGGATAAAAATAAAAATCCAAAAATACATAAAATCAGTGGAATTAACATCGGCGTTGCAATCGACGGTTTTTCAAACTTCGTGATACTTGCCCCTTGATGTAAGGTATTCCACCACTCTACGGAAAAGTGAATGATTGGTAAATTCACTACACCAACAATACACAAGATACCCGCTGATTTTGCACCCACAGCACGATCAGAAAATGCAGAATAAAGCGCTAATACACCAATATATAAGAAGAAAAGAATGAGTTCAGCAGTTAAACGTGCATCCCATACCCACCAGGTTCCCCACATTGGTTTACCCCAAATTGCACCTGTTACCAAGGCAATAAAGGTAAACATTGCACCGATCGGTGCCATGGCTATCATTGAAAGATGAGCGGCTTTAATTTGCCAAACTAACGCAATAATGGCAGCCACAGCCATGGAACCATACACACCCATTGACCAAATCGCTGCCGGCACATGGACATACATAATTCGGAAACTATTGCCTTGCTGATAATCTGCCGGAGCATAAGCTAAACCCCAAACGATTCCAACAGCCAATAATAAAACCGCAATCACACCAAAAAATGGACTTAATTTGCCACATAAATGATATTGGGTTTCATGTTTTGCGTAAGGATGTAACCACTTCCACATAAAAGATCCTTAATTCAAAAAATAAAAAACAGTTAAAAATCTGACCGCACTTTCACCGTCATGATGATTAATTATCTAAACTAATTCGTAGTGCAGCGGCAATCGCAAAAGGCGATAAGGTTATCGCGCCAGCTAAAATTGCACCTAAAATAGCAAGTTGTCCACCATAAGGGAGATTTAACGTAGCGGCATCTAAAATTGCTGAAGCAAAAATTAAAACCGGAATGAATAATGGTACCACAAGTAAACTCAGCAATACGCCACCTTTACGCAACCCCACCGTTAATGCCACACCAATTGCACCAATGCAGCTTAAAATCGGCGTGCCCACTAAGAGTGTAAGCACCAGTGCCCACCAAATATTCACTTCCAATGAAAGCAATAAAGCGGCAATCGGAGAAAGTAGAATCAACGGCAAACCCGTTAACAACCAGTGTGCAACGACTTTTGCAAGTGCCGTTAATGCTAAAGGTTGAGCCGTAAGCATCAATTGTTCTAAAGAACCATCAATAAAGTCATCTCGGAATAAGCGCTCAAAAGACAGCAACGCAGAAAGCAATGCCGCCACCCAAGCAACTCCAGGTGCGATGCGAGAAAGTAACTTAGGATCCGGCCCAATAACTAATGGAAATAGCGTGATGACAATCAAAAAGAACCAAAGCGGATTTAAAATTTCCGCTTGCTTACGGGTCGCAATCTTCAGCTCTCGCTTTATAATCTGTAAAAATATCATAAAAATCTAAGGGTTATATTTATAATCAGCAAGATTGATTTTCTTCAATAGGCTACTTGGTACTTCCTGATGGCTCGTTAAAATCACCATTCCACCTTTTTTAGCATGATTTTCAAAAAGTGCGGTCAAAACTTCAACCCCTTTTTTGTCTATTGCTGTAAAAGGTTCATCCAAAATCCAAAGTGGTGCTTCCGATATCCATAGTCTCGCCAAGGCAATGCGCTTTTGCTGACCCGCTGAAAGTTGAGCTGCCGGCAAATCTTCACGTCCAAGTAAACCTACTGTTTCCAACACATCCCATAAAATATCGGTGCCTTGTTGGCTTTGACTAATCTGCTGATAAAATTTTAAATTTTCCCATGCCGTTAATTCAGGTTTCACACCAGAATGATGGCCGAGATAAAGTAGCTGATGATGGTATTCTTCGCGTTGTTTTGTAATCTCTTCTGAATTCCACCGCACTTTACCTTCTACAGGTTGTGCAAGGCCGGCTAAAATCCGCAATAAACTTGTTTTACCTATACCATTGTGCCCTTCAATTTGCACGAAATCACCGCTTTGAAATTGCAGTGAAAGATCAGTGAACAACACGCGATCGCCCCGTTGGCACGCTAATTGTTCTAATTGAAGTTGATGAGCAGGAAACATAGTCTCAGCCTTAAAAATAAAATCTTGTGAAAAATCAGCGGGTATTCTACCACAAGGGGAAATTTTGACGAGATTTTAAGGGCTAAAAGGCATAACTATTTAGGCGTAGATCGGTGTATTTATTGATTTAAAACAAACTAAATTTTCCTAGCTTTTTCATCGGATAATCAAATAATTAAAAGATTTACTGATCTAAATCAAATTTTCTGTTACTATTTAGTTACTTTTTGATGTTGTTTTATCAAAAACATTACCTTAACTTCATTTAAAAAAGGAACATATTATGTCTTATACTCTACCTGAATTAGGCTACGCTTATGATGCGTTAGAACCACATTTTGATGCACAAACAATGGAAATTCACCACTCTAAACACCACCAAGCATATGTAAATAATGCAAATGCAGTGTTAGAAACTTTACCCGCTGAATTTTCTGAAATGTGTGCAGGCCAATTAATCAGCCAATTAGATAAAATCCCAGCTGAAAAACGTACTGCATTACGTAACAACGCAGGCGGTCATGCAAACCACAGCTTATTCTGGAAATCATTGAAAAAAGGCACTACTTTACAAGGTGATTTAAAAGCAGCTATCGAACGTGATTTCGGTTCTGTAGAAAACTTCAAAGCTGAATTTGAAAAAGCAGCAGCGACTCGTTTTGGTTCTGGTTGGGCATGGTTAGTGATTAACCAAGGTAAATTATCTGTTGTGTCTACCGCAAACCAAGATTCTCCATTAATGGGTAAAGAAATCGCAGGTTGTGAAGGTTTCCCACTTTTAGGTTTAGACGTTTGGGAACACGCTTACTACTTGAAATTCCAAAACCGTCGTCCAGACTACATCAAAGAATTCTGGAACGTAGTGAACTGGGATTTCGTGGCAGAGCGTTTAGCTAAAAAATTAGCAAACTGCGGATGTTCAGCTAAATAATCACTTCTCTAAATGTAAAAAATCGCCTTTTTTAGGCGATTTTTTTATTAGTTAAATCCAACGTCTGACTTTTTTCTTGTAAGCTAAATAAGACTCACCAAACTTCTTCTCAAGCCAGTATTCTTCAGGTTTAATTTGCCATTGTGTGATGAGATAAACAAAAAGAAAAACACCTAGAAAACTGACCGCACTTTGCAAATAAACTGCCCATGCCACTAGCAAGCCCGCTAAACTTAAATACATTGGGTTACGGCTAAAACGATAAATACCATCTGCCACAAACACGTTGCTTTTTTCTAAGTGAATTGGATTGATATTCGCTTTACTTTTATAAAATTGCCAAAGGCTGAAAAAAGCGATGACAAAAGAAATCGATACAATCAAATAAACTGCTAACACATTGATTTCGAATGGATAAGGATTAGGCAAATATGCCATCATAAGTGCACAGCCAATAAAAATGACGGGTGGCGGCACAATAGGTTTCTGAATCATCAGATCAAAAATCCAATAAAAAAAGCCCGAGCAATTCGGGCTAATTAAAATATTACAGATTATTTAATTTCATCTGTGCCATTTGTTTCTCTAACGGGTTACCGTTTTTCTGTGCATTCTCAAAGCTTGATTTAGCACCATTCACATCGCCTTTTGCGACTTGAATATCACCCGCTAAAAGATCTTTACGCGCACTAAAGCCTTGGCTTTTCACTTGATTTAGACTTGCTAGTGCTGCATCAAATTGACCTTGTTGGAATTGCACAGCAGACAAACGAAGCGCAGCAAGAGACGTTAAGATATCATCTTGTGATTGAGCAATCGCTTGTTTCAAGCTATTTTCAGCAGAGGCGTAATCTTGTTTTGCAACGAAACCTTTTGCTTCATCTAATAAGCTAAATACCGCATAGCTAGTTTTATCATGCGCTTTCACAAATTCAGCCACTTTAGCTTGTTGTGCTGCGGCATCTTTGTTTGTGGTATAAACTAAGGCATCATATTCAGCAGACGCTTGCATGATTTGATTAGCTTGATAAGACTGCCAATAACGCCAGCCCAACATCCCGCCTACGCCAAGGATGAAAGCAGCAATAATGGCTTTGCCATTGTCTTTCCACCACTCTTTTAACTGATTCAGTTCTTGTTCTTCTTCAATGGTATATGCCATTTTCCTATCCTTCTAAAATTAAAATTGAGCTTTCACGTGTTCAATTAAATTGGCCACATCAATGGTTTGTTGCTCAGCTACGCCAAGTAAGTGTTTTACCACCACTTGATTATTTTGCACTTCGCTTTCACCAAGCACAAGGGCAAGGGTTGCACCTGATTTATCAGCGCGTTTAAATTGTTTTTTGAAATTACCGCCGCTGCAATGCAACATGGTGCTTAAGTGCGGTAATTCTGAGCGAAGTTTTTCAGCGAGTTGGAATGCGGCTAATGTTGTGCCTTCACCTTGATAAACAACGTAAATATCTACCGCACTTTTTACCGGAATCGATTTATTCACTTCTTGAACAAGTAGCACTAAACGCTCTAAGCCCATTGCGAAACCGACACCACTGGTTGCGTGACCACCAAGTTGCTCAACTAAGCCATCATAACGTCCACCACCACATACGGTGCCTTGTGCACCTAATGCAGATGTCACCCATTCAAATACGGTTTTATTATAATAGTCTAAGCCACGAACCAATTTTGGATTAATTTCATATTGAATGCCAACCGCATCTAATAAACCACATAACTGTGCAAAATGCTCGCGACTTTCATCATCTAAATAATCCAATAATTTTGGCGCGCCGTCCAATACATCTTGTAATGCTTGATTTTTAGTATCCAAAATACGTAATGGATTTTTTACAAGACGTTCTTTCTCTTCTTCGCTCATTAAATCTTGGTGATTTTCTAAGAAAGCCACTAATGCAGAACGATAGTTTGCACGTGCTTCTAATGAACCAATCGAATTTAATTGAAGTGAAACGTGTTGATCAATCCCTAACGCTTTCCACAAACGTGCAGTTAAAATAATTAACTCGGCATCAATTTCAGGGGTTGCGATACCAAATACTTCCACACCTGCTTGATGGAATTGACGGTAACGACCTTTTTGTGGACGCTCATGACGGAACATTGGTCCCATATACCATAAACGTTGTTCATTGTTGTAAATCCAACCGTGTTCAATCGCAGCACGTACACATCCAGCTGTGCCTTCTGGGCGAAGCGTTAATTGTTCATCATTATCCCAGAATGTGTACATTTCTTTTGATACAACATCGGTTACTTCACCGATTGCACGAGCAAATAATGGCGTACTTTCCACGATTGGCATACGCACTTCTGAATAGCCGTAGCTGCTTAAAACTTGGCGAACCTGCCCTTCAATCCATTGCCAAAGTGGAGATTCAGTTGGGGAACAGTCATTCATCCCACGAATTGCTTGAATATTTTTTGCCACGAGTTTTCCTTAAATAATTCGATTTTTTGGATCTTGTTGTGCAACTTTGGCACGAATTTTTGCTTCTAATTGGTCAATAATCGCGTCGTTATCAAAACGTTCTTTTTGACGCTCGCCATCTAAATAATAGCCACTTTTCTTATTACCACCGGTAACACCGAGGTCAGACACTAATGCTTCACCTGGGCCATTTACCACACAACCAATAATAGATACATCCATTGGGGTGATAATATCTTCTAAACGTTGTTCCAGTGCATTCACCGTGCCAATCACATCAAACTCTTGACGTGAGCAAGTTGGACAAGCAATAAAGTTAATCCCGCGAGAACGAATACGTAACGATTTCAAAATATCAAAACCAACTTTGATTTCTTCTACAGGATCGGCGGCTAAAGAGACACGTAAGGTATCACCAATACCTTCCGCCAACAGCATACCTAAACCAATTGCAGATTTCACTGAGCCCGCTCGCGCGCCACCGGCTTCCGTAATGCCTAAATGCAACGGCTGTTTAATGGCTTTTGCCAATAAACGGTAAGATTCCACCGCAAGGAAGACATCTGATGCTTTTACGCTCACTTTAAATTGATCGAAGTTTAAACGATCCAAGATCTCAACGTGGCGTAACGCTGATTCTAATAAGGCTTCTGGTGTTGGTTCACCATATTTCTCTTGAATATCTTTTTCTAATGAGCCAGCATTGACACCGATGCGAATCGGGATATTTTTATCACGCGCGCAATCCACCACTGCTCGAATACGATCTTCACGACCGATATTGCCTGGATTAATACGTAAGCAATCCACCCCATATTCAGCCACTTTTAACGCAATGCGATAGTCAAAATGAATATCCGCCACTAATGGCACATTCACTTGCTGTTTAATGATTTTAAAGGCTTCGGCGGCATCCATGGTAGGTACAGAAACACGCACAATATCTGCACCGACACGCTCCAAAGATTTAATCTGTGCAACGGTCGCTTCAACATCAGTTGTGCGAGTATTTGTCATGGATTGTACGGCAATCGGTGCATCACCACCGATTGGTACATTGCCCACATAAATTTTTGTCGATTCACGACGTTTGATAGTAGGTTTTACTGCTGACATTCTTTCGTAAATTATTCGTTAAGGTTTTGGTAATTTAAATTTAGCCACACGGCCATCAACGGTAAGCGGATACACTTCGCCTTTATAAGTAATGCGAACGTTACCTGGCGCACCGATAATCAAGGCATATTCATCACCATTAAAGGTTAAGGTTTCACCTTGTTTATATTCTTTTTGCGCTAATACTTTACGGTTTTTGTCTTTCACACTAATCCAACTTGAATTTTTCGTGATCTCAATAACGAGATCGCCTTTCGCTGTAGTTGGTGCTTCAGAAATAGCGGGGTTTTCAACCGCACTTTGTGTATCTGGCACGGTTTTCTCTGTTGTTGGTTCTGTGTTAGGTAACGTTTGTTCCACAACCGGTGCTTGAGCTTGTTCAACGGTAGGCGCTGAAGTTGCAGCGGTTGAAACTTCTGCGTTTACTGTTTGAGCTTGATTTTCTTGAGTAGTTGAAACAGCAGGTTCAGCAGCGGCATTATTTGTTTTTTCCGCTACAGACGTAGTTTCATTGCTTGACACCGCAGGCTGAGTATTTACTGTTACTGGAATTTCATTCGAATGAGTAACTGGTACCTCTGCTGTTTTTTCTTTTTCAACGTAGGTTTGCACTAAATTATCACGTTCTTCGTTTGATTTTTGATAATTTTGCCACCACCATAAGCCAGTCATTCCAACAGCAGCGAGTAAAATAATTGTTGTGAGTGTGCCTACCCAACGGCTGTGAGAAGAATATTGGTTAACTGAACGAGTCGCACGTGTATTTTTACTTAAATCATTTTTATGTGCTTCACCAAAAGTTAAATGAACCCATTCAGCATCAGGAATACGTAAAAATTTCGCATAACTACGTACGTAACCTCTCAAAAAGGTTGAAGGTACATTTTTTTGGACAAATTCATTATTTTCTAATTTTGCCAAAATGCTTGGACGTAAAGAAATGGCCTTTGCCACATCTTCTAAAGAAAGATTTAATGCTTCGCGTGTTTGGCGAAGTTTATCCCCAAAGGAGATTTCAGTTGTTTCAGTTTGTTCGACGATTGTATTCATAGGTATAAAAATAGAGAAATAGAAATAAAAAACTAAATACCAAATTTTAAAGTCGAAAGGGGCTTTTGGCAATGATTATTTGAGCGTGCGGAGCTTTTCCGCTCTAGAAGGATCAACTTGGCGCAATTTCTCCAATGCTTGTTGATAAACATCGGTTTGTTTTCCGGCAAAAGCACAAAGTGCCATATTTTCGTAAGTATCGGCTTGATGATAATAATTCGGCGCAGCGAGTGCCGCATTAAATTGTGAATAAGCTTGTTCTAATTCACCTTGCCCACATAAAAAAGCGCCAAAGTTGTTGTACACATCGCCTTGCTTATCGTCTAACTTAATCGCCTGTAAATAAGCTTGCTTCGCTTTTTCCGTATCGCCTTGTAATTGATAAAAATGCGCAAGTGCCGAGTGCACAAGATAATAGTGTTCATCATGTTCAAAG
This sequence comes from Haemophilus sp. HMSC068C11, assembly GCF_001815355.1. Lineage (GTDB taxonomy): Bacteria > Pseudomonadota > Gammaproteobacteria > Enterobacterales > Pasteurellaceae > Haemophilus_D. The sequence goes on from NZ_KV820375.1 coordinate 34,290, forward strand.
GCTTTATCTAAATTCAGTTTTGCTTGAACAAAATCCTCTTGTTGCAGATAACCTAATGCCAATTCAACACGCGCTTTGGCTGCTTGTTGTTTATTAAAATCAACAGAAGACTGAGAGACGCAAGCCGAAAAAACAAAAGGAAAAATGACCGCACTTAGAATGTTAATTGGGATTAATTTCATCTTATCACTCCTCTATCTTATCACTCTTATCCAGGCCATTTTTCCTTTACAAGTCTTGCTATATTTAGCTTAGTTAACCGCTTTTACGTCAATACCTTCGCCAAACTTACGTTTCATTGCTGTACGTTTGGTTCGGTCGATCACATCCCCCGCCAACTGACCACAAGCGGCATCAATATCATCACCACGGGTTTTGCGCACAATTACCGTAAAACCGTATTCCATTAAGGTTTTTTGGAAACGATCGACACGGCTATTTGAGCTTTTACCATAAGGCGCTTCTGGGAACGGGTTCCATGGGATCAAATTAATTTTACATGGGGTATTTCTTAATACTTTGGCTAATTGATGCGCATGCTCTGTACCATCATTCACATGATCTAATAACACATATTCAATTGTCACTTTACCATGGTTAGCATTTGATACTTCTAAGTATCTGTGTACCGAATCCATCAACATTTTGATGTTATATTTTTTATTGATCGGCATGATTTCATCACGCAATTCATCGTTCGGTGCGTGAAGTGAAATCGCTAATGCTACATCAATCTTATCACGTAACATATCGAGCGCTGGCACAACACCTGAAGTGGATAACGTCACGCGTCGTTTAGATAATCCATATGCGAAATCATCGAGCATAATTTCCATCGCGGGTACAACATTGGCTACATTTAACAATGGTTCACCCATGCCCATCATCACCACATTGGTAATCGGACGAACACCCGTCACACCAAAATTACCGATAATTTTTGATGCACGCCAAACCTGCCCAATAATTTCAGACACCGTTAAATTACGGTTAAAGCCTTGCTGTGCTGTCGAACAAAAAGTACAAGCTAAGGCACAGCCTACTTGAGAAGAGACACAAAGCGTTGCGCGATCTGCTTCAGGAATATAGACCGTTTCAACTTGCTGTTCACCTACCTGCATCGCCCATTTAATGGTACCATCCGCAGAGCGTTGCTCAACCGCCACTTCTGGCGCTTTAATTTCCGAGACCGCTTTTAATTTTTCTCGTAATTTTTTATTAATATTGGTCATATTGTCGAAGTTATCTTCGCCAAAATGATAAATCCATTTCACTAATTGATCCGCACGAAATGGTTTCTCGCCTAATTCAGCAAAAAACTCACGCATCTGCTGACGCGTTAAATCCATTAAGTTAATCTTTTTTGTATTCGTTTCGGATGAAAGGGGTTGTTCTAACATAAAGCCTCGTTATTACACATTACGGCGATGATGTTACTCATAATTGAGCAACAAAAAATTCGCATATTAAAAATGAGCCGAGATTTTACAGATTTACCGACAGATAAGCTAGCAGATTTAAAAAACAACGAAAATTTTGACCGCACTTATTTGCGATCCGCATCGCAAAAATCAAAAAAATGAAAGGGAAAAGTGCGGTTAAAAAAACTTCGAATTTTTTATCTTTCATACATCCCAAACCCCTACAAAAACTGATAGAATGTGCACTTCGTTTTATTCTCTGAGTTAGCTATATTGAAGATATGTTAAAAAAAGTTCTTTCTGTATTGTGTTTAGTACCCGCAGTCGCAACGGCACAATCTTATATCGTATATGATTTCACCCATGATAGAGTGCTCGAAAGTAGCTCACCTAATCATGTGCAACCTATCGCATCCGTCACCAAGTTAATGACAGCGAATGTGTTTCTTGAAAATAATCGAAACGCAAATTGTACTGCATCGATTACTGACGATGATTATGATTACATTAAAGGCACACATACAAAATTACCAAAATACACGCCAATTTCTTGTAATGAATTATTAAAAGCAATGCTTGTTCATTCTGATAACTATGCTGCCCATGCACTTTCTCGCTCTGCGGGCATGAGTCGTTTGCAATTTATCCAAAAAATGAATGAGAAAGCACGAGAATTAGGCATGCGCTCTACTCGCTTTTCAGACAGTTCAGGTTTATCTGATAGCAACATTTCAAGTGCAATGGATTTAGTTAAGCTAGCCAAATACTCGCTCAATAAAGCACAAATCAAAAATCTTTCTAATATGCCAAGTGCCTTCATTCAAGCTGGCGGACGCAGCGTTTTTGTTAAAAACACCAATAAATTAGTGCGTGAAGAAGTGTTTGATGCAGCAATTAATAAAACCGGCTATATTCGCGAATCTGGCTATAATTTAGTTTTCGTGAATAAAAATCCATGTAATCACTCTACCATCGGTGTGATCAGTTTAAATAACCATTCATCTGCGTTTCGTACTAACTTTACCAAAGGAAAATTAGAACAATACGGTTGTATCGCAGGGCGTAGCATGCACAACTTTACCGTTGATGAAGCCCAATATGAAGAAGGCTATGATGAAGCGGGTATGGATCGCCTAATTCAACAAGTTGGTGGTTAATCATTTCAAAAAGAGCGGTCAATTTTGCACAAAATTTTCCGCTTTTTAATTTTAATCACCTATCGATTTGATAATTATTTTCATTTAAAAAGCTTGTAAAAAATGATATTATTATGCAGAATGCTAATTCATCATTATTTTTAAGGAGATCTCATGAAGCATTTATTTAAAAGCCTATCTGTTATCGCTCTAGGTTTAGCAGCTTTACAAGCCGAAGCGAAATTTAAAGTGGTGACCACATTTACGGTTATTCAGGATATCGCACAAAATGTTGCGGGCGATGCCGCGACGGTGGAATCTATCACCAAACCTGGTGCAGAAATTCACGAGTATGAACCGACCCCTAAAGATATTGTAAAAGCTCAATCTGCTGATTTAATTTTATGGAACGGATTAAATTTAGAGCGTTGGTTTGAGCGTTTCTTCCAAAATATCAAAGATAAACCAGCCGTTGTGGTAACCGAAGGCGTCACGCCACTTTCTATTTATGAAGGCCCTTATAAAGATGCCCCTAACCCACACGCTTGGATGTCGCCATCTAATGCGTTGATTTATGTCGAAAATATCAAAAATGCATTAGTTAAATACGATCCGCAAAATGCTGATACTTATCAAAAAAATGCAGCGGCGTATGCAGAAAAAATCAAACAGCTCGATAAACCTTTACGTGAAAAACTCTCACAGATTCCTGCCGACCAACGTTGGTTAGTGACTAGTGAAGGCGCCTTTAGTTATTTAGCGAAAGATTACGATCTCAAAGAAGGCTATTTATGGCCAATTAACGCTGAACAACAAGGTACGCCTCAACAAGTGCGTAAACTTATCGATTTAGTGAAAAAAAATCACATTCCAGTGGTATTTAGTGAAAGTACCGTGTCAGCCAAACCTGCTCAACAGGTAGCGAAAGAAAGCGGTGCTAAGTACGGCGGCGTACTTTATGTCGATTCCCTTTCTGCTGCTGATGGCCCTGTACCAACTTATATTGACTTACTGAATGTCACTGTATCCACCATAGTCAAAGGATTTGAAAAATAATGACTGAACTGTCCGCTTCTATTTCCGTTAATGACGTAACCGTGCGTTACAACAACGGGCACACTGCAATTTATGATGTTACCTTTGCATTACAAGGGGGAACCATCTGTGCTCTTGTCGGCGTAAATGGGAGCGGAAAATCAACGCTATTCAAAAGCATCATGGGCTTAATTAAACCACAACAAGGCAATATTGCGCTTTGTGGTTTGCCAATTAATCGAGCATTGAAACAAAATTTGGTTGCCTATGTGCCGCAAGCGGAAGAAGTCGATTGGCAATTTCCAGTCTCCGTTTATGATGTTGTCATGATGGGGCGTTATGGCTATATGAACTTTTTGCGTATTCCAAAAGCGGAAGATAAACAAAAAGTGCTCGAAGCGATGCAACGAGTAAACATCGAGCATTTAGCTGAACGACAAATCGGTGAGCTTTCTGGTGGACAGAAAAAACGCGTATTTTTGGCTCGAGCATTAGCACAACAAAGTAAGATTATCTTACTCGATGAGCCTTTTACAGGCGTGGATGTTAAAACTGAAAATGCTATTGTGGAACTCCTTCGCCAATTACGTGCTGAAGGCCATTTAATTTTAGTTTCTACCCACAACTTGGGTTCTGTGCCAGACTTCTGTGACCAAGTGGTAATGATTAACCGTACTGTAATTGCTGCCGGTAAAACGGAAGATACATTCAATCAGCATAATTTGGAAAAAGTCTTTGGCGGAGTGTTACGACACATCAAATTATTAGGTGAAGATCTGCATAATGATGAAGATAAACGTGCTGTCACCGTGCTTACGGATGATGAACGTCCTGTTGTCTTCTATGGCGAAACCAAAAATGATCCGCCCGCAACGGCTGTAAAATCCTGTCGTCTGCCTCCGTCTGACAAGGAATAAGTCATGCTTGAATATTTACTGGAACCTTTCTCCTATGAATATATGCAAAAAGCCATGTGGATAAGTGCCGCAGTTGGTGGCATTTGTGCCTTTCTTTCTGCCTATTTAATGTTGAAAGGCTGGTCATTAATTGGCGACGCGCTCTCTCATTCCGTGGTTCCGGGTGTGGCGATAGCTTATGCCTTTTCACTCCCCTATGCTTTAGGTGCTTTTTTTGCCGGAATTTTGGCCGCACTTTCCATTTTATGGATCAAATCCATTTCTAAACTCAAAGAAGATGCCGTTATCGGCTTTATTTTCAGCACATTCTTTGCCTTGGGATTGTTGATTATTTCTCTGAATCCAACTTCAATAAATGTGCAAAACATCATTCTCGGTAATATCCTTGGTATTGCTGATGAAGATATTTATCAAGTCGCAATTATTATGCTGATCTGCTTAGTTTTATTACTGATTTTTTGGAAGGATCTATTACTGATTTTCTTTGATGAAACGCAAGCAATAACGGTTGGGCTTTCGCCACTGTTTTACAAAGTTCTCTTTTTTACGCTCTTGAGTGCTTGTGTCGTTGCGGCATTACAAACTGTCGGGGCGGTTTTAGTGATTGCGATGGTAATCACACCTGGCGCAACCGCCTATTTACTTACTGACAAGTTCAAAACTCTTATCAAAATTGCCGTAGCATTAGGCGCAATCACTGGTTTCGTCGGTGTCTATTTAAGCTATTATCTGGATGGCACAACAGGTGGTGTCATCGTGACATTGCAAACCTTGTTATTTTTATTGGCTTTTCTATTCTCACCTAAATACGGATTAATCAGTCAAAAACGACGTAAGGTGGTGGATTATGACTGAGATGTTCGCCATTTTCGTTGAGCCATTTCAATTTGCCTTTATGCAAAATGCGCTACTCACGGCATTAGTGGTTGCCGTGATCTGTGCGCTACTCTCTTGCTATTTAGTATTGAAAGGATGGTCATTGATGGGCGATGCCATTTCTCATGCTGTCCTACCTGGCATTGTCTTAGCTTTTTTAGCTGGTATTCCATTAGTGATAGGTGCATTTGTCTCAGGTATTGCCTGCGCCTTAGGGGTAGGTTATTTAAAAGAAAATAGCCGTATCAAAGAAGATACCGCGATGGGGATTGTATTTTCGGGAATGTTTGCCATTGGTTTGGTATTGTTCACTAAAATCCAAACCTCACAACATCTCACACACATCTTATTTGGTAACGTATTGGGTGTAAGCAGACAAGAGCTGATTCAAACGGCTATCATCGCCTTGATCATTTTTATTTTACTTGGATTAAAGCGTCGTGATTTTCTGCTTTACTGCTTTGATCCTAGCCATGCCCGTGTTGCAGGGCTCTCACCTAAATTATTGCACTATGGCTTGCTCACATTACTCGCGCTCACCATTGTGAGTACGATGCAAGTCGTTGGGGTTATTCTAGTTGTAGCGATGCTAATTGCGCCTGGCATCACCGCGCTAACCCTGACGAATCGCTTCGATAAAATGCTGGTTATTGCTATCATCAGCGCTGTAACTGCAAGTCTACTAGGCGTGCTACTTAGCTATCATTTTGATGCGTCCACTGGTGCATGCATTATTTTGTTACAGGCAGCATTCTTCTTAATAGCATTAATTTATAGCAAAATAAAAGTGCGGTTAAATTTCTAAATAAAAAAGCTAACATTTCTGTTAGCTTTTTTTGTTAACCATTGCGTTTTAATAATATCAGTGCTTCATAATGCGCTGTATGCGGGAACATATCAAATAATTGAATTTGAGTAAGTTTATAATTGGTTAGGTGTTGCAAATCTTTTCCCATGGAAATCGCGTTACAGCTGGAATAAAGAATAAAGTGCGGTTGCATTTCATTGAGAAACTCAGCGAGTTCCTTTCCGATACCTCGACGAGGCGGGTTGACGATCACCAAATCTGGTTTGTTTTCATCTTGTGTTAAAGCAAAATTAGCCGCATCCAAAGATTGGAATTTAACGTTGTTTAGCCCTAACACCTGAGCGGATTGAGTCGCCGCTTGAATAGCAGATGCCGAAATTTCAATCCCGGTCAATTCCACTTCTTGCTGATGTTTATCCTGTAAAGCTTTAGCGCAATGCAGTCCAAAACCTCCAACGCCACAAAAGAGATCCCAAAGTTTAGTAATCGGCAAATCTTGTACCCAATCTTGTGCCGTTGCATATAGCCCTTGTGCTACAAGTGGATTCGTTTGGAAGAAACCTTGAGGACGAATAAACAACGGAATACCGTTAAAGCTTTCTGATAAAGTATGTTGGTCAGTCAAAAAGATTTCTTTCTCACCTTCTAAGATCGCCGCATGTTGAGGTTGGATATTCACGCTCACCACTTCAAGTTGTGGTAATTTTTCCAATAAGCCTGCAAATTCACGTTGAATTAACGATAATTTAGTTTCTGAACGCAATACAAAACGCAACATCAATTTTTTTGTATGTTGGCTTTCTGTAAGCAGAATATATTTCAGCTCACCTTTTTGTTTAGCCACGTTATAAGGGACTAAGCCTGCACGTCCAATAAAATCTTTTAGAATCGGAAAGAGTTCAGCAAAGCGTTTTGGATAAAGCGGGCAATCACATAAATCGACCGCACTTTGTGGATCATTCGGGTCTTGTAAAATACCTAAAATGGGACGTTCCACCGCGCCACTTACAACCATTTTCGCTTTATTACGAAAGGCAGTCTCGGAGGAATAAAAAGGCGGATGCCAAATTAAATTATCACAATCTAATTTGGCAAGTTGTTGTTTTAGATGCTCTTCTTTCTTGGCGAGTTGCTGTTCATAAGGCATTTCAAGCCATTGACAAGAACGGCAATCGCCTTTTTGATAATGATGGCAATCAATCATTTAGAAGCAAGCCACTCTTGTTGAAGTGCGGTCAGTTTTTGATGATTTTCAATCCAACGCGAAGTTTTTGTGAGTTCTGACCAATCAAAGGATTTTTGTTTAAAGAGCGATTTCAAGCGAGCTTGGCGTGCTGCGAAATGCTCTGTTGTTTCCTCTAACTTCAGATTATCAAGCACTTGAATGACACCTTCTCGCTCATTACAAAGCAATAATAAGTCACAACCAGCCTTCAAGGCTTTTTCACTGCGAGCCACAAAATCGCCCATAAAGCCTGCGCCTTTCATGCCTAAATCATCAGAGAAAATCGCCCCTTCAAATCCCAACTGTTTACGCAAAATCTCTTTTAACCAATAACTCGAACCGCTTGCTGGCTGGCTATCACATTGTGTATAAATCACGTGAGCCGGCATAATCGCATCAAGCTTACTCTGTTGAATTAATTGCTGGAATGGCAAAATATCATGATTAAAAATCACTTCTTTTGCGCGCTCATCATAAGGGGTTTCAAGATGAGAATCAGCTAAAACATGGCCGTGTCCCGGGAAGTGTTTTCCTGTTGTTGCCATGCCCGCCTGGTGCATACCATCAATAAAAGCTGCTGCTAAATTGACCGCACTTTTTACATCACAGCCAAAACTACGATCACCAATCGCACGACATTCGTGACCTAAATCCAACACCGGAGCAAAACTCAAATCAATATCTAGCGCCACCATTTCAGCCGCCATTTGCCAACCCGCTTCTTTTGCTATTTGCTGTTGCTGAGCTGAGTCCTCAACTAATGCCGCAAAAGCCTGCATCGCAGGGAGCTGAGTGAAACCTTCACGGAAACGTTGCACGCGACCACCTTCTTGATCGACTGTGACCAATAAAGGCTTTTTCACTCGTTGACGAATGGATTTAATTAGCGCTTGAACTTGCTGACGATCATAAAAATTGCGGGTAAATAAAATCAAACCAGCAACTAAAGGATGTTCCAGTAATTCAACTTCTTCTTGTTTGAGCTCATGACCTTCAAGGTCAATTAATAATGTGGACATAAACTATTGTAAGTAAAGACGATAATTGCTACTTTCTGTGCTTGGTTTTAGTATCTCAAACACTTTCTTTTCTTGTGGTTGCAATAAAATATTGCCTGATTGGCTTTCTTGCTGATTAGGCCAAACTTGCGTTACACCTTGTGTGTTATACCAATAAAGATGGTAAAGCACATTGAGTTGTTGCGTAGTTTTATTTTTTAAGGCTGCGGTATTATCAGACAAATCAACATCTAAAGCCGGTGCTAAATTTGCCGCCATATTTAAAATTGGCTTATTGGTTCCTACAATATTTGGTGCAGATGAACAAGCCGTTAAAAATAATACCGTTGCTGTAATTAGGATCTTTTTCATTATTTCGCCAACATTCTACCTAAAGGTTCACCACCAACAAGATGCATATGAATATGGAATACTTCTTGTCCACCGTGTTTATTACAGTTCACAATTAAACGGTAACCGTCTTCGGCAATGCCTTCTTCTTTAGCAATTTTAGCCGCGACAGTAAATAAGCGACCCAAGGTAACTTCATCTTGTTCTGTCACATCATTCACCGTTGGAATGACTTTATTTGGGATAATCAAAATATGGGTTTTCGCTTGCGGTGAAATATCACGGAATGCGGTCACTAATTCATCTTGATAAACAATATTGGCGGGAATTTCTTTACGAATAATTTTGCTGAAAATGGTTTCTTGAGCCATAGTCTTCTCCTTATTTTATATAAAAAAGTGCGGTCAAAATTTACCGCACTTTGCTTTTATTTTCCATCAGAAATTGATGATGAATGACATTTCAATCAGCTTAGTGAGCCGCACCTTCTTCTGAATCATCTTGATTAATAAAGCTGGTATTAATCTCGATTTGTGCTTTTTCACGTAATGCTTGCATTAACTGTCCTTGCAATTCGCCTTGACGCGCACGAACAAGTTGAGTGCTAAATTTCGCTAACTCTTGCTCATTTAAAGTAGGTTCTTCTACACGTTCAAGGGCAACCACAACCACATCACCTTTGCTGTTACGAGCAACTTGATAAGCCACTTTACCATCTTGTGGTTTTGCAATGGCAAATACACCTTCATAAAGCACTGGATCTTTATTATCCACTAACGTAAAGGTTTGTGGCTCACTAAAACTAATACCGGCAGGTAATTTGGTTTGATCTGCAGATAGCGCTTTAACGGCTTGCTCTGCTTTTTCAGTCAATACTTTATCGGCTTTTTCACGTTTTAAGAATTGCTCAATCGTTGATTTCGCTTCATCAAGGCTTTGTAAACCTTCAGCTTTGTGATCCACGACACGTACCACAACAAATTCATTTTCACCTACAGTTAATGGCTCAGAATTTGCACCACCGTTTGCAATATCAGATTCAAAAATAGCAGAAGTCACATTTGGGAAATTTAATGCCGCAGGGACATTGTTTTTACCAAAGTAATCCGTTTCTTCCACTTTCACACCTGCAGCATCCGCTACCGCAGCTAATGAATCACTGCTTTCGGCTGCTTTTTCACGAACGGCTTTTTCTACTGCTTGGAAACGGCTTTCTGCTAAGTTTTTACGCACAGTATCCGCGATTTGTTCTTTCACTTCTTCTAAAGTACGTTCTTTACGATCTTGCACTAAAATAATATGGTAAGCCCCATCCACATTAACCGGTGTGCTGTATTGACCAACATTTAACAATAATGCTGCATCTTCAAAGTTTTTCGGTAATTCGTTGTCTTTTACCCAACCTAATTCACCGCCTTGAGCACCAGAAAGTTTATCTAGGGATTTTGTTTTTGCTAACTCAGCAAAATCAGCACCTTTTTTCAGTTCTTGATAAACGGAATCCGCTTCTTTCTCAGTTGATAATTGAATATGTGCTAATTTTTGGCTAATGAATTGCGCTTTATTTTCTTGATAATATTGTGCAATTTGTGTTTCAGTGACAGGTTGTAACTTACCTAATTCATTTGCTGAGACGTGAATATATTGCACTTTCGCTTGTTCAGGTTGAACAAGTGATTTCGCATTCGCATCGTAATAGGCTTTAATTTCTTCGTCCGTTACTTTTTGTTTTGCAATTTCATCGGCTAATGGAAGAGTTACAAGACGAGCGATACGTTTTTGGAAAAAGACTTGTGCGTTATCTTTCACTTGAGCCGGCACGACAAACTCACTGTCAGCCAAACCGTTTTGCATTTGTTCAAGTGTTAATGCATTACGTAAAATAGCCGCATAAGTATCGGATGTTAAGCCATTTTGGGACAATAATTGTTGATAGCGCACGTTATCAAATTTACCGTTAGATTGTAAGTTAGGATCGCTCACAATCGCGCGCTTGATCATCTCATCACTTACACCTAATTTTAATTCTTTCGCATATTGACGGATTAACTCTTGATCAACCAAACGTTGAATTAAATTTTGACGAAGTGCGGTCACAAATTCCACAGAGTCAGTTTTCGCTAGGAAGCTCTCGCCTTCTTGTTGAGCTCTAGCTTCAAACTCTTGGTTATAACGATTTAAGAAATCTTGTTGAGAGATTGTCTCGCCATTTACTTTTGCCGCAAAACTATCATTGCTGCTATACAGATAACCTGACATCCCACCAATCAAAAATGAAACTGGAATTAAAGCAAAGATCGCTTTTCCGATAAAACTATGGGCGATGCCATGCATTTTTTCAATTAACATTCAATTATTACCCTTTTAAAAAAGACAAAGTTCATAGGATTATAATCTAAAAGGCGAAAATTCGCACTTAAAAAACACCATGTTCGTGTAGGATTTTCACAGCCATGACTAATAACACTAAACCGCCAAAAATCTCTGCTTTGCTTTTGAATTTTTTCCCTAAAAAATGACCGCTCTTTACACCAATAAAAGAGATGACAAAGGTGATTAAATCAATGATAAATACAGCCAACACAATGTCTACGGAAAGAAAAGCAAAAGAGACACCAACGGCTAACGCATCAATGCTCGTTGCCACACCAAGTGTTAGTAAGTGTTTTAAACTAATCAATGAGAGCGCAGGTTCATCATCTGAACTCACCCCTTCACGAATCATATTCACACCAATAAGCACAAGTAAAGCAAAGGCAATCCAATGGTCCCAATTTTGAATCATCTGACTAAATTGTAGCCCGACAACATAGCCGATTGCCGGCATAATGCCTTGAAATAGTCCAAAACAGCATGCAATGGCAAGCGCTTGTTTCCACCGAAAAGCGCGCATTGCCAAACCTTTGGAAATGGATACTGCAAACGCATCCATCGAAAGACCAAGCGCAATGACCCACAACATATGAAAAGTCATAACCTAAAACCTATTTTCCAATACAGAAAGAACTGAAAATATTCCCGAGTAAATCATCCGAGGTAAATTGCCCCGTAATTTCACTGAGGTTAGCTTGTACTAAACGAAGTTCTTCCGCTAACAATTCACCAGCATGAAACTCGGTTAATTGAACTAATCCAATTTGTAAATGTTCGGCCGCTTTTTCTAAAGCATCAAGATGACGACGACGTGCTAAGAAGCCACCTTCCATCCCTGTTTGGAAACCCATCGCCTGTTTTAAATGCTCACGTAATAAATCTACGCCTTGATGCGTTTGAGCCGATAAACAAACGGTCGTTGTTCCATTTTCTTCTTTTAGTCCAACTGTCTCGCCGCTTAAATCTACTTTATTGCGGACAATGGTCACCGGCATATTATTTGGCAATTTTGATAAAAATTCTGACCGCACTTTTTCAATATGTTGGCTATCAGGATCGCTGCTGTCCAACATCAAAATTATACGATCGGCTTGCTCAATTTCAGTCCACGCACGCGAGATGCCGATACGTTCAACTTCGTCTGTCGCTTCACGAAGTCCTGCAGTATCAATAATATGTAAAGGCATGCCATCAATATGAATATGCTCACGCAATACATCGCGCGTCGTTCCCGCAATATCTGTCACAATAGCCGCTTCTCTGCCCGCTAAAGCATTCAGTAAGCTGGATTTACCCGCATTTGGACGACCCGCAATCACCACTTTCATCCCTTCACGTAAAATCGAGCCTTGTTTCGCTTCGCTACGGACTAAATCAAGTTGATTAATAATTTCTCGTAATTTTGCTTCAATTTTACCGTCTGCCAAGAAGTCAATTTCTTCATCGGGGAAATCAATCGACGCTTCCACATAAGTACGAAGATAAATGACGGAATCCACCAACTGATTCACTTTATTAGAAAATTCACCTTGTAATGATTTTAATGCCGAACGAGCGGCTTGCTCCGAAGTGGCATCAATCAAATCTGCAATAGCTTCTGCTTGAGCTAAATCTAATTTATCGTTTAAAAAAGCCTGTTCTGAAAATTCACCTGGACGCGCAAGACGAACACCATCAAGTTGTAAGATTCGTTTTAGCAACAAATCTAATACTACTTGGCCGCCATGACCTTGTAATTCCAATACATCTTCACCAGTAAAGGAATTTGGTGATTTAAAATAAAGCGCAATGCCTTGATCTAATACTGTGCCATCGGCATCTTTAAAAGGTAAATAGTCTGCCATTCTTGGTTTAGGGCATTTACCTAGTACAGCTTGTGCCACTTCAAGGGCTTTCGGGCCTGATACACGCAAAATACCAATACCGCCACGTCCTGGCGCTGTCGCTTGTGCAACGATTGTTTCTTTCATAAAAACTCACTAAAAATTGACCGCACTTTTATTGGCGATTAAAAAATGAGAGGGCGCATTAATACGCCCATGTGATTATATATCAATCAATGATAGAAAAAAGGCATCTTTCGATGCCTTCTATTTGTTATTTTTTACGGGTATGTAACCCTTTTTTCTCTAAACCACGGTAGATCATTTGTTGTTGTACGATAGTGATTAAGTTAGACACTAACCAGTAAAGTACCAGACCTGCCGGGAACCAGAGGAAGAAGAACATGAAGATCAACGGCATGAAGTTCATCACTTTTTGTTGCATTGGATCTGCAACCGGTGTTGGTGACATTTTTTGTAACAAGAACATTGATCCGCCCATTAAGATTGGAAGAATGTAGTAAGGGTCTTGTGCCGATAAATCTTGAATCCAACCAAAGAATGGCGCATGACGAAGTTCAACTGCTTCCATAAACGTCCAGTATAATGCAATGAAAATTGGCATTTGGAGGATTAATGGTAAGCAACCACCAAGTGGATTTACTTTTTCTTCTTTGTAAAGTTTCATCATTTCTTGGCTCATACGTTGGCGATCATCACCAAAACGTTCGCGCATTTCTTGCATTTTCGGTTGCAACATACGCATTTTCGCCATAGAAGTGTATTGTGCTTTTGTAAGCGGATATAAAATCGCTTTAACCACTAAGGTGACACAAATAATTGCCACACCCCAGTTAGATACAATACTTTGAATGAAAGTTAATAACCAGAATAATGGTTTCGCGATGAACCATGCCCAACCATAATCGACAGTTAAGTCTAAGTGGTTAGCCACTTCAGCCATTTTGTTTTGTAATTTCGGACCTGTCCATAATGAGCTGGTAATAGTCTCTGTTGCACCTGCTGGAATAGAAACGACTGGACCACGATAACCAATAGACGCAACGTTATTTTTACTGTCTGTAATACTATAAAGTTGGTTATTTACATCTTGATTTGGGATCCAAGCTGATACGAAATAGTGTTGTAAAATAGCAACCCAACCTGCTTTGGTATCGATAGAAAGATTTTTATCTTTCATATCGCTGAAGCTGTATTTTTTGTAATTGGTTTCTGAAGAAGAATACGCACCACCGGTATAAGTAGGCATTGCCACGTTACCGCTGCTTTCAACTAATGTGTGTTTTAATTGGCCGTAAGGTTCAACTTCAATTGCACTACCACTTTGGTTCACAATTTCAAAGTTAACACCGACATCGTAACTATCACGTTTTAACACAAAGATTTTACGATAAGTCACACCATCTTTTTCAAATGTTAATGGCACTGAAAGTTCATTTTGACCTTCTGCTAATTTGAAATTATCGCCAGTAACTTGATATTGCGCACGACCTGCTTTTGTATCGATCCCGTTTTTACCAATTAAACCGCTTTGTGCAATGTAAACATGCTCGTTTGTATCTTTTAACAAGACGAAAGGTTCTTTTGAACCTAATTCTGCATCATATTTTAATAGTTCAGAACTGATTACATCACCACCTAATGTATCCACTTTCAAACGGAGTACATCATTTTCTAATGTGATAATTTGACCTTTTGTTTGTGAATCTGCCACTACTTCAGCAGATGAAGAAGAACTTGCCGGGACATCAGAAGAGGCGGCTGTTGTTTGTTCCGTGGTCTGTTGTTGAACAGGTGGATTTTTATCAAGTTGCCATTGCTGATAAACAAGGAAAGAAATAAAGAGTAGTGCAAGCACTAATAGGCTACGTCTTGAGTCCATTATTTTTTCTCATCGTTATTATTAATCTTTTTCGGCGGAACAGGATCGAATCCACCGGCGCTTAAGGGGTGACATTTTAATACACGTTTTAGCGTAAGCCAACTACCTTTTAACAATCCATGTGTTTTTAACGCCTCAATACCATAGCAAGAACAGGTTGGCACAAAACGACAACGCGGCCCGATTAAAGGGCTAATCGCTACTTGATAAAACTTAATTAAAGCGATGAGGATTTTTGTGCCAAACGAATGTGACGTGCCCATAATTTATCCAAAGTTTGTAAAAACGTTTGATTATCAAGCTGACCAATGCCACGTTTCGCCACAAAGACAAAGTCACAAGAGGGCAAATTATGTTGAGATAAACGAAAACTTTCACGAACTAAACGTTTAATACGATTACGATCGTGCGCTCGTTTAAGATGTTTTTTAGCCACAGTTAAACCTAAGCGTGGATGCTCAAGATTATTTTTGCGTGCGAGAATGGTAATTTCAGGGGTGCTTGCTCGAAACGGTTGTTCGAAGACATTTTTGAATTGAGTGGGAGTTAACAATCGTAACTCCCGAGAGAAGTTTAGCTTAATCACTAAAAGAGGTGATTATGCAGATAAACTCTTACGACCTTTAGCACGACGACGAGCTAAAACTTGACGGCCGTTTTTAGTTGCCATACGAGCACGGAAACCGTGAGTACGGCTACGTTTTAATACAGAAGGTTGAAATGTACGTTTCATTGTAATCTACCTAAATCAAAATGGTTTACTGTTTTGATATTCAAAACACAACAAGGGTTATAAAAAATAGACCGCAATTTTAATCATAAATTGGGCTTTCGTCAAATAAGAAAAGAGAAAATTCCGAAATAATCTTCCGTTTCTTCTAAAATCGTGGGGATTATACGGATTTTGGACAAAATCTCAAGCAACCTTTTTGTCTTTTTTTGACGACCAACAGAAGATCTTTTGCCTAAATTATTGTAAAATTCTCTTCGATTTTTAACCGCACTTTTGCGGCTTTTATTTTATACGCATATAACATAAGGATAATTTATCGTGAGCCTTTCTACCCTATGGCAAGATTGCTTATCACAACTACAAGATCAGGTTTCCCCGATGGATCTCAGCACATGGTTACGCCCATTACAAGCGGATATCATCTCGCAAGATCAAGTGGTGTTATATGCGTCAAATATGTTTGTGAAAAGCTGGGTAGAAAATCATTACTTGGCCCAAATTCATCAAATTTGCCAAGCCCTTGCTAAAAATCCAAATTTACAAATTATCGTAAAAGAAGGGGTAAAACCTGCACCAAAAGCAATTGAACCAGCCCCGAGTCAATCATCTAATCATCAAGAAAGTGCGGTGAGTTTTCAGCAAGAGTCTGATGCGTCAACTAAATTTGAATCACACCTAAATCGTAAACATTTATTTGAAAACTTTGTTGAAGGTAAATCAAACCAACTCGCCCGTGCCGTAGGTCAAAAACTCGCTCTCGCACCAGGTGAACCAACAGCAAACCCATTCTTTTTATATGGTGGTACAGGTTTAGGTAAAACTCACTTATTACACGCAATCGGTAATGGCATTTTAGCGAATAAACCGAATGCCAGAGTGCTTTATATCCATGCTAATAATTTTATGCAGCACATGGTAAAAGCGATGCGTGATAATAAAATGGAGCAATTCAAAAAATTCTATCGTTCTCTTGATGCATTGTTAGTGGATGATATTCAATTCTTCGCAGAAAAAGAAAAAACACAAGAAGAATTTTTCCATATTTTCAATAGTTTATTTGAAACTGGCCGTCAAATCATTTTGACTTCTGACCGCTATCCAAAAGAAATTGAAAAAATTGAAGAACGCCTAAAATCTCGTTTCGGTTGGGGTTTAACGACTGCGATTGAACCACCAGATTTAGAAACCCGTGTTGCGATTTTGCTGAAAAAAGCAGAAGAACATAATATGGAACTGTCAGAAGAAGTAGCATTCTTTATTGCACAACGTTTACGCACCAATGTTCGTGAATTAGAAGGCGCATTAAACCGTGTGAAAGCGATGCAAGACTTCAAAGGTGGTCACATTGATATTGATTTTGTTCGTGACACATTAAAAGATATTCTTGCCTTACAAGAACGTTTGGTAACCATTGAAAATATTCAGAAAGTCGTGGCAGAATACTATCGAATTAAAGTGGCTGATTTAAAATCAAAAAGCAGAGCAAGATCAGTCACTCGCCCACGCCAAGTTGCGATGGCGTTAGCAAAAGAATTAACCAATAAAAGCTTACCGGAAATTGGCCGTGCCTTTGAACGCGATCACACGACAGTCTTAAATGCCTGCCGTGAAGTGCCTAAATTCCGTGAAAAAGACAGCAGTATTCAAGAAGATTGGGCGAATTTAATTCGCACATTATCTGCATAAGGAGCCAATGATGCAATTTAGCATTTCAAGAGAAAATCTATTAAAACCCTTACAGCAAGTTTGTGGCGTATTAAGCAATCGTCCGAATATTCCTGTATTAAATAACGTGTTATTACAAATTGAAGATAACCGTTTAACGATTACAGGTACGGACCTTGAAGTTGAGCTGTCTAGCTATACTCAACTTTCTTCTTCAACTGCTGATGGCGCTTTCACTATTCCGGCTAAAAAATTCTTAGATATTTGCCGTACATTATCAGATGAATTTGAAATTACAGTTACCTTTGAAGAAGATCGCGCCATTGTAGAATCAGGTCGCAGTAAGTTTAATCTCACTACTCTGCCCGCTGAAGAATACCCAAATCTAACGGATTGGCAATCTGAAGTGGATTTTGCCTTACCGCAAAGCACCTTGCGTCGTTTAATTGAAGCAACCCAATTTTCAATGGCAAACCAGGATGCCCGCTATTTCTTAAACGGCATGAAATTTGAAACGGAAGGTAATTTATTACGTACTGTTGCAACTGACGGTCACCGTCTTGCTGTTTGTACGATCGAATTAGATCAAGATCTGCAAACCCATTCAGTTATTCTCCCTCGCAAAGGTGTATTAGAACTGAATCGCTTATTAGAAAGCAGTGACGAACTTGCTCGTTTGCAAATCGGCACGAATAATCTTCGCATTCACTTAAACCACATTGTGTTTACCTCAAAACTCATTGATGGTCGCTTCCCTGATTACCGTCGTGTATTACCACGTAATGCAACTCGTATCGTAGAAGGTAACTGGGAAACCTTAAAACAAGCCTTTGTACGTGCTTCTATCCTTTCAAATGAACGTGTACGTAGCGTGCGTTTAAACTTAAGTGAAAACCAACTTAAAATTACCGCATCGAACCCAGAACACGAAGTGGCAGAAGAAATCGTGGATGTGAATTATCAAGGTGAAGAAATGGAAGTGGGCTTTAATGTGACTTACATTTTAGATGTATTGAATGCCTTAAAATGCCAACAAGTACGCATTCGCCTCACAGATGCATCATCAAGCTGCTTAATTGAAAACAGTGAAGATGCAAGCGCAGAATACGTCATTATGCCAATGCGCCTCTAAGAATAATGGCCATCTCTCGCTTAATTGTTGAAAAATTTAGAAATTTAAATGCCGTGGATCTTGAATTTGATCACGGCTTTAACTTTTTAGTCGGCAATAACGGCAGCGGAAAAACGAGCTTATTAGAAGCCATTTTTTATCTCGGACATGGACGCTCTTTCAAAAGTGCGGTCTCAAATCGCATCATTTCTTACGATGAACCTCATTTCACGCTTTTTGGCCAAATTCAAGAAAGCCAGCATCAATGGTCTGTTGGCTTACAAAAACTTCGTCAAGGTAATACCATCGCAAAAATAAACGGTGAAGATGGCAATAAAATTGCCGATCTTGCTCACCTTTTACCGATGCAATTAATTACGCCTGAAGGGCTGACCCTATTAAATGGTGGACCTAGCTTTCGACGCGCATTTTTAGATTGGGGCTTATTCCACCACCATAACAGTTTCCATTCCTCTTGGGTCACATTAAACCGCTTATTAAAGCAACGAAATGCCGCATTAAGTCAAAATCAGCCTTATTCTGCAATAAAAATATGGGATATTGAATTAGCTAAATTAGCCCATCAAGTGAGTGATTGGCGTGCTGAATATGCTGAAGCCTTACGCCCAGAAATTGAAAAAACCTGCCAGTTATTTTTACCTGAATTAGAGATTACTGTCAGCTTTCATCAAGGCTGGGAGAAAGAGACAGAATATGGTGAATTATTGGCGCAAAACTTTGAGCGAGACAAAGCCATTGGCTATACGGTTTCTGGTCCACAAAAAGCGGATTTCCGCTTTAAAGCCAATGGACTCCCTGTAGAAGATGTACTCTCTCGCGGTCAATTAAAATTATTGATGTGTGCGCTACGTTTAGCGCAAGGTGAACATTTAATGATTCAAAAACAGCGTCATTGTATCTTCCTAATTGATGACTTTGCCTCAGAGTTGGATCAACATAAACGTGCCTTGCTTGCGGAACGCTTGCAACAAAGTGGATCTCAAGTCTTTGTTACTGCCATCACTCAAGGTCAACTCAAAGAGATGCAAGTGGGAAAAGGAAAATTGTTCCAAGTGGATACCGGTAAGATCACCGTACTACAGTCATAAAAAATAATCCGATCTGTTTAAAGATCGGATTACGTTTAAAACAATACTATTTTTGACCGCACTTTAGTTTGGTTTCCATTCGCCGTTTAATACGGTACCAATCACATCATAATCTTTTGTGAACACTGCCAAGTTTGCTACCTTACCTGCTTCAACTGAGCCTAAACGATCATCTACGCCAATCGCTCTCGCAGGGTAAAGGTTACTCATGCGAATCGCCTCTGCTAATGGAATTTCTACATACTCTACAGCATTCTTAATAGATTCCATCATGGTAATTGATGCGCCCGCAATCGTACCATTTGCATCGTAGCAACGACCTTCTTTCACATAAATTGGTTTTCCTACAAAGGTGAAGGTTTCCAATTCAGGTGGTGCACCTGCAGCAGCAAGAGAATCGGTTACAATGCAAAGTTTGTCACCTTTCGCTTTTTTATCTAAGCGAACGTTACCAAAGTTCACATGCACGCCATCTACAATAATCCCCGTGTAAATATCAGAATCTAACACTGCACCAACTACGCCCATTGCTCGTCCTGAACTGATCGGCGACATGGCATTGTGTAAGTGAGTCGCAAAAGTCGCACCTTTATGAAAGGCAGCTTTCGCCACTTCATAAGTCGCATTAGAATGACCAATAGACACAATAATGCCTGCTTTCACAAAATCAGGAATATATTGCACTGTTGGGTTTTCAGCGGCAATGGTCAGCTTAGTAATCACATCAGCATTACTACATAAGAAATCCTTCATCTCAGGCGTCGCTTCACGGATATATTCCGGGCGATGTACGCCTTTTTTCTCTAAGCTCAAATAAGGCCCTTCGATGTGTAAACCAAGCGCTTGATTTTTATGCTTATTCAAATACTCACGCATGATATTTACTGCGTATTTAATATCTTCATCCGGTGCGGTAATAAACGTTGGTAAGAAACTGGTGCAGCCTGATTTCAAATTAGTCGCTTGCATAATTTCTAATGTTTCTACGCTTGTTTGATCGTTAAACATCACGCCACCACAACCGTTTAATTGCAGATCAATAAAGCCTGCCGTGAGATTATGACCTTGCAAATCAATGGTTTTAATCCCACTTTCTAATTCGCTTTGTGGAATAACAGATTGAATATATTCCCCTTCAATAACCACTGCATAATCTCTTAACACTTCATTTTTCGTGTAGATTACGCTGTTAATTAATGCATGCTTCATCATACCTTCCTAAAATCCAATTAAAATTAACCGCATTTATAATACACTATGAATTGCGCGCCCTTCCAATTCAGTAAAATATTTCACTGTTTTGACTTTCAATTCTTGCAATGCTGGCTCATCACATACCAAAACGAAATGACGATGAAGCTGTAAAGCACTCACTGTCCAAAGGTGATTAATACTGCCCTCTACGGCTGCTTGTACAGCTAACGCTTTATTATGACCCGTTGCTAAAATCATCACTTCTTCTGCATCAAGTAATGTCCCTACACCGATTGTTAAGGCATATTTTGGTACTTGATTTACGTCATTATTAAAGAAACGAGAATTCGCGATAATAGTATCTGGCGTTAACGTTTTAATACGGGTACGCGAACTTAAAGAAGACGCAGGTTCATTAAAGGCAATATGTCCGTCAACACCGACTCCGCCCATAAATAAATGAATTTTGCCATAAGATTTAATTTTTTCTTCATAACGGCGGCATTCTTCATCATGGTCATTGGTATTACCATTTAAAATATTGATATTTTGCGGTTGAATATCAATATGGTTGAAGAAATTATTATGCATAAAACTGTGATAGCTTTCTGGATGTTCTTTTGGCAAGCCTACATATTCATCCATATTGAAGGTCACCACATGTTTAAAACTCACTTCTCCCGCTTGATTTAATTTAATCAATTCCTGATAGGTCTTAAGTGGCGTACCACCTGTTGGTAAACCTAATACAAAAGGACGTTCTGCGGTAGGTTTAAAATGATTAATTCGATCAGCAATATGACGCGCCGCCCAACGGCTGACTTGTTGTTCATTGTTCAGAGGAATGAGACGCATAATAACCTTCCTTATCAGTACCACACCGACATTCTTTCCTCTCCGATAGAGAGAGGAAAGAAGTAAGTGCGGTCACTTTTCCATTAATTTATAAATATTTTGCTTTTAACTCTTTCGCTTTTGCTAATTGCTCTGGTGTTGCTTTCGCTGTCATTGGCTCACGGCAATAACCTGCATCCACGCCATCTAGTTTCAATAACTCTTTGATAGTGAGATATAAGCCATTCGCTAAAATGCCTTCGATAAGATCATTGGTCACATGTTGAACTTGAAGCGCATCAGCCAATTTACCTTGTTTGGTTAATTCAAAGATTTGTCTTGCGCGTACACCATTAACGTTGAATGTACTACCGATCGCACCATCTACACCAAGAGATACAGCTGGAACCATCATTTCATCAAAACCAGCCCAAATGAGGTGATTTGGATAAGCTTTTTTCAAACGTTCTAATAAATAGAAGTCCCCAGCGGTAAATTTCACACCAAGCACTTTCGGGTTTTTATAAAGTTCGCCGAATTGCTCAATACCCATGTTCACACCTGTTAAGAACGGAATTGAGTACACGATCATGTTATTGCCTGTCTCTGCAATAATGGTGTCGTAGTAATGTTTGATTTCAGGGAAACTGAATTTGTAGTAGAAAGGCGTTACCGCAGAAAGACTGTCATAGCCTAATTCCGTTGCATATTTACCTAATTCCACTGCTTCATGTAAGTTCACGCTACCCACTTGTGCGATTAACGCGACTTGGTCTTTTGCTTCATCTTTCGCGATACGGAAAATTTGTTTTTTCTCTTCCGTAGAAAGCATGAAGTTTTCACCTGTTGAGCCACCTACATATAAACCATCAATTTTCATCTTATCAATGTTATAGCGAATAATTTCACGCAAGCCTTTTTCATTGATAGAGCCATCTTCATTGAATGATACTAATAACGCACTAAAAATACCTTTTAAGTTACGCATTTTTCTCTCCTATTTGATACGTTGTTCTAAAATGACATTTAATGTTTTTTGCTTTATTTTGACCGCACTTTCCTGTGATGCCTGTACTAATAAAGCGTAAATCAAATCTAATACGAATAATTGAGCAATCTTCGTACCGATAGAGTCGCCTTGTAGCTTACCTTGTTTATTACCATTCACTAAAACAAGATCGGCATATTCAGTGATTGGAGAACGCAAGCTGTGTGTAATCGCAATGGTTTTGGCGCCATTTTCTTTGGCGATTTTCATGGTATGAGTGGTTTCTTGAGAATAACCGGAATGGCTCAAACCAATTGCCACATCTTTTTTCGTCAATAAAGATGCCTGCATATACATAAAATGGTTGTTACCTGTCGCATCCACTTGCACACCGATACGCATTAGTTTATTTTTAGCATCTTCCGCAGTAATACCGGATGTACCCACACCAAATAAAAAGACACGATTTGCTTGCTGAATGGCTTTTACTGCCTCCTCCAACTGCTCAAAATCTAATAAATTAATGGTTTCATCCATCACGTTATTGATGGCAGATTTCAGCTTATGCGCGATATTCAATGAGTTGTCAGAATCGGTAATATCTGAATCTAATACGGTGTTATCTTTGCCATCCTTCGTCGCAAGCTCGATGGATAATTCCAATTTAAAATCGCTGAAGCCTTTAAAGCCGAGAGTACGGCAAAAACGCACAAAGGTCGCTTCCCCGACTTCTAAATGAGCCGCAATTTCAGCTAGAGGACATTGCACCGCAAGATAAGGATTCAGTAAAATCGCATCCGCAATTTTCTTTTCAGTTTTCGTTAAACTGCGATATAACGAGCTGATGGTATTTAAAATATTGCCATTTTTAGCCATAAACCACTCCCGTATTTTTTGCTTGTAATAAGCAATCTTTTACCCAGTAAGCTGCACCAATCAAGCCAGCATCTTGCCCGAATTTAGCACTTTCTAATTCACAATGATAAACAGCGGGAAGTTCACTTAATAAAGATTGAACCAACGGTAAATAACCTTCTGCTAATCCGACACTACCACCAACTACGACTTTCTGCATATCTAAGCCAATCTTCAAATCCGCAATTAAATTCGCAATAGCTTGGGCTGAACGAGTCACAAGTGCGGTCGCTTTTTCATCATTTTGACGGAAACGCGCAAAGACTTCTTTCGGATCACAAGGCTCATCCCACTGAGAAGAAACCGCTTCAATCGCGCGACCAGATGCAATGGCTTCAACACAACCACGGCGACCACATCCACAAACGGGGCCATTAGGATCGGCTAAAGTATGACCAATATGTCCTGCTATGCCATTTGGATCAGTAAGTAAACGATGATTTAAAATTAAACCGCCCCCTACGCCTGTTGAAACCGTAATAAAGGTAAAGTTTTGAACATCATTAGGATTTTGTAGTTGATACTCGGCGTAGGCTGCCGCTTGCACATCATTAAGTAAGCCAATTGGTTTATCGGTGTGCTGTGCAATACTGTCTTTTAATGGGAATTGAGCTAATCCACCCAAGTTTTTAGGATTAAGTGCAGTCAGAATGCCTTGATTAATAATGCCCGTTGAAGCAACGGCGACATAATCAAACTGCCCTTCATATTCTTTTAACAACTGAGCAAGGGTTTGATGCATCGCTTGCGCAGCATCATCTTGTGGCGTGGAAATCTGTTTTCGCTGCTCAATTTCGCCATTTTTCACAATAGCAGAAGCAATTTTCGTGCCACCAATATCTAATGCCAAACAACGCTGTAATGCTTGGCCACTATCCACTGTTAATGACATGTCTTCTTCCTTTATTTTTTTGCTGAATGAATGGCTTTAGCAAACCAGCTTACAATATGCTCTAAACGCGTTAGTGCAGAACCAACTGTCACGCAATAAGCACCAATTTCAATGGCTGTTTTCGCCAACTCAGGGGTGTTATAACGTCCTTCCGCCATGACACGACAGCCTGCGGCTTTCAAATCTTTGACTAATTGATAATCCGGCTCTTCCGGCACAGCGCCACCTGTATAGCCTGACATCGTACTCCCCACGATATCAAAACCGAGTTTTTGACAATACAAACCTTCTTCTAAATTCGAACAATCTGCCATGGCTAAACAGCCTAATTCATGGATTTTTTTGACCGCACTTTCAATATCTACCGGTCTAGGACGATTTGTCCCATCCACGGCAATAATATCTGCACCGGCTTTCGCTAAATCTTCAATATCATGCAAAAACGGAGTAATTCGCACTGGGCTGTCAGGTAAATCACGTTTCACAATACCAATAATCGGCACATTCACGGTAGGGCGTGTTGCTTTGAGATTTTCTACGCCCTCAATGCGCAATCCCGCTGCGCCACCAATGACAGAAGCCTGCGCCATCGCCGCCACGATTTCAGGTTTATCCATAGGGCCGTCATCGACAGGCTGACAAGAAGCAATAAGACCAAATTTGATTTTATCTAAGACTTCATTATGTGATAATTTCGACATATAAACTCCTATATTAGACAGTAACACTTGGTTTCCTTTTGGCTTTTTCGTCATTATAGTGAAACTCACACCATAAAAAAATATTTTTTGAAGTTTAATTTCAAAATTTGTGATCGGCTTCTCAAATTTAAGATAAAGTGACAACATCTATACAAAATATTTTTTTTTACTTTAAAATATGAAGTAATACTTCATTACTTATAAATAGGAGAAAAAAATGAATGTGTTAGGTTATGCGCAAAAAATTGGGCAGGCCTTGATGGTACCTGTCGCTGTCTTACCAGCAGCTGCTGTACTGATGGGTATCGGTTATTGGCTTGACCCTGATGGCTGGGGTGCAAACAGTCAACTTGCTGCATTTTTAATAAAATCAGGCGGTGCTATCATCGATAACATGGGCCTGCTTTTTGCCGTTGGCGTTGCTTTCGGTTTATCTAAGGACAAACATGGTTCTGCTGCGCTTTCAGGCTTAGTAGGTTACTATGTGGTAACCACTCTACTTTCACCTGGCAGTGTTGCTCAACTACAACATATCGATGTAAGTGAAGTGCCTGCTGCCTTCGGGAAAATCAATAACCAATTTATTGGGATTTTAATCGGGGTGATTTCAGCTGAACTTTATAACCGCTTCTATCAAGTAGAATTGCCAAAAGCCCTTTCCTTCTTTAGCGGAAAACGTCTCGTGCCGATTGTTGTATCTTTTGTCATGATGCTTCTCAGCTTCGTATTGCTCTACATCTGGCCATATATTTTCGGCGGTTTAGTATCATTCGGTGAAAGCATTAAAGATTTAGGTGCAGTTGGTGCGGGTCTTTATGGTTTCTTCAACCGTTTACTCATTCCGGTTGGCTTACACCACGCATTAAACTCTGTATTCTGGTTTGACGTGGCCGGTATCAACGATATTCCAAACTTCTTAGGTGGTGCAAAATCACTTGCTGAAGGTACGGCAACAGTTGGTGTAACGGGTATGTATCAAGCAGGTTTCTTCCCTGTCAT
Organism: Haemophilus sp. HMSC068C11; assembly: GCF_001815355.1. GTDB lineage: Bacteria > Pseudomonadota > Gammaproteobacteria > Enterobacterales > Pasteurellaceae > Haemophilus_D. Next base: position 60,297 of record NZ_KV820375.1, read on the forward strand.
GATGTTCGGTTTACCAGGTGCAGCATTAGCAATTTATCTCAGTGCTAAACCAAGCCAAAGAACTAAAGTGGCATCAATCATGCTTGCGGGTGCGTTTGCCTCATTCTTCACTGGTATCACCGAGCCATTAGAATTCTCTTTCATGTTTGTTGCACCAGTGCTTTACTTCATCCACGCGGTATTGACCGGTATTTCCGTCTTTATCGCGGCGACAATGCATTGGATCGCAGGCTTCGGTTTCAGTGCAGGTCTCGTGGATATGGTACTTTCATCACGCAACCCATTAGCCGTTGAATGGTATATGCTAATCGTACAAGGCTTAGTATTCTTCGTGATTTACTACGTGGTATTCCGTTTTGCAATTAAAGCGTTCAACTTAAAAACATTAGGTCGCACAGAAGAAGCGGAAGAAACCACTACAGCAAAACCAGCAGCGAGCCAATCTCGCGAAGAAAGAGCGGTCAAATTTATTGATGCTTTAGGTGGTGCAGATAACTTCAAAAATATTGATGCTTGTATCACTCGCTTACGTTTGAGCTTAGTGGATCAACACAAAATTAATGAAGAACAGCTTAAGTCTCTTGGCGCAAAAGGTATCGTGAAAATCGGTAACGATGGCTTACAAGTGGTTCTCGGCCCTGAAGCTGAACTTGTGGCAGAAGCCATAAAACAAAAAGTAAAATAAAACACACCAAATGAAATACCGACTCAGAAATGGGTCGGTATTTTTTTGCCAAAAATAAAGTAAAAAATGACCGCTCTTTAACTAAGAATTTCTCGTTTGAAGTGATTTTGATGAATGTTTGAAAATTGAAGATTGTTTTGAAGGGTGGTGGAACTAAGCAGAATTGGTCTTAACAGCAAGTGGCTTACTGCATCGCATCCCTGCGGGATTTCTACCTAGCCCACCATAGATTTAAAGCATCTCTGGGGTTCCAGTCTGCGATATAAAATTAAAAGATTAAGTATCTTTTAAAAGCCACTTATTATATTCAGGAGACCAATCCTGACTTCCAAACAAACCACGTTGGAAGGCAGTGTTATGATAGAAGTCTTCCACAACTTTGTCAATTAAGATATTGCACTAAAAGAAGTATTTTTTCGCTTTTCGTATAAAAATTAACAAAGACATTTCAACTATCACATCAATGTAACAAAAACAAAATAACCGTCTGATTAGAGACGGTTATTTTTGCTATCTTGTGCCATAAACCACAATGGTTTTGCCGTGTGCATGAATGAGATTTTGATCTTCCAGCATCTTAATGATTCGCCCTACGGTTTCACGTGAACAGCCCACCATTTGACCGATTTCCTGACGCGTAATTTTAATCTGCATACCATCAGGATGTGTCATGGCTTCAGGTTGTTTTGCTAAATGCATAAGCGCCTGAGCAATACGGCCTGCCACATCCAAAAAGGCCAAGTTAGTCACTTGTCGAGATGTATTCTGCAAGCGTTTTGATAATTGAGAAGTAAGGAACATTAAAATCTCAGGATTAATTTGAATAAGCTGACGATATTTTTTATAGGAAATTTCTGCAATTTCACAAGGGGTTTTCGTTTTCACCCAAGCAGAACGTTTCGAGCCTTCATCAAATAAACCGGCTTCACCAAAAAATTGTCCAGCACCTAAATAAGATAAAATCATCTCTTTGCCTTCATCATCTTTCGATGAAACCATCACGGTTCCTTTAATTAAGAAATATAAAATATTGGCATCTTCCCCTGCATGAATTAAGGTCGATTTTGCCGGGTATTTATGTAAATGGCAGTGTGTTAGGAACCAATCCAGAGCAGGATCACGCTGCTGATCATCGTCCTGCGGCTTTTGTTCTTCTAATAATTCTACATTTTCTGACATATAAGCTCCTATTGATTTATTTTAGAAATTCCATTTTATCTTTTATATCAATGGATTCATGTAACTCAGACCAAACAATCACTGCACTTCCATTGTGAATCTTGTTTAGTAGGTGTTGTTTTTTTTGTTCTAAAGAAAATTCATGTGAACCATAATCAGTACCTTCTCTAAGTACCACACTTTCCACAATATTTTCTAAGGTTTCTGTTGGCAATTCTTGCCACGGAATAATCATATATTTATCAACTAAAGTCAATTAAGCAAAAAGCGGTTCAAGAAAACGCCATTGCTGTTCAAAACTTTGATTAGCACCTAAACGGAAGTTTGTACGAACATAACGCATAAACTGCCCTTCACAAAGGGTTACTAAATGCCCTGCAATAATGCGTTCATCGACGTTAAAACCACGCCCTTCGCGTAATTTTCGCATTTGTAAAATATTCACAAATTGCATTTCAAGACGATCGAAAAATTGAGCGACACGAGCCTGTAAAAGCGGCTCTTCAAACATCAATGCATGTCCGGTCAAAATACGTGTCAAACCAGGGTTTTTACGCGCAAAGTCGAGGATCATCTGCATAATGTCACGTACACGATTCATCGTATTGGTTTCATTACGAATTGATGTGGTGATACGGCTAAATAAATTCGCTTCAATATTATCGATCAACGCTTCAAACATTTTAGTTTTACTTGGGAAGTAACGATAAAGTGCCGCTTCTGACACCCCTACTTCTTCCGCTAAACGCGCTGTTGTCATACGCTCCATTCCGCGTTCAGAATGCAGCATATGCGTAAGCACCGTCAATACTTGTTGCCGACGTTCTTTCACCGTGCGTTTTTCGATTTTTGGCGGTTTGATTTCCGCGGCAATCTCATCAACTTCTACCAGAGATAATTGTTCTACCATAGTCTATTTTTTACCTGAATGACCAAAACCGCCCTCACCGCGTTCAGTTTCGGTAAATTCACTAACAATATTGAATTCAGCTTGTACTACTGGTACAAACACTAATTGTGCAATACGATCGCCGACTTCAATTTTGAACGGTTCATGGCCACGATTCCATACAGACACCATTAATGGACCTTGGTAATCTGAGTCAATTAAGCCCACTAAGTTACCTAAAACGATACCATGTTTATGACCTAAGCCAGAACGAGGCAAAATCACCGCTGCAAGATTTGGATCGGCAATATAAATTGAAAGGCCTGTTGGAATAAGTTTAGTTTCGCCTGGTTGAATTTCAATGCCCTCTTCAAGCAATGCACGTAAATCCAAACCTGCTGAACCTTCGGTTGCATAGGTTGGTAAAGGAAATTCATTGCCAATACGGCTATCTAAAATTTTTACATCAATTTTTTTCATGCTTATTTATCCTTTAAAAGAAATCTTAAATACAAAAGTGCGGTCACAAAATACAGCGAATTTTGAACGTATTTTATTTGTGATAATGTTCAACAATTTCTGTGACTAACACTTCTGCCAATTTATTTTTGTCAGCCAACGGCAACGATTTTTCGCCTGTTTTCCAAAAGATCTGCAAGGAATTTTGATCTTGTCCGAATACTTGCCCACCCGATACATCATTGGCACAAATCATATCTAAATTTTTACGTTGAAGTTTGCTCTTCGCATATTCAGCAACATTTTGTGTTTCAGCTGCAAAGCCCACAACAAATGGACGATTTTTTTCTAAACTTGCCACACTTGCGATAATGTCTGGATTCTTCACCAATTTAAGGGAAAGCTCATCGTTATCATTGGTTTTCTTAATTTTTTGCTCGGCAACTTCCGCAACTCGATAATCAGCTACTGCGGCACAGCCAATAAAAATACGATTTTTGACCGCACTTTCAAGGGAGGCTTGCCACATTTCATGGGCGGTTGTCACATCAATACGATGAACATTTTTCGGCGTAGCCAAATTAACAGGTCCCGCAATTAAGGTGACATTTGCCCCACGTTTTGCAAAGGCCTCGGCAATCGCAAAGCCCATTTTGCCCGAGCTGTGATTAGAAATATAACGAACAGGATCGATAGCTTCACGTGTCGGTCCTGCTGTAATAGCGACACTTAAATCAGCTAAATCTTGGTAAACAGCAAAAAGTGATTGAAGCGATTCAAAAATTTCAGCAGGTTCAGACATTCTCCCTGCGCCCACATCGCCACAAGCTTGAAAACCACTATTTGGTCCAACAAAATTAACACCTCGCGCAGAAAGGGCGGTTAAATTTTGTTGTGTAATAGCCTGACGGTACATTTGCTGATTCATAGCCGGTGCGAGCAAAATAGGCGCACTTGTCGCAAGACAAATCGTGCTAAGTAAATCATTTGCCATTCCAACAGTTAAACGCGCAATAAAATCGGCACTAGCTGGTGCAATCACAATCGCATCAGCCCATTTGGCCAGCTCAATATGCCCCATGGCTAATTCGGCTTGAGGATCAAGTAAAGATTGAGAAACCGCATTGCCTGAAATGGCTTGTAACGTTAAAGGGGTGACAAATTCAGCGGCAGCAGGTGTTAAAGCGACTCGAACTTCTGCGTTAGATTTGCGTAATAAACGAATAAACTCAATGGTTTTATAGGCGGCTATGCCCCCTGTAATCCCGACAACAATACGCTTTCCGCTCAAGCTCATTTGCTACTCCGCTACGACTTAATAGAATGGATATGTTTTGTGTGTTAGTACTTAACAACTTAAGATCGCCTATTTTACTTCAAATTTCACCAATAAAAAATTTTATTTTTGCGATCGCTATACCAAAAACAAAACTGATTTCTCGCAAAGATTGAAAACATCATGAAAATTGACCGCACTTTTTCTTTTCATTAATTAATATGCAGACAAACTCTTCTTTAATGCCTCGTGAAAAACTGTTGAAATATGGCGTTGAAGCCCTAGAGGATCACGAACTACTCGCTATTTTCTTACGTACAGGGATTAAAGGCTGCCCTGTCATGGAATTATCACATAGCGTGCTGCAACATTTTGGATCCCTTCGAGCCTTATTAAGTGCTGATAAAGAAGCCTTTTGCAAAGTAAAAGGATTAGGCATTACGCAGTTTATTCAACTACAAGCCACCACAGAAATGACCAAACGCTATCTCAAACAAGAATTACTGATAGAGCATGTATTTAGCGACACATCTACGGTAAAGCTTTATCTTCAAGCGGAGCTTCATCACGAAGAACGTGAAATTTTCATGGTGTTATTTCTAGATAATCAACATCGTTTGATTAAAAAAGAGCGGTTATTTTTAGGCACAATTAATGTAACGAATGTTTATCCACGAGAAATCATCAAAGAAAGCCTTTACTGCAATGCAGCCGCCTTAATTTTGGCTCACAACCACCCTTCTGGCCTAGCAGAACCTAGCTATTCCGACAAAATGATCACACAAAAAATTATTGAAGCTGCTGAGTTAATGGACATTCGTATTTTGGATCATTTTATTGTCGGCAAAGGGACTTGTTATTCTTTTGCAGAACATAATCTGTTATAGTTTTAGGGAATTTGATGATTTTTTTATCGTTCATTTCCATTTAAAGACGGAAAAATCGCTTTTGGACTTGAGAAATGAAAATAAAGTCAGTATAATTTGCGACCTTTAATATAGTAAGTGGGTCGGATACTGCGACCTGACGAGGAAGCAAGCTTAGTTTTAAGCTTCATTATCCGAACCATAAGCTCGAGCTTATATTTAAATTATTGGAGATTATTATGTCTAGAGTTTGTCAAGTAACAGGCAAGCGTCCAGCTGTGGGTAACAACCGCTCACACGCGTTGAATGCGACACGTCGTCGTTTTCTTCCAAACCTTCACACTCACCGTTTCTGGGTTGAAAGTGAAAACCGTTTCGTGACCTTACGTTTAACTGCGAAAGGTATGCGTATTATCGATAAAAAAGGCATTGATGCAGTGTTAGCTGAAATCCGTGCTCGTGGCGAAAAAATCTAAGGAGCTAAAACATGGCAGCTAAAGGCGCTCGTGAGAAAATCCGTTTAGTTTCTACAGCAGAGACTGGTCACTTCTACACAACTGATAAAAACAAACGTAATATGCCTGAAAAAATGGAAATCAAAAAATTTGATCCAGTAGTGCGTAAACACGTTATCTATAAAGAAGCAAAAATCAAATAATTTTGCTGATTTGAAAAAAGCCCGACATTGTTCGGGTTTTTTTATACCACAAATTCATTACCGAGATTATCTATGCCTGAACTTCCTGAAGTCGAAACTGCCCTGCGTGGTGTCAGCCCTTATTTGAAAGGTTTTACCATTGAAAAAATTGTAGTGCGCCAACCACAATTACGCTGGGTTGTCTCTCCTGAATTAACAACGCTCAAAAACGTCAAAATTTTAGATACTTCTCGCCGTGCGAAATACCTCATTATTCATACTGAAAAAGGTTATATCATTGGTCATTTAGGCATGTCTGGCTCTGTTCGAATTGTGCCGCACGATAGCCCCATTGATAAACACGATCACCTTGATATTGTAATGAATAATGGCAAATTACTGCGTTATAACGACCCGAGACGCTTCGGTGCATGGTTATGGACGGAAAGCTTAGGTGACTTTCATCTTTTTCTAAAACTTGGTCCAGAACCACTTTCTGATGAATTTAATGCGGAATACCTTTTTAAAAAATCACGCAAGAAATCGACCGCACTTAAAACCTTTTTAATGGATAATGCTGTCGTCGTAGGTGTAGGAAATATTTATGCCAATGAAACACTCTTTTTATGTGGTTTACATCCAATGAAATTAGCCGAAAATCTCACGCGGAACCAATGTGCCTTACTCGTTGAAACGATTAAAAACGTATTAGCGAAAGCCATTACACAAGGTGGAACAACATTAAAAGATTTCTTACAACCCGATGGTCGCCCTGGTTATTTTGCGCAGGAATTGTTAGTTTATGGAAACAAAGATAAGCCTTGTCCTAAATGTGGCACTAAGATTGAAAGCATGATTATTGGGCAACGCAATAGCTTTTATTGCCCTCATTGTCAGAAAAAGAAATAGGCGTTATACACGCCTATTTTTTAGAAAAAGGTACTCCAGAAATGAGAAATCGGCATAGCGAGGAAAAGAGCCGGCAGCATATTTGCCACATGGAACATTTGGATATTACAAATGCGAAAGCCCGCCGCTATCATTAGCATACCGCCTACCGCAGCAAAATCACCTCGCATTTCAGGTGTCACAAAAGGCATAATAAACACCGCAGAATAAGCTAAAATCACTTGAACCAATGTTTGTGGCACAAAAATACTTGCCACAGAAATGCCAAGAGATGTAGCAAAGATCATCGCGGTGAAAAAATCTAAAAAGGATTTCACAATGAGGATATCAAAATTACCACTCATCCCCTCATTCATCGCCCCGAAAATCCCCGTTCCACTAAATGAAAATAAAACTACAATCGCTACAAATTTAGATAAGAACTCTTCTTGGCTATTCATGCTACTTGGCTTATCAGGGAACATTTTTTCAACAAGGCCTTTGGCTGATGATGCCAGTTTATTGATCCCCTGTTCCAATAAAAGCAACTCGCCAATTATCGTCCCTAATAACAGCGATAAAATCATTGCCGGCATATTGGTAGTTTTCGCCACCATCACAATACCCATACCCATGGAACACAAACCAAAGATTAAGGTTAAATTAGTGCGTAAACGCTCTGGAATGCGCCCACCGAGCACCGCACCGATAACTGCACCACTGATAATCGCTAGTGCGTTGATATAAGGTCCGATAATCATATTCTTCTCCGAGTTGACTCACCCTATTATACGAAAAACGCGATGAAAATCGACCGCACTTTTGGCAATAAAAAAGGCATGGTTTCCCATGCCTTTTATTTATTAACAATAAATTACCAGTGGTAACCTGCACCAACTGCTACACCCACTTTACCTTGTGTATCGCTAGTACCTGCTAAACGAATAATGATTTTACCATTATCTGAAATACGTGACATACCTAATGCCACTGCATTTTGACCTTGATAATTACCCGCTGCCACAGACACCATGCTCTTACCTGGAATGTAAGCTTGTGGTAATTGAGACGCTGCTAACGCGCTTGCTGTACCTGCATTTACACGTTTACCTAACTTGTTCACTTGACCATTTAACTTATTGATCTTGTTATTCATGTCAGCTTTTACTTCGTGTAATTGGCTGCCGTTTACCGCATCAGTACTGTCTGCTGCAATGCGCCCTGGTGCAACATTGGTAATTTGTTTATTACCTGCATCAATACCATTTTTAGTCATGCTTGGACCATTTTTAATGGTTACGCCATTGCCATCAATCACAGTATCACCCGCAGTGAATTTGTTTGCAGTTACACTTTCCACTTTAAGGTTTTTCTTGATACCTACACGAAGATTACCGCTCTTATCAATGTTTGTCATCACATTATCGCCACCATCAAACTCACTCCAGTTTGTGTTGCTATCTGCGCCTTTCACATTGATTTGGCTATTTAATTTCGCACCGTAAACATCACCTACGTTTGCGCCAAATTTTAAGCCATCGCTTAATGTTGCGATAGTTTCACCACCAAAGTTCATACGATTTGGTGTTTTACCATCAAGATTTGGTGCTGCATCTTTACCACTTACTACTGTAATTGGCGTTGAGTTATCACCTTCACCAAGATTAATTGTTGTGGTATTAACCGTTGTGGCATTCACCGCTCCGGCTTCTAAATCTTTCGTAGTAGAGATAGTGAAATTCATGCCATCTTGCTTAATTTTGATATTTTGTCCTGCGATATAAGTCACGGTATTACCTGGGCTTACCTTTTGAACAGTTTCACCTTCAGCTTCACCACCGTCTTTATTCACAGTGACATTCCAACCAGAATTATTGATTGCATTTGCAACTGTGGTTGCATTCACCAATTTAGAGCCATCTACAGGTGTATCAATTTTTCCTGTTGTATTAGGTTTTAAATCAGTGGTCGCTACAGCATTATAAAGTTGGCTACCGTTTATTGCATCTTTGCTATCTTTAGATACATCGCCATCTCCAACATTGCTAATTTTCTTACCTGCAGCGTCAATACCTGATTTGGTTATACTTGGCCCACCAGCAATAGTTAATCCATCAGTATTAATGGTTGTATCGCCAGCTTTTACGCTATCAACTTTGATATCCTTAGCTAATTTAATTTCTAACTTATCAGTGCCATCTGCTACCACACCAATGTTACCATCGGAAAGTTTAGTCGTGTCCGTTTCACCACCAACTAGGTTAACTGTTTCACCTAATTTACGCTCTACATTGTTTCCAGTATCACCAGCAAAAGTAAGTGGACTAAATGCTTGTTTCGCAGTTTGATTAATCGCCTCATTAACGTTATTTACTACGTTACCATCTACTTTAATTGGTGCGTTAGTCACGGTAACATCACCTGCTTTCAAACCATCTTTATCAATTTTGGTATCGCCCGCAGTGACACTATCAACCTTGATATCTTTCGATAAAGCAATCTTAACTTTACCTTCTTCAACCTTGGTGCTGATATTTTTATCTGCGCCAACAACCTCAACCGTTTCACCTAATGGTTTCTTCACAGAATTACCATCTTGAGCAGTTAATCCAAAGCCTTTTGTGGTGAGGTTATTAATTGTTTGATAAAGTTGGCTACCGTTTACTGCATCTTGTGATGTTTCATTTACATCACCTGCTGCTACGTTGCTAATTTTCTTGCCAGCAGCATCAATACCAGATTTTGTTACACTTGGACCATCTTTAATATTCAAGCCATCTGTATTTAAAACAGTATCACCAACTGTTACATTACCTGCAGCATTAACATTAGTAACATTAATCGTTTCATTTAAATTAAACGTCACATTATCATCTGCTGCATTTTTGGTAATTTTAATATTGCCATCGGTGTTATTCAAATCAACCGTTTCACCAGGTGCTACATTACTACTATTTTCTCCATTAGCAGTTAAATTCCAGCCTTTATTAGCTACTTTTTCCACATCTTTTAATTGTGAAAAATTCACAGCATCTTTGTCATCGGTACCCGCTTCAACATTAGTAATTTTATTACCCGCAGCATCAATGCCAGATTTAGTAACACTTGGTCCACCGACAATTTTTAAACCATCAGTATTAATGGTTGTATCACCAGCTTTTACGCTATCAACTTTGATATCCTTAGCTAATTTGATTTCTAACTTATCAGTACCATCTGCCACTACGCCAATGTTACCATCAGAAAGTTTAGTCTCATCAGTTACACCACCAACTAAGTTAACTTTTTCACCTAATTTACGCTCTACATCCTTTCCTGCATCACCAGCAAAGGTTAATGGCATGTTACGTACGTTATTAATTGCGCTAGTCACGTCGCCTGCAGTTGCTAGATTGCTTGGATTCGCTGCAGTTGCATTGCCTTCTGCATCAGTAGTGATAGTTGTTGTGTTGACATCAAATTTCACAATTGTGCCATTATCCGCATCAGTTACATTTACAGTGGTTAAATTACCATCTTTAAAGTTCACAAAACCATTGTTATTGATACGTGATTTAGAAGTACCATTTTGTTGTACGTTAAAGCCACTATAAGTTAATACGGTATAAAGCTGTGAACCATTAATTGCATCAGTTGAATTAGCAGTAACACGACCTGCACCAACATTTTGAATTTGACGTTCAAAACCTTCTTTACCGACAGAAACAGCACCAAGCGAATTATTAGCTAGACCTGCTTTAAACTGTTTATTTTCACTCACGCCATTATCATTTTTGAAAGCGGCTTCATGGGCGGTTTCACCGAAAACATTGCCACCTGCAACGCTATCTTTACCTAGTGCAACTGAATTTTGCACCGTTGCATTAGCTGATGAACCAATCGCTACACCATCAGCTGCCGAGCCAGCTGCGCCCTTACCGATAGCAATAGATGCTTGTGCAGAAGCATTAGCATTATTACCTACAGCAATACCATAAATACCACTAACATTTGCATTCGCCCCCGTAGCAACGCCTGCATAAGCAGAAGAGGCAGTATGGCCAATGGCTACGCCTAACTCTTTAGCATCTGTATTAGAACCTAGTGCTGTCGAGTTAGTAACGGCTTTGGCATTAGTACCAACAGCCGTAGCATTACCACCATTTGCATGGCTTGAATAACCAATTGCCGTAGAGTTTGAATACTCACTATTAGCTTTGTGACCTAATGAAACACCATTTTCTGCTGTTGTTTTAGCATCTGTACCAATCGCAACTGCATTTTTACCTCTATCAGATGCATTGGCATTTAAGCCCATAGTAATCGAGGCTTCTGTAATAGTGCTCGCATTTGGACCAATAGCAATCGCATTAACTCCAGATGCACCAGTATTATTCTGGTTACCTGTTACATTTGATTTAACCGAGAAATAATGAATTTTTTCAAGTTCTGCCATCGCAGCATAAAGCTGAGAACCATTGATTGCATCAGTTGAGTTTGCAGAAATATCACCTGGTGATAAGTTGATGAGTTGACGTTCATAGCCTTTTTTACCGATAGAAACAACGTCCCCTGCGATAGTATTTGCACCACCAGCCCAAGTATAAGTTGTCCCTAAAATAGTACGAGTAGTATAGGCAACCCCCGCTTTATCCGTCGCAGAACCGCCACCAATCGCAACAGAGTTTGCAAACGATGCATTAGCTCCAGTACCAACAGCGACAGCATTCGTTTTTTGAGCTGCAGCCAATGAACCTAATGCTAATGAAAGATCCCCAGATTTTGTTTTTGTTCCTAATGATACAGCAGCCTCACCAGCAATCGTATTCATCCAACGGGGAGTTTGAAGATCCCCTCCAGTTAAATCTTTAAATGCTTGTTGAACCGTTCCCGTTTTATCTTGGCCATTAGTATTGATATAAGTCGTTTGTGTAGCCGCTGCTTTATCAGTATCATCCCCACCAATCGCAACTGATGCATTACCATAAGAAATAACATTACCGCCAATCGCAATTGATTGATCGCCTCGAGCCCATGCACCCTCAGTAATAGAATTACCACCAAATGTAGCTGCTTTATCAGCTCTAATGCCAGCTCCAATAGCAATAGACTGGTTTACTCGTACAACAGAAGTGCTATCACCAACTTGAGCATTTTGACCGATGAGAATATTACGACTACCCGTTGTTCCACCATAATTTCCTGTGCCATCACCAATCAGCACACTATTGTCATAACGACCATTTACGCCATAACCAATAGCGGTAGTACTTCCACCGCTTGCTGATGTGGCACTGTTCCCAACCGCAATACTAAAAGGATGTACATTTGTAGGCGCATTGCTTCCATCCCCCACAATCACGTTCGCTTGCGCCGGCATCATCACTGCAGATAAAGAAAGTGCAAATGCTGAAAGTTTAAAAAGAGAAAACAAACGTGTTTCGCTTGCTACACGTTCTTCTGAGTTTGAAGAGGCTTTTACTGCCCCTTTCGCTAATTCTGATGTCACGACAAAAGATTGTGTCGTTTTGTTCCAAATAATCTTAAATACTTTGTTCATAAAAAAGTTCTCCCAAGTTAAATAGATTTAGGTATTCATCACATCCCAACAAACAATAGAACAAGCTGGGTAAAATAAGGTTCTGGGAGTATAGCTGACTCATCTATAAGATCAAGAAAATGATCGCTTTTTATACCATTTTTCACAAGAAATTTACATTTTCTATGCAAGGTATCGTTTGCGTAAAAAGAATGCTCATTAAAATTAGGTCAAAGTCAGTAATAATGAGCATGGAATCGTCTTTATATAAGTCAAAAACAATGTAAAAGTTGACCGCACTTTTTTCTCTTAATATGCAACTCACCTACCACTTCCCTAACCCCCCTTATACCTCTTTAGAAGTATTTTGATTTTAAAGTTTGATCAACCTCAAAGTTTTGAAAAAAAACCTTAGGAAAACTACTGCTTTTTGGTATCTTATGCTTGCGTTGAGCTATTTTTATGAGTGAATTCAAAAGCTTAATAGGAATTGTTCGCATTTAAAATTGTTTTTTTATTCTTTCCTAATGGAGTGATTATCGTGAACGCATTGAGAAAAAGCCTTGTTTTGGCCACTTCTTTCGCAGCTTTAGGTGTGTATAACTCAGCGATGGCTGAAATGGTATACAAGCCTGTTGAACAACCTGTGGAAGCACCAAACCCTAATTTAAAAATCGAAGCAGTGAATGAAAAATTTGCTGAGAAATATCCTAGCCAATTCAATTCGTGGAAAGCGACTGAAAAAGGCGACAAAATCATCTATGCTAATGAACAAGATCCTCGTTTAATCGTGTTATGGGGGGGCTATTCTTTCGCAAAAGAATATAACGCACCTCGTGGTCACGTTTATGCAGTAGAAGATGTACGTAATATTTTACGTACTGGTGCGCCCAAAAATGCAAATGATGGCCCTCAACCAATGGCATGTTGGACTTGTAAAGGTCCAGACGTTCCTCGTTTAATTGCAGAATGGGGTGAAGATGGTTACTTTGGTGCCAAATGGGCTAAAGGTGGACCAGAAATTGTCAACTCGATCGGTTGTGCTGACTGTCACGATACGACCTCTAAAGACTTTGCTGAAGGCAAACCTGCATTACGTATTGCTCGTCCACACGTTCTTCGTGCATTAGATCACTTAAATAATGCACTTCAAGCAAAAGCAAAAGCTGAAGGTAAAGAACAAGCTAACTTAAGCTTTAACACAGCTGCTCGCACTGAAAAACGTGCTGAAATCTGTGCAAACTGTCATGTTGAATACTACTTCGCGGGCGACTTAAAACAAGTAACCTTCCCTTGGGATAACGGTCAAACTGTTGATGACATCGAAAAATACTATGATGATATCGGCTTCAGTGACTGGACTCACTCTCTTTCTAAAGCACCAATGTTAAAAGCGCAACACCCTGACTTTGAAATTTGGTCTTTAGGTATGCACGGTAAAAACGGCGTAACTTGTATCGACTGTCACATGCCTAAAGTACAAGGTAAAGACGGTAAAGTTTACACCGACCACCAAATCCAAAACCCATTCGATGCATTTGATACCACATGTGCAAACTGTCACGATCAAAGCAAAGAAAAACTTAAAGACATCGTTGCTTCACGTAAAAAAGAAGTGAAAGATGTAATGGGTCGTTTAGAAGATCAAGTTGTTCGTGCTCACTTTGAAGCGAAAGCGGCATGGGATGCAGGTGCAACTAAAGAAGAAATGGAACCTGCTTTAATGGATATCCGTCACGCTCAATGGCGTTGGGACTACGCAGCAGCAAGTCACGGTGGTCACATGCACGCACCTGATGTAATGCTTCGCGTATTAGGTTCTGGTATCGACAAAGCTGCGGATGCACGTGCTAAACTTGCAGCAATCTTAACTAAACATGGCGTGAAAACTCCGGTTGAAGTACCAGATATTTCTACAGCTGATAAAGCATGGAAAGTAATGGGTATTGATATCGAGAAAGAACGTCAAGCGAAAAAAGAATTCTTAGAAACTGTTGTACCTCAATGGGTAAAAGAAGCGAAAGCCAATGGCAAATTAGCTGAAGATACCGCAACAAAACAATAAAAAAAGAACCGCACTTTGTAACTAAAGTGTCGAAGTGCGGTCATTTTTAACCATATATTTGAGGTAATCAGAATGAATTTAACTTCTTTAATCAGCAAATCGGCAAAATCCCTTGCATTGCTTGCAATGCTTGCGGCAATGCCAATGGCTGCAAGTGCGGAAGAGATGGCAAAAACACCTGCCTCTCAACTCACTTACGAGCCACAAATGGATAACCAACGTGATCCAAACCAATATTGTGCAAAATGTCACAAATTTGACCAAGTTGATAAAAACCAAACTTTAGATCAATCTGGTGGTGAATTACACTTTGGTAAATTCCACGGCGCACACTTAAATCAAAAAAGCCCTAACACAGGTAAACCGATTAACTGTGTAAACTGTCACGGTAATATTTCGGAAGATCACCGTCGTGGTGCAAAAGATGTGATGCGTTTTGATGGCGATATCTTTGGTGATAAAAAACCAATGTATACCGCGCAAGAACAAAACCAAGTTTGTTTTGCTTGTCACCAACCTGCAAAACTTCGTGAAAAACTTTGGGCGCACGATGTTCACGCAATGAAATTGCCTTGTGCAAGCTGCCACACATTACACCCGAAAGATGATGCGATGAAAGGTATTCAACCGAAAAATCGTGTGAAACTTTGTGTAGATTGCCACGGCGAACAACAAAAACGCAAAGCGGCAAAAGACGCACAATCACAAACGCAATCAACCGAACAAAAGGATAAATAATGACAGCTTGTTCACGCCGAAACTTTGTTTCCGGCATGGGGGCATTAATCCTTATGACGGGGACATCAGTTACCTCTTTAGCGAAAGAGGAAAAGGCGGATAAACCGAAACGCTATGCAATGGTACACGACGAAACAGCTTGTATCGGCTGTACCGCTTGTATGGATGCTTGTCGTGAAACAAACCACGTTCCTGAAGGCGTTTCACGTTTGGAAATTCTCCGTAGTGAACCTTACGGCGAATTCCCAAATCAAGAATACGAGTTTTTCCGTCAATCTTGCCAACACTGTACAAACGCCCCTTGTGTGGCTGTTTGTCCAACCGGTGCATCATTTATTGATCCTGAAACAGGTATCGTAGATGTGCATAAAGATCTTTGTGTAGGTTGCCAATACTGTGTTGCAGTTTGTCCTTACCGCGTACGTTTCATTCACCCAGTACACCGTACTGCAGATAAATGTAACTTCTGTCGCGATACAAACTTAGCAGCTGGCAAACAACCTGCTTGTGTAGAAGCTTGTCCAACCAAAGCATTAACCTTTGGCGATATGAATGATCCAAGCAGTGCAGTTTCCCGCAAAGTGAAAGAAAATCCGGTTTATCGCACTAAAGTGGAATTAGGTACTCAACCAAATCTTTACCATATTCCATTCCAACACGGGGAGCCAAGAAGATGACATTAGATTATCCTGTTCCGTTTCACACACCTAATTTGGTGTGGGATTCAACAATCGCTATCTATTTGTTCTTACTTGGTATTTCTTCCGGTGCGGTACAATTAGCGATTGCTTATAAACGTAGTCACAAATTAGAAAATCCTAGCAAAAACTGGATTATCCGAGCAGCCGCCGTTTTAGGTTCTGTGCCAACATTAATTGGTTTAACCCTGTTAATTTTCCACTTGGCACGTCCTTGGACATTCTGGAAATTGATGTTTAACTATCAATTCAACTCTGTAATGTCTATGGGGGTAATGTTATTCCAAGTTTATATGCTGTTCTTGGTATGTTGGTGTGCGGTTATCTTCAAAGAAGATATCATGGCATTTATCCAACGTTTTATGCCAAAACTTGGTTTTGTCGGTAAAATTATCAATGTATTAGAACGTTTAACTGGTCCTGTAGAAGTTATTCTCTTCATCTTAGCCGCTGTGCTAGGGGCTTATACTGGTTTCTTACTTTCAGCATTGATCAGTTACCCAATGTTAAATAACCCTGTTCTACCAGCGTTATTCTTGGCGTCAGGTACCTCTTCCGGTATCGCTGCAACCTTCTTATTTATCCTCATTGCTGGTAAATTAAAAGGTGATAGCCATGAATCACACTTCATTCACAAATTTGAAGTGCCAATTATGGTGACTGAACTCGGTTTATTAATCTGTTTCTTTGTTGGTCTACACTTCGGTGGTGGTCAGAAAGTGGTTGCATTACACAATGCACTTTCCGGTTTCTGGGGTGCTGTGTTCTGGATTGGGGTATTCTTAATTGGTATCATCATTCCTCTACTTGCGAACCTTGCAGCAAAAGACAGTTTAAAATACAACAAGAACTTTATTATCCTTGTGTCAATCTTCGACTTAATCGGGGTTCTCTGCTTACGTTACTTTATCTTGTATGCAGGACAACTTACCGTTGCGTAAGGATAAACTTCTTATTTAATCAAAAGGCGTATACAATACGCCTTTTGTTTATTTAAAAGACTAAAGTGCGGTTAATTTTACGTATGTTTTTCATGCTTAAAATTAACCTTATTTTGTCAAATACAACCATTAATACTGAAGAATACTATGCTCCCCGAATTCGGATTTCTATCACTACTCTTCGCCACTACTGCAGCACTCTTACTTTCTATCGTGCCACAAATTGGTATTTGGCGAAATAAACCCTCTCTCACCAACACGGCTTGGGGATTAAGTTATTGTTTCGGTATTTTTACGAGCGTTTCAATCGGTATTCTTGCCTACTCTTTTGCAACAGATGACTTCACTTTGGAATACGTGGCAGCGCACTCCAATTCTCAACTACCAACATTTTTCAAAGTCGCCGCCACATGGGGCGGACACGAAGGCTCAATTTTATTTTGGCTTTTCACATTAAGTCTTTGGTTAGTGGCTTTTGCCTTTTTCTCTCGCAAAAATGACCGCACTTTTTCTGCACAAACCCTTTCTTTACTCGGCTTAATTTGTCTTGGGTTTGCTATTTTTATTTTGTTCTACTCCAATCCATTTGGACGTGCATTTCCTGCCCCTGCAGAAGGGCGAGATCTCAATCCAATGCTGCAAGATATTGGCTTAATTTTCCATCCGCCGCTTTTATATGTGGGTTATGTGGGCTTTGCTGTTAACTTTGCCATGTCAATTTCTGCCTTAATCTTTAATCGTTCTGCACAAGTAATTGCGCGTGCGATGCGAGCTTGGGTTCTCGTTTCTTGGTTATTCTTAACGTTAGGGATCGTTCTCGGTGCCTGGTGGGCATATTACGAATTAGGCTGGGGTGGCTGGTGGTTCTGGGACCCTGTAGAAAACGCCTCACTTATGCCATGGTTATTAGGACTTGCACTTTTACACAGCTTAATGGTGACTGAAAGACAAGGCATGTTTAGCTACTGGACAACACTCTTTTCCCTACTCGCTTTTGCATTTAGTGTATTAGGCACATTTATTGTCCGTTCAGGTGCATTAACCTCTGTTCATGCTTTTTCTTTAGATAGCTCCCGTGGTTATGTACTATTACTTATTTTCTTCTTATTGACTGTCGGCTCACTCAGTTTATTTGCCCTACGCACAAATACCAATGAAAGTGCGGTCAAATTTCCACTCATTTCTAAAACTGGGGCTATTTTAGGTTTAAACATCGTATTGACCGTCGCCACCGTCAGTACCTTCTTAGGCACCTTCTATCCGATGCTATTCCAAGCCATGAATTGGGGAAGTATTTCTGTGGGGGCCCCTTACTTTAATAGTATTTTCTTGCCATTGCTCACGTTAGTGCTTTTTGCGATGGCGGCGACGCTTTGCTTAAGCTGGTTTAAATCAGACAAAAAACGCTTTTTCAAACGTCTGTTATTACTTATTCCCGCTGCAGTAATTGCTTATGGCATGATTTGGAACGCGTTGCAAAATGACAGTGCGTTACGTTTCCATTTCTTTGCTTATGTATTACTCACCCTCGCTATTTGGGTATTATTCGTCACCTTATGGCAAAATTGGACAAAAGTAAGACTTGCCTATTTTGGAATGATTCTTGCACACTGCGGCGTGGCGATTGCCACAATGGGTGCCGTAATGAGTAGTTACTTTAGCAGTGAGTTAGGTGTTAGACTTGCACCACAACAAAGCCAACAATTAGGTCAATTTGAGTTCCACTACGATCGTTTTTCCAATGAAATTGGGCCAAACTTTACCGCCGAAGTCGCTTTCTTTAGCGTGTCAAAACAAGGCAAACCTTACGCTGAAATTGTACCGGAACGCCGTTATTATGATGTTCGAACTATGACCATGAGTGAAGTAGGGTTAGATGCTGGCTTTTGGGGCGATTTATATATTGTAATGGGCGATAACTTAGGTAAAGGCGAATTCACATTCCGTTTACATTACAAACCGCTTATTCGCTGGTTATGGCTCGGAGGCATTTTAATGGCACTTGGCGCATTATGTTCAGCCATCAATTTGAAGAGAAAACGTGATGAATAAAAAGTTTATTTTGTTTTTACCGCTGATTTTGTTATTGAGTATTTGCTTACTGCTTTTTGTTGGCTTACACAAAGATCCAAAACAAATTGCCTCAGCACTCATTGATAAGCCTGTGCCAGAATTCTATCAAGCGAATTTGCTTGAACCGAATCAAATTGTTAGCCCGAGAGATTTCCCAAAGAAACCTTTCCTACTTAACGTGTGGGGAAGTTGGTGTGGCTATTGCCAACAGGAACACCCTCTTTTGATGGAAATTTCAAAAGAAGTGCCCATTGTGGGTATCGATTATCGTGACAAACCACAAAATGGCATTGCGATGCTAGAACGTATGGGCAATCCATTTATACTGACCATTGACGATAGCCGTGGCGAATTTGCGATGCAATTAGGCGTAGATGGTGCACCAGAAACCTATGTTATCGATGAACACGGTATGATCCGTTATCGTCATTCTGGCTATATGGATCGCGAAACGTGGCTTACCGAAATCAAACCAAAACTTGATGAATTAACTAAAAAGTAAAATGAAAAAATTAACCCGATTTCTGACCGCACTTTTACTGACTTTCGCCCTTTTTGCTCACGCAGAAATGGTGGATACCTATGCGTTTAAAAACCAAGCCGATCGTACTCGTGCTGTTGAACTGGCAAAATCCTTACGTTGCCCACAATGTCAGAATCAGAACTTAGTTGAGTCCAATTCGCCGATTGCTTATGACTTACGTATTGAAGTCTATAAAATGGTGGATGAAGGAAAAACGAATCAGCAAATTATCGACACAATGACAGCACGTTTCGGTAATTTCGTGAACTATAAGCCCCCTTTTCAGTGGAATACCGCACTCCTCTGGTTATTGCCTATTTTGCTATTAATTGGGGCTTTTGCGTTGATTTTATTTTCCACAAAAAAATCAGAAGACGAACCGAAACAACTTGAAAATCAACTTCATACAGTGCCTAAAGAAGAAAAAAGTGCGCTCAAATTTGAAACCAAATCCGCTATTTGGGTCTTTGGTATTTTATTGGTTCTTCCTTTAAGTTATTACTTCTCTCTTGATCGTTTTGAGCGTGTTCAGCAAGGTGAAAAAGAGATGATTGAGCTTGCCAATAAAAAAGCAGATACATCAATGGTGCATCAAAAAGAAGATATGGTGCTCAAAATTCAAAATAAAATTCGAGAAGATGTGAATAACCCTGAGCTTTGGGCTCAGCTAGGTGATGCCTATATGCAAAATGATGAATTTGATCATGCACTCATTGCCTATAGCAATGCAGAAAAAATTTCAGGCACAACACCCGCGATTTTAGGCCTAAAAGCGACCGCACTTTATTATCAAGCTGGTCAAAACATCACACCACAAATCCAGCAAATAATGGATGAAGCGTTAAAACAAGATAAACATGAAATCTCGGTAATCACATTATTGGCGACTGAAGCCTTTAAAAATCATGAAGCCGAAAAAGCCAAAGCTTATTGGCAACAATTATTAGATTCAGGTAATGCTGCCGTGGATCGCCGTACTGTCATCCAACGAATCAAAATGATAGACTATTTTGAAAAAGGACAAACCTCACAATAAGCTATGTCTCATTATTCAGAAAATATCATTATTGGAGCCGGTGCTGCCGGCTTATTTTGTGCCGCACAGTTAGGAAAGCTGGGCAAACAAGCCACCATTTTTGATAACGGTAAGAAAATTGGTCGAAAAATTTTAATGTCTGGCGGCGGATTCTGTAATTTCACCAATATGGAAATCACATCTGGCCGTTATATCAGCCAAAATAAACACTTCGTCAAATCTGCCTTAAAACGTTATACACAATGGGATTTTATTGCTTTAGTCGCTGAGTACGGCATTCCTTACCACGAAAAAGAATTAGGTCAGTTATTTTGTGATAACGGTGCAGAAGATATCGTGAAGATGCTCGGAACAGAATGTGACAAATACGGTGTTCATATTCAACTACGTAGCGAAGTCAGTGATATTGAAGCCGTTGAAAACAACCCTAAAGTGCGGTTCAAATTAAAGGTAAATGCGGTTGAATGGCAATGCCAGAATTTGATTATCGCCACAGGAGGGCTCTCCATGCCCGGTTTAGGCGCTTCGCCTTTTGGCTATCAAATTGCAGAACAGTTTGGATTAAATGTGATTCCTCCGCGTGCAAGCCTTGTACCGTTCACATGGCGAGAAAGTGAAAAATTCTACACGGCACTATCCGGTATTTCATTAGATGTGGCGGCGACGAATCAGCACAAAACCTTTACTCATCAAATGCTATTCACCCATCGCGGTTTATCTGGTCCTGCTATTTTGCAAATATCCAATTATTGGCAACCGGGTGAAAGCATTCATTTAGATTTATTGCCTTATAGAGATATTCGCTATCACCTGGATGAAATGCGTCAATCTTCACCTAAATTGCAATTAAAGACTGTATTAAGTCGTTTATTGCCGAAGAAATTAGTCGAACTTTGGTTAGAACAAGGCTTAATTCAAGATGAAGTGATTGCAAATTTAAGTAAAGTGCGGTTAGAAAATCTAGAGAATTTAATCCACAACTGGCAATTCATTCCTAATGGCACTGAGGGCTACCGTACAGCTGAAGTCACGATGGGCGGTGTTGATACCCATGAGATTTCGTCCAAAACCATGGAAGCGACAAAGATTAAAGGCCTCTATTTTATTGGTGAGGTACTGGATGTTGTCGGCTGGTTAGGCGGCTACAATTTCCAATGGGCATGGAGTTCTGCAGCCGTTTGTGCAATGGGGATTGCTGAAAGCTAATTTTTCTCTGCATTAATTATTTTCATCATAAATGAAAAAATCATTACTTTGATCATGAAATATCCTTACGTTAAAATCATCATACTAAAATTAAAAAAAGGATATAAACATGACATCAAAAACACTTCCCTTCCACGCTGATACTGTGGGCTCATATTTACGTTCTCAACCTTTAAAAGAAGCCCGTGCAAAATTTGCAGCAGGCGAACTTTCGCGTGAACAATTAACGGAAATTGAAGATCTAGAAATTGCTAAATTAGTACAAGCACAGTTAGATGCCGGTATTCAAGTGATCACAGATGGGGAATATCGCCGTGCCTTTTGGCACATTGATTTCTTAGAAAACCTAAATGGCATTGAAGGTTATCACCCTGAACATGGTTATAAATTTAATGGTGTAGAAACCAAACCTTACAATACTCGCTGCTGCGGTAAAGTATCTTGGAATCCAAACCACCCATTTATCGAACATTTTAAAAAATTAAAAGACATTGTTGGAGATTGCGGTGTCGTAAAATATACCATTCCAAGCCCAAATCAATTAATGTATCCAATTCAATGGGATACTGGCGTTTATGCGACACGTGCAGAATTTGCCAAAGATGTTCAACAGGCTTATAAAGATGCGATCAAAGCCTTCTATGATGCAGGTTGCCGTTATTTACAATTTGATGATGTATATTGGGGATCACTCTGTAACAATCACTTAAAACCTGAATTTGAAGCAGATAAAGCACAAGCGCTTGAAAATATTCAAGTTGTATTAGCTGCTAAACCAGCTGATATGGTTATCACAACGCATGTTTGCCGTGGCAATTTCCGTTCAACCTATTTATTAACCGGTGCATACGATCCTATTGCGGATGCGTTATTTGGCCAAACCCAATACGATGGCTACTTCCTGGAATATGATGATGAGCGTTCTGGTGGGTTTGAACCATTAAAACACTTTGCCAATAATCCACACAAAGGCCGAGTCGTATTAGGCTTAATCAGTTCAAAATTCCCTGAATTAGAAGATAAAGCGGCTATTAAATCTCGCATTGAAGAAGCGACTAAATATGTTCCACTTGAACAGCTTTGCTTAAGCCCACAATGTGGTTTTGCGTCAACCGAAGAAGGGAATATCATGACGGAAGCACAGCAATGGGCAAAAGTCCGTTACGTTGAAGAAATTGCTAAAGAAGTATGGGGTGAAGATTAATTCATTTCATAAAAACATACTGTTTTTTAACCGCACTTTTGTAATCTGAGAGCGTAGCAATACGCTCTTTTTTATTACTTCCTTTCAATAAATAAAAAAGCTGATGTTATTCACATCAGCTTTTCATTATCAATTTGTCACTAGATTTGCGTTAAATCAACGTTTTTCGTTTCTTTTGAGGCTAATAACGCTAACAAGGTTAAGAATGCATTAATGGCTAAATAAATCCCCACGCCCATTAAGCCATAAAGTGCATTGATTTTTAATGAAATCATTGCCGCAATGGTTGCCCCGATAATGGATGCAATATTGTAGGCTAAAGAAGCGCCAGAATAACGTACTTCCGTTGGGAATAATTCAGGTAATAACGCCGCCATTGGACCAAATGTCATGCCCATTAATGCCATACCAATTACTAAGAAAGCAAATACAGAAGCTGGTGTACCGTTTCCAAGGAATAATGGCATACATAATGCAAAAATTAAAATGCTGACCGTTGTCCAAATCAACCATTTACGACGACCGATTTTATCTGCATAAAGACCTGAAATACTAATAAAAATCGCAAAAACGATCGCACTCATTAAAAGTAATCCCGTGAAGGTATTGGCAGGAATGCCTAACCCCATAGGATAGCCCGCTTCTGAAAGGGTTGCCGGTGTACGAGAATACGCTTGAGCAAAGGCGGTCATAATATAGAACAAGGAATAGGTTGCCACCATGATAAATGTACCAATCACCATTGGTTTAAAGTGTTTAGTGAAAACCACACTCACCGGTGCTTTTAATTTTTTCCCTTTTTCTTCCGCTTCAACGAAGACATGGCTCTCATGTAAAGTTAAACGAACATACAACCCAACTAAAACTAAGGCTAAAGAAGAAACAAACGGGATACGCCATGCCCACTCAACGAGGGCTTGTTGCCCCCAGAAATAGCTCACTAAGAAGAAGGTCGCATTAGCCACAAATAAGCCAATTGGCGCCCCTAATTGAGGGAATGTGCCATACCAAGCACGTTTTCCTTCTGGCGCATTTTCTGTTGCCACTAAAGCAGCGCCGCCCCATTCACCACCAAGACCAATACCCTGACCGACTCGGCAAATACATAACAAAATCGGTGCCCAAATACCAATTTGAGAATAAGTCGGCAATAAACCGATAACGACCGTAGATCCGCCCATTAAAACCAAAGAGGCAACCAAGGTTTTCTTACGACCAATCTTGTCACCAAAGTGTCCAAATAAAGCAGAACCAATTGGACGAGCAAAGAATGCTAAAGCTAATGTCGAAAGAGAAAGCAAATCATCTGAAAGCGGATCGCCACTATGGAAGAATTGCGTGTTAAAAACTAATACTGCCGCAGCGGCATAGATATAATAATCGAAGAATTCAATTGCGGTACCCACCATAGAGGCTAAAGCAACCTTAAATGGATCATTACGAAGTTGTGAGGACATTTTGCTTCCTTAAGAGTCAAATAAAATGAAAGGGCTAAATCCTAGCATTTCTCTTAAAGTTGAGCAATTTTTAATACGATATTTTCTATTTTTTCAGCAAAATATGTCGGATTTTCTAAATGTGCATTATGACCAGCATCAGGAATAATCGTTAAATCAAGTTGATTATCCTCTGCCATCTGGCGAAACTTCTGATCTCGTTCACCACAAAAATAAAAAAATGACAGCAAACTTGACCGCACTTTCTCTCGAAAATCAGGCTGTTTGGCAAGACTAGTGGCTAATAACATATGACCAATATTTGCACCACAATTGGCTTTTCGCTTTTCAATTAATGCCTTATGTTGCTGTTCATTTAAATGAGAAAAAACAGGTTGTTGATACCAATCTTCGAGCACGGTTTCAGGCTTTTCATGGAAAAAACGCTCAGCCCACATTTCGTCATTGACCAAACGACTTTGTTTTTCTTGTTCAGATTGTAAACCTAAATTCGCCCCTTCTAAAATGACAGCCTTTAAATGCCCTATTTTTACTCTAGCTTGCAGTGCATAATATTGTGCGATTCGTCCACCAAGTGAATAACCAATTAAGATATAAGGCTCATCTTTTATGAGATGTTGAATTTGTTCTTCAAGGAACTGAGCGGTTTGCTCAAAATCTTCAACGGCAACAGCTTTATTCTCTCCATGAAAGGGTAAATCGAGAGAGAAACAACGAAAGTGCGGTAGATTTTCGATGACTTTTTGCCAATCTGATTTCGTACCTAATAAACCATGAAGAAAAACAAGATTCATCATAATAATGCCATATAAAGAAATCCCCTCTATATAAGAGGGGAAAGAAATTATTCACCAATCACCGCGTGGCTGATTTGTTCAATCAAGCGCTTATAGGTTGCGCTGCCATCACTTGGGTTTGTTTTGATTTCAATTAATGTCGCACGGCGGCGAGTATAAGCTTGTTTTAACACGGAGCTTAAATCTGCCCAGGTGTAAGGCAGGGCATATTTTAAGCCAAACATTGCCGCGACTTGAGAGAAATCACCATTATGTGGCAAGCGATAGAACTGCTCTTTCACCTCTTCATCCACCGGCAACATATCAAAGATTGCGCCACCATTATTGTTAATTACAAAAATAATAGTTGGTTGAGTCACATTCTTAAATAAGGCTAAAGAGTTTAAATCATAAAGCGTAGACGTATCACCAATCATGGCGACCACTGGTTGATCAGCACCGATACCAATACCTGCAGCCGTTGCTAATAAGCCATCAATCCCACTTGCACCACGGTTGGTGAAAATCGGATACCCTTCAGGCAATTTGGTTAAAGCATCAACCAAACGTACAAAAAGACTGTTTCCTAAGAACAAAATACCGTTGTAAGGTAAAACACGTTCAATATGATGTGCTAATGAGGCTTCATTAAGATTGCCACCAACTTGTTGTTCGATAAAGGTTGCACAGAATTTTGAAAGCGCAAGTGGCTCGAGTAACCAAGGTTTTTGACGCAATGGCGGATGTGCACGCAACCAATGATGTGCTTTGGCGTTAAAGCGAGTTTGCGTATGGCGATTAGGATCAACTGCATTTTGACTTTGCTCCACCACCCAAAATTCGCCTTGGAACTCCGCTAAGAATTGGTTAATACGTTTACTGATAAAACGAGAACCAAATTGAATCACGATATCAGCTTGAAGTAATTTTTGCTTTACGGTTTGGTTTGCTAGCCAAATATCCGCATAAGGCATGAGCGGTTCAACACCGGATTGAATATCCGTCAGCAAAATCCATCCCATGGTATTTGCCCATGAGTTAATACCCATTGCTTGTTCAGGCGTTAATTGCCCTGCCACAATCACACCACGTTTTGTACGCCAGCTATCCCAATTCTCATGCATCAACACTTCTTGTTGCAATGGTTGATGATCAACCCAATTTTTAGGCTGACTTAACCAACGTTGAATTGGCATTAACCATGGATGACCGTCAATTTCTTGATCCTGGGCATTATAAAGTGGTTCAGCAAAAGGTACATTAATATGCACCACGCCTGGTTGTTGCTTTTGTTTATAGCAAGCTTGTTCTAACGTAGAAATTAACCATTTCGCTGCATAATCGGCTTGAGGCTTCGGTAAATTGACACTTGCCACTGGGTAATCAGCAAACATATTTTGTTGCACGATCGCTTGATTTGCACCACATTCCCACAATTCAGGTGGTCGATCGGCAGTAAGAATAATTAGATTCACGCCTGTTTGGCGAGCTTCAATAATCGCTGGATATAAATTTGCTGCTGCGGTGCCCGAGGTGACAATCACGGCAACAGGTGCTTGCGTGGATTTTGCAATACCCAAAGCAAAAAAGCCTAAGCCACGTTCATCAAAGTGACTATGGCACGTTGCTCGAGAGGCATTTTGTAAACGCACAGCTTCTAGCGTTAAAGGTGTTGATCGTGAACCAGGCGCAATACAAAAGTGACTCACCCCTTGGCGAACCAAGGTTTCTAAGATCACCTTTGACCAACAACGATTAAATACGCTTACAGACATTCTTCTTATTCTCCGTTATTCTCTGCAAACAGGGAAATGAGCCCTGCCGCTTTACGTTCAATTTCCAACCACTCTTCTACAGGTTGTGAGCCTTCCACAATACCGGCTCCAGCAAATACACGCACTTGTTTTTCTTCGATAAAAGCCGAGCGAATGGTGACACAAAATTCTGATAGATGTTGATTCATCACACCTAATGTACCGGCATACCAACGACGATCAAAGGTTTCTATTTCAGCCAAAGCTTTCCTCGCTTGCTGCTGTGGTAAGCCTGATACAGCCGCCGTTGGATGGATCGCTTTCAGCAAATCGGCATCCGTACAAAGTGCGGTCAATTTTGCTTGCATTTTTCTAATTAAATGCTGCACTTTGCGTAGTGACTTTAATGCGACATCATCAACAGTAATTTGTTCCACTAAGTGACTGATATTTTGTGAAATATCTTCAACCACTAACCAGTTTTCATTGAGGTTTTTTTCGTCATTTAACAGCCAATTCGCACGTTCGTCATTTTCACTCGGATTATCACTAACAGGTGCTGTCCCCGCAAGCGCTTCCGTGAATAACTGACGATCATCACGTGCAAATAAGCGTTCTGGTGTCGATCCCACAAAACAGTTTTGAGCATTATCTGCCCATAAAAAATGGTAACAACCACTATTTTTTGCTTGGCTTGCAGCAAGAAAATCTTTTCCGCTTAGCTCACCCTGAATACCAAACACGGTTTCATTTGCCAAAACGAGCTTAGTTAATTCACCCTGTCGAATTCGAGTGAGTGCTTGATTGACCCAGTCACACCAGGTGTCTTGATTCGCTTTTGGCTCTACACTTTCGATGGTTAATTGATTAAGGGGTGAAAGTGCGGTCATTTTTTCAAATGAATTCAAAATCATTTTTGCCGAATCAAGCTCATTTGGATCAACAAAAACTAAAACCACTGTCTCACCATTTTGCTGTTCAATTAAAACTTGCGGCAAAATAAACTGACTTTCACCTTGGAACTGTAAACCGCCCACTAACGGGAAATTGTGCTCTTGAATAAATTGCTGTGCCAAATTCACATCTGAAAATGACCGCACTTTCCCTACGGCAGCGACGGTTTTATCTTCATCACGAAAACGTAAATAAAATTGTGGATAAACAAGCTGTCCTTTCATCCATGCCAAAAGATCAACACCCAATTTCATCTTCATCTGAAGACGTGCAATAGCAGGTTGCTGATCAGTTATCGCCAAAGTTTCAAATTGGCGAATTAGCTCAGATTTAGCTTGTTCTAAAGGGCCCATGAAAAATAATAAAACACAAAAAAATTAGCCCATATTCTACCGCACTTTAATACATTCAAAAAATTTTTTTATTAAATCTTTTCAAGATAAGAATTTAAGCGTAAATTAGACACAATTTTTGAATGAAAATCTAATTATCATAGGATGTTACTAATGAGATCTTTTCCGAAATCAGACAAATTAGAACACGTTTGCTACGATATTCGTGGACCGGTTCACAAAGAAGCTTTACGCCTAGAAGAAGAAGGCAATAAAATTTTAAAACTTAATATCGGCAACCCTGCCCCATTTGGTTTTGAAGCGCCAGATGAAATTTTAGTCGATGTCATCCGCAACTTACCCTCTGCACAAGGTTATTGCGATTCCAAAGGGTTATATTCGGCACGTAAGGCTATCGTGCAATACTATCAATCGAAAGGTATTCATGATGCGACAGTAAACGATGTGTACATCGGAAATGGTGTATCTGAATTGATTACCATGTCCATGCAAGCACTTCTCAATGATGGTGATGAAGTATTGGTCCCAATGCCTGACTATCCATTATGGACCGCGGCTGTGACGTTAGCGGGCGGAAAAGCAGTACATTATTTATGTGATGAAGAAGCGGGTTGGTTCCCTGCTATTGATGATATTCGCGCGAAAGTCAATGCCAAAACCAAAGCTATCGTAGTAATCAACCCGAACAACCCGACAGGTGCGGTTTATAGCAAAGCGTTACTCGAAGAAATTATCCAAGTTGCACGTGAAAATAATCTGATTATTTTTGCTGATGAAATTTATGACAAGATTCTCTACGACGGTGCTATCCACCATCATATTGCTGCTCTTGCACCAGATGTATTAACCATTACATTCAATGGTTTATCAAAAGCGTATCGTGTTGCGGGTTTCCGTCAAGGTTGGATGATTTTAAATGGGCCAAAACAACATGCTAAAGGCTATATTGAAGGCTTGGATATGTTGGCGTCTATGCGTTTATGTGCAAACGTACCAATGCAACACGCCATTCAAACCGCATTAGGTGGCTATCAAAGTATTAATGAATTTGTTCAACCGGGCGGTCGTTTGCTGGAACAACGCAATAAAGCCTATGAGTTACTGACTCAAATCCCGGGTATTAGCTGCGTAAAACCAATGGGAGCGATGTATATGTTCCCGAAACTCGATATCCAAAAATTCAACATTCATAGTGATGAAAAATTTGTGCTCGATTTATTACGTAAAGAGAAAGTACTTCTCGTGCATGGTAAAGGCTTTAATTGGCATTCACCGGATCACTTCCGAGTGGTAACACTTCCTTATACCGGCCAATTAGAAGAGGCAATTGGCAAATTGGCACGATTCTTAGAGACTTATCGTCAATAATAAAAAAGAGCGGTTAATTAACCGCTCTTTTTTTATTTCATGATTTATAACTATGCCCAGAAATAGCGCACCACATGGAAGAAAATAGGTGCGGAGAAACACAGTGAATCCATTCGGTCTAAAATCCCGCCATGGCCACTGATCATATTCCCCCAGTCTTTCACGCCCATACTGCGTTTCATTGCTGACATCACAAGTCCCCCTAAGAATCCCATTAAGCAAATTAACAGACTCATTAAAAAGGCTTGCCATGCATTAAATGGTGTCATCCAATGAAGCAACATCCCTAATAAACTTGCGCTTAATACCCCACCAACAAACCCTTCTACCGTTTTAGATGGCGATAAGGTTGGCGCAATTTTGCGTTTACCGAAAAGTTTACCCCAAACGTATTGTAACACATCGCTAGACTGTACTACCAAGATTAAGAAGATCATTAATAAAAGATTTTTTCCTTCATAACCAGAGATATCAAGGGTCAATAAAGCGGGGATATGTGAAATACAGAATACACTAATCATCAATGCCCACTGAATTTTCGTTGAACGATCTAAGAAATGCGCCGGATCGCCGAGTAATGCCGACAGAATAGGTAAAAATAAGAAGCCATATACGGGAATGAAAATGGTGAACATGCTAAACCAATCAATGGCGACTAAAAAATATTGCAATGGCAAGATCACATAAAAACAAGCGGCTAGCGCAAGATGATCGCCTCGACGAATATTCAATAGAGAAAGAAACTCACGCAATCCCATAAATGAAATAATCAAAAAGAGCCCAATTACGCCATAAAAGCCCAATAAACTCGCAATAAAGATAATCCCAATCATCACCCACC
Source organism: Haemophilus sp. HMSC068C11 (assembly GCF_001815355.1). Classification (GTDB taxonomy): domain Bacteria; phylum Pseudomonadota; class Gammaproteobacteria; order Enterobacterales; family Pasteurellaceae; genus Haemophilus_D. The sequence goes on from NZ_KV820375.1 coordinate 90,681, forward strand.
AAGCATTGATGCGTGCATTCAGGTTATCAATAACGCTATTCGGTGTATCCACACCCGATCTGCGTTTTAAAATATATCCCACTGAGGAAGCAAAAATTAAAGCGATAAATAAACCACCGAAGAGTTGCCATATTTCTGTCATCATTTGCTCCTAAGATTTGCCTTTTTCACTGACGTTTAAACTTAATAATGCCGATTGAGCACGTGTCAGAAACACCTCTTTAGTTTCATCTGTCCCAATCTTTAATGGCTCGCCCACATAAAGATCACATAACAATGGTATCGGTAAAATAAAGCCTTTTGGTAAAACATTATTCATATTACTAATCCAAACGGGTACAAACTCACAATCAGAATTTTCTTTTGCTAAATAAAACAACCCACTTTTAAACGGCTGAAGTGGTAAATCATCATCCACCTTACGAGTTCCTTCAGGAAAAATAATCAGGGAGTCATTGACTAATGCTTCACTCATTTGTCGTATGGCAGCTTTTGGATCTTGGCTATTACGTTCAATCAGTAACATATTAAATACTTTATAGGCTAAAAAGCGACGAATTGCGCCTTTCGTCCAATAATCTTTGCCTGCAACAGGGCGAGTTTGTTTTCTTACTTCATAAGGCAATGAAATCCAAAGTAAGATAAAATCCCCATGACTATTATGATTGGCAAAATAGACACGATGCCCTTCTGAAGATTGTTCCGCAATTGCGGCTTGTGGTCGAACGCCTGTAATAAAAGAAGCAAAACGACACAATAAAAAATCGATTAATCTCGCAAACATATTTGCTCCTATTATTCCGTCACTTCGGCTAAACCATTTTTTACTCGCTTAATACAAGTCACAATGAGCAAGATAATGACGATATTGGCTACCCACCAGAAAAGTGAATGCAAGCTACCATTCACTGCATAAAGTAAACCGATCACACCAAATACGAATGCACGATCACTTTTACCCATTGGGCCATCATAGCGACGCGTTTTGCCTTGAACTTGCCCTAAAATGCCGCATAACTCACTCAACGCGGCAAGCCAAATAATACATGAGATTTGAATACCATCAAAAGGCGCGACAAAAGCAAAAGGAAGGTAAAGTGCTGCATCAGAGACTACATCAGTAATTTCATTAAGATACCCCCCTAATCGACTTTTTTGATTGAATTCACGTGCTAACATGCCATCAACAGCATTCAGCGCCATACGCAAAAACAACCAAATAGGAATAAGGAAGAAAAGAGTGGAAAATGTCGGGAATAGTGCGAGAACCACACCTAATAAAATTGAAAGTAAGCAAGCAATTAGCGTAACTTGATTTGCTGTTACGCCTTTTGCTGCTAATTGCCTAACTAAAGGCCGAAGTAAATTCTGAAATTTGGGTTTTAAGGCATAGATACTCATCTACCATCTCCTTGTTTTTATTAGTAAACATAAAAATTTCGCTAATAATAGAATAGTATAGAGTATTACTCAAGTTTTTATTCATCCATATAACCTAGACTTCTTAAGGCGCGTTCATCGTCTGCCCAACCAGACTTCACTTTAACCCAAAGTTCAAGGTGTACTTTATTATCAAATAAGCGTTCCATATCAGCGCGAGCTTCCATACCAATGGTTTTAATTTTTTGCCCTTGAGCCCCAATCACCATTTTCTTTTGACCTTCGCGCTCAACTAAAATCAAGCCATTGATTTCATAAGTACCACGCTCATTTACTTTAAATTGTTCAATTTCAACTGTTACCGAATAAGGTAGCTCTTCCCCTGTGAAACGCATTAATTTTTCACGGATAATTTCTGACGCCATAAAGCGCTGTGAACGATCCGTTACATAATCTTCAGGGAAGTGATGAACACCTTTACGTAATGATTGACGAACAATTTTCTCTAATTGATGGACATTATTACCTCGTTGCGCAGATATCGGCACAATATGAGCAAAGTTAAACTTACTGCCTAAATCTGTAATAAATGGCAATAAATCATCTTTATTCTTGATGTTATCAACTTTGTTGATGGCGAGTACGACAGGCGCCTTGGCATTACGTAATTTGTTTAACACCATTTCATCATCGGCATTCCAATGTGTACCATCCACAACAAAAATAATGAGATCCACATCCCCGATTGCCGAGCTTGCAGCACGGTTCATTAAACGATTAATCGTGCGTTTTTCTTCAATATGAAGTCCTGGCGTATCTACATAAATTTCTTGGTAGATGCCTTCCGTTTTAATTCCCACAATACGGTGACGCGTGGTTTGCGCCTTGCGGGAAGTAATCGAGATTTTTTGTCCCAAAATTTTATTTAACAGAGTAGATTTCCCTACATTTGGGCGACCTACGATAGCGATAAAGCCACAATAGGTCTCTTGTTCTTGATTTAATTCGGTCATTTAATTTCCAATGTTTTTAAGATTTGTTCTGCGGCCGCTTGTTCTGCTTTACGGCGGCTAGAACCTTTCGCAATAAAAGTGCGGTCAATATTGGGTACATTTTTTACTGTACATTCTACGGTGAAGGTTTGGCAATGGGCTTCGCCTTCAATTTTGATTACTTCATAGGTTGGTAAGGCAAAATGCTTACCTTGTAAATACTCTTGCAAGCGCGTTTTGGCATCTTTTTGGTTATCACCCGGTTTAATTTCGGCGAGTAAAGTTTTATACCAGCTACGCACAATATCTGCTGCTTTATCAAAGCTTGAATCTAATGCCATTGCGCCAATTACCGCTTCAACACAATCGGCCAAAATCGATTCACGACGAAAGCCCCCACTTTTCAATTCACCTGAACCTAAGGACATATAATCCCCAAGCTCAAAATTGCGGGCAATCATCGCCAAGGTGGGCTCACGGACTAATGTGGCACGCATTCTGCTAAGTTCACCTTCATTACAACGAGGGAATTGATGATAAAGCGCATCAGCAATGACATAATTGAGAATCGAATCACCTAGAAATTCTAGGCGTTCATTATGTTGAGTGGAGGCACTGCGGTGTGTCAGTGCCAATTTTAAATTTTTTAGATCGGAAAATTGATAACCAATTTTTCGTTCTAGTCGATCTAAATGATTCATATTAATTAATTTTTGTAAAGAAACGGTCTAAACGGAAGCCTGTAGGCCACTCATTTGGTTCTTTTTCTAAACTCATCCAAATATAAGTGGCTTTACCCACGATATTTTTTTCTGGTACAAATCCCCAAAAACGGCTGTCATCACTATGATCACGGTTATCTCCCATCACAAAATATTGCCCTTCTGGCACAATCCATTCTGCAGTAGGTAAGCCTTCTTGTGGATAGAATTCAATCCCCGAATAACGGCGCATTGGCTCCACTAAAATACTATGTGTCACGTCACCGATTTCCAAATATTCCACTTGCGTTGGGAATGCTGGATTTGTGGGTTCTTGTTTATATTCAAACGCTTTAGTTTGGCAATCTATTTCGCAAGGTTTGCCATCTTTGCCATAAACCAATGTTAAAGCACTTTTTTCAACATCAAGGATAATGCGGTCTCCGCCTTTCCCTACAATACGTTTAATGTAATCTACACCAGACATATTGTTTTTAGATGTTAATGCAAGATTTTCAGCATAAGCGGCTCGCGTTGCCCCTAAGCTTGTACGAAGTAACGCTTGTTCCGGCGCTTTAAACACGATCACATCACCACGTTCTGGTTTATTACCTTCAATAATCGTATTTTGGAAAATGGGGTCTTTAATACCATAAGTATATTTATTAACAACGAGGAAATCCCCTACGCGTAACGTCGCTTCCATTGATCCTGATGGAATTTGGAATGGTTCAAAAATAAATGAACGCACAAGGAATACCACGGATAACACAGGGAAAAGCGAAGAAATAAATTCTGAGCCTTCTGAAATTGGCTCAATTTTCGCTTTTTCTTCGTCCGTTAATGCTTTGCCTGAACGTTGTTCTGCCCGTGCAATTTGACGACGACGTCTCGGCATCACGGCAAAGCGGTGATAACACCATAAAATGCCGGAAAGTGCGGTTAAAATCAGCAATAAAATACTGAATGTGTTAGGCAGTTGGAAATAATCTAACGCTTTCCAACCAGCAAAGCCTACGGCTAACAACAGAATAAAAAATACATTCGACATTGCTCTACTTTCCTATTTATCTTTACCAACATGTAAGATCGCTAAAAACGCTTCTTGCGGTACTTCCACGTTACCTAAAGATTTCATTCGTTTTTTACCTTCTTTCTGTTTCTGTAAGAGTTTTTTCTTACGGCTCACGTCACCACCATAACATTTTGCTAATACGTTTTTACGCAATTGTTTTACCGTTGAACGCGCAATAATGTGGTTGCCAATCGCGGCTTGGATCGCGATATCAAATTGTTGACGTGGAATCAGTTCACGCATTTTTTCAACTAATTCACGACCACGATAAGGGGCATTATCCTTATGAACAATTAATGCTAACGCATCAACACGATCACCATTGATCATGATATCCACGCGCACCATGTCTGCTGCTTGGAAACGTTTGAAACCATAATCCAAAGACGCATAACCACGTGATGTTGATTTCAAGCGGTCAAAGAAATCTAAGACTACTTCGCCCATTGGAATTTCATAGGTTAACGCAATTTGGTTACCGTGATACACCATATTGGTTTGTACACCACGTTTTTCCACACAAAGGGTGATGACATTTCCTAAGAATTCTTGTGGCACGAGCATATTACACTCTGCAATTGGCTCACGAATTTCCGCAATATTATTTAATGGTGGCAGTTTTGATGGACTATCCACATAAACCACTTCACCATTGGTCATTTCAACTTCATAAATTACAGTTGGTGCTGTGGTAATCAAATCAAGATCATATTCACGTTCTAAACGCTCTTGAATGATCTCCATGTGTAAAAGCCCCAAGAAGCCACAACGGAAACCAAAACCTAAAGCCGTTGAGTTTTCAGGCTCATAGAACAGCGATGCATCGTTTAAGCTTAATTTTCCTAGCGCATCACGGAAAGCCTCATAATCGTCAGAGCTAACAGGGAATAAACCAGCATAAACCTGCGGTTTTACTTTCTTAAAACCTGGCAATACATGGCTTGCTGGATTGTGTTGATGCGTTAAGGTATCCCCTACTGGTGCCCCTAAAATATCTTTAATCGCACAAACAACCCAACCTACTTCGCCGGTATTTAATACAGTCGTATCCACTTGTTTTGGCGTGAAAATACCTAGACGATCGACGTTGTAAGCTTGCCCGGTGGACATTACTTTGATTTTGTCACCTTTACGCAACACACCATTCTTAATACGAACCAATGACACCACACCTAAATAGTTATCGAACCAAGAGTCAATAATCAAGGCTTGTAACGGTGCATCAGGATCACCTTCTGGCGCAGGAATTTTCGCAACAATTTCTTCTAATACATCTTCAATACCCACACCGGTTTTCGCCGAACAACGTACCGCTTCCATCGCATCAATACCAACGATATCTTCAATTTCTTCTGCAACACGTTCAGGATCTGCGGCCGGTAAATCGATTTTGTTTAAGATCGGTACCACTTCTAAATCCATTTCAATGGCGGTATAACAGTTCGCCAGGGTTTGAGCTTCTACGCCTTGTCCTGCATCCACAACTAACAATGCCCCTTCACAAGCCGCAAGAGAACGAGATACTTCATAAGAGAAGTCCACGTGTCCTGGCGTATCGATAAAGTTTAATTGGTAAGTTTCACCGTCCTTCGCTTGATAATTTAAGGTTACACTTTGCGCTTTAATGGTAATACCGCGCTCACGCTCAAGATCCATGGAATCCAATACCTGCGCTTCCATTTCACGATCTGAAAGACCGCCACAGGTCTGAATTAATCGGTCAGAAAGGGTCGATTTACCGTGGTCAATATGGGCAATAATAGAAAAGTTGCGAATATTCTTCATAAATAGATTAGTTTTCTCAAAAATCATTAAATTTAACTGGCGGATTGTACCTGAAAAGCGTGGAAATCGCTAGGGATGAAAGGGAAAAGTGCGGTCAAATTTTCAAACCTTTTAGATAAAACAAAACCCCGAATTACTTCGGGGTTTCTTTTTTCATTCAAACTGAAATTATAGGCTTTCCGTGAAAGTACGAGTAATAACGTCGCGTTGTTGTTCTGGTGTTAAAGAGTTGAAACGTACTGCGTAACCAGAAACACGGATAGTTAATTGCGGGTATTTATCCGGGTTGTTTACTGCATCTTCTAACGTTTCACGACGTAATACGTTTACGTTTAAGTGTTGACCACCTTCAACTTTAACTGTTGGTGCTACGTTTACCGGTAATTCACGGTATTCGATTTGGCCTAATTCGCTCACTGCTACTACTTGGTCTTCTGCAAATTCAGCTTTTGCACATAAACAACGAGCTTCGTTTTTTTCGCTGTCTAATAACCAGAATGAGTTTAAAAGATTGTCATTTGCTGCTTGAGTAATTTGAATACCTTTGATCATAAAGTGCCTCCTAATTTGGCGGTTGTATATTTATTAAACTGTGCAAATTTTATCAAACTATTTGAAGAATTCAATTAATTTTGACCTAAAACAGGTTCTTTTTTCTGACTAATTTTTAAAAATTGATCTAGATTAAAGTTTCAGCCACAGCAAGGCCTCAATACATCCTCGCTCTTAACAAAATATTAACACAACTCTCAGATAAAGCCTTTCTAAGCAATTTCATTTATAATGTGCTCAAGCTTATCCAATAAGGAAATACAGAATGAAAACCTGGACAGATGTTATCGGTCAAGAGAAAGAAAAACCTTACTTTAAACACATTCTACAACAAGTCCATCAAGAGCGACTCGCGGGGAAAACCATTTACCCACCGCAAGACGAAGTGTTTAATGCCTTTAAATATACGGCATTTGATGAGGTAAAAGTCGTCATTTTAGGACAGGATCCCTATCATGGCCCAAATCAAGCGCACGGTTTAGCTTTTTCGGTGAAACCTGAGGTTGCAATTCCCCCTTCTCTACTGAATATGTACAAAGAATTGGCTAACGACATTCCAGGTTTTAAAATGCCAAATCATGGCTACTTAGTGAAATGGGCAGAGCAAGGTGTACTGCTGCTTAACACCGTGCTGACCGTAGAACGTGGCATGGCTCATTCACACGCTAAATTTGGTTGGGAAGTTTTTACAGATCAAGTGATTGCAGCACTTAATGAACATCGTGAAAAAGTCGTATTTTTACTTTGGGGAAGTCATGCGCAGAAAAAAGGGCAATTTATTGATCGCAATCGTCATTATGTTTTAACCGCACCGCACCCTTCTCCACTTTCGGCACATCGTGGTTTTCTAGGATGTCATCATTTTTCTAAAACTAACGAATATTTAAAACAAAATGGTTTAAGTGAAATTGATTGGCAAGTTTAAGATTGCGACTCAACATCAAGCGGGAGACTCTTTTCCCGCTTTTCTTCTTTTTTCTGCTCTCGTCTTTTTTTGAAAAAATCACTCAATTTCTGACCGCACTTTTCTGCGAGCACGCCAGACGTAATTTCTAACGTATGATTCATTTTATAATCATCAAAGAAATGAAAGCGAGAACCTACTGCCCCGGTTTTATAATCTGATGCACCGAAGACTAATCGTTTAATACGGCTATGTAAAATCGCGCCGGCACACATCGTACAAGGTTCTAGTGTGACATAGAGTGTGGTATTGAGTAGACGATAATTTTGAATATTTTGCGCTGCGTTACGCAATGCGACAATTTCAGCGTGAGCGGTTGGATCATTTTCAATGATAGATAAATTCCAGCCTTCACCGAGAATATTTCCTTCATCATCCACCAACACTGCCCCGACAGGAATCTCACCGAGCGCTTCTGCACGATCGGCAAGCATCAGAGCGTGTTGCATAAATTTCTCATCTAAATCTGACCGCACTTTGAATGCCTAAACAGAGAAAGGATATTTGATTGGTTCGTGAGATTGATAACCCACCACCTTGAAATCATCCATCGTTACCCAAGTCTCAAGATCTTCAAGAGTTTTAATATCAGGATTAATTTCTAATTGTGGTGACGGGAATGGTTCACGTTTTAATTGCACATCACGCATTAACTCAAGTTGGTCTTCATAAATATGCGCATTTACAATTTTATGATATGCCTTACCCGGTTTATTGCCAGTAATTTGCGCCATTAATGCAAGGAAAGTAAAAACTTGAATTTGATTGAAATTTAAGCCAAGTGGCACATCACAAGAACGCTGATAGCTAGTTAAGTGCAATGTATCGCCCACTAAGGAGAAGGTGTGTGTGTGCATGCAAGGACGCAAACAACCCAGATCAAATTCACCCGGATTAAAGAAAGTCAGGATCTCACCGCGGTCATCGATACCTCGACTTAAATTATTCACAATTTTACGAAGTTGATCGATGGTTTCGCCATTCGGTTTACGCCATGCTCTACCTTGCACACCATAGACGCGGCCCATATCATCGGTGCCTTTACGGTGTGGATTGGCAAGCCAAGCGGCATTTTCATTGGCATTGGCATCCCATGTTTTGGTGCCAAGTTTACGGAAATCTGCCGCATTATCATAACCACGGATATAGCCTAAAAACTCCGCAATTGCCGCTTTCCAATAGCTTTTTCGCGTGGTAATTAAGGGGAATTGATTATTAGCAACATCATATTCTAAATCCGCATTAATCACTGTAAGGCAACGCTTACCAGTACGCTCATTAGCAACCCACTCACCTTCATTTACAATACGTCGGCAAAGATCTAAATATTGTTTCATAAAAACTCCTTACTGATGAACCGCACTTTTAGAGCGATTGTATGCCCATGCCATAATTAACCCACCGCCAATAATCATCGGCAAACAAAGCGCTTGTCCACGAGTCATGATGCCTAAGAAAGATTCCACTTCAGGCTCACGGACATATTCAACGATAAAACGGAAAATCCCGTAACCAACAAGGAATAATCCTGCTACCGAACCTACAGGACGAGGCTTTTTAATAAAGACATTCAGAATAATAAACAGCACGAAACCTTCTAAGAACGCCTCATAAAGCTGTGAAGGATGGCGAGGTAATAACAATGGATCATTTGGGAAAATCATGGCCCAAGGGACATCTGTTTCTCGTCCCCAAAGTTCTAAATTGATGAAATTACCAATTCGTCCCATCCCTAAGCCAAATGGAATCAAGGGCGCCACAAAATCTGCCGTTTGCCAAAAGCTTCTTTTTTGAGAATAAGAGGTCCAAATCATTGAGATAATCACCCCAATTAATCCACCATGGAATGACATTCCCCCTTCCCAAACATGAAATAAATACAGCGGATCTTGTACAAAATGATCGAAATTATAGAAGAAAACATCCCCAATGCGACCACCTAAGAACACGCCCATAAAGCCATTAAAAAGTAACGTATCCACTTGATCGACTGTCCAACCACTATTTGGTTGATTGGCACGACGAACCGCTAGCCAACGAGCAAAGATAAAGCCTAATAAATACATTAAACCATACCAACGCAACCCTATATTGCTATTACCAAAAGTGAAAATAGTCGGATCAAAATGCGGAAGCATCAAAAATTCTGAATTCATAACATTCCTTATTTAATAAACATATCAACTGCGATCGCAATTAATAGCAAGGCAAAGCCTTTTTTCAAGGTTGGGACAGGGAGTTTGGAGGTTGCTGTTGCCCCTAGTTTAGAAGTGAAGAATGAAGTGCCCGTAATACCAAGCACGGCAGGCAAATAAACATAACCTAGGGAATAATCTGGCATGGAAGGATTACCCCAACCACTCACCATAAAGCTAAACATGCCTGATAAACCAAGAAGTGCCCCACAGAATGCAGAAGAACCGATAGATTTTTTCATATCAATCCCGCGGGAATTTAAAAATGGCACGATAAAACCACCACCGCCAACGCCTGCTGCACTTGATGCCATCCCAATTAAAATACCACCGATAACAGATGCTTGTGTTGTTAAAGGTTTGGTTTTCCCTGTGTTTTTCTTAATAGAAATCACCATTTTTGCCGCTAAATATACGACTAAACAGGCAAAGATTTTGGCTGATACATCACGATCAAGTTTGCCAATAAACAAACCAGAGATAAAGACCGAGATCATCACCATCGGTGCCAATACTTTCACGGCACTCCAGACTATATTACCTAGTTTATGATGACGCTGTGCAGAAGAAAATCCAGTAATCACAATGGTTGCAAATGAAGTCCCTAATGCGGTAGACATCAGCAAGGGTTCAGGTACGCCTACCATCGGCAATAAATAAACCAAGGTAGGGACGATAATTAACCCACCACCAATGCCAAATAATCCCGCAAGAAAACCAACCACAGACCCGACAAGCAAACAAAGTAAAATAAAAGTGAGCATTATTGCCCCCTTGATTTATAAAACGAACGTTTTTGATATTTAGAAGAACCATTTTTACGCGGCGCATGATAAGGTTTATTTGTCTCATGCTCTTGCGAATTTTCAAGCAATGTTTTTTCGTTGCCAAACATCACTTGGGCAAACTCTTTCATCGCTTTGCGATAAACATCTTTCTTAAAGGACACAACCTGACGTACGGGATACCAAAAACTTACCCAACGCCAACCATCAAATTCTGGTGATTTTGTTGTGTTCATATTAATATTTTTTTCATCCCCCACTAATTGCAACAAAAACCAACGTTGTTTTTGCCCAATACACACGGGTTTGCTGTCATAACGCAGCAATCTTTTCGGCAGCTTATAACGCAACCAATGTTTAGACGCGTAAAGCACCTTCACATCTTTGGGTTGCAAACCAACCTCTTCATATAATTCACGATACATGGCTTGTTCGGCACTTTCATTATCGTTAATTCCACCTTGCGGGAATTGCCACGAATTCTGCCCGTATCGTTTAGCCCAAAGCACCTGCCCTTTGCGATTACAAATGACAATGCCTACATTTGGACGGTAGCCATCAAAATCGATCACTATCGTTCACCTTAAATTTTGTACAAAAATAATTTGCAGATTGTTTCATAAATTCGCTTTTTTATCAACTGAATGGGCATATTTACCCTATTGTGGATAACTCTGTGGGTAACACTTGGATAGTCTAAATTTAACTGTGTATAAAAATTAAAAACCGCTTTTCACACTTCATTTTTTTCATTTTTGCATAACCTTTAATCAAAAATTTTCCAAAAAAAATGACCGCACTTTTTCTCATCAAAGTGCGGTCAAAAATTCAGCCATTTTTTAGTTTAAACATTCCTGGCTTGGTGAAGAAATAACAGCTGTGAGTTATTCAATATTTCTGTGGATAAAATTGTGATTGAGCAAATGGTGACTGTTGCATAACTCTTCTTAGCATTTTACCATAGAGCTTTGATGAAAAATTTTATCTTTAATTTCATAAAGATAACGCTTATTCACAGAAATCATCTTATTCACATTCAAGTAAAAATTTTAGTGGTTATTTTTCATCCAAGCCTTTTTTGACTAACGCTAAATAGCGTTCCCATTCAAAATATTGACCTGGATCGATCTTACGACCAGGCGAAATATCGCAATGCCCAACGATACGATCGAGCGTTATTTTCGGGTAAGCTTGCATGATATCTCGTGTTAATGCAGCAAGCACTTGGTATTGCTCCGCTGTAAAAGGTTGTTCATTACTGCCCTCTAGCTCAATCCCAATCGCAAAATCATTACATTTATCCCGTCCTTCAAAGCAAGAAAGCCCCGCATGCCATGCTCTATCATTGAAACTAACGTACTGTGTCACCTTGCCATCCCGTTCAATTAAACAATGGGCAGACACGCGAAATTGATAAATTTCCTCAAAATAGGGATGGATGGTTGGATCGAGTTTACCTTGGAAAAAATCATCTACATATCCACCACCAAATTGTTCTGGCGGCAAACTGATGTAATGAATGACGAGTAATGAAATATCCTCTACATCAGGACGTTCATCAAAATGTGGTGAAATCACTTTTCTTGCCTGGCTTAACCAGCCATTTTTTATCTTATTCATCTGTTTTTCTGCGATTAAATTTTATTTTTACGATCGAGATCGCAAAAGAAGTGCGGTCAGTTTCACTTTCATTTTTCCCTTTTACACAATGTTGCAGCCAATCCTGGCATTTTTTTATTCAACCAAAAGGAAATTTAATTTAATGAAACTCACTTTTTCTAAACCTTTACATAAAGGTTTTACGTTAATTGAATTGATGATCGTGATTGCGATTATTGCTATTCTCGCAACGATCGCCATTCCGTCTTATCAAAATTATACCAAAAAAGCAGCTATCTCCGAATTGTTACAAGCTTCTGCACCTTATAAATCTGATGTGGAACTATGTATCTATAGCACCAATGCCCCAACAAACTGTTCAGGTGGCTCAAATGGCATTGCAGCAGATATCACTACCGCAAAAGGCTATGTCAAATCCATCACCACGAAATCAGGTGTGATTACGGTGACAGGAAATGGTGCATTGGATGGGATCAGTTATTCTTTAACGGCGACAGGCTCAACCTCATCAGGTGTTACCTGGACAACCGCCTGCCCAAGCAATGCGGATTTATTCCCTGCGGGTTTCTGCTCTCCTACCAAATAGCGAAACATGGCCTATCAAGCAGTCGCAAAAAATGGCGAGATTTATCATATCTCGCCACAATATTGGCAACAAAACCAACAGCAACAAGCTTTGCTGCTGCGTTACTTTGCGCTCCCTCTTAAAGAAGACGAACACCATTTATGGCTTGCGGTGGATTCGCTGAATAATCTTGCGGCTTGTGAAACCTTTGCTTTTTTAAGTGGAAAATTGGTTGAACCGATTTTATTTGAAACGACTCAACTCAAGCAACTTTTACAATCCCTTGCACCTAAAGCCAATCAAATAGAAGAACAAACGACGTTTTATCATCATTCTGAAGATGAAAACACGGCTAATTTATCTCATGAAGATGAACCTGTTATTCAATTATTAAACAGTATTTTTGAAACCGCCCTACAAAAAAATGCCTCCGATATTCATTTAGAAACTCAGCCAAATGGGCTCTTAATTCGTTTACGTATTGATGGCGTACTCCAACCACAGCCAGTAATCAGTAAAGCACTCGCTAATCGTGTAATTTCTCGTTTAAAACTCTTAGCCAAACTGGATATCAGTGAAACTCGATTACCACAAGATGGTCGCTTTCAATTCAAAACCACATTCTCCGATATTTTAGATTTCCGCCTTTCTACCTTGCCCACGCATTGGGGAGAAAAAGCGGTATTACGATTACAACAAAATAAACCTGTTCAATTAAGTTTTGCTGAACTTGGCATGACACAAAACCAACAAAATCAATTTCAACATGCACTCAGCCAACCTCAAGGTTTAATTCTGGTGACTGGACCAACGGGAAGCGGAAAAAGTATCTCGCTTTATACCGCACTTCAATGGCTCAATACGCCAGATAAACATATTATGACGGCAGAAGATCCCGTTGAAATTGAATTAGAAGGCATTATTCAAACTCAAGTAAATCCGCAAATCGGTTTAGATTTTAGCCGATTACTTCGTACATTTTTACGACAAGATCCCGACATTATTATGCTTGGTGAAATTCGAGATGAAGAAAGTGCATTGATGGCATTAAGAGCGGCTCAAACAGGTCATCTAGTGCTTTCTACCTTGCATACCAATGATGCCATCTCAGCCATTTCACGCTTGCAACAATTAGGCATTCAATCTCACGAAATTGAAAACAGTCTCTTATTAGTTATCGCACAACGATTGGTACGCAAACGTTGCTTAAAGTGCGGTCAACATTTTGGTAATTCTTGTGATTGCCATCAGGGGTATCAAGGCCGTATTGGGGTATATCAATTTTTACAATGCGAAAACAACCGTTACCAAACTGATTTCGATTCACTTTATCAAAGCGCGTTAGAAAAAGTGAAAGATCGCATCACTGATCTCGCCGAAATTCAACGCGTGTTAGGTAAAAAATAGGTATCACTATGGCAAAGCAAAAACTCTTTTATTTTCAAGCCTATGATCAGCGACAACAATGGCAAAAAGGCAGTCTGGTTGCCCAATCTAAACAAGCTGCACAATTCCAGTTAATCGCAAAAGGTTTTAGCCACATTCGCTTGCAACAAGATTGGCAACTGAATCAGAAACCTAAAAATGCTGAGATCAGTGCTTTATTAAATCAGTTAGCTACACTACTCAGCTCTGCCATTCCATTAAAAAATGCATTGCACATTTTGCAAGATAACTGCACGCAATTGGGATTGCATCAGTGGCTTGGCGTCTTAATTGAGTTAATTGAAAGTGGTCTTCCGTTTTCGCAAAGCTTGGAAATTCAAGGAAAGTATTTAAACTTTCAGGAGATTCAACTTATTCAAGTTGGAGAAATGACAGGAAAACTGGCGGAGGTATGCACTAAAATCGCAGAACGTCGAACGCAATCATTAACGCTTCAACGCAAATTGCAAAAAATTATGCTTTATCCTGCCATGGTATTAGGTATTTCGCTTTCACTTACGTTGATTTTATTACTCTTCGTTGTACCACAATTTGCTGAAATGTATGGCGAAAACTCAGCTGAGTTACCTACATTAACTGCCGTATTATTAGCCATGTCTCAATTCCTACAACATCATTTTATTTCATTGATGATTATCTGTATTTTCGCTCTTTTTATGCTGAAGATGGCATTAAAACATTCTCTTTGGTTAAATCAAAAAAAGAATGCGCTGATTAGTCGCATGCCGATTTGGGGCAATATCATTTGCCTTTCTCGCTTAATCAGTTTTAGCCATAACCTGCAATTAATGCTTCAATCAGGAGTGGCATTAACGCCAGCCTTAAATAGCTTCCTACCCAAACAACAAACCTGGCAAACACAACGTACCTTAAAAGGTGATATTCTGCTACAACAAGAAGTGCGGTCAATTTTACAGTGGGTTTCTCAAGGTTACCCATTTTCAGAAAGTGTCAGTAGCCATCTTTTTCCAATAGAAGCGCAGCAAATGCTACAAATTGGAGAGAAAAGTGGAAAACTTGCGTTGATGTTGCGCCATATTGCTGATAACTATCAAGAAAAGCTCAATCATCAAATTGATTTACTTTCTCAACTGCTAGAACCTTTAATGATGCTCATCATTGGTAGTTTAATTGGTATTATTATGATGGGTATGTATCTGCCGATTTTCAATATGGGATCGGTAATCCAATGATGATATTAGCCTTTTTCTTATTAGGTGGTTTAGCGGGCATCTTTGCTTGGCTTTATATTGATCATTTTATCCCTAATCTCCAACAAGAAATTTATCAGAACTATATCGAACTTTACTCTGAAAACAGACCCATTTTCCATAGCGAAAAAGCAGCCATTCAATCTCAAAAGTGCGGTCATATTTTCCTTTATTTTTTAGGGTTTGGACTCTGTTTTGCTGCACTCTATTATTTTCTTCAGGATGAATTATTTACTTTATGGCTCGCGATTACGCTTAGTCTCATCTTTGTTATCAGTTGGATAGACTGGCATTATCAACTGATTTCACCTACACCTTGCCTATTTTTATTTTTCCTAGGGCTATTCGGCGCACATCAAGAATTTTCAATTCTGACGATTTCTCAAAGTTTAGAAAGTGCGGTTAGTTTTTTCTGTGTTTTTTATATCATCTACCATTTGTCTAAATGGTTTTATAAGAAGGAAGCGTTAGGCCGTGGCGATTATTGGCTCGCTTTAGGAATCGGCACTTATCTCAACATCGAATACTTACCACTTTTCTTATTCATTGCCTGTTTATTAGGCATCATAGTCTATTGGATTTCTCGTCAGCCCGTTTTACCTTTCGCGCCCTTTCTTTGCTTATCTTTAATCATCACCAGTGCAATAAGCCTATAAATGTAATATATTGGCAACATTGAAAAATATTGTGTTTAAGGGGTAGATGTAAAACATCCTCCCCTTAAATCAAAGGGCAAGGAATATCATGACTTATATTGTGGGCCTCACTGGCGGCATCGGTAGTGGAAAAAGCACGATTGCAAATCTCTTTGTTGAACTTGGTATTCCCATTGTTGATGCAGATATTGTGGCAAGAGAAGTGGTTGAAAAAGGCTCGCCGCTGCTTGGTCAAATTGCTGAGCACTTTGGAAAATTAATTCTGACTGAAGAGGGAGAATTAAATCGAGCTGAGCTACGAAAAAAAGTATTTGCAGACGAAAATGAAAAAAACTGGCTCAATCATTTATTACATCCTGCTATTCGCGAAAGAATGTTAGCGCAGTTAAATGCTCAGACCGCTCCTTATAGCTTGTTTGTCGTTCCACTGCTTATTGAAAACAAGCTCACCACGCTTTGCGATCGCGTGCTTGTTGTCGATGTTAAGCCCGAAACTCAGCTTGCTCGTGCATCATCGAGAGATCATAATAATCTTCAGCAAATTCAAGCTATTATGAATGCACAAGTCAGCCGAGAAGAAAGATTAAAATGGGCGGATGATATCATTTCAAATGATGCAAAATTGCCAGAAAACTTACCGCACTTAAAACAAAAAGTGCTAGAATTGCACCAATTTTATTTAAGTGAATCGAGAAATAAAAATGTCTGATGAAATTTTTGAAGTCCCTTGCCCGACATGCCAAAAGCCCGTGCCTTGGACACAGGAAAGTCAATTTCGCCCTTTTTGCAGCAAACGTTGCCAACTCATTGATTTAGGCGAATGGGCTGCAGAAGAAAAAGCCATTCCAAGTGATACTGCTGATTTTGCCATGGATCCCAATCTCAGTGATGAATGGAGTATCAAATGAGTCTTCAGCATCACGACAATGGTAAACAGGGAGAGTTTTTCTTACTCGATGAGCAAGGCAAGAAAATCGCGAAACTCACCTATTTTTATGAAACACCCGACACCATTAATGCTAATCACACGTTTGTTGATGATTCTCTTCGTGGACAAGGTGTGGCAGACAAACTCTATCAAGCCTTAATTCATTTTATCCAGGCTAAAAAGCTGACATTGCACCCAACTTGTAGCTATATTGCAAGAAAATGGGAACGAACCCAATCTTCTCAATCCCAAGCTTAAACCTATTAATAAGCATTTTATTTTTAAGGATATTTTTCCAACTTCGTGGTATCCTTAGCCCCATTTATTTCTGAGAACCTGTTATTTATTATGCAAGAAAATTATTTAAGTCAGCAGCGGTTTGCTGATCTTCCATTACATCCTATCGTACAAAAAGCCCTACAAGACAAGGGATTTGAATATTGCACCCCTATTCAAGCGTTATCGTTACCTATTACCTTACAAGGAAAAGATGTTGCTGGCCAAGCGCAAACCGGCACTGGTAAAACAATGGCATTTTTAACGGCAACATTTCATCATTTATTAACGCATCAACCTGATTTTGCTACCAATCAACCCCGTGCTTTAATTCTTGCTCCAACCCGTGAACTGGCTGTACAAATTAATCATGATGCTGAGTTATTAGCGAAAACAAGTGGATTACGAACCGCACTGGCTTATGGTGGTGATGGCTATGATAAACAACTTAAAGCGATTGAAGCAGGTGTGGATATTTTAATTGGTACCACTGGTCGTGTGATTGACTATGTGAAACAAGGCATTATTCGTTTAGATGATATCCAAGTCGTAGTATTAGACGAAGCGGATCGTATGTTTGATTTAGGTTTCATTCGTGATATTCGTTATTTATTACGTAAATGTCCTTCTCCGCAAGAACGACTCACCATGCTCTTTTCTGCAACGCTCTCTTACAAAGTGCGTGAACTTGCCTTTGAAGATATGAATTCCCCAGAATACATTGAAATTGAACCAGAACAAAAAACGGGGCATCGAATTAAAGAGGAACTATTCTATCCCTCAAATGAAGACAAAATTCCTCTCTTGCTCACGTTAATGGAAGAGGAATGGCCAGAGCGTTGCATTGTTTTTGCGAATACTAAACATAAATGTGAAGAAATTTGGGGCTATTTAGCCGCAGATGGTCATCGAGTAGGATTACTCACGGGTGATGTAGCACAGAAAAAACGTCTTTCATTGCTCAAACAATTTACCGATGGTGAACTCGATGTTATCGTCGCAACCGATGTGGCCGCGCGTGGATTACATATTTCAGATGTGACACACGTCTTTAACTTTGATTTACCTGATGATCGAGAAGATTATGTTCACCGCATTGGCCGTACTGGTCGAGCGGGTGAAAGTGGTGTGTCTATCAGCTTTGCTTGTGAAGAATATGCGATGAATTTACCGGCAATTGAAGAATACATTGGTCATTCTATTCCCGTCAGTCAATATGACCCGAATTCATTGATTAGTGATATTCCAAAACCTTATCGTTTAAAACGCAATCCTACGCCTCAAACGAGAAATATTACGACGAGAAAAACAAACTACCGTCGTAAAAACTAAAAAGAAAAGCTGATGAACCTCTTCATCAGCTTTTTTATGATTAATGCAATCCGACCCGTCGACGTGCAGTACGCATCAATAAGAATACCCACGGCCATAATACGCCTGATGCAATGGCACCAAAGATTTCCTGCCAGTTAAAGAATGCTCCATGTAACGAGAATTCAACCAAGAAAATAGCCACTCGAATGGCAAAAACGAAAAGAAGGACCAATAAACTTTGAAACCAAAGGGAAAGATTGCGCAACATTAAGTAATATTTGGAAACAAAATAGAAGGCGACAGAAAGCACTAATGCATGCACGCCTAGAATAGAGCCTAGCACAATATCCCATAAAACCCCGAGTAAAAACGCCCAACCAATGCTTACTCTATCAGGTAAAGCAAGGGTCCAGTAAAGCAAGACTAAAATCAACCAAGAAGGTTTAAAGGCTTGAAAGCCTGCTGGCCATGGTGCTAACTCCATCACTAATGCTACAACAAAGAAGCATAAAATGGTCGCCCATTGAAAAATAAAACGCCCTTGCATTAGTCTTCATCCCTATGTTCTTGTTGATCTGGAGAAACCGGTTCCTCTTGTTGAGGCATTGTGGTTGGAATTTCAGGATCTACGATTTCTTTTCCTGTATGCGGTTGAGTGCTATCCGCTTGGTCATCCGTAATTTTGGTTTTACTCACAGAATGTGTCGCTTCATGAGCTTGACTTTCCAAACGTTGCTGTACTAAACGACGCACTTCTTCTGGTGACATGGATTTCACTTTCGACATATCAAGATTGCTCGGCCAGAGTAAAAGCAAATAACGTAAACGATCTAATTCAGCTAAAGGTTTTGCTTTCACTGTTGCAAAATAATTAGAACCATCGCGAGACACACTTTGTACGACTGCCACAGGATAGCCTTCTACAAAGCGACCGCCTAAACCGGAAGTCACCAATAAATCGCCTTTTTCAATATCCACGGAACGAGGCACATTATCTAAAGTAAGTTCATCAGAGTGTCCTGTACCACTCGCGATCACGCGTACATCATTACGTAAAACTTGCACTGGTATAGAATGGGTTACATCCGTTAAAAGCAAGACTCGGCTGGTGTTCTCACCCACAGATATAATCTGACCAATCATTCCTTTTTCATCAATAACAGGCTGACCGACATAAGCCCCATCACGTTCCCCTTGATTGATCACCACTTGCTGACGATAGACATCGGTTTCAGCGGTGAGCACTTCAGCAATTTTTTTGTATTCATCGGTGCGTAAAGGCGAATTAAGTAGTAAACGAAGACGTTGGTTTTCTACCTTAAGTTGATCCAATAATAAAAGATCGGCATTTTTCTCACGCAATTGCTCACGCAATACTTTATTTTCAATGAGTAACTTATTGGTATCCACCAAGTTGCTTGATACTCCATCTAGAACTGTTCTTGGCCCATTCGCAAGGTAATACAATCCTCCAACGGCAGTTTCCATGACACTGCGCGCCTTCGTCATTGATGAAGTTTGTCCATCAACTAAAATGAGTGTCATAGAAGCAATCACCGCTAATGCTAGTCGGATACCTAATGGTGGTGCTTTACCAAAAATGGGTTTCATTCACTGTCCTAGGGTTAAAAGGAAAAGTGCGGTCAAAAAATCAGACGAATTAAAAACGCCGATTTTTCTGACCGCACTTTTAGAGATTAAATTTCGTCGCTAAAAATATCGCCGCCGTGCATATCAATCATTTCGATTGCTTCACCGCCACCACGAGCTACGCAAGTTAATGGTTCTTCTGCGATGATTGCCGGTACACCACATTCTTTTGATAACAACACATCAATGTTGCGTAATAAGGCACCACCACCTGTTAACACCATACCGCGTTCAAAAATATCTGCTGCGTGTTCTGGTTGGCATTCTTCAAGTGCTGTGCGTACTGCTGCAACAATACCATTTAATGGTTGTTGAAGAGCTTCTTGTACATCACGAGAGGTTAGTTTGAATGAGCGAGGCGCACCTTCAGCAAGGTTATGACCGTGCACTTCCATTTCTAAAATTTCATCACCTTCTTGAATGTAAGCTGAACCAATTTCGTGCTTGATACGCTCTGCAGTTGGCTCACCGATAACAGAACCAAAAGTACGACGAACATAAGAAATGATTGCTTCATCAAAACGGTCACCACCGATACGTACCGAAGATGAGTACACAATACCGTTTAAAGAAATCACTGCCACTTCAGTGGTACCACCACCGATATCAATGACCATTGAACCGATCGCTGTCGAAACCGGCAAGTTTGCGCCGATTGCTGCCGCCATTGGCTCTTCAATTAAATAGACTTCACGCGCACCTGCACCTAATGCTGATTCTTTAATTGCACGACGTTCAACTTGAGTTGCACCAGCCGGTACACAAACGAGTACGCGTGGGCTTGGACGCATAAAGTTACCACTATGTACTTGTTTAATAAAATATTGCAACATTTTTTCAGTTACAGAGAAATCAGCAATTACGCCATCTTTCATCGGACGAATAGCTACAATGCTTTTTGGTGTACGACCAAGCATTTGTTTTGCTTCTTTACCTACTGCCGCAATGCTTTTGTATGCGCCCATACGGTCTTGACGAATTGCCACTACTGAAGGCTCATCAAGTACGATACCTTGGCCTTTCACGTAAATTAATGTATTTGCTGTACCTAGATCGATAGAAAGATCGTTTGAAAATAAACCACGAATTTTTTTGAATAACATAAGAATTCCGTCATTAGTTTGGTGAAAAATCACTCATTTCTGAGCATAGAAAAAAATTGTGCTAAATGTACCAAAAAATCGAGCTTGATAACAGGATTTTTTGCCTTGATCCTCTACACTTACCTCGCTATTTTTTCTAACAAGGTAAGTGCGGTCAATTTTAGTGGTATTTTATGCCTGATTTCGATCGGTGAATTGCCACTTACCGTTACCTAAAATCATCAATTGTTGCTGATGGAAAGCCTGCAAGGTTGAACGATGCCCCACACTGATAACCGTTGTATTAGGTAAGCGTTCTTTTAACAGACGATACATCGAATCTTCTAAACCTTCATCCATACTCGCCGTGGCTTCGTCCAGAAAGGCGACTTTCGGTTTGTGTAACAGCAAACGAGCAAAAGCCAAACGTTGTTGCTCACCTAGCGAAAGAATTCGTGTCCAATCTTGCTCTAGATCTAAACGATCTTGTAAATGCCCTAAAGACACTTGTTTTAACACCTCAATCATCTCATCACGATTAAAGTCCTTTTCTTCATTCGGATAAGCCAGTGCCGTTAACAAACTACCTTGCGGTAAATAAGGCTTTTGCGATAAGAAAAGTTGGTGAGCTGGACAATATACATCTCCTTCGGAATACGCCCAAAGCCCTGCTACAGTTCTCAACAACGTGGTTTTACCCACGCCTGAATTACCTTGAATTAATAGGGTTGAACCTTGTGGCAACGTCAAATTTAAATTCTCAATTAAGGTTTTTCCAAATGGATTACTGATGCTCAAATCCTTAAAGATCACGTCAGTTTCATGTTCGTGTAAATGGGAAGTAGATTGACGATTTGCCATATCAATCGCATAACTAAAGCCCGTTAAACGATCTAATGTGGCTTTGTATCCGGCAAAACCATCGTAAGAATTACGGAAGAACGAAAGATTTGAATGCAACTTACCAAATACTTGTAGCGTTTGCATCAGATCGCCGAGTTTAATTTGTTTCTCAAAATAACGCCCCACTTGAATTAACAAAGGGAACACAACAGAAACTTGGCTTACTACTAGGTTAAAACCAGAGAATTTTAAGGTTCGATAAACAATATCCCACATGTTATTGATCACCGCACCGAATTGTTTATAAAGTTGGCTGCTCTCAACTTTCTCACCCGCATAAAATGCCACACTTTCCGCATATTCTTTGATACGAATTAAAGAATAACGATAGTTAGCGTTTAAGCGTTCGTTGACGAAATTCAGCATAATTAACGGACGCCCTAAACGGAATGCAATCGCGGTAGTGATAATCACATAAGCAAATACCAAGAACACCATCATGCGTGGAATTTCAGTACCAAATACCATCATTGGTCCCGCTAATCCCCACAATAAGATCGTATAAGAAATCATGGAGGTGACGGCATCTATCACCCCAGTACTTAAAGAGAGCGTGGTTCGCACATAGGATTGCACATCTTGTTGAATACGTTGATCGGGGTTATCTAAGTTAGCGGAAACATACTGCGTTTTGTAGTACGCGCGATTATTCATCCATTTATCGACTAGCTGACCATTCAACCATTCGATCCAATCAATAGAAAAACGTTGCTCTAAATAATAACTTAGCAATGCAGCAATCACTGAGCTTGTCGCAATCACACAAAACAGCACCATTTGATCCCAAAACACAGGTTCATTAAATTCCTGCAAGGATGTGTACATATTGTTATACCACTCAGAATGGACCAAGCTAATACGTACACTGACTAATGTCATCGCTACAATTAATAAGAAAAATAGCAAAGGTTTAATACTTCGACGTGGTGAAAGATACCCACCCGCAAATTGCCAAAATTGTTTACCCCAGTGGGTAAAACGGACTAATAAGAAAATACCAAAGCTAAACACGACAGCCGTCATCGCTAGTGTTTTTACTATCCATAAAAGCGAATTAATGGCCTCTTGAGCGTAATCCATAATCAACCTATAAAATCAAAAAAGTGCGGTCATTTTAGGCGGTGTTTATTTTTAAGCAAGAAAAAATGTGATGGAGATAACATTTTTTGACTTTGTCACAAGCGGGTAAGAAATCTAATTGATATAATCCAAAATAGTTAAATTTTTAATAAATTAGAGGTCGGTATGAGTGAAACTGCGATTACCATTAGTTTGCTTGCCCTCGTCGCCGTGATTGGCCTATGGATCGGGCATTTTAAAATTAAAGGTGTAGGCCTGGGTATTGGGGGCGTGCTATTTGGTGGGATTTTAGTTGCCCATTTTACCACCCAATATGGCATTAAATTAGATAGCCATACATTACATTTCGTGCAAGAGTTCGGCTTAATTCTGTTTGTTTATACGATTGGTATTCAAGTGGGCCCGGGCTTTTTTGCTTCCTTACGAAAATCAGGCTTAACCTTAAATGGATTAGGCATTTTAATCGTTGCACTTGGTGCAGTGGTGACAATTCTCATTTATAAGCTTGCGGATATTCCTCTTGATGTCGCGCTTGGTATTTACTCCGGTGCGGTCACCAATACCCCATCTCTCGGTGCGGGTCAGCAAATTCTTTCTGAATTAGGCATGTCGCAAACGACGTCTAACATGGGGATGGCCTATGCAATGGCTTATCCTTTTGGAATTTGTGGCATTTTACTTTCTATGTGGCTTATTCGTCTTTTCTTTAAAATTAAAGTGGATGAGGAAGCAGCAAATTTTGAAAAAGAAAGTGGTCATGACAAAGAAGCACTCAAAAGCATGTCTCTGAAAGTCACCAATACTAATCTCAATGGTATCCATTTGATTGAAATTCCAGGTTTTGATGATGAAGATGTCGTCTGCTCTCGTTTGAAACGGGGTGAGCTTGTTATTGTGCCGAAAGCAGATACCGATGTTCAAATTGGGGATATTTTACATTTGGTCGGCAATCCTGAAGGCTTGAAAAAAATGCACCTTATCATTGGGGAAGAAGTTGATATCCCGGTAGCAAGCTTGAGTGGCGAAATTCGTTCTGAGCGCGTGGTCGTCACCAATGAAAAAGTACTCGGAAAACAAATTCGTCATCTTGGTATTCATCAAAAATATGGTGTAGTCATTTCGCGTTTAAACCGTGCAGGTGTGGAATTGGTACCAACTGCCCATACTACCCTTCAATTTGGTGACGTATTACACATGGTTGGAAAAACTGACATTCTCAACCAAGCCATTTCAGTGATCGGGAATGCGAAACAAAAACTGCTACAAGTACAAATGTTGCCAGTGTTTATTGGGATTGGCTTAGGGGTATTACTCGGCTCCATTCCTTTCTATATTCCAGGTTTCCCTGTGGCATTAAAATTAGGGCTAGCAGGCGGACCGTTAGTCGTCGCATTGATCTTGGCTCGAATTGGCTCTATCGGAAAACTCTACTGGTTTATGCCACCGAGTGCGAACTTGGCATTGCGCGAAATTGGTATTGTGCTCTTCCTTGCTGTAGTCGGTTTAAAATCTGGCGGTAGCTTTGTGGACACACTCACCAATGGTTCCGGTCTTGAATGGATGGGCTACGGTATTTTCATCACTCTTGTACCATTAATGATTGTAGGTATCATTGCACGTTTATATGTAAAATTAAATTATCTTTCTCTTTGTGGCCTGTTAGCGGGGTCGATGACGGATCCACCAGCACTTGCTTTCGCCAATGAACTGAAAGAAGGAAGCGGTGCCGCTGCACTCTCCTATGCGACAGTCTATCCGCTCACCATGTTCTTACGGATCATTTCACCGCAATTATTAGCCATTCTTTTATGGGTTTAATACCCTTTCAAACTTGGGGCAGAATAACTGCCCCAATATTCATGCTAAGCACTACGACAGCCATAAAACAATTCAAATAAAATCTGCCCCAAGCCTACCACTTTCCCTCATTCAATGATAGAATTCATCGCTTTATTTAGATAGGAAAAGAAATGTCATTAGTTGAATTTGTAATTGACAAACTCGATGATTTAAAAGGCACCGAAATTGTGCATTTTGATGTAAAAGGCAAATCATCGATTACTGAAAATATGATTATTTGTACCGGTACATCGAGCCGCCAAGTCGCAGCTATGGCCGATAACCTTATCGCAGAATGTAAAAAAGCCGGTTATGAAACCTTTGGTGAAGAAGGTCGCAATACCGCAGATTGGATCGTGGTTGATCTCGGTCAAACCATCGTTCACATTATGCAGCACGATGCACGTGAAATGTATCAATTAGAAAAACTTTGGGCATAAAGTGCGGTCAATTTTGATGGTGTTTTAAAAGGGAAAAGGATGAAAATCACATTAATTGCAGTGGGCACCAAAATGCCGGCTTGGGTTACCACCGGATTTGAAGAATACCAACGTCGTTTTCCTAAAGACATGCCTTTTGAACTCATTGAAATCCCTGCAGGCAAGCGTGGAAAAAATGCAGATATTAAACGTATTTTAGAACAGGAAGGCAAAGCGATGCTCTCAGCTTGCGGAAAAGGCAAAGTAGTCACATTAGATATCCCTGGCAAACCTTGGACAACACCACAACTTGCTGAGCAATTAGAGGGTTGGAAAAATGATGGTCGTGATGTGTACTTGCTTATTGGCGGGCCCGAAGGCTTATCCCCTGAATGCAAAGCGGTAGCAGAACAAAGTTGGTCACTTTCACCACTCACACTTCCCCATCCGTTAGTGCGAGTTGTGGTGGCAGAAAGTTTATACCGCGCGTGGTCACTGACGACAAACCACCCTTATCACAGAGAATAACGTATTACATTACCGATGAATTTAAAAAAATTCTTTTCTGCACCAACCAATGAACCGATCCGTGATAAAAAAGCGGAACGGAACTTGTTTGCGCGTCGAACATTGGTAGCATTCATCGGTATTTTAGCCCTAAGTGGTGTGCTATTTGCCAATATTTACCATCTCCAAGTGGTGAATTACGACATGTACCAAACTCGCTCTAATGGTAACCGTATCAAATTGCTTCCACTTCCTCCTACTCGCGGATTAATTTACGACCGTTACGGCGAATTACTGGCAGAAAACCTCACTTTTTTCGGTTTATATATCGTGCCGGAAAAAACGGAAAATTTAGACCGCACTTTTGAAGAATTGCGCTATGTTGTGGGACTCACTGATGAAGACATTGAACATTTCAAAAAAGAGCGTCGTCGTGGTACTCGCTATACACCGATTTTACTCAAGCCTAGCCTAACGGAAGAACAAATTGCCCGTTTTGCGGTAAATCAATATAAATATCCAAGCCTTGATGTACGTCCTTATTTCAAACGAAATTACCTATATGGCGAAGCCATGACACATATATTGGGTTATGTTGGACGCATTAATGACCGAGATGTTGAGCGCCTAAAAAAAGAAGAAAAATTTGCTAACTATTCCGGTTCTACGGACATGGGGAAACTGGGTATTGAACGTTATTACGAAGAACAACTCCATGGTACAACCGGTTTCGAAGAGGTTGAAATTAATAACCGTGGTAAAGTTATTCGTAAACTACGTGAACAACCAGCCACTGCGGGTAAAAGTATTCATCTGACTATCGATTTTACCCTTCAGCGCTATATTATGTCGCTTCTTTCAGGTCAAAAAGGCGCTGTCGTTGTGCTTGATCCGAAAGATAACAGTGTATTAGCGATGGTTTCAACACCAAGTTATGACAATAATTTATTCGTCGATGGCATTTCTTCTAGTGATTACAAACGTTTACTCGAAGACCCTACTCGACCGCTTTATAGTCGTGCGACACAAGGGGTCTATCCACCGGCCTCTACGGTAAAACCATTCGTTGCTGTTGCGGCATTAACGGAAGGGGTGATTACGCCTAATACCACGATTTTTGACCCAGGCTACTGGACATTGCCAAACTCAACAAAACGTTTCCGAGATTGGAAAAAAACAGGGCATGGTTATACGGATTTAAACAAGGCCATTACTGAATCATCGGATACCTTCTTCTATCAAACCGCCTTTAATTTAGGTATTGATCGTTTCTCCATGTGGATGAAACGTTTTGGGTTTGGTATGCCGACAGGTATTGAAATTCAAGAAGAAGCCACGGCCAATATGCCGAGTAAAGAATGGAAACAAAAACGTTATAAAAAACCTTGGGTACAGGGCGATACAATCTCAGTGGGTATTGGGCAGGGGTATTGGACAGCGACACCATTACAAGTGGCAAAAGCGACTTCTATTGTGGTCAATAACGGTAAAATTCATACGCCACATTTAATGAAATCAGTTGAAGGTGCCACCATTGAACCGTATCAAGACCCGCTTTTATATGCAGATATTACCGATCCAAAACAAGCTTATTGGGATGCCGCTAAGCGCGGGATGTTCAATGTAGTAAATTCAGGTGCAGGGACAGGGCGAAAAGCTTTTATCGGCACCAATTACCATGTAGCAGGGAAATCCGGCACAGCACAAGTGTTCAGCTTAAAGGAAAACCAAAAATATAATGCCGCTGGGTTAAAAAAAGAACTACATGACCATGCTTGGTTCACGGCTTATGCTCCTTATGAAGATCCAAAATTAGTTGTCACCATTATTTTAGAAAACGCGGGCGGTGGTTCAAGTAATGCGGCGCCAATTGCACGGCAAATTATGGATTTCTACTTGAATAAACGCTTGCCGCAAATTGAACGTCTAGAAAATGCTGAAAAAGAGAAAAAGACGAACCAAACTGATTTAGATGCGCCAGCACTAGAATCTCAACCAAGTGAGAATGAATAATGGAAGAAAAAGTGCCTTTATGCTTGCGATTATGGCAACGCTTACATATTGATTTTTTATTATTTATTGGATTAGCCGCTATTACGGCTTATGGCATGCTTGTACTTTATAGTGCATCAGGCGCCAGTGAAGTGATGTTCCAAAATCGTATCATTCAGGTCATATTAGGTTTTGCTGTGATGATGATTATGGCACAACTTCCCCCTAAATTTTATCAGCGACTCGCTCCTTACTTATATTTGGTGGGTTTTATCATGCTGATCTTGGTTGATGCTATCGGTACAACCAGCAAAGGGGCACAACGTTGGTTAGATCTTGGATTTATTCGCTTTCAACCTTCTGAAATTGTCAAACTCGCGGTACCATTAATGGTTGCGGTATATTTAGGTAACCGTCCGCTACCACCGAAAATGAGTGAAACCTTTATTGCTATCGCCATGATTATTGTGCCAACTTTACTTGTGGCTATTCAACCAGACTTAGGCACATCAATTCTGGTTAGTGCATCGGGCTTATTCGTGGTATTCTTAGCAGGGATGAGTTGGTGGCTTATTCTTGCTGCTGTAGTTGGATTAGCGGCATTTATTCCTATCATGTGGATGTATTTAATGCATGACTACCAACGCATGCGTGTATTAACCTTACTTGACCCCGAGAAAGATCCACTTGGGGCGGGTTACCATATTTTGCAATCCAAAATTGCTATCGGTTCAGGCGGTATATCTGGCAAAGGATGGATGCAAGGGACACAATCCCAATTAGAATTTTTGCCTGAACCACACACTGATTTTATTTTTGCCGTGATGAGTGAAGAACATGGAATGGTCGGTTTTCTTATTCTGATGGCAATTTATTTGTTTATTATTATCCGTGGCTTAATAATTGCGGTAAATGCAGAAACCTCTTTCGGGCGTATTCTTGCTGGTGCAACCACACTGATATTCTTCGTTTATGTCTTCGTGAATATTGGTATGGTGAGTGGCATTTTGCCTGTTGTAGGGGTGCCTTTACCACTCTTTAGCTACGGCGGTACCTCATATGTCGCCATCATGGCAAGCTTTGGTTTAGTGATGTCCATTCATACTCACAAACCTCGCTTTATGAAAGGGAACTAATTTCCCTTTTGGCTTTCTTATGAAGAGCACCGATAATCTTGAAAGTAATAAGTATGACATTAAAAAACATCTTAAAAACGACCGCACTTTTTACCTTGATAAGCAGCTCAAGTTTTTCTGCTTTTGCCGATACGCAAAAAATGTATGGTATTCAAGGGGATTCGCTGTCGATTACTACGACCGTTCAAGCGCCACAAAGCTATGAAGTGAATGGTAAAACATACACCACACAAGGTGATGAGGCAAATTCCTATTCAAAAGAAGGGACAGCAAGTTATTACCACCATAAATTTAATGGTCGTAAAACAGCTAATGGTGAACGCTATGATTCGGCACTTTTCACTGCCGCACATAAAACCTTACCTTTGAATTCTTATGCGGTTGTTACAAACTTACATAACAATCGCAAGGTGATTGTGCGAATTAATGATCGTGGTCCGTTTAGTGAGAAACGTATCATTGACTTATCTCATTCTGCCGCAAAAGAATTAGGCCTTATTGCTCGTGGTACAGGGCAAGTAAGAATTGAAGCTTTACATGTGGATCACAAAGGTCAAATTTCAGGTGCGGGGGCAAAAACACTCGCCAAGCATGCTAAAACGCAAGAAGCCAGTGATCGTTTAGTTATCAATAAAAATAACGAAAAAAAAAATCAAAACTTAGACAGCACAAACGATGCAAAAACTGTCTTCAAGCTAAAACTACTCGCGCTGTCGTCAAAAAATCAAGCAGAAAGCATCATCACAAAGCTCGCGTTAGACAACATAAAAACCGAAATTAACCAAAATGGGCGAAACTACGAAATTCATTTTGGACCAATTGCGGATCAAGCGGATATGAATCAATTAAAAACAAAACTACAAAAAACGATCAATGGGCAACCCGTAATCGTTTATACTTATAAAAACCAATAAGCTATTAAAGGAAATGCTATGTTAAAACAATCTGCAAAATTGAAAAAAATTGTACTCTTCTTGGGATTAATGGCAGCCTCAACATTTGCTGCGGCTGAAGATATTCAATACGGTATCGCAGTACCGGAAGTGAATGCGCAAACTTATGTTTTAATGGATTACAATTCTGGTGCGGTACTTGCATCACTTAACCCAGACCAACGCCAATATCCTGCCTCATTAACAAAAATGATGACTAGCTATGTGGTTGGTGCAGCATTAAAACAAGGTAAAATCCATAATGAAGATATGGTGACAATTAGCGAAAGCGCTTGGGGTAGAAATTTCCCTGATTCATCAAAAATGTTCTTAAATTTAAATCAACAAGTGTCTGTGGGTGATTTAAACAAAGGGATTATCATTGTTTCTGGTAATGATGCCTGTGTTGCTGTAGCTGAACATATTTCGGGTACCGTGGCTAACTTCGTTGATACCATGAATAAATACGTTCAACAATTTGGCTTAAAAAATACTAACTTCACCACGCCACATGGTTTAGACGATCCAAACCAATATTCAACTGCACGTGATATGGCGATTATTGGTGCGCATATTATTCGTGATTTACCGGAAGAATATAAAATCTACGCAGAAAAAGACTTTACTTTCAACAAAATCAAACAACCTAACCGTAATGGCTTATTATGGGATAAAACCATTAACGTTGATGGTATGAAAACCGGTCACACAAGCCAAGCAGGTTATAACCTTGTTGCATCAGCAACAAGCCCAAACAATATGCGTTTAATTTCTGTTGTAATGGGGGTACCAACCTATAAAGGCCGTGAAGTAGAAAGTAAAAAACTCTTACAATGGGGTTTTGCTAACTTTGAAACCTTAAAAACTCAAAAAGCAGGTGAAGAAATTTCAAAACAATCTGTTTACTACGGTGATAAAGGTGACGTTAAACTTGGTGTCTTAGAAGATGGCTTTATCACTGTGCCAAAAGGTAAACAAACTGACTTAAAAGCACGTTATGAATTAGATAACAAATACTTACAAGCACCTTTAGCAAAAGGTCAAGTGGTGGGTAAAATCGTTTATCAATTAGACGGCAAAGATGTCGCTACCGTAAATCTTCAAGCATTAGAAGATGTACAAGAAGGTGGCTTCTTAGGTAAAGGTTGGGACTGGTTAGTGTTAACAGTTAAAGGATTATTTGACTAAACACCTTGAAAATTAACCGCACTTCCCCATTTATATAACATCAATAAATTCGTAAGGTGTGTGAATTTAACTGATTCACGCACCTTATTCTTAAATTAAGGAAACAACATGGCAACCGAAAACGATTATGAAAAACTAAAAGAAGTAATGGAATTCCCCGCTGCAATGACATTTAAAGTCGCAGGTGTTAACCGTGAAGGTTTAGCGCAAGACATCGTAGCAGTGATACAAAAATATTTACCGGGTGATTATATTCCAAAGGAAAAACGCAGTAGTAAAGGCACTTATAATTCAGTTTCGATTGATATCGTCGCGCAAAACTTTGAGCAAGTAGAAACCCTTTACAAAGAACTTGCAAAAGTTGAAGGCGTCAAAATGGTTCTCTAAGATGAGCAATACTGATTTAATTGTCCGTCAATTAGGATTACAAGATTATCAGGAAATCTGGCATAAAATGCAGGAATTCACGGATAATCGAAATGCAGAAACCACCGATGAAATTTGGTTAGTTGAGCATCATCCTGTTTTCACACAAGGCCAAGCTGGCAAACCGGAACACTTATTACAACGCAGTGATATTCCTGTTGTTCAATCGGATCGTGGTGGTCAAATTACCTATCATGCTCCTGGTCAGCAGGTCATGTATGTGCTCATTGATATTAAACGTCATGAACATTTAAATGTTCGTCAATTAGTGACCGCACTTGAACAATCCGTTGTAAAAACCCTAGCAGACTATGGTATTGAAGGTTATCCCAAACCAGATGCACCTGGCGTGTATATTGATGGCAAAAAAATCTGTTCATTAGGTTTACGCATTCGAAAAGGCTGCTCTTTCCATGGGCTTGCGTTTAATATCAATATGGATCTCAATCCTTTCCATTACATTAATCCTTGCGGCTATGCAGGGCTTGAAATGTGTCAGCTTGCTGATTTTATCGGTAAAGAAGAGGCAACACTTGACAAGGTTTCCCCAAAATTAATTAAACACTTTGCCGAACTTTTGGGCTATAATGTTACAAATTTATAACATTCACTTTTATAACTCATTTAAAAATGCCTGAATCAGGCATTTTTCTTTAGGAAAGAACAATGTCAACGCCTTTTAAAATGGAACGCGGTGTGAAATACCGTGATGCAGCCAAAACATCAATTATCCCTGTTAAAAACATCGATCCTAATCAAGAATTATTGAAAAAGCCGGAATGGATGAAAATCAAATTGCCGTCTAGCTCATTAAAGATCGAGACCATCAAAAACGGGATGCGTCGTCATGGCCTACATTCTGTCTGCGAAGAAGCGTCTTGTCCAAATTTACACGAGTGCTTTAACCATGGTACAGCAACCTTTATGATTTTAGGGGCGATTTGTACTCGTCGTTGCCCATTCTGTGACGTTGCACATGGTAAACCCTTACCGCCCGATCCGGATGAACCACGTAAATTAGCTGAAACTATCCAAGATATGAAGTTGAAATATGTGGTGATTACCTCTGTAGACCGTGATGATTTACCTGATCGTGGTGCAGGTCATTTTGCTGAATGTGTAAAAGAAGTGCGTGCATTAAACCCTGGCATCAAAATTGAGATTTTGGTTCCTGATTTCCGAGGACGTATTACTCAAGCCTTAGAAAAATTAAAAGACAATCCACCAGATGTATTCAACCACAACTTGGAAAATGTGCCACGTTTGTATAAAGAAATTCGTCCGGGCGCTGATTATCAGTGGTCTTTAAAATTGCTTCATGATTTCAAAGAAATGTTCCCAAACATCCCAACTAAATCAGGTTTAATGGTTGGATTAGGTGAAACTAATGAAGAAATTCTTCAAGTGATGGAAGACTTACGTGCAAACGGCGTAACCATGCTTACACTGGGTCAATATCTCCAACCAAGTCGCCATCACTTACCGGTTGCGCGCTATGTGCCACCAGCAGAATTTGATGAGTTCCGTGATAAAGCCAACGCAATGGGCTTTGAACACGCAGCCTGTGGCCCATTTGTTCGCTCTTCCTACCATGCTGATTTACAAGCAAGTGGTGGATTAGTGAAGTAATCAAAAACAGATAAAAAAATGACCGCACTTTGAATCTCAAATGCGGTCATTTTTTATATTATCCTTTCAACTAGTCAGTTGCTGCTGGCTTCTCTTCTTCACCCTCATCCGTCTCCATCATGCTTTCTTGACGAAGATCTTCAAGGGTGCGACCATTAATCAAGTAGCCATTTTCCGTTTTTTCCACTCTAGAAACGTAATTATCACCTTCTTCTACAAATTCTCGGTGAAGTTTTCCATCATGTTTCACAAAGCTACTTAAATATTGCCAAAAGTATGAATTTTCCTTAATGGCTAAGGCTTTTTCATTTTGATCATCAAACAACATTTTACTTAATGTCAGATTAAATGTGCCTTCAATATTATCTGGAATCATGTCTGATGAATCATCTTCGGGCACTTGAGGCACAATACCACTCACTTCCAATTTAACTGGATAAGCATTAGTCTCTGGATAAGTATTTAGATTTAAATTCAACGTTGCATTATCAACGATTAAATCAAGCTCTTTCCATGAGTTTTTGATGTATTTATCAAATGTGGTTGACGTTAAATGCGTGCTGCATAAGGCCCCATAAAACGGTGCTGAGCAAAATCTTGCTGATAAATGCGCTTTGCTGTGATTAATTTTAAATGGTGCATCAACTGCTAATTTTTCAAATTGGAACCCTGCACTTGGATAACTGGCTTTATTCGCAGACAATGTGATATGTTCATTATATTGATCATTGTCTAGTGTTTCCGTCTTATCACTGGCTGATACGTCATCAAGCACTAAATCGGCCATATTAAATGATTTTAAGGCTGCCTCAATATTGGTTTTGCCACTAAATTCTTTCACCCATTTATCTTTGGCATTCAAGAAGTCTTTATTGTCTTTTGACGGTGCCTCTTTCTCAGCAAAAGCATCTAATAAAAACGGTACAAACGCCAATTCGTTTGCCACGTTGTAATCATCTAACTGAATATTAACCTTACCCCCTTTAGCTTCCCATTTACGCTCTTCATCGGCAGGGGTTTGTTTCACACTTTCAACATTCAGTTTAAAATCTACATTAGCCTTGGTTAAATCCGTATTCGCCAACTTAAGTTCAAGACCGGCATTTTGTAAGTTAAAGTAAGGTTGATTATTTTTAGGCACATTGACAGAAAGCACGGATAATGAACCATCAAAACGATCGTTTTGTGTAAAAATTTTCGTTAACAAATTGACACCGTCTTTAATGTCTAGTGAGCCATCACTTAATTTTTTAAATTCATGATGAAAATTGACCGCACTTGGCACGCCATTTTGTTTAATCAATAAATTCAAACCACCCGCTGTCGCTTGGCTTTCTTCTGTCATACGGCTTTTATTGGCAATGCGTAAAATATCACTACTGAATTTCGTGCTCAGATCACGCTTATCTGCCTCACCTGATTTCACGTCAAAATGATAAGTCGCATTTTTCATATAAACATGGGTATTTTCCCCATTTAACAACGCCACTTCGGCATTTTTCGCGGTTAAGTCAATACTTGATAGATCGTATTGATTTGCACCGACAGGCACAAGGCGAGCTTCACCATCAATTTCTTCAAGTTTTGTGTCTTTATCGTAATTAAAACCACTTAGAGTTGTTTTTAGCTCAACTTCTTTATTTTTTAAGAAATGAAGACCGATAGAAAGGTTTTGGGACTTATTCGCAAAATCACGGAATTCCGTCAAAATATCAGACTGTAAATAATCTCCTACCGGCGAAAATTTACTATTAATCGTGTTTTTATCAATCGTGATATTTAATGTTTTATTTAATTGAC
This sequence comes from Haemophilus sp. HMSC068C11, assembly GCF_001815355.1. Taxonomy (GTDB): domain Bacteria; phylum Pseudomonadota; class Gammaproteobacteria; order Enterobacterales; family Pasteurellaceae; genus Haemophilus_D. Next base: position 125,709 of record NZ_KV820375.1, read on the forward strand.
GAACTAATTGATCGGATAACTGAGACTCTGCTGTAATGAAGAAAGGCAGCGCGGTGAGCTTAGTTGAAATCACATTTGTGCTTTTCGCATCACTATCTTTTACACTAAAGATCAACTCACGAATAAAAAAGTTTTTCGCAGTTTGCGTCACATTTAAGGTTGCTTGGTTATCCAAAGAATAAGGGAAATTTTTTAACACCTGATCGATTTTATGATTGGTGTAAAATTGTGCGCCGATCCCAAGTGCCACTGCGATAGCCGAAATCGTCAATGCTATTGTTCTTTTCTTGCTCATAATGTCCCCAAATACGATCTCAATTTACGATCTCAAAATCCTTTTGAAAAATTAACCGCACTTTTCTCTTCAAAGTGCGGTCAGTTTTCAGTCTATTTTAGCCTAAGATTTTATCTAACTCTTGGCTTACTTCTTCCACTTTTTGAGTACCATCTAAACGGAAATATTGCGTATTACCCGCTTTCGCTTCAGCTTGGTAATAATCAATTAATGGGCTGGTTTGTTTGTGGTAAACCGCTAAACGATCTAACACAGTTTCTGGTTTATCATCGGCACGGATAATTAAATCTTCACCTGTTACATCATCTTTACCTTCCACTTTTGGTGGGTTGTAAACGATGTGATAAGAACGACCAGACGCTTGGTGTACGCGACGACCACTCATACGTTCAACGATCACTTCATCCGGTACATCAAACTCTAAAACGTAGTCAATTTTCACGCCAGAATCTTTTAATGCATCCGCTTGTGGAATCGTACGTGGGAAACCATCTAATAAGAAACCATTTGCACAATCTGGTTGAGAAATACGATCTTTTACTAATGCAACAGTTAATTCATCCGGTACTAATTTCCCTTCATCCATTAATGCTTTTGCTTGTTTGCCTAATTCTGTCCCCGCTTTAATCGCAGCACGGAACATATCCCCTGTTGAAATTTGTGGGATACCAAACTTGTTCATAATAAATTGTGCTTGTGTGCCTTTTCCTGCACCAGGCGCACCTAAAAGAATAATTTTCATACGAATCTCCAATAAATAATAGACCTGTTTAAAATACCGTTAAAGCCTTGTTTGGTCAAATGATTTTGCTGTTAATTTTGACCGCACTTTATTTTATTTTAAGCTTTTTCATTTCCTTTTTCATTCCATGGTGCCACCCAGAATAAACAAATCATTCCTGGGATAGCGAAGAATAAACAAATCCAGAAAAAATGATAGTAACCTACTGCTTTGACCAAGTAACCCGATAACATACCAAGCCCTTTACTCGGTAAAGCAGAAAGGCTGGTAAATAAGGCTAACTGAGTGGCTGTATAAAGTGGATTCGTTTCGCGAGCCATAAAGGCGACAAAGGCAGCAGTGCCCAGACCGACACCGATATATTCCCCCGCAATCACGAAACCTAATTTCCAAAGTTCAGCTGCACCGATTTGGTCAAAATGCCCAAATGCAGCTAACCAAATAAATCCACCAATAGTGATTAATTGGATAAAACCAAATACCCACAATGCACGGTTAATGCCTAGGCGTAACATAATCACGCCACCCACGAGACCGGCAGAGATACTTGCCCAAAGTGAGGTACTTTTTACCACCAACGCAATATGCTCTTTTTCAAAGCCCATGTCATAGACGAATTTCGTTTGTAACGTAGTGGCAAATGAATCACCAAATTTATACAAGAACAAAAAGAGTAAAAAACCGATAGCTTGGGCGACACCTTTACGTTGGAAGAACTCTTTCAAGGGTATCCAAAACACCATATAGAAAGGTTGATCACGATCGACCTGTGCAATCATTGGTTCTTTCGCTAAAAAGAGCGTCATAAATATGCCCGCCAGCATACAAAGTGCGGTCAATAAAAAGACGGTTTCCCATGGATAAATTGTCGCTAAATAAAGCGAGAGCCCCCCAGGAATTAAACCTGCAACGCGATAAGCATTAATGTGGATGGTGTTCCCCAATCCTAATTCATTATCCGTTAAAATCTCACGACGGTAAGCATCGAGCACAATATCTTGTGTTGCAGAGAAAAAGGCAATGAATGTGGCAATTTTAGCCACCGTACTTAATTCTGCCACCGGATCAAACTGACTTATCGCATAAAGGGATATCAGCAAAACCACTTGAGAAATCAATAACCAACTACGACGACGCCCTAAAAAATGCGGGAAATAGCGGTCTAATAATGGCGCCCATAAAAACTTCAAACCATATGGCACCATCACCCCTGTCAATGCACCGATTAATTCAACGGAAAGCCCTTTATCTGTCAACCATACAGGCAACATTTGCAATAACACGAAAAGTGGTAAACCCGAACTAAATCCAGTGAAAACACAGATCAGCATTTTGCGGGTAAATATTTGACTAGAAAGGGATTGTTCTGACATAAAGTGCGGTTATTTTTGAGCGTGTTTTATCTGATTAAAATATTAAGGGCGAAATGATGCTCCGCCCAACAAGAGTAAGATTAATCTCGGTATCCTTTCGGATTATTTTTTTGCCAATTCCAGGTGTCTTTCATCATTTGCTCAAGACCACGTTCTGCTGTCCAATTTAACTCTTTTGCTGCAAGACTTGGATCGGAATAGCATGTTGCAATATCGCCTGGACGACGTGCAACAAGACGATATGGAATTTTAATATTGTTCGCTTGTTCAAACGCTTTCACCATATCAAGCACAGAATAACCGGTACCTGTACCTAAGTTATAAATGTGTAAACCTGCGTCATTTTCATGGCGATTTAATGCTTTTAAGTGACCAATCGCTAAATCCACCACGTGAATATAATCACGTACACCTGTGCCATCATGAGTATCATAATCGCTACCAAATACCGAAAGTTGCGGTAATTTACCGATCGCAACTTGGCTGATGTAAGGCAATAGGTTATTTGGAATACCATTTGGATCTTCACCAATCAAGCCACTTGCGTGTGCACCCACTGGATTGAAATAACGTAAGATCGTCATGCTAAATTGTGGTTCAGCTTTTGCAACATCGGCAAGAATTTGTTCCACCATGTATTTAGAGGTACCGTAAGGGTTGGTTGTCCCGCCCACTTTGCAATCTTCTGTAATTGGAATAATTTCCGGATCGCCATAAACCGTTGCAGATGAACTAAATACAAAGTTCCACACACCTGCTTTTTTCATTTCTTGAATGAGAACAATCGTGCCTGCGACGTTATTCATGTAGTATTCAGCGGGTTTCTGAACACTTTCACCCACGGCTTTTAAACCCGCAAAATGGATTACCGATTGAATACTATTTTCAGCAAAGATTTTTTGTAATAAAGCACGATCTAAAATATCGCCCTCATAAAATTTCACGTCTTTGCCCGTGATTTCTTTTACGCGTTCTAAAGATTTTGGGGATGAATTGCATAAATTATCCAATACCACCACTTCTTTATTTGCATTTAATAATTCCACTACAGTGTGTGAACCGATATAGCCTGCGCCACCCGTTACTAAAATAGCCATGAGTTACTCCTTAATCATTTTGTTCGCAAATTATAACATTGATTTCTACGATACATAAATTTATCCCCTCTTTTGACCGCACTTTGGTGTGATCGTTGTCACAGAATAAACATTTTTCTCTGGAATTTTGATTTGAGTCATTGAAGCGCTTCGCGATGAGGCGAATAATAGTCTCCTAAAATCAAAAAGATAAAGGAAGACAATATGAAACCTCAAACACTTCAAAAAACCGCACTCGCACTACTTGTTGGTTGGTATGCTGCGAATGCAGCCGCTTATTCTGAACAAGGCCAAGCCGGTAATACCAAAAGTTGGGAAAGCGCTGAATACCTCAAAGACTGGGGCTTAACCTCAATGAATGCCTCCACGGCTTACGCGCTTGGCTTTAATGGTTCAGGCGTAAAAATCGGCGTGATGGATTCAGGTGTGCTATTAAACCACCCTGAATTTCAAGACGGTCGAATCCACGTTGTAAAAACGGAAGGGACTTATAGTAAAGATGGCATGCGTTATCCCGATGCATCGGTGGGAAATGGTCCAATTAATAAAAATGAACCAGTAAAAAACGGTAAACGCAATTTCGATAAAACAGATAATGGCATCTTCACTAAAGGTGAAGCCTTCAATATTGACGGTGCATGGCATAAATATACCAATGATGCACACGGTACGCACGTTGGCGGGACAATGGCAGCAACGCGTGACGGCAATGAAATGCATGGTGTAGCATTCGGTGCTAACCTCTATTCTGCCAACACAGGTGGTAACGACAACATGACCTATGGGCCAAACCAAGACTATAGTTTCTTCTTACAAGGCTACTCTGCTCTCGCGGATGCGGGAGCAAAAGTGATTAATAACAGTTGGGGTTCAAACCGTCGTGTTAATTCATCCTTTGCCGGTGCCTTAGGCTATAAACCAAAATATGATTGGCGTAATGTGCCTGAATATGGTGTGCAATATTATGATGTACCAAAAGCACCTGAGCCAATTTCCAGTCCTGCGGCACATATTTATTTAAGTAACTTAGGCGAGGCTGAAAAAGCTTATTATCAATTTGTCACCGGTGGTGAGAAAAACTTTGTTGATGCGGCTTATGAAGTAGCAAAAAATAAACAAGTGATTCAAGTTTTTACAGCGGGTAACCGCAGTATGATGGCTGAATCCTTTACGCGTGCGATGTTGCCTTATTTCAGACCTGATGCAGAAAAATACTGGGTAAACGTCACGGGACAAGTCGGTGGTGAAGGCTATCCGAATGATTCGAATGACGATGTGAGTGATGGAAAAGCAGGCGCAGATATTCAAGAATTTAACCTCGCCGGCCATTCAAAATGGTGGACGATTGCGGCGCCATCTGCCAATATCTATTCCTCCTACATTCAATTACAAGACAACAATACTTATGGTGACCCTATTTACAAATCAGCTGGTGGTACTTCAATGGCTGCCCCACACGTAAGTGGTGCATTAGGTGTCATCTTTTCTCGCTATCCATATATGACAACCGATCAAGCGCGCGATGTTATGCTCACTACTGCGAGACAAACCACTCTTCGCAAAGGGCTTGAAGGTAAACCATTAGAACGTTGGGAAACTGAACAAGGTATACCGAGTAACGTTTGGGGTTGGGGTATTTTGGATCTTGGCAGAGCTATGTTTGGTCCAGGTCAATTCTTAGGAAACATGAAAATCAACCTCAATCAAAATGATGTTTGGTCAAATGATATTAGCGATAAAGCCATCAAAGCACGTCAAGTCGAAGATCAAGCTGAAGCCGCGACTTGGACAACGCGCAAAGCAGAATTACAAGCGTTAATGCAAAATCGTGCAGGCGCGACAGCTGAAGAAAAAGCGGAATATCAAGTAGGTTTAGCACGTGAAGTGGCTCGTAATGAACGTGCCGCGCAAGGCTATGTCGGCGCCTTAACTAAAAATGGGACTGGCACCTTAACCCTCACCGGTAATAACAGCTTCACCGGTGAAATTACCGTGAATGAAGGTCAGCTTTCAGGGTTAAATCAATCCCTTGGTTCAGCACAACAAGTCATCGTAAAACAAGGTGCAACATTGGAAGTGTTACCGAAAGCGGAAGTCACTAAACCAAGTGAGAATGGATTTGTTACCGAAACCTTAACCAGCACCGCGAAAACGGTCACTGCGACAGTGGAAAAAGGTGGTCGTTTCTTACTGAATAATGGTATTGCTAACGTCAATGCCACCTTTGCAGACGGTTCTGTTTTAGTGCCAAATAAATTTGATGAAGAAATTCTGCCTCAATTACAACAAGATCCACAAAAAGCAGTTTCCGTGCAAGGTACTGGCTCATTTGTGGGAGCTGAAAATGCAGTTGTAGAAACACCTCGCACTTATGATTTCTTTGCCGTTAAAAATGAAAGTAATGCAAATACGTTGAAAGTAACCGTTCAGAAAAAAGCCCTTTCATCGGCGGCAACCACTGAAAATGAAGTGGCTATCGCCAATGCCTTAGATGCAGCAACAAGCAGTGCGGCATATCAAAACCTCATTTGGGGAACAAAAGAGAATGCTCGCCAAGCTTTTGCTCGTTTAAGCTATGATGAAGATCTCGCAGCCGAACAACACAATGTGTTAAATGGCTTATTGCTTCGTCAGCAACTTGCCCAACCGGGTGCAGTAAGAGCGCAACTTAATACAGGTACACAAATTTGGACAAGTGGCACCTTCACTCACTTCAGCACTGACAGTTTAAGCAGTCATGCATACAATCAACTTGTGGGTATTGATGCGACCATTGATACAAACAAACATTTAGGTGTATTTGTTGGTTCAACACAAAACAGTCATAAAATTGACCGCACTTCAAAAGATCGTGCCGTGCATTTAGGCTTAACAGCTGAACATCGTTTCAACGTATTAACACCGAAAATTGGTTTTATTCAAAGCTGGGGTAAACACGAACAACGTGCTGAATTTGCACAAGGTGTGAAAAGCCATAGTCAAACACAAAATGTCTTTGCTGAACTTGCCTACACAGGCTTAAAAGGCGAACATTTTGCGCTTGAACCTTATGCTGGCGTAAGCTATATGCACATCAAAAACAAAGGCGTGACAAAAGGCGAAGTGCAGTTAAAAGACAACAATCGTGATTTAATCGTCACCTCTGTAGGTTTACGTCCATCCATTCCATTTGCAATTGGTGGCGTTCAATTAAATCTATTAGGTGATGTGGCTTATCATCGTTTCCATAAAGATAAAGCCGCCGAAGGCAGCTTGGTTATCAATAATCAAGGCGTAGCAAATCTTTATGGTAAAGAATTGAAAAATGTTGTTACGACAGGTGTGGCACTACAAGCTCAATTTACACCAGTATTGAGTATGAAAGTCGGCTATCAAGGTGCTTACAACCACGATACGAAAGCGAATAATGTTAATGCAGAATTACGCTTCTCGTTTTAACGATATTCAATAAGACAAAAGTGCGGTCAGTTTTTGAGAAGTTTTAAAACTCTTTGAAAATTGACCGCACTTTGTACTTCAGTATTTAATTATTATGCTAGGAAGATTCTACCTCCCTATCTTCTAGAAATCTAAAAAACTACGATATTGATGTTTCTTTTCAGATCATGTTTTTTAAACACCTCTAAAATTCTATTTCCTAATTCTATTTGAAATAAATATTGATAATAATATCAAAGGAGAACCTAATGAAAACAATTTAAAGCAAAAAACTATTATTTCCATTGTCTCATCTAAAGAAATAGAACCTCCATTCATAACAAATGAAAATATTATTAAACCTAATGAAAATACAAAAAAACAACATAAAAATATCAGTATTAAAAGAATAATAATTTGAAGAATTTTATTCATTAGTGGTTACTCTCTTTACCCAATCCTTTATTTTTTCTTGTTTATATTAAATCTCTAACTCCATTTCTTCTTTGTCTGTTAACCTTTCTCCACAACTATATTTTACTTTTCAGTTCAATCTCATTACGGGTACGGTTAAAAACATGCTGAGTCTAGGAGTGTATGTAGCTCATTTTAATTGTATTTTTATTCATCTATAAAAACAAAAGGCATCAATCTGATGCCTTTTCAATTCATTAAAATGAAAAATTAACGCTCATTCCAACGTTTGATTGATTCACGAATCACTTCTTTCGCTTCTTCTACATCGCCCCAGTGAGTCACTTTCGTTGAACCTGGTTTTTTCAATGCTTTGTAGTTGTTGAAGTGGAATTCAATTTGTTTGATTAATTGCGCTGGCACATCAGCAAGGCTGTTATATGCATTGCCGGTATCGCGGTCATCTGCTGGCACACAAACGATTTTATCGTCCACTTCGCCATCATCAACGAATTTCATCACACCGATTACTTTTGCTTCAAGGAATACACCGGTCGCAAGTGGTTGGCGAGTTAATAATAAAACATCTAACTCATCGCCATCTTCGTCTAAAGTTTGTGGAATAAAACCATAGTTAGTTGGTTTTGCGAAGATCGCTGGCTCAACACGGTCTAATTGGAACGCTGCAACTTTACGGTTCCATTCGATTTTGTGGCAGCTACCTTCTGGAATTTCATTTACCACATTGATAATGCCGGCATCTACATCGCCTGGCGTTAAAATTTGATTAAAATCAGCCATTGTTTTTCCTTTTTTGATTACGTTAAAAACTTTCAGAGTATAGCAGTTTTTAGTCGATAAAAAAATATGCGAAAAACATCCTCAAAACTGACCGCACTTTCCCGCCAGACCGACAAAAAAACGATTGCGCAAACGTTTACTTTTAAATAATTTGCTATAAAATAGCACGTCTTTTTTTGATTATTAGCCTAAGGGGACTTTATGTCAAGTTTAGAAAAAACCTTTGAACTCAGCAAACGCGGTTCAACGGTTCGTCAAGAAATCATTGCGGGTTTAACCACCTTCTTAGCCATGGTGTATTCCGTGATTGTTGTGCCTAAAATGCTTGGTGATGCAGGCTTTCCGGCTGAATCAGTGTTTATCGCAACCTGTTTAGTGGCGGGGCTTGGTTCGATTTTAATCGGCTTTTGGGCAAATGCGCCAATGGCGATCGGTTGTGCCATTTCATTAACTGCCTTCACCGCATTTAGCTTAGTCATTGGTCAACATGTTTCTATTCCTGTGGCATTAGGTGCTGTATTCCTTATGGGTTTGGTATTCACCTTAATCTCTGCGACAGGTATTCGCTCTTGGATCTTACGTAACCTGCCATCAAGCATCGCGCATGGTGCAGGGATCGGGATCGGCTTATTCTTACTTTTAATCGCCGCAAACGGTGTAGGCTTAGTGGTCGGCAACCAAGCGGGTTTACCAGTTAAATTAGGTGATTTCACTTCGTTCCCTGTGATGATGTCCTTAATCGGTCTTGCATTCATTATTGGCTTAGAAAAAATGAAAGTAAAAGGCGGGATTTTATGGGTCATCATCGCGATTACTATCGTCGGTTTAATCTTCGATCCAAATGTAACATTCAATGGCCAAATCTTCAAAATGCCAACCTTTGGTGAAAACTCACTTTTCTTACAATTAGATTTGCAAGGTGCATTACAACCAGCCATTTTACCAATTGTCTTTGCTTTAGTGATGACTGCCGTATTTGATGCAACTGGTACTATTCGTGCCGTTGCAGGTCAAGCGGACTTATTAGACAAAGACGGACAAATCATCAACGGTGGCAAAGCCTTAACCTCTGACTCTGTAAGTAGCTTATTCTCGGGTTTATTCGGTACTGCACCAGCAGCCGTTTATATCGAATCTGCAGCAGGTACAGCTGCAGGCGGTAAAACGGGTATCACCGCTATCGTCGTCGGCGTATTGTTCTTATTAATGTTATTCTTCCAACCACTTGCATTCTTAGTGCCAGGTTATGCAACTGCACCGGCGTTAATGTATGTGGGCTTATTAATGCTAAGCAATGTGAGCAAATTAGACTTCGATGATTTCGTGGGCGCAATGAGCGGCTTAGTTTGTGCAGTATTCATCGTGTTAACGGCAAACATCGTAACGGGTATCATGCTTGGCTTTGCAGCGTTAGTGATTGGTCGTATCGTGAGTGGCGATGTGAAAAAACTCAACATTGGCACAATTATCATCGCCATTGTACTTGTCACATTCTATGCTGGCGGCTGGGCGATTTAATTAAATACAATCTTGATAAGGCGAACAATGGTTCGCCTTTTTTATTTCTAGCCTCAAAAAACAATCGAAAAACCAAACCGCACTTTTACTTTACAAATCCCTAAATCCGCCTAAAATACAGGCCTTTAATACGGCTTGCCAAAAGCAAGCTACTGACCTGAAATCAGACAAGAGAACATTATGACAACCCCATTTAAACCTGAATTACTCTCCCCTGCGGGCTCCCTTAAAAACATGCGCTACGCCTTCGCGTATGGTGCAGATGCCGTTTATGCAGGCCAACCTCGTTACAGCTTACGTGTACGTAACAATGAATTTAATCATGCCAATTTAAAAATCGGGATCGATGAGGCCCATGCGCTTGGCAAAAAATTCTATGTGGTCGTAAATATTGCACCGCACAACTCCAAACTCAAAACCTTTATTAAAGATTTACAACCTGTGATCGACATGGGCCCAGATGCCTTAATTATGTCTGACCCAGGCTTAATCATGTTGGTGCGTGAAAACTTCCCGGATATTGATATTCACCTTTCTGTACAAGCGAATGCGGTAAACTGGGCAACGGTAAAATTCTGGAAACAAATGGGGTTAACCCGTGTGATTTTATCGCGCGAATTATCCATTGAAGAAATTGCCGAAATTCGCCAACACGTGCCCGATATCGAACTCGAAATTTTCGTACATGGCGCGTTATGCATGGCCTATTCCGGTCGTTGTTTGCTTTCTGGCTATATCAACAAACGAGATCCAAACCAAGGCACTTGCACCAATGCTTGCCGTTGGGAATACAAAATGGAAGAAGGCACGACGGATGAAGTGGGCAACATCGTACCGAAAATCGATCCCGCTCAACAAATCGAAGTGAAAAATGTGGCGCCAACCTTGGGTGAAGGTGCGGTAACGGATAAAGTCTTCCTTTATACTGAATCACAAAAGCCCGATGAACAAATGACGGCATTTGAAGATGAGCACGGCACTTACTTTATGAACTCAAAAGATCTGCGTGCCGTACAACACGTGGAAAAATTGACCGCACTTGGCGTCCATTCTTTAAAAATTGAAGGTCGTACTAAATCATTCTATTACTGCGCTAGAACGGCACAAGTTTACCGCAAAGCCATTGATGACGCGGCTGCGGGCAAACCATTTGATGAAAGCTTAATGGACACGTTGGAATCCCTTGCTCATCGTGGTTATACCGAAGGTTTCTTACGTCGCCATACGCACGATGAATACCAAAATTACGAATATGGCTACTCAATCTCAGAACGCCAACAATTTGTCGGTGAATTTACTGGTAAACGTAATGAACAAAGCATGGCTGAAGTGGCGGTGAAAAATAAATTCTTGCTTGGTGATGAAGTGGAAATGATGACTCCACAAGGCAACATCATCTTTAAGATTGAAAAAATGCTCAATCGCAAAAACGAAAATGTGGAAGCTGCACTCGGCGATGGCCACTTTGTCTTTTTAGATGTGCCACAAGACATCCAACTTGATTATGCGTTGCTAATGCGTAACCTGGTCAACACCAATACGCGCAATCCACACAACTAGTTGTTAAAAAATTGTTGCATTTGTTAATAAGTGTACTATAATACATCCCATACCTGATTTGTTAATTCAACAACTCATAGTATGACTCCAAATATTTTGCCCTTTCACCTTTTTGAAAGGGCTTTTTTCATGCCTTAAAAACACGCTCCAAAATCATATAAAACACTCCATTCTTAAAATTAATTAACTTCATATTATTTATGAAAAAATATATAAATTAATGAACATTGACATTAAAATAAAGTTAGGAATACATTAAGCAATAATCATTAAAAGTAATCATAAATATAAAGGATTATTTTATGTTTGCGAAACTCTCCTACTACGCCCATTCCGTCGAAGATGAACTCGGCAATCTCTTGCCTTACGAACATTGGCAAACCTTGCAAAGCCATTCGCTCAATGTTGGGGAAATAGCGGGATTGAGTTGGGAGGATACTAATTTTATAAGAGAGGAGAATTTAATTTTTTAGTTTAAAAACTTTTCAATCTATTATTAAAAATATTTTAGCAAACTTGTAAATTTATTAAGAAGGTAACACTATGGAACGTTCACATCTTGTACGTATGCATATTAAAAATATTGGCTGTATTGGTAATGACGGTTTAACAGTTGAATTAGATGATATTGTATGCTTAGTCGGAGCAAATAATGCTGGTAAAACAACTGTATTAAGAGCATATGAGTTGGCAGTTCAGCAAGAAAAGCTAGATATAAAAGATTTTAATTGTAATGCAAATGGAAAACCTGCTACGGTCGAATTATGGGTTCATATTCCTAAAAGTGCAGGTAATATTGACGAAAAATGGAAAGAAGAAACAGATGATGGATTATTACTAGTCCGTTCTAAGTGGGAATGGCCTACAGAAGGAGGAAAGCCAATTAGAAGTACTTGGGATCCAGAGATTCAAGACTACGCAGATGATGGTAAAGCTGCTGGACTAGATACTGTATTTAATAGTCGTTTGCCTAAACCATTTCGAATAGGTTCTTTAGATAATCCTGAAGAAGAACATAAAAAATTATTAAATCTTGTACTTGAACCAATAATTAATAAATATAAAGAAATTATAGAAAATGAAGAATCTGATTTAAGTAAGAAAATTAAGGAGTTGGAGATATTAGCAAATAATCCTATATCAGAACTTCGTAACGATATTGATAAAATACAGGAGCAAATTAATTCATCCTATTGCAAAGTATTTAGTTCATCAGGAATCCATCTTAACATTGGGATTGGAGATATTGGTTTTGATCCTGCAAAATCTTTGTTATCAGGTTCAAGAATTGATATTTCTGAAACAGGTAACTTTGCCCGTTGGGATCAGCAAGGGACAGGTTCACAACGAGCATTATTTTGGTCTATTCTTCAGGTAAGATCTGAGTTAAGTAGAGTTTCTGATATACAAAAGGAATTACAAAAATTAGAAAGCAAAAAAGCACAATCTTCGAAAGATAAAGAGAAAATTCAAAAGCTTAAGAGCCAATTATCTCAAGATGGTTCAAGTGATTTCTTTTTGCCAGGGTATATGTTATTGATCGATGAACCTGAAACGGCGTTACATCCTTCAGCTGTTCGTGCAGCGAAAGAACATTTATATAACTTAGCATCTGAAGCAGGCTGGCAAGTCATGTTGAGCACTCATCATCCAGCTTTTGTTGATCCTATAAAAGATCATACAACTATTGTTCGTTTACATCGATTAGATAAGCATTTAGAACCTAATATATATAAATCCGAAACAATTAATTTTAGTGATGATGAACTCGCTAATCTGAAAGCCCTAATGGTTTTTGATTCTAATGTTTCTGAAATTTTCTTTGGAGATAAAGTTATTATCGTTGAAGGAGATACTGAATTTGCTGCTTTTCATGAAATTATGAATAGTAATCCAGAGGATTATCCTGTTAGTCAACGCCCTCTTATTATCAGAGCCAGAGGAAAAGCGACAATTACTATTTTAGTAAAAATTTTATCTCATTTTAAAATTGATTTTTCTGTCTTACACGATATAGATTCTCCTAAAGTTTCGTCTGGCGATAGGGCTAATTCAGCATACTCTATAAATAAAGCAATTTCAGATGCAGTAACTGAGGCACGTGGAGCTGGATTAAAGGTAACTTATCGTTGTTCATGCCCTAATTTTGAAATTCACCATCAAATGGACTTACCATCTAAAGATAAGCCATTTAGAAGTTGGAAAGCTGTTCAAGAACAGGAAGGTGTGCGTTCAAGTATAGAATCAATACTGAAAGAATTAATCAGCGTATGCAATGATATTCCAAGTAATGATGGCACTAACTATGAAGACACTCTAAAAAATTGGATTACCCTTAATCATAAACAAGACGAGCCTTGTTACAAATTTTAAAACTGTAAATACGCAGCCACCTTCGGGTGGCTGTGTGTTGAAACACCATAGTGTAATGTTGCGGTTCGATATGTTTTAGCAGCCACCTTCCGGTGGCTGTGTGTTGAAACAAAACTTAATAAATTTGAATAGTATAATATTTACCTTCCCACTCTATCTCTCAACCCGATTCATACCCAACAACATTCCCCCTTGTATTTCCCCCTCATTCGCTCTAGACTATGCCCCATTTTTAGCTTTCATGATTTACAATTATGCGTGTTTCTGACTTTCATTTTGACTTACCTGATGAGCTGATTGCTCGTTACCCTAAAGAAGATCGCTCTTCTTGCCGTTTGCTACAGCTTAATGGCGAAAACGGAGAAATTTCTCACCGCACTTTTACCGATGTATTGGATTTAATCGACGAAGGTGATTTGTTGATTTTTAACAATACGCGCGTGATCCCTGCTCGTATGTTTGGTCGAAAAGCCAGTGGCGGGAAAATTGAAGTGTTAGTGGAACGTGTTTTAAGTGAACATCATTTTTTAGCGCATATTCGCTCATCAAAGGCCCCGAAAGAAGGCGCAGAATTATTTTTAGGCGAAGATAAACTGGGTGAAAATAATGGCGTAAAAGCCATTATGGTTGGTCGTCAAGATACGCTTTTTGAAGTGGAATTAGCGGATAAAAGTCGCAATGTGCTTGATGTGTTACAAGAAATCGGTCATATGCCTTTGCCACCTTATATTGATCGCCCAGATGAAGAAGCGGATCAAGAATGCTATCAAACCGTGTATAACAAAGTGCCTGGTGCAGTGGCTGCGCCAACGGCTGGCTTGCATTTTGATGATGAGCTTTTACAAAAATTACACGAAAAAGGCGTTAATTTTGAATTTGTGACTTTGCACGTGGGCGCAGGTACATTCCAGCCAGTACGCGTTGAAAATATTGAAGATCACATTATGCATGCAGAATATGTGGAGCTTTCTCAAGAAGTCTGCAATGCTATTATTGAAACGAAGAAAGCGGGTAAACGTGTCATTGCAGTAGGCACAACATCAGTACGTTCTGTTGAAACCGCTGCCCTATCAGCAGAAGAAAATGGCAACCCTGATTTAATTGAACCTTATTTTTCTGATACGTCTATTTTTATTTACCCGGGTAAATCATTCCGTGTGGTGGATGCGTTAATTACCAATTTCCACTTACCAGAAAGCACATTGATTATGTTAGTGTCTGCCTTCGCAGGCTTTAGCCACACCATGAATGCCTATAAAAGTGCGGTCGAAAATCGCTATCGTTTTTTCAGTTATGGCGATGCGATGTTCATTACCAAAAATCCAAACGTGAAAGGCTTAGAATAAGTGGTTTGACTTATTTTCACCCAACTCATAAAATACCTATCAAGAAGCCTGTACTAACAGGCTTTTTTATTGAACAACAACCTACGAACTGTTTATTCGTTGAGGAAAGAAAATGAAATATGAATTAGATAAAACCAGCGGCAGTGCACGTCGTGGTCGCTTGGTGTTTGAACGTCCACAAGGCACGTTCAGCGTAGAAACCCCTGCATTTATGCCGGTGGGTACTTATGGCACGGTAAAAGGCATGACACCAGAAGAAGTGCGTGCGACGGGTGCAGAAATCTTATTGGGTAACACCTTCCATTTATGGCTTCGCCCTGGTCAAGAAGTGATGCGTAAACATGGTGATTTACACGACTTTATGCAATGGCATCGTCCAATTTTGACTGACAGTGGCGGTTTCCAAGTATTCAGTTTAGGTAAATTACGTAAAATCACCGAAGAAGGTGTGAAATTCCAAAACCCAATTAACGGCGAGCGCATTTTCCTTTCGCCTGAAAAATCCATGGAAATTCAATATGATTTAGGATCTGACATCGTGATGATTTTCGATGAATGTACGCCTTATCCAGCCACTTTTGATTATGCGAAAAAATCCATGGAAATGTCTCTTCGTTGGGCAAAACGCAGCCGTGATCGCTTTGATGAATTAGGCAATAAAAATGCGCTATTCGGTATTATTCAAGGCGGCGTATTTGAAGAATTACGCAAAGTATCATTAGAAGGCTTAGTGAATATTGGCTTTGATGGTTATGCGGTGGGTGGTTTAGCGGTAGGCGAACCAAAAGAAGACATGCACCGTATTTTAGAATACATCTGCCCACAAATCCCGGCTGATAAACCGCGTTATTTAATGGGTGTGGGTAAACCAGAAGATTTAGTGGAAGGCGTACGTCGTGGTATTGATATGTTTGACTGCGTAATGCCAACCCGTAACGCACGCAACGGCCATTTATTCGTGACAGACGGCATTGTTAAAATCCGTAATGCAAAATATCGTGATGATACCAGCCCGTTGGATCCTGAATGTGATTGCTACACCTGTAAAAACTACACCAAAGCTTATTTATATCATTTAGATAAATGTGGGGAGATTTTAGGCGCTCGCTTAAATACCATTCATAACTTACGCTATTATCAACGTTTAATGGCGGAAATTCGTCAAGCTATCGAAGACGATCGTTTTGATGATTTTGTTGTAGAATTCTATGCTCGCATGGGCAAACCCGTTCCTCCATTACAATTAGCGGATAACTCATAATTGCTGAAAGTGCGGTAAAAAAATGAAGCGTTTTTTGACCGCACTTTTTAACAAAGGAAACCTTATGCAAATCCTTGAACCTCAACAATTTGCCACTTGGAATGAACCGATTGATATGCTTTATGCTTGTCATAGCAAAGTGAAACGCTTTTGCAAGCAACTCACGATTCTTCCTGGTTATTTAGAAAAAAATGGCGTGAATCAAGCCGTATTAAATGATGTAAAAACTATTTTGCAGTATTTTAATCACGCCGCACCACTTCATCATGATGATGAAGAAAAAGACTTTTTCCCCGCTTTAATTGAAAAAGCACCGCAAGCGAAAGAGTCGGTGGATGAATTAGAGCGCCAGCATGTTACTTTGCATGAAAATTGGGCAAAGCTTTCTGAGCAGCTAGAAGAATTGATTGTAGAGAAACGCACTGATGTAGATGAAAGGCTGATTACGCTGTTTGTGGCGAGCTATGATAGACACATTGCCCTTGAAGAGCCGCTATTTGAGCTTGGTAAGCAATATTTATCCGCAGAACAACTCACGGCTATGGGCAAAATTATGTTTGCTCGTCGCCAAGCTTAAATCATGAAATATCAATTAAATTTGACCGCACTTTCCTGCCCGATTCCGCTTTTAACCGCGAAGAAGGCTTTGGCAAATTTAGCGCCAAATGATGAATTAGTTTTGCAATTAAATCGTCAAAGTGCGGTAGAAAATTTTGTTGTTTTTTGTGAAAAAAATCAATGTGAATTAGTGGATCAACATTGGCTTTCCGAGCAAATCTTCGAAGTTTGCTTGAAAAAAATCAATTAATTCCAAAATTCTAGTTGTTATTGCCTTCATCGGCTTTTACTGAATGCCGTTTTATGGTATTTTACGCACACTTTTAACTTTTCATTTTATAAGGAAAACACAATGGAAGCACAAAGCCCAATGTCCACGTTATTTATTTTCGTGATCTTCGGTTTAATTTTTTATTTTATGATTTACCGCCCACAAGCGAAACGTAACAAAGAACACAAAAAATTAATGTCTGAATTAGCGAAAGGCACTGAAGTATTAACCGCTGGTGGTTTGATTGGTAAAATCACTAAAGTAACCGAAGGTGCTGAAATTGTTATCGCTTTAAACGATACTACTGAAATCACGATTAACCGTAACTACATCGTTTCAGTATTACCGAAAGGTTCTGTAAAATCTCTCTAATTTAAATTCCTAAAGGGAAAACTATGTTAAATCGTTACCCATTATGGAAGAATCTAATGGTGATCCTTGTGGTCGCCATTGGTGCTTTATACTCTCTTCCAAATATCTATGGTGAAGATCCTGCGGTGCAAATTTCCGGTACACGCGGACAACAAGCAGACACCACCGCATTAACTGAAGTACAAAACGTACTGAAAGAAAATAACCTTCCAACCAAATCTATCGTTCTTGAAAATGGCTCTATTCTTGCCCGTTTCACCAACACAGATGACCAACTTCTTGCCAAAGATAAAATTGCAGAAAAACTTGGCAACAACTACACCACCGCATTAAACCTTGCACCGGCAACACCGGCTTGGTTAAGCAGCATTGGTGCTAACCCGATGAAATGGGGTTTGGACTTACGTGGTGGTGTACGCTTCTTAATGGAAGTGGACATGAATTCTGCGCTTGCTAAACGTCAAGAACAGTTACAAGACACATTACGCAACGAATTACGTAAAGAAAAAATTCAGTTTACGGCAATTAAAAATAGCGACAAATTTGGTACAACGGTCACATTAGAAAACGCTGACCAAATGTCAAAAGCAGCGCGTATTATTCGTCAATTACACCCAACATTAGACGTGTCTGACATTGGTGACAACACCTTAAACCTTGCCCTTTCAGAAGCGGCATTAACAGAATCACGTAACTTAGCGATCGAGCAAAACTTAACGATTTTACGTAAACGTGTTGCTGAATTAGGCGTAGCTGAAGCGGTTATCCAACGTCAAGGTGCAGAACGTATCGTAATCGAATTACCGGGTGTTCAAGATACTGCGCGTGCAAAAGAAATCTTAGGGGCAACTGCAACACTTGAATTCCGCATTGTGAATTCGTTGGTGAACCCAGAATCAGCAGCGCGTGGTATGTTACCTTCTGACACAGAAATCAAATATGACCGTCAAGGTAGACCTGTTGCACTTTACAAACGTGCGGTATTGGGTGGTGAACACATCATCAACTCAAGCTCGGGTTTAGACCAAAACACCAGTACGCCACAAGTAAGTGTAACCTTGGATAGTGAAGGCGGCGAAATCATGTCGCAAACGACCAAGAAATACTACAAAAAACCAATGGCAACCTTGTACGTAGAATACAAAGACAACGGTAAAAAAGACGAAAATGGCAAAACCATTTTAGAGAAAAATGAAGAAGTCATTAACGTCGCAACCATTCAAGGTCGCTTTAGTTCTAACTTCCAAATTACGGGTGTAAGCAGCTCTGCGGAAGCACAAAACCTTTCTATGTTATTAAAATCAGGTGCATTAATCGCGCCAGTGCAAATTGTTGAAGAGCGTACAATTGGTCCTTCACTGGGTGCACAAAACGTAGAACAAGGTATCAATGCAAGCTTCTGGGGATTAATTGTAGTTATCCTCTTCATGTTGATTTACTACAAAATCTTCGGCGTTATCGCAAGCTTCGCATTAGTGATTAACATCGTTTTATTAGTCGGTTTAATGTCTATCCTACCTGGGGCAACACTTTCCATGCCAGGGATTGCGGGTATCGTATTAACCTTGGGGATGTCGGTGGATGCCAACGTACTTATTTTTGAGCGTATCAAAGAAGAAATTCGTAATGGTCGTCCAATCCAGCAAGCCATTAACGAAGGTTATAACGGTGCATTCTCCTCTATCTTCGATGCGAACTTAACCACAATTTTAACGGCGATTATTCTTTATGCTGTCGGTACCGGTCCTATTCAAGGCTTTGCGGTAACTCTTGCATTAGGTGTGGCAATTTCAATGTTTACAGCGATTACCGGAACACGTGCTATCGTGAACTTCATATACGGCGGTAAACGTCTTGAAAAATTATCAATTTAGGTAGGATAAGATGAGATTATTTGCAAAAGATAAAAACGGACATTTTATCCGTGAAGTGAATGGGATTAAATTGCCATTCCCTCTCACTGAATTTATGAAAGTGAGATTTGTAGGGTATGCATTTTCCGCTATTTTGATGGCGATTTCCCTCTTCTTCATTATTACAAAAGGCTTCAACTGGGGCTTAGATTTTACGGGCGGTGTGGTATTTGATACTCACTTCTCACAACCCGCTGATTTAGAGAAAATCCGTGGCACATTAAACCAAAACGGGATTTCAAGCCCAATTGTACAAACAACGGGTTCTGTGCAAGATGTCATGATTCGCTTACCAGCTGACAATAACGACTCAGGTATCGGTGAACACGTTAAAGGGATGCTTCAAACGATTGATCCAAATATTCATATTAACAGTATTGAATTTGTCGGTCCGAACGTTGGTGAAGAGTTAGCTCAAGGTGCAGTTTATGCAACTCTTGCGACCCTTGCGATGATGTTGATTTATATCGGTTCACGCTTTGAATGGCGTTTAGCGGTTGGCGGTATTGCCTCACTTGCCCACGACGTAGTTGTCACCCTCGGAGTGTTCTCTGCATTACAAGTTGAAATGGATTTAACCTTCGTGGCGGCAATTCTTTCCGTTGTGGGTTACTCTATCAACGATAGTATCGTGGTATTCGACCGTGTGCGTGAAAACTTCCGTAAAATTCGTCGTGTAGATACCATCGATATTATTGATATTTCCTTAACGCAAACCTTATCGAGAACCATCATGACATCTCTCACAACGCTTCTTGTTGTGATTGCCTTGTTCTTCTTTGGTGGTCCATCAATTCATAACTTCTCGTTAGCGTTATTAATCGGTATCGGTTTTGGTACTTACTCATCAATCTTTATCGCGATTGCGATTGCTTATGACGTTGGCCTACGCCGTGAACATATGATTCCACCAAAAGTGGATAAAGAAATCGATGATTTACCTTAATCTATCGAACATGAGATAAAAAGAAAGCCACCATAATGGTGGCTTTTTTATTGCTAAAATTATGTAATTTTTGACCGCACTTTATTCATTTACATCCCCTAATAAAGCTGCATATTTCTTCGTTGATTCAGAGCTTTCTAATGTAATTTTAAACGCCATTGTCAGCGGCACAGAAAGCAACATACCTACCGTACCAAGCAACCATCCCCAGAAAAGTAATGAAAAGAATACAACCAAGGTAGAAAGCCCTAAGGTTTTACCCATCATCTTCGGTTCAATAATATTACCGATCACAATATTTAATGCAATAATACCGACGGTTACGCCCATGCCTACACCAAATCCATTCAGCAATAACGCTTGAACAATAACAGGCACTGCGGCAATAATTGAACCGATATTCGGAATGTAATTTAATAAGAAGGTTAAGGTTCCCCATAAAATCGCATATTGCACACCCAGTACGTCCAACAAAATCCACGTCGAGATACCGCTAAGCAAACTAATCAATGTTTTCACGCCAAGATAACGAATCACACTGTCTAAAACACGATCAATATGATGTTCTTTCGCGACAACATCATCTTCATTATTACTTAACACTAAAGCAAATTTATGCTTCATCGTCGGTGCTTCAAATAGCATAAAAATTACCACTAAAATCAACACAAAAGCATTCGACAGCACGCCAGAAAAGTTTAATAATAAATGGCTCACAAAGTTCATGATCACACTTGGATCAAAATGCTTCATAATGGCTTCGTGAGAAATTACAATCGGCAATTTCAGTTTTTGAGCTAACACCATGGCATCATTTATGCGCTCTGAAAGCAGCACTTTATATTGCGGAATAGAGCGTGTAAATTCTTGCACACTGCTGTTAATTAATCCCGCTAGGAAAAAGAATACAATTAAAATTAAGATAAACAGCAAGGCAATCGCAATACCATGCGGCACTTTACGTTGTGTCATTGCTTTAATCACTGGCGAGCAAATAATGGCAATAAATAATGCCAATAAAAAAGGCACGACAATCTCTGCCGCAAGTTTAATCCCTGCAAACACAATTACTAGAGCTGCCATTGCGACTAAAGTGCGGTTAAAATTTAAGTTTTTTTCCATTAAATGGCTTCCTCATTTTCTTCGCCTGTACGAACACGAATCACGCGTTCTACATCATAAACAAAGATCTTCCCATCACCGATTTTGCCTGTTTGGCAAGTTTCAACAATGGTTTCAAGGCATTGTTCAAGTAAATCATCTGGCACGACAATTTCGATTTTCACTTTAGGCAGAAAATCCACCATATATTCTGCTCCACGATAAAGCTCTGTATGCCCTTTTTGACGACCAAAACCACGAACTTCAGTCACCGTCATTCCGCTAATGCCAATATCAGATAAATTTTCACGTACATCATCTAATTTAAATGGCTTAATAATGGCTTCGATTTTTTTCATCTTATTTCTCCAAATTTTCGCGACGTGCGGCTTTCGGTCGGAAGCTTGTAATCACTTCAGGCTTGGTATCAATATAAATACCATCGATTAATTGCAAGCAGTAAGGCACCGCACTAAAAATCCCTTTCACTAAGACTTTGCCTTGCTCATCTTTCACGCCTTCTAAAGTCTCTTTGATGGCTTTTGGCTGCCCAGGTAAGTTCAAGATTAGGCTGTTTTTACGAATCACACCAACTTGACGAGATAAAATCGCTGTTGGCACAAAATGTAAACTCACTTGACGCATTTGCTCGCCAAATCCCGGCATTTCACGATCAGCAACAGCCAATGTGGCATCAGGTGTGATATCACGTTTTGCCGGCCCTGTACCACCTGTTGTAAGCACTAAATGACAATGGTACTCATCCACTAATTCTTTCAACGTTTGTTCAATTAATGGCTGCTCGTCTGGAATTAATCGCGTTTCCACTTCAAAAGGATCCACCAACGCTTGCTCTAGCCATTGTTGTAATTCGGGAATCCCTTGATCTTGATACACACCACTTGATGCACGGTCTGACACCGAAACCAAACCAATTTTTAAAAGTGCGGTCATTTTCTTCCTCATTTTTGTACGCTATAAACAGCGACATTCTACCCTATTTTATCTTTTACCAAAGCATAAAAAAGCCATTTAGCTTTCACTAAATGGCTTTTCATTTTATAAATTATTGTCTGGCTTGAACTTTGCCATCCACATAATCCACTGTGACCACTTTACCTGGTAATAATTGACCAGATAGAACTTGTTGTGCCAAGCTGTTTTCGATCTCTTGTTGGATTGCACGTTTTAATGGACGCGCCCCATAAATTGGGTCGTAACCGACTTCACCAATGAAATCTAATAACGCTTCGGTAAACACTAATTCGTAACCACGAGTTTCCATACGTTTTGCTAAGCGCTCTAATTGGATGCTTGCAATCGCACGGATATTTTCTTTACCAAGTGGATGGAATACCACGGTTTCGTCAATACGGTTAATGAATTCCGGACGGAAATGTTGGCTCACCACTGACATCACTAAGGCTTTCATTTCACCATAGCTTTCGTCTTTGCTGCCTTGGATTAAATCAGAACCCAAGTTAGAGGTCATAATCACCACGGTGTTACGGAAGTCCACTGTACGACCTTGACCATCAGTTAAACGACCATCATCCAATACTTGTAATAAGATATTGAATACATCTGCGTGTGCTTTTTCCACTTCATCGAGCAAAATCACCGAATATGGACGACGACGCACAGCTTCAGTTAAGTAACCACCCTCTTCATAGCCAACATAGCCTGGAGGCGCACCCACTAAACGAGATACGCTGTGTTTTTCCATAAACTCTGACATATCAATACGTACCATCGCATCTTCACTGTCAAAGAGGAATTTCGCCAAAGTTTTGCAAAGCTCTGTTTTACCTACACCAGTTGGTCCTAAGAATAAGAATGAACCAATTGGGCGGTTAGGATCAGAAAGTCCTGCACGGCTACGACGAATTGCGTTTGCTACAGCATCTACCGCTTCTTCTTGACCGATCACACGTTTGTGTAATTCTTCTTCCATGCGTAAGAGTTTTTCTTTCTCACCTTCCATCATTTTAGAAACAGGAATACCTGTTGCTTTAGAAAGCACTTCGGCAATTTCTTCATCAGTCACACGATAGCGCAATAAGGTCATTTCTTTGCCTTCGCTGGTTTCAGCGGCAGCAAGTTGTTTTTCCAATTCAGGAATGCGACCGTATTGAAGCTCAGACATCTTGCTTAAATCACCTGCACGACGCGCTTGTTCCATTTCAGTTTTCGCCGCATCTAACTCTTGTTTGATGTGTTGTGAACCTGAAAGGGTCGCTTTTTCTGATTTCCAAACTTCTTCAAGTTCAGCATATTCACGTTCTTTATCAGCAAGCTCTTTTTCTAACATCTCTAAACGTTTACGGCTTGCTTCGTCTTCTTCTTTTTGTAATGCTTGTTCTTCCAATTTTAATTGGATAATACGGCGTTCAAGACGATCAAGCGGCTCTGGTTTAGAGTCAATTTCCATACGGATGCTCGAAGCGGCTTCATCGATTAAGTCGATGGCTTTATCCGGCAATTGACGATCGGAAATATAACGATGTGAAAGCGTTGCTGCCGCCACGATTGCCGGGTCAGTAATATCTACATGGTGATGGATCTCATAACGCTCTTTCAAACCACGTAAGATCGCAATGGTATCTTCGACACTTGGCTCATCCACAAAGACTTTTTGGAAACGACGCTCAAGTGCGGCATCTTTCTCGATATATTGACGATATTCGTCTAGTGTTGTTGCACCCACACAGTGCAATTCACCGCGCGCTAAACTTGGTTTTAATAAGTTACCCGCATCCATTGCACCGTCAGTTTTACCTGCACCAACCATGGTATGGATTTCATCAATAAAGAGGATCACGCGACCTTCTTCTTTTGATAATTCATTTAAAACAGCTTTTAAGCGCTCTTCAAATTCACCGCGGTATTTCGCACCGGCAATCAGCGCACCCATATCTAAAGAAAGTACACGTTTGTTTTTTAAGCCTTCAGGCACTTCACCATTAACAATACGTTGTGCTAAACCTTCCACGATAGCAGTTTTACCTACACCAGGCTCACCGATTAATACTGGGTTGTTTTTGGTACGACGTTGTAATACTTGAATCGCTCGACGAATTTCTTCATCACGGCCAATAACGGGGTCTAGTTTGCCGCTTTCAGCACGAGCGGTTAAATCAATTGTATATTTTTCAAGAGCTTGTCTGCTTTCTTCTGCATTTTGATCGTTCACGCTTTGTCCTCCACGAATATGTTGGATCGCTTGTAGAATTTGTTCTTTTTTTGCACCACATTTTTTCAAAATGTCATTTAATGCGCCTCGCTCTTCAAGCGCTGCTAATAAGAACAATTCACTAGAAATAAATTTATCTTGTTTTTGTTGAGCTAATTTGTCACATAAATTCAATAAGTTAAGTAATTGACGAGAAATTTGCACATCACCGCCATTACCCGACACTTGTGGCAATTTATTCAATTCGGCGTTTAATTCATTACGCAATAACGCCACATTCACACCACTGGTCGTTAAAATTGGTGCAATTGAACCGTCTTGTTGATTTAAAAGTGCGGTCAATAAATGCACTGGTTCGATAAACTGATTATCTTTACCTAGCGCCAATGATTGTGCTTCACTGAGTGCTTGTTGAAATTTTGTGGTAAATTTTTCAATATTCATATGCTTATCTTCTCCTGATTAAATTCTTGGGGTTATCCCCCTTTACGGGTTATTAAATAAGACCCTTTTTTGGTATTTCAAGAGAAAAAATCAACAATTTTTAATTTTTTCTATCAAATTCTATTTCTTGATAGGTTTAAGCAACTAAAATTCGGTGAAGAGGCACGTCCCACGCTTCAGTTGGAAGCTGTTCGACTTGCTGACATTGGTGGGCTAATCCCACAGGAATAAAAGAAGCATTTTGCCAATTTTGTAAGGTACGATCATAAAAACCACCGCCCATGCCAAGACGATTCCCTTGTTTATCAAAAGCGACAAGTGGTGTAAAAAGAATATCTAATTCATCCAAAGGCAATACGTTTTGCACATTGAGTTTTGGCTCCCAAATGCCAAATTTATTTTTCAGCATTGGTGTATCTGGCAAATAACGTAAGAACAAAAGATGATTAGGATTGAAAGGGTGCAACACCGGCAAATAAACGTGTTTATCTTGTGCCCAAAGGGTTTTGATAAGTTTCTCCGTAGAGATTTCACCATCAAAGGAAACATACAAGGCAATATGCTGCGCATTTCGTTCTTCAATGAATGCAAGCGCTTGTTGAGTGATGGAATCTTCCGCTTGTTGCTGCTGAAGTGCGGTCAAATTTGCTCGTGTTTTACGAATTTGTTGACGGAGTTGATTGCGAAGCGTTTGCTGTGTTGATTTCATTCGATTGGAAAGAATGGTTTTAAAGGAAGGTCCCAGAGTGCCGCTACGAGTAGTAGTCCTTGAACCCGACGGTCCAAGGAAATCGGTAAGGCCATCTTTAGGTTTCTTTAGTCCAATGACAAAGTCAAAGGTCAAGCCTACACACCAATGGCGGGAAACCGATTTATAAAGTTCTAAGTATCGGCTCAGGGACATAACCCATCCACGAACACCCCAGGAAATCTTTTAAATTTATACTAGCTCAATTTGATTAGTTTGACTAGCCTTTATTTGAATAATTTTGCTTAGTCAAGCTCGTCCCACAAGGGACGAGAATTATTTTTTAACTGGTTGAGTTAAATCAGACTCTTCCGGTTTTTTCACTTCCGCAAATTGTTTATCTTTATTCGCATCGATAACTTGCTGGGTTTGGTTCGCTAATTGTTGTAAACCCATTTTCTCGTATGCTTCTTTCATTAAGAATAAACCTTCATAAGTCGCTTTTGCATCCGGATATTGTTGCAACATACCTACTACACGGTTTGATACCGCCACCCACGCATCACGTTTTGCATAGAATTTCGCAATTTCTAATTCATGACGAGCTAATGAATCTTTAATATACGCCATACGTGCTACTGCATCTTGTGAATATGGACTATTTGGGAACGCACGCACTAAGCTTTGGAAGTTAGAAAACGCAGTTTTCATTGAAGTTGTTTCACGCGTTGCACGATCGATACCAAAGAAATCTTGGATCATGTTATCAGCCGTTGCTAAGTTTGTTAAACCAGCCATATACACTGCATAGTCACGGTTTGGACTTTGTGGGAATTGCTGTAAGTAGTTATCTACGGTAACCAACGTTGCTGTGTAATCTTGTGTTTTATAGTTTGCATAAATTAAATCAAGCATTGCTTGTTCTTGGTAAGTACTACCAGGGAAACGCTCTATCGCTGCTTTTAAATAACGAATCGAGTCAGAATAGCTTCCTTCTTGTAATGCAGCCGCGCCTTTTGCATAAAGCTCATCAACAGAAGCTTGCTCCACTTCTTTATTACCACTGCTACAAGCTGCAATAGCGAATGAGGTAAGTGCAATAAGCACGAGAGATTTTATTTTACGCATTCTTTTTTCCTTAATTTTTACGAAAATCAATAAATAAGTTACAATTAACGAATATTGTATAGAACATTACACAATAAGCCAACTTTTTAAATTTTTAGATGGATTTTTTATGCCACAAATGACCTTAACGGCTGAAATTCAGCCCGAACAAATGGGACAGCGTTTAGACCAAACCCTCGCAGAGTTGTTCCCCGAATATTCCCGTTCGCGTTTAAAAACCTGGATTGAAGCAAAACAGGTAAAAATGAACGGTGAAATTGCCGATATTCCCCGTGCAAAAGTTTATGGCGGAGAGCAAATTGAAATTTCGGTAGAAGTGGAAGATGAAAACCGTTTTGAGCCGCAAAATATTCCGCTCAATATCGTTTATGAAGATGACGATATTATCGTGATTAATAAACCTAAAGATCTCGTGGTTCATCCTGGTGCAGGCAATCCAAGTGGCACGGTACTTAACGCGCTACTCTATCACTATCCACCTATTGCCGAAGTACCGCGCGCAGGGATTGTGCATCGTTTAGACAAAGACACGACAGGTCTCATGGTTGTCGCTAAAACGATTCCAGCACAAACCAAACTTGTGCGTGATTTACAAAAACGAAAAATCACTCGTGAATACGAAGCCATTGCGAGTGGCATTATGACCAAAGGTGGCACAGTAGATCAGCCAATGGCTCGCCACCCAACAAAACGCACATTGATGGCGGTTCACCCAATGGGTAAACCGGCTGTGACGCACTATCGCATTATGGAGAATTTCCGTAATTACACGCGTTTACGCTTACGTTTAGAAACGGGTCGCACTCACCAAATTCGTGTGCACATGGCGCATATTGCACATCCATTATTAGGCGATCAAACTTATGGTGGTCGTCCTCGTCCACCTAAAAATGCAAGCGAAGCTTTCACTGAGGTGCTACGCAATTTTAAACGCCAAGCCTTACATGCGGTCATGTTGCGTTTAGCTCACCCGATTACAGGTGAAATGATGGAATGGTATGCCCCATTACCAGATGACTTTGTCGAATTACTGCATGCCTTAAAAGCGGATTACCTCGAACATAAAGACGAATTGGATTATTAAGATGAAAACCATTGTTCCAAACTGGAATGTTCCACCACATATCCAAGCTTTTACAACCACAAGAGAAGGTGGTGTAAGCCTGCCGCCTTTCGATAGTTTTAATTTAGGTGATCATGTTGAAGATGATAAAAGTGCGGTCAAAACTAACCGCACTTTATTGGTCGAAAAATTTAATCTGCCACATTTCCCGTTGTTTTTAACTCAAACGCACAGCACTCGTGTAATTACGCTGCCTTATGAAGGCAATGATTTAGAGGCTGATGCGGTTTACACCAATCAACCGAACCAAGTATGTTTAGTGATGACGGCTGATTGCTTACCGGTTTTATTCACTAATAAGCAAGGGACTGAAGTGGCAGCAGCCCATGCGGGCTGGCGTGGACTCTGTGATGGTGTCTTAGAAGAAACAGTAAAATGTTTTCAATCTGCCCCTGAAGAGATTATTGCGTGGTTTGGCCCTGCTATCGGCCCTAATGCATTTCAAGTTGGTAAAGAAGTGATTGAGCAATTTATGGCTTTTGACCCGATTGCAGAAACGGCTTTTCGACCCGATCCGAATGAATCAGGAAAATACTTCGGCAATCTTTATCAAATCGCCACACAACGCCTCAACAAATTAGGGATTACCCAAATTTACGGTGGGGAGCATTGCACATTCAATGAAAAAGAGCGCTTCTTTTCCTATCGTCGAGATGGCAAAACAGGAAGAATGGCGAGTCTGATTTGGATAAAAAAATAAACCTATCAATACAGCAAACCGCACCTTAAAGTGCGGTTTATTTTTGGCTTATTCTGAATAGTTTTCGAACCAACTTTCTAAAATCAAGCAAGCGGAAATCCCATCTACTTTGCCTTTATTGAGCGCTCGATAACCGCCACGTTGGAAAATTTCATCTCGAGCAGAAACCGTCGTTAAACGCTCATCTTGCAGTTCGACTTTGATACCGAAACGACCATTTAAGCGATTAGCAAATTTTTTCGCACGAAGTGTTAAATCTTGCTCGGTTCCATCCATGTTTAAAGGTAATCCCACCACAATGACATCGGGCTTCCAATCCTTTAGGCATTTTTCAATAGCATCCCAATTGGGGATTCCATCTTGCGCTTTAAATGCAGGCAAAGCTTGCGCCGTACCTGTGATACTTTGCCCGACCGCACAACCGATACTTTTTGTGCCGAAATCAAACGCGATTGCCGTGATGCCCATTAACTATGCCCTACTTGTGAAAAGACAAAATTATGAGGATTAATCCCCAATAATTGATTCGCTGCAGGATAACGATCTTCATAAATAGTTTCAAATAAAATAGTATCTGACGCAGGCGCAACTAACCACGCATTATCCGCAATCTCTTGTTCCAGTTGTCCAGCTGTCCAACTTGCACAACCGAGCGCAACAAGATATTTTTCGGGCGCATCCTCTGAACCAAAGGTTTCCACAATATCTGCCGAAGTGGTGAGAAACATCTCATCGGTAATTTTATAACTATGCTCAAATTCTTTAGCGGTTTTCTTATGCAGAATAAAACCACGCTCAGAATGCACTGGACCACCTGCAAGCACAAGTTCATTGCTAAAAGTGCGGTCATTTTTCATCATAAAATTCATTTTTGAATACAACTCAGCAATGCTTAAATCAGTGGGTTGATTAATCACTAAGCCCATTGAGCCTTGCTCATTATGCTCACACATATACACCACGGTATTTTGGAAATAATCCTCCAACTGTGGCATCGCAATTAAAAATTGCCCTTGTAAATCCATCAT
Source organism: Haemophilus sp. HMSC068C11 (assembly GCF_001815355.1). Classification (GTDB taxonomy): domain Bacteria; phylum Pseudomonadota; class Gammaproteobacteria; order Enterobacterales; family Pasteurellaceae; genus Haemophilus_D. The sequence goes on from NZ_KV820375.1 coordinate 155,371, forward strand.
TATCCCAAATCTCCAAAACAAATTTGCAACGCACTAATCGCCGCTAAAGAGGCTGTTTCTGTACGTAACACACGCTTTCCTAATAAAATCTCAGTAAATCCTTGTTGTTCAGTTTGAGCGATTTCTTGAGGTGATAAACCACCTTCTGAACCAATAAGCAAACGAACACCTTCTTTTGGAATGGAAGGCAAGGTTTTTATTGAATATTGGGCTCTTGGATGTAAATTCAATTTCAATGCGCCATCATTTTCAGCACACCAATCTTGTAGCTTCATCAAAGGGCGAATTTCTGGCACAACATTACGGCCACATTGTTCACAAGCCGCAATGGCAATTTTTTGCCATTGTTGGATTTTCTTATCCATGCGCTCGCCATCCAACTTCACCCCACAGCGTTCTGACCATAATGGTGTAATCACATTCACGCCCAACTCTACGGACTTTTGAATGGTAAATTCCATTCGATCGCCGCGTGAAATAACCTGCCCTAAATGAATCGATAAATTCGACTCTTTATCACTCAATTCACAACCAAGAATGTCCACCTTAACGTTTTTTTTGCTCGCTTCAATAATTTTCGCTGGATAAATATGATTACTTCCATCAAATAATTCAATTTGCTCACCTTCAGTCATGCGAAGTACTCGTCCTACGTGATTAGCCGCATCCTCTGAAAGTTGGCAAGTAGATTGATTTTTAAGGGATTCTGGATGATAAATTCTTGGAATACGCATAGTATTGAGTTCTTGATATAAGGAAAAAGTGCGGTCATTTTCAACCGCACTTTTAATATTATTCTGTTGCTAAATCTTTTGGCAAACTTTCTAAAATGGTTCGCCAATAAGCGGAAGTCACTTGCTTGTGTTTACGAATACATTCCACCACTAAATCAGATTGACCTTTTTCACAAATATCACGCAATTCCACATAAAAATCATGTGTCACTTGGCGATGTTTTTCGTCACTAAAGAATAACAAACCAATTTTATGATAAACCCCACGTAAGCTATTGAAAATTAAACGATAGAAAGGTTTATTCGCCATTACGGTAAACTGACGAAATAAGGCATAGTCAAATTCCATGTAGCTTTCAGCGGTATTCTCTAAAGCATCCATCCCTTTGAACAAGGCTGCAGAAGCTTTAGGTGAATTTTTTACTGCCTCATAAATATAAGATTCTGACATGCGACTACGCAATGACAACATATTTTCAATAATTAACGGCGCACTTTGGCGATCTAAGGTAATTAAGGTTTCAATGATGCTTGGACCAGCTGTATCCCAAATATCATTGACTTTTGTCGGCTTGCCGTGTTGAATGGTAAGCCAGCCATCACGAGCCAAACGCTGTAATACTTCACGTAATGTGGTGCGTGTTACGCCGATTTTATCAGCTAAATCACGCTCAGAAGGAAGATTGGTGCCGGCGGGAAATACATCATCCCAAATACTTCTAACAATATATTCTTCGGCAAGCGCAGCTGGGCTTTGAGCCCGTAAAAGGGTATTATCTGTTTGCATGAGTATGAAATAAATATAAAAAAGTCTAAAAAGATCAAAAAAATGTGATTTATTGAATAAATCTTTAACTGGTCTATTATCCTTTAAAGCAGTATATATTACAATGATAGGACTATAAAAAACGGAGTTCAATATGACTTACACACAAGCTTTTATGAAAAACTTTCTGGGCTCGAGCCCTGATTGGTATAAATTAACTATTATTGCCTTCTTGGTAATTAACCCAATTTTATTCTTTTGGGTAAGCCCATTTGTGGCGGGTTGGGTACTCGTGGCTGAGTTTATTTTCACCCTAGCAATGGCATTAAAATGCTATCCTCTTCAACCGGGTGGTTTATTAGCATTTGAAGCTATTGCTATTGGTATGACGAATGCAGAGCACGTTAAAGCCGAGATCATGGCAAACTTTGAAGTCGTTTTACTTTTAATCTTTATGGTGGCCGGTATTTACTTTATGAAGCAACTTTTGCTTTATGTGTTCACCAAATTATTAGTCCGTATCCGTTCTAAAATCGTCCTTTCTGTCGCGTTCTGTTTTAGTGCTGCATTTCTTTCAGCTTTCTTAGATGCACTTACTGTTGTTGCAGTAATTATCAGCGTAGCTATGGGTTTCTATGGGGTTTATCACAAAGTCGCATCCGGTAAAACACTACAAGATGCAGTTGATATTTCTGATGATAACAAAATTAAAAATCATGAAACTCTCGAAAAATTCCGTTCTTTCTTACGTAGCTTAATGATGCATGCAGGTGTGGGGACAGCACTAGGTGGTGTGATGACCATGGTGGGTGAACCACAAAACCTGATTATTGCAGAACAAGCAAAATGGAACTTCATTGAATTCTTCTTCCGTATGGCGCCAGTGACCATTCCGGTCTTTATCTGTGGATTACTCACTTGTGTTTTAGTGGAAAAATTTAAAGTGTTCGGCTATGGCGAAAAATTACCAGAAGAAGTATGGAAAATCTTGGCTGATTTAGATCGTGAAAATACACAAAAAATGTCTAAACAAGATAAAGTACGTCTTTCTGTTCAAGGTCTTATCGCGATTTGGTTAATCTTAGGTCTAGCCTTCCACTTAGCCGCTGTTGGTCTAATCGGTTTAAGTGTGATTATTCTTGCGACTACCTTTACCGGCGTTACAGATGAACACGCGATTGGTAAATCATTCCAAGAAAGCTTACCTTTCACTGCGTTATTAGTGGTCTTTTTCTCTATCGTTGCGGTGATTATCGATCAAAAACTCTTTGGTCCAATTATCCACTTCGTATTAAATGCAGAAGAGAAAACCCAGTTAGCCCTATTCTATGGTTTCAACGGTTTACTTTCTGCAATTTCTGATAACGTATTCGTTGCAACGGTTTACATCAATGAAGCGAAAAATGCGCTTACAGCTGGAGCAATTGCACCACACCAATTTGAATTACTTGCGGTCGCAATCAATACAGGTACAAACTTACCTTCTGTAGCAACGCCAAACGGTCAAGCCGCATTCTTGTTCTTACTGACATCCTCTCTTGCACCGTTAATTAAACTTTCCTATGGTAGAATGGTCTATATGGCATTGCCTTACACCATCGTATTAACCGTGGTGGGTTTCCTTGCCATCGAATTTATCTTACCAGATATGACAATTTTGCTTGCGAACCTTGGCTTAATTCTTCCTATTTAGTGAAGCATAAGGAGAAAGAATGCTCGACTTTTTTAAGCAATTATCCCTTAAACGTTCAGCGTGGATCTTTTTGGCATTTACCGCATTTGCCTTAGAATCGACCGCACTTTATTTTCAATACGGCATGGGTTTGCAACCTTGCGTACTTTGTGTTTATGAACGTTTAGCTGTTGTGGGTTTATTCGTCGCTGGTCTTATCGGCGCCCTAGCCCCAAGTTCGCTTATTATCCGCATTCTTGCTCTTATTGTGGGTTTATTTAGTGCAATTAAAGGATTAATGATATCTATCCGTCACCTTGATTTACAAATGAACCCTGCACCGTGGAAACAATGTGAATTTATCCCAAACTTTCCGGAAACTTTACCATTCCATAAATGGCTACCTGCAGTGTTCAATCCGACAGGTAGCTGTAACGAAAGTCAATGGTCACTCTTCGGTATCACTATGGTGCAATGGCTCGTGTTTATTTTTGCTGTTTATGTCCTTGTGTTGGGATTAATCACTATTTCACAAGTGAAGAAAAGCAGAAAAAGACGCCTCATTTTTAAATAATCTAATTACATGCTAAAAAGCCTAGAGATATTCTCTAGGCTTTTTTATTACTGAAAGTCATTCTGTACTCAATATTATTCAAGAAAGAAATACCAATAAGGCATTAAAATCAACCAAATAAAGGCACTGAGAATTACAACAAATTTAAAACTGAAGTGTTTAGTTTTATGGCGAAAGCGTTTCATCCCGCAATAAACGCCAATAAACCCACCAAGAAGACTTAATAGAAAAAAGGTATTTTCAGAAATTCGCCAGCCGTGACGAACCGCGCGGACTTTATCTTTCCACATTAAAAAATAAGCGACGATATTTACCGCCGCTAACATTACAAATAAAAGCTGAATCAGCATTATGCGTAAACTGGAAGACGTTTGCAGATTGCCAATACTTTTTCTTTGGTTGCTGCAATCACTTGCTCTTCGTTTTCTTTGCCTAATGCATCTAATACATCGCACATCCAACCGGCTAATTCACGACAGTCTTGCTCATTAAAGCCACGACGAGTCACCGCTGGTGTACCAACACGAATACCAGAGGTCACAAATGGTTTTTGTGGATCATTTGGTACTGAGTTTTTATTCACTGTGATGTTCGCTTTACCTAACGCAGCATCAGCTGCTTTACCGGTTAAGCCTTGTTTAATGAAGCTCACTAAGAATAAATGGTTTTCTGTGCCATTTGAAACCACGTCATAACCGCGTTGTTTAAACACTTCTACCATTGCTTTCGCATTTTTAATTACGTTGGCTTGGTATTCTTTATAAGCTGGTTCTAACGCTTCTTTGAAACATACTGCTTTCGCCGCAATAATGTGAACTAATGGACCACCTTGATTTGCAGGGAAAACAGAAGATTGTAAGCGTTTATAAAGCTCTTCATCACCGCAAGAAGAAAGGATTAAACCACCACGTGGACCACCTAAGGTTTTATGGGTAGTTGTTGTGACAACATGTGCGTATGGTAATGGATTTGGATATAAACCTGCTGCGATTAAGCCTGCAACGTGTGCCATATCCACAAATAAATACGCGCCTACTTCATCCGCGATTTCACGCATTTTTTTCCAATCTACGACTTGAGAATAAGCAGAGAAACCCGCCACAATCATCTTTGGTTTGTGCTCTAATGCTTTTTGACGGACATCTTCATAGTCAATTAAACCATCAGCAGTGATACCATAAAGTACAGAATTATAGATTTTACCGGAGAAGCTCACTTTCGCCCCATGGGTTAAGTGACCACCGTGTGCTAAATCCATCCCTAAAATAGTATCGCCAGCATTGATTAATGCGCCATATACCGCCGCATTGGCTTGTGAACCTGAGTGTGGTTGTACGTTTACATAATCCGCACCAAACAACTCTTTAGCACGATCAATCGCTAACTGCTCGACAATGTCTGCGTACTCACAACCGCCGTAGTAACGTTTACCTGGGTAGCCTTCAGCATACTTGTTAGTAAACTGTGAACCTTGCGCTTCCATTACGCGTGGGCTCGCATAGTTTTCAGATGCGATAAGCTCGATATGCTCTTCTTGACGACGATTTTCGCCCTGAATGGCTTGCCAGAGAACCGGATCGTAATCAGCGATGTTCATACTTTTTTTAAACATTGTGTTTTCCTCGTTGTTTGAATTATTTGTGTATAGTTTACCTGTTTCCAAGTAAAAACTTAATCAAAAATTTCGATCATATTTTTCATTATTACAATGAAAAACATTCATTTATCTAAATCGAGCCTTTTTCTTTCACTAATTTCTCAATTAGTTTAACTTCTTTTGTTTTCTCGCCAGCTCCCAGTTTATGGCATTGACTGGTTTCTTTCGTATAAGTATTAAAATTTGTCATCCTTGTTGGGCTTTTCATTTTAATCTTCATATCCAAATGATTACCACAGTTATTACAAGGTGAAACAAATTCCTTATCTAATTCTTTAAATTCTGGAGATCGTTCAATAATTTTCGCAACTTCTGGTGAATGCGCAGTTTTAAATAGACGATCCGTAAAGTCATAACTTAACTTACCATCATTCGCCTGCCATTTGGCTTTAGCTTGCAATAAATAACGCATCCAGCCTTCTTTTGTATCAATCTGTGAAATACCACGTAGAAGTACAGTTTGATCTGCGTGATAGGTGACATAATCAAAATGCTCAACAGGTAAAGGAGATTTGGCTGCAGGTTTTACATGGCAAATCCAATCGCCCACTAAGGCTTTTTCCTGTTCAGTTTGTTGATGCGCCGTTGCACATCCCGATAACAATACAGCGACAAGACTACTTAATACTAATTTTCTCATCATAATTCTCCTTTTATTAATCAGTCCCCGCTCCTAAAAATAAAGTGCGGTTGAAATCGTATTCGTTTTTCTTAATCGACCCTATTTCTTTACAAACCACTTATTCAATAACTGAATGTCCTTGTCATTCTCTGTTACTCGTCGGCAGGTCGCATAATCCTTACCGAGAATAAATTGATTGCCATTTTTTTTCAGCTCAATTGGCATATCTGTATGATTGGCAGATTTACTATAAAATGCAGCCAACTCTTCTTTTTCTTGTTTTTGTAGAACTTTATTTTGCTTGATGACTTTAGCCACATTTTTACTATGAGCCGGTACCATAGAACGATTGATAAAATCAAAACTCAAGACATTATTTTGGCTCTGCCATTTCACCTTGCCTTTTATTAAATAACGAATAGCTTTTTCTTTATCCAATTCGATGTAGGAAATTCCTCGCAAGGCACCTGTTCCATCAGATTTCAAGACAAAATGATCTAAACGATCATAAGTTTGTTTATCTTTCGTCGGGATAGTATGACAAATCCATTCGCCATCTAACGTTGAGCTTTGTGAAACATTTGAAGCCCCAGCACAACCTGTTAATAATACTGCTACAAAACTACCCAATATTAACTTTCTCATAAGATACTCCTTTTATTGTCAGTAGGGATAACATTCATCACAACAAAGTAGGAAAATTTTTATTTAATCCGGAATACGCAAAAGGCGGCAGTTACATAAATCATCACTCTCAAATTCTGATATTTCACCTGCAACCTTATTCGGAATTGGGAATAAGCGTACAGTTAGTGGTTTATTTAAGCGAAATGCCATTGTTCCAGTATCGCGCATAATAGCGGCAATGCTTTCTGCCTTGACATCTCCCGCCACTGGGACTGTGTCTAAACCGATACCACATACTGCACTATAAGTCAGTAAAGCTCGGATATCAAAATAGTGTTTTTGTGTACCTTCCGCTAAGCCCAAATCTTCTGTCACCGCCAACATTAATCCAGAAAACCCAACCAATGGCACACGTTGGATTGATTTAAACACTTTTGTCAGTAAGGCAGAAACCTCGACTGAACCAGCTGCACCAAAATAAGGTAATCCCATTAATTCATAGAGTCTTGTCATGGATGAACAATTTTTTGATGGAGCCGCCGAACTATCGATACCTGCAAATTCAAATTCACCTGATAATTTGACCGCACTTAGCATCTCTAATACTTGATCTACATGATATTGCAGCGCTTGCGACATAGCCTGATAACAATCCGCATAAAATTGATTATGAGGTGATTTTGGTACAGATTTTAATACTTCGACTAATAAATCAGGTGTTTCTAACCCAATGACAAAACTATTTGATAAATGACTTAGATGATAACCTGCGGGGAAATAAGGAATAAATGGCTTGCAGTTAAAATTCACAGTAAAGTTAAAATTGCCTTCGCCACGTGGTGTGATATTTGCAATTCGTTGTATCGCATAAACAGATTGTTCGATAAGTTCATTATCTAACACACCATTTTCATCTAATGGCACATTAACACAAGCATTACACAAGTCGCCATAAGCTGCGATTAACTCTGGCAATAACGCAATTTCCTCTTTATTCCTCGCCGCACCTATCGCAAATCGAAGACGAATGCCACTTTCATTAAACTTATTCAGTAACTCTGTTAAATACTGCAAATCTGCTTTTGCTGTTTGCAAATTGGTTAAATCCAAATATTCACCAAAAGGATTGGTAATGACCCGAATCGATTGCAAGGTATAACCTGCTTTCTGCACAGCTGGCAATAACAAATCCACATCACGTTTTACCGAATAAAGGGCGTCTTCCCATTGCGTTTTATCTTTATGTAACGTCAGAAAAAAACTTATGGTACGAAGACGACATAATTCCTTATTTTTATAATCCATTCGAGCCCTTACCATTAAAGTAGTTAATTTTTATTGTTCACGAGCGACGGCACGATGACCAATATCTCGACGATAAAAACGTCCTGTCCATTGAATTTGTTCAGCGAGTTTTAAGGCTTTTTGTTGAGCTTCAAATACGCTTTCGCCTAATGCAGTAACACAAAGCACGCGACCGCCATTCGTAACTAATTTGCCTTCTTTTTCTGCGACACCCGCTAAGAAAACTTTCTCATTTTCGACCGCACTTTGTGGTAAACCGCTAATCACATCGCCTTTACGATAATCGCCTGGATAGCCTTCCGCGGCTAACACAATACCTAAGGACGCTTTTGGATTCCATTGAGATTTCACTTCATCCAATTTTCCCTCGCAAGCTTTAAGGCAAAGCTCAACGAGATCTGATTCAAGGCGTAGCATAATTGGCTGTGTTTCTGGATCGCCAAAACGGCAGTTAAATTCAATTACTTTCGGCTGACCATTTGGCATAATCATTAATCCCGCATACAAGAAACCGGTGTAAACATTGCCTTCTGCCGCCATACCATTAACCGTTGGATAAATCACTTCACGCATAATGCGATCATGAATTTTAGGTGTCACCACTGGTGCAGGCGAATACGCCCCCATGCCACCAGTATTCAAACCTGTATCATTTTCGCCCACGCGTTTATGATCTTGACTAGTTGCCATAGGCTCGACGTTTTTACCGTCCACCATGACGATAAAGCTGGCTTCTTCGCCATCTAGAAACTCTTCAATCACCACTCGGCTACCCGCTTCACCAAAGGCATTGCCAGAAAGCATATCACGCACAGCGTCTTCCGCTTCTTGCAATGTCATTGCAACGATTACCCCTTTGCCAGCTGCTAAACCATCTGCTTTAACGACAATTGGCGCGCCTTTCTCACGCAAGTACGCTAACGCAGGCTCAACTTCGGTAAAGTTTTGATATTCTGCCGTTGGGATTTTGTGACGCGCGAGGAAATCTTTGGTGAATGCCTTTGAACCTTCCAATTGAGCAGCCGCTTGAGTTGGGCCAAAAATTTTCAATCCAGCCGCCCGAAATGCATCAACTACTCCAATCACTAGCGGTGCTTCAGGACCAACAATGGTTAATCCAATTTGTTTATCTTGAGCAAATTTCACTAAAGCAGGGATATCTGTTGCAGCAATATTCACGTTTTCTACTTTGTGTTCTAATGCAGTACCCGCGTTGCCTGGTGCGACGAAAACTTTGTCCGCTAATGGAGATTGTGCAGCTTTCCAAGCCAAGGCGTGTTCACGACCGCCATTTCCGATGATGAGAATATTCATTTGTTCTGTTCCAAGTAATTTATTGCTAAATATCCCCTCTCTTTAATCTGAAAGGGGAAAAGGGCTTTTAGGTTAATGACGGAAATGTCTCATTCCAGTTAATACCATCACCATATTATGTTCGTCCGCAGCGTCAATGACTTCTTGATCGCGCATTGAACCACCTGGATGGATAACACATTGAATACCTACTTTCGCCGCCGCATCAATACCGTCACGGAATGGGAAGAATGCATCAGAAGCCATCACACAACCGGCTACGGTTAAACCTTCATCCTGAGCCTTAATACCCGCAATCTTCGCAGAATATACACGGCTCATTTGGCCTGCACCAATGCCGATAGTTTGATTGTCTTTTGCGTAAACAATGGCATTGGATTTCACAAATTTCGCCACTTTCCAGCAGAATAATAAATCTTTTAATTCTTGTTCAGTTGGCTGACGTTTACTCACCACTTTTAAATCATCCACACCAACCATGCCTAAGTCCGCATCTTGTACCAATAAACCTCCGTTTACACGTTTGAAATCTAAACGTTCAGAACGAGAGGTCCATTCACCGCATTCAAGCAAACGAACATTTTTCTTACGTTTCACCACTTCTTGCGCTTCAGCAGAAACTTTCGGCGCAATAATCACTTCAACAAATTGACGTTCCACGATTTCAGTCGCAGTTTTTTCGTCTAATTCACGGTTGAAAGCAATAATGCCACCAAATGCAGAGGTTGGATCGGTTTGGTAAGCACGGTTATAAGCTTCTAAAATATCTTTACCTAAAGCCACACCGCATGGATTTGCATGTTTAACGATCACGCAAGCCGGCTCATCAAATTCTTTCACGCATTCAAGTGCCGCATCGGTGTCTGCAATATTATTGTAAGACAAGGCTTTACCTTGTAATTGATGAGCGGTGGCTACGCTTGCTTCTTTCACATTTAAATCAATATAGAAGGCTGCATTTTGATGGGAGTTTTCGCCGTAACGCATGGTTTGTTTGCGCACGAAGTTAAGGTTTAAAGTACGTGGGAATTGACCGCACTTCGCATTCGCGTCTTCTTCCTCTGCTACATGATATGGTTTCACCATTTGTCCAAAATAATTGGCAATCATAGAATCATATTGTGCGGTATGTTCAAATGCTTTAATCGCAAGGTCAAAACGAGTTTCAAGTGTTAGGCTGTTGTGATGTTTATCCATTTCAGCAAGAATGTTGTTAAAATCATGATTATTCACCACGATCGCCACATCTTTATGGTTTTTCGCAGCAGAACGCACCATGGTTGGTCCGCCGATATCGATATTTTCTACCGCGTCTTCTAACGTACAATTTGGCTTCGCTACTGTTGCGGCAAATGGATATAAATTCACAACGACCATATCAATGCCTTCAATGCCATGTTGCTGCATGATAGCATCATCTGTACCGCGACGACCAAGAATACCGCCATGTACTTTTGGATGTAAGGTTTTCACACGACCGTCCATCATTTCTGGGAATCCCGTATAATCAGACACTTCTGTCACTGGTAAACCATGTTGCTCCAATAATTTTGCGGTACCGCCAGTGGAAAGTAGTTTTACACCACGCTGTACTAAGCCTTGAGCAAATTCTACGATACCGGTTTTATCAGAAACACTCAGTAAAGCCTGACGAATTGGACGATCTGTCATTACATTTTCCTTTCATTAAATGGTTAAAAATAAGCGGGGGGAATTATAGCGCAAACGTTTGCGTTTATATAGAAAAAATTTTCCTGGTAAGCGCACTTAAAGTGCGGTGATTTATTTAAGCGATTTTAAAAACAAAAAAGCCCGCAAAATGCGGGCAACAAAGTAATGAGATGATTGATTAACGTTTGCGGTTATCTAGAGAAAATGCGCCAGCACCCGCAAACACAAAATAGAAGAACACTAAAGAATAAAGTAAAGCGAGTTCACCACCGTTCGCGATTGGGAAGAATAAATTCCCTTTACCTGCAGCGTGCATAAAGAAATACGCATAAGCCATTTGACCAGAAAGGATAAATGCCGCAGGGCGAACAAATAAACCTAAAATTAATAGGATTGAACCGACAATCTCAATTACCCCACCGACGATCATCAGTGGATCGCCCACTGCGCCATTACCGCCCGTCATCGAAATTGGGAATTCCCAGAATTTCGCTGTGCCGTGTAAGATAAACATATACGCGGCGACGATACGTAATAAAGCTAAAACATACGGAGAGTATTTTTCTAAGTTTTTCATAAAGTTTTCCTAATAAAAATAAAAAGTGATTTGAGAACGGGGTGTATATTAATGATTAACTCAAAGCCAAACAATACCTCAAATCGAAAAGGACTTTTTACTATTAGGAAATAATTTTATGCTTTACTGATTTTCTCAATCCATTGTAAAAACTCAACTGGCGGCATGAATCCGTTAACACGACTCCCCTCGATTTCTTTTCCATCTCGGTTAAAGAACAAAATAGTCGGTAAACCTAACACTTTATATTTTGCCATTAAAGCGCGGTTTTCTTCGGAGTTTTTTGTCATATCAACCTGAAGAAGCAGCATGTCGCCAAAGGCTTTTTGTACACTTGGATCACTAAATGTTTCTTTTTCAAATTCTTTACAAGCGACACACCAATCTGCATAAAGATCAAGCATCACAAGTGGTTTGTTATTTTCCGCCAGAGCTTGTTGCAATTCAGCCTCGCTTTTCACTTTCTTAAATTCAACATGAGAAACCGCCTTATTTTCGACCGCACTTGGCGCTTGGCTTTCACCCCAAACCCAAGTTTGAAGCGGTTTAACACTAATCATAGCTGCCACTAAAAAGAGAATTCGGAATACCCAACCAGTGCCATTTTTCGGCATTTGGAAAGCAAACCAAATGAAAAATGCGGTACCGAGCATCGCCCATAATCTTGGTGTCCATTCATCTGGCAGAATACGAGAAATTAAGAATACCGGTAACGCGAGCATCACAAAGCCAAAGAGCTTTTTAACGGTTTCCATCCACATGCCTGATTTAGGCAGGATTTTATTCCCAAATAAAGTGATTAAAATCAGTGGTACGCCCATTCCCAATGCGAGCAAATAAAGCGTGATCGCACCAGTAAATAAATCACCACTCTGCGCCACATAAAGCAAGGCGCCAGAAAGCGGTGCTGATGTGCAAGGTGAAGCCACTAGTCCCGCAATCATCCCCATTAAGAACACGCCACCAAAGGCACCGGCTTTTTGCTGTTGGCTAAGTAAAGACAGTTTTGTTTGTAAGGAGCTTGGGAGCTGTAAGGTAAATACACCGAACATCGACAAGGCTAACAAAATAAAGATGATTGATAAGCCAATCATCACATAAGGATGTTGTAAAGCGACTTGAAATGGCAAACCAATTGCAGCCACAATCAACCCTAGCAAGGTATAAGTCAGCGCCATCCCCTGCACATACACAAAACTTAATGCGAAAGCGCGCCACATATTAGGGCGTTGATTTTGACCAATCACGATCGCTGAAAGCAACGGCAGCATTGGCAACACACAAGGGGTAAAAGCCAAGCCTAAGCCCAATAAGAAAAAGCCAAATACGGCATATTTGCTACTAAATAAGCTTTCCGCTAAACGATCTTGCTCTGCTGTAGGTTGTGCGGAAAGAGCGGTCGATTTTTCTGATGTTTTTTCAGTATTAGCGACCTGTGCGATAGGTAAATCGGCTACTTTGATTTCTTTCACTTCAGGCGGATAACAAAAACCAGCAGTGCAACCTTGGTAAGCAATTTCAACCACATCTTTGGCTTTTAATGGCGGGTGGCTTGCTTTAAAAATAGCTTGCACGGGCTTTTTGAAAATCTTCATTAAGCCAAAATAAGGATCATTATAATCTTCAGGTGAAATAGAAAATGTCGGCATATCAAATGATGAGGTTTCCTCTTGGTTGAGCTTCACTGAAATTTTCTCTTGATAGAGATAATACCCTTCTGCTATCGACCAATTGACGATCACATTTTCTTGATTCTCGCTTTTTGCAGCTGAAAATTGAAAAGCGTCATCCACAGGTAAGAAAGCCGGTTTCTTATCAAAAAGACCGGCTTGAGTGGAAAGTGCGGTAAAAATAAAAAATAAAAAAAGAAGAATTCGCTTCATCATAAAGTCCCAACTATTGTTCCTACTAAAATTCTAGCATAGATCAAAAGAATGTTAATAATTTATGACTTAGATCATAAAATTAAATGTAATTTAAACAATGACCGCACTTTTCTGTTGTTACAGCAATGTTACAATTATAGAATATGCCCATAACAAAGAATAACAAGGAGCAACGAATGGCTACCCCAAAAATTCTCATCGTGGAAGATGAAGCGGTAACCCGTAATACGTTAAAAGGAATTTTTGAAGCTGAGGGCTATGAGGTATTACAAGCACAAGATGGTGCCGAAATGTATCGTCAGTTAAGCTCAGAAACGGTTAATCTCATCGTATTAGATATCAACTTACCCGGTAAAAATGGTTTATTACTGGGCCGTGAATTACGTGAAAAAACACCTATCCCTCTGATTTTCCTAACAGGGCGAGATAATGAAGTCGATAAAATTTTAGGTTTAGAAATTGGGGCCGATGATTATCTCACTAAGCCATTTAACCCAAGAGAACTCACCATTCGTGCACGAAATTTATTGCATCGCACCATGACACTAAATGGCAAAGAAACCCATTTACAACGTGAGAACTATCGTTTTAATGGCTGGACACTAGATTTAAATAGCCACAATTTAATCACACCTGAAGGCATTGAATTTAAACTGCCTCGTAGTGAATTTCGTGCCATGTTGCACTTCTGCGAAAACCCTGGCAAATTGCAAACTCGTGAAGAATTATTGCTAAAAATGACAGGACGTGAATTAAAACCACAAGATCGTACCGTGGATGTGACAATTCGCCGTATTCGCAAACATTTTGAAGATCATCCTAATACACCAGAAATCATTGCTACCGTGCATGGTGAAGGCTATCGTTTCTGTGGTGAATTAGAAGAATAATCGATCATTTAGTAATAAAAGGCTGAGTCAAATCAGCCTTTTGTTTTTTGCTATCCACGGCGAGATTCGGTAAAATCAACGCCAATTTACGATTAATAAACAACGGATAACAATGACCAAGAAGAAAGTCAAAGTCGGCTCCAACACCATTGCGTTAAATAAACGAGCTCGACACGAATATTTTATTGAAGATGAAATTGAAGCCGGCCTTGAATTACAAGGTTGGGAAGTGAAATCAATGCGCGCAGGTAAAGCCAATATCAGCGATAGCTACATCATTTTTAAAAACGATGAAGCCTATTTATTTGGTGCGACCATTCAACCATTAAGCTTGGCCTCTACTCACGTGGTTTGCGATCCGACGCGTACACGTAAGCTTTTATTGAATAAACGTGAACTAGATAATCTTTTCGGTAAATCAAGCCGTGATGGTTTTACTATTGTTGCCCTTTCTCTTTATTGGAAAGGCCCTTGGGCTAAGATCAAAATCGGTCTTGCGAAAGGTAAAAAACAACATGATAAACGTGATGATATTAAAGAGCGTGAATGGAAAGTAGCGAAAGAGCGTATTATGAAAAACGCACATCGTGGATAACTCTCCCTCCAAACTGACAAAATGCCTTTCAATCGAAAGGCATTTTTCTTTTTCTCAATATGAAAAAAATTCTCATAGCTATGAATAAAATTATATTGATAATCATTCTCTTTTGAATTAGTATCTTCGCCCAATTCTTTTCGTTATATAAGGAGCTCTAATGAAAAAAGGCATTCACCCTGAAAATTATCGTACCGTTTTATTTTACGATTCCAACGCAAAACAAGGCTTTCTCATCCGTTCTTGTGCTAAAACCAACAACACCATGAAATGGGAAGATGGTAACGAATACCCTGTATTTATGTGCGATACCTCATCTGCTTCTCACCCATTTTATACTGGTAAAACTCGTCAAATTGGTAATGAAGGTCGTGCAAGTGAATTTGCAAACCGTTACGGTAAATTTGGCGCATTTAAATCAAAATAGGAATCTTCAATGAAAGTATTATCTTCACTCAAAAGTGCTAAAAACCGTCCTGGCTGCAAAATTGTTCGTCGCCACGGTGTCGTTTATGTCATTTCGAAAACCAACCCTCGCTTTAAAGCGCGTCAAGGTGGGAAAAAGAAAGGTTAACCCCAATAAAAAAAGAGCGGTCAAATTTCCGCTCTTTTTTCATTTAGGCATTAAGGTTTGTAAATAAATTCAACGCCTTCTTCATCTTCTTCGTCCCAATCATCCCAGTCGTCATCTTCATCATCAAATTGATGTTCAGCGAGTTGTTCTTGATGGTAGTCTTCCCATTTGAATTTCACTTCTTCTGGTTTATTTTCTTCTACTTCCGCATCACGTGGATTCGCTTCAATGAAATCCATAATATTACGACAAAGTGGTGACACATTTTTACCGGTTGCGGCAGAAATAAGGTGATACCCTTCTTCCCAACCAAGACGTTCGGTAATCTCTTGAGCACGTTCATGCGCCTCTTCTTCTGTCATCGTATCAATTTTATTGAAGACTAACCAACGTGGTTTATCTGCCAATTTTTCGCTATATTGGAATAATTCTGACTCGATGATCGCAATATTATCAGCAGGATCGGATTCATCAATTGGGTTAATATCTACTAAATGAATTAATACACGACAACGTTCTAAGTGTTTTAAGAAACGAATCCCTAAACCTGCGCCATCCGATGCACCTTCAATCAATCCAGGAATATCTGCCACTACAAAGCTATGACTCTCATCCACTTTCACGACACCTAAACTTGGCACTAAAGTGGTAAATGGATAATCAGCGACTTTTGGTTTTGCAGCTGAAACGGCACGAATAAAGGTAGATTTACCCGCATTCGGTAAACCTAACATCCCGACATCCGCAAGAAGCATCAATTCTAATAATAAATCGCGTTTTTCACCTGGGGTACCCATAGTTTTTTGGCGAGGTGCGCGGTTTACTGAAGATTTAAAACGTGTGTTCCCTAAACCATGATAACCACCTTTCGCCACTAACATTTTGGCACCATGCTTCGTTAAATCGCCAAGCACTTCTTTGGTGTCATTATCAATTGCACGCGTTCCCACCGGTACACGTAACGTAATGTCTTTACCGCGACGACCAGTACAATCTGAACTATGGCCATTCTCACCGCGTTCTGCCGCAAAACGTTTCGTAAAGCGATAATCGATCAAAGTATTTAAGTTTTCGTCTGCAACCAAATAAACATCACCACCATCACCGCCATCGCCACCATCTGGGCCGCCTTTAGGGATAAATTTTTCACGGCGGAAACTCACACAACCGTTTCCACCATCCCCTGCTTCCACACGAATCAGGGCTTCATCAATAAATTTCATAAAAACTCTCCAATATTTAACCGCACTTTACTTTGATTGCGGTAATAATTTATGTCCGATTGCCGACAAAATTGCTCCGCATACTACAACAAACGCCCCAATATAGCTAATCATATTTAATTCTGGCGCAGCAAAATTCTCAGGGCTCATATAATGGGCAAGATGGGCAAAGAAAATGGTAAAGAGTGGTACTAAGGTTATCACTACGCTTACTTTAGAAACCTCCCAACGATTAAGCGCCTCAGCATAAGCCCCATAACCAAATAACGTATTCAAGCAACAATAAACAAAACAACCGAATGCAAACGGGGTGAGGTTACTCACTTGTGAAAATTCAGCAACAGGTGTAAAGACTAAAAGACAGCCAAAATACATCATTAATAAAATTTGTTGCGAACTAAAACGACGGAGCATGAGCTTTTGTGCCATACCATAAGCCACCCAAACTAATGAAGCAGTCAGGCTGAGTAAGACACCTGTTAAATAACCACTCTCTCCTTTAAACACCTCAAGCTTATCATTGAAGAAAACCAGCAACCCAGCCAATAACAAACCTAAACCAATCTTTTGATGTAATCCGAGCTTTTCTTTAAAGACAAAAAGACCGCAAATTAACATACCAAAAGAAGAAAAATGAATAAAAATTTGAGCTGAAGAAGGATCGATAAAATTAAGTGAACTATTAAATAAAAAGAAATTACCTGCTAATCCTGCTACACCGATGAGTACAAGCCAAATAAAACGACCACCTTTCGAAAATTGTGGCAATTTTTTCTTGTAACCTAACAGAATCAATAGTGCAAGAGAAGCTACCGCAAATCGATACCAAACGATCGTTTGTGGTGTCATCACGGATAAAACCTGTTTTAACGCAATAGGTAAAGATCCCCATGCCATCGCTGTAATTAAAGCAAATAGAAATCCTAAAAGAGGTTGTTGTTTCATGATGTCTTCCTTTATTTGGCTAAAGCACAGTTAGGAATTCAGGTAAATTTCATTCTAAGAAATATTGAAGAGAATGAATGACAGTGCCAAGATAACAGATTTGATTAATGATTGTAAATTACTGATAAAAAAGAAAACGCCCCACAGATAATGCGGGGCGTTTAAAAATCAGATGTAAAATTATTCAGTTACAATACTTACGTATTTACGGCTTTTCTCGCCTTTAACTTCAAATTTTACTTTACCGTCAGCAGTAGCAAATAAGGTGTGGTCACGACCCATACCTACGTTGTTACCTGCGTGGAATTTAGTACCACGTTGACGTACAATGATGCTACCTGCTAATACAGATTCGCCACCGAAACGTTTAACACCAAGGCGTTTAGCTTCAGAATCACGACCGTTACGAGTTGAACCACCAGCTTTTTTAGTTGCCATCTACTTGATCTCCTCTGAAATTATGCTTGAATCCCAGTGATTTTCACTTCTGTGAACCACTGACGATGACCTTGTTGTTTACGGCTGTGTTTACGACGACGGAACTTAACGATTTTAACTTTATCGCCACGACCTTGTGCCACAACTTCAGCCACTACTTTCGCGCCAGCTACTACTGGTGCACCAATTTTAACATCTTCACCATTAACGACCATCAACACTGAGTCGAACTCAACTGTTGCGCCAGTTGCAAGTTCAAGTTTTTCTAAACGAACTACTTGACCTTCGCTCACACGGTGTTGTTTACCGCCACTTTGGAAAACTGCGTACATAAATACTCCGCTATAATTGTGCTTCTCCGTTACTATTTTCGGTCCGCACTTCAAAATTCATATAAATAGGTCGTAAATTCTACGGAAAAAACAACTCGATCGCAAGCACTTATTTGCAATAAAATAAAAAAAAGCGCTTTTCCTCGAGTTTAATTTCAGAAACCCTGAAAAATCGGGTAAAATTCACCGCACTTTTCTTTTATATACACAACCATCGAACCAAATGAAGATGAACAAACAAGATTTAATGGATATGCATGCAATCCAAGCATTAACAGATGCGGATATGCAGAAAGTCAACCAAGCCATTTTAGCACAAATTAACTCCGATGTGCCGATGGTTAATCAGCTTGGTTTTTATATTGTGCAAGGTGGCGGAAAACGTATTCGACCACTTATTGCGGTTTTAGCGGCGCGTGCATTAGGCTACGAAAGCGATAAAGTGGCCACTTGTGCTACCTTTGTAGAATTTATTCACACCGCTTCTTTATTACATGATGATGTGGTAGATGAATCGGATATGCGTCGTGGTCGAGCAACGGCAAACTCAGCCTTTGGTAATGCGGCTAGCGTATTAGTGGGAGACTTCATTTATACTCGCGCATTCCAATTAGTGGCACAGTTACAATCGCTAGATATTCTTCGTATTATGGCGGACGCCACCAACGTGTTGGCGGAAGGTGAAGTTCAACAATTAATGAACGTGAACGATCCCGATACCACAGAAGAAAGCTATATGCGTGTGATTTATAGTAAAACGGCACGCTTATTTGAGGTGGCGGCACAATCTGTTGCAATTGTTGCAGGTGCTGAAAAATCAATTGAAACCGCATTTCAAGAATATGGTCGTTATCTTGGTACCGCATTCCAATTAGTAGATGACGTGCTAGATTACAGCGCAAACGCTGCAGCATTAGGTAAAAATGTGGGTGATGACCTCGCTGAAGGTAAACCAACTCTTCCTTTATTACACGCAATGCGTCACGGTAATCCACAACAAGCCGCGCTTATTCGTGAAGCCATTGAACAAGGCGGAAAACGTGATGCGATCGATGACGTACTTGCAATTATGACAGAACATAAATCTCTCGATTACGCAATGGAGCGCGCAAAACAAGAAGCTCAAAAAGCGGTTGATGCCATTGCATTATTACCTGAAAGCCAATACAAAAAAGCCTTAATTTCACTGGCTTATTTATCGGTAGACCGAACTTATTAATATGACTGAAGAACAAATTCAACCGCAAAGTGCGGTCGATTCTCAACCTAAATTTCAAAAAACACGTAAACAAAAAGTGCGCAAGGATCCCAATGCGCCTTTTATTCGTGAAAAACTCGAATTACCCGAAGGACATAATAAGTTACTTCTCCACTCCTGCTGCGCGCCTTGCTCAGGTGAAGTGATGGAAGCCATTTTGGCCTCGGGTATTGAATTTACGATTTATTTTTACAACCCGAATATTCATCCATTAAAAGAATATTTAATTCGTAAAGAAGAAAATATCCGCTTTGCCCAAAAATTTGGGATTCCGTTTATTGATGCTGACTACGATCGCCAACAATGGTTTGATCGCGCAAAAGGTATGGAATGGGAACCTGAACGTGGCATTCGCTGTACCATGTGTTTTGATATGCGTTTTGAAAAAGCCGCTGAATATGCTCATGAAAATGGTTTCCCTGTATTTACTAGCTGCCTTGGTATTTCTCGCTGGAAAGACATGGAGCAAATTAATGGTTGTGGTCACCGTGCGGCTGAAAAATATGATGATGTGATTTATTGGGATTATAACTGGCGTAAAGCTGGTGGATCGCAACGCATGATCGAAATCAGTAAACGTGAACGTTTTTATCAGCAAGAATATTGTGGCTGTGTTTATTCTTTACGAGACAGCAATAAATGGCGTGAAGAAACGGGGCGACAAAAAATTGAAATTGGTAAACTCTATTACACGCCCGATTAAAAAACACATAAAAAAAGAACCGCACTTTCAACATGCGGTTCTTTTTTATTTAATCTACGATGGTACGCCCACCTAATGCATTCTCTAAAGAATGATCTAACTGCTGAATTCGCGTACATAACACGTTTTCAATCTGGGCATTTTTATTTTTTTCTTGGGTTAATTCAAAACTTAAATTCAAGGCAACAATAGAAAGCACACGGTCTAATTGCAATAAACCTGTACGCTCTTTCATTTCAGACACTTGAAGATCTAAATTACGCGCCGCTTGACGCAAAATCTCTTCTTGTTCTGCAGGGACATTCAAGCGCAGCACTTGCCCTAATACAACAACTTCAACCAGTTTTAATGACATGTTATTCCCTTATGTTGAATGCTCAAGTAATCCTATTATGCCACAGCCAAACGCCTTCGTCATAATTTTTACGTTTAATTGACCGCACTTTATCCGTTCGCCCCATTTCGCAATTTACGCTATAATGCGACACTTTTCATTATTTTTGAACGGAATATTTATGCCAACTATCGCTCCTAATCCATTAGTCCTAGTGGACGGTTCATCTTATTTATATCGTGCTTTTCATGCTTTTCCGCCGCTCACCAATTCTGCTGGCGAGCCGACTGGTGCTATGTACGGTGTGTTAAATATGCTCAAAAGCCTGATTTCGCAAGTGCAACCGAGCCATATTGCAGTGGTCTTTGATGCGAAAGGCAAAACTTTCCGTGATGAAATGTTTGAGCAATATAAATCCCATCGTCCACCGATGCCGGATGATCTACGCAAACAAATTCAGCCATTGCACGATATTATACGCGCCCTTGGCATTCCTCTTTTAGTCATTGAAGGTGTAGAAGCTGATGATGTCATTGGAACCTTAGCGGTAGCGGCTTCCAAAGCCAATCAAAAAGTCTTGATCAGTACCGGTGATAAAGATATGGCGCAACTAGTGGATGACAACATTATGTTGATCAACACCATGAATAACACCTTATTAGATCGCGAGGCCGTGATTGAAAAATACGGTATTCCACCAGAACTCATTATTGATTACTTAGCGCTAATGGGTGATAGTGCCGACAATATTTCAGGCGTGGCGGGGGTCGGTGAAAAAACCGCACTTGGTCTCTTGCAAGGTATCGGCAGCATGGCAGAAATTTATGCCAACTTAGACAAAGTGGCCGAATTGCCAATTCGTGGGGCAAAAAAATTAGGTGATAAATTATTGGCTGAAAAAGAAATGGCCGACTTATCCTATCGCCTTGCCACGATCAAAACCGATGTCGCTCTCGATATCACTCCGGAACAACTTACCCTTGGTGCAAGCAATAACGATCAACTTACCGAATATTTCGGCCGTTATGAATTTAAACGTTGGCTCAATGAAGTGATGAATGGCGCTGATTCCATCACTAATAATAACGAACAACCGACCAAGATTAATCACTATCAAGCTACGCCTGCCCTCGCTCAAGACAATAGCGATGAAGCATTGCCGGCAATTCAAATTGATCGCAGCCGTTATGAAACCTTGCTCACTGAAGCAGATTTAAATCGTTGGGTGGAAAAACTCAAGCAAGCTAAACTTTTTGCGTTGGATACAGAAACCGATAATTTAGATTATATGGCTGCCAACTTAGTGGGGATTTCCTTTGCGTTAGAAAACGGCGAGGCGGCTTATTTACCGCTACAATTAGATTATTTAGGCGCACCAAAAACTCTCGAAAAAACAACCGCACTTACGTTGTTAAAACCGGTTTTAGAAAATCCTGCTATTCAAAAAGTCGGGCAAAACTTCAAATACGATCTCACCATCTTCGCCCGTAATGGCATCGATGTGCAAGGTGTGGCTTTCGATACTATGTTGGAGTCCTATGTACTCAACAGCACAGGCCGTCATAATATGGACGATCTGGCGAAACGTTATTTAGGGCATCAAACTATTAGTTTTGAAGAGATTGCAGGCAAAGGTAAAAATCAGCTGACCTTTAACCAAATTCAGTTGGAACAAGCCGCCGAGTACGCGGTGGAAGATGCCGATGTAACGATGAAGCTGCAACAAGTGCTATGGGAAAAACTCTCTAAAGAACCCACTCTTG
The DNA here is from genome assembly GCF_001815355.1 of Haemophilus sp. HMSC068C11. Classification (GTDB taxonomy): domain Bacteria; phylum Pseudomonadota; class Gammaproteobacteria; order Enterobacterales; family Pasteurellaceae; genus Haemophilus_D. The sequence continues at coordinate 177,831 of NZ_KV820375.1, forward strand.
AAAAACTCTTTAAAGAAATGGAATTGCCGTTGTTAGGCGTACTTTCCCGTATGGAACGTCGCGGTGTCTTAATTGATAGCGATGCGCTATTCCTGCAATCCAACGAAATCGCTAACCGTTTAAGTGAATTAGAAGAACAAGCCTATGTCTTGGCGGGGCAACCATTTAATTTAGCTTCCACCAAACAATTACAAGAAATTTTATTTGATAAATTAGGTTTACCGGTCATTCAAAAAACACCAAAAGGGGCGCCATCCACCAACGAGGAAGTATTGGAGGAACTGGCATTTAGTCATGAATTGCCGAAAGTGTTGGTAGAACATCGTGGTCTCAGCAAACTAAAATCGACCTACACTGATAAATTGCCGCAAATGGTGAATCCGCAAACCGGTCGAGTTCATACTTCCTACCATCAAGCGGTGACAGCAACCGGTCGTCTTTCATCAAGCGATCCGAATCTGCAAAACATTCCAATTCGTAATGAAGAAGGCCGTCGTATTCGTCAGGCGTTTATTGCGCGCGAAGGCTTTACTGTTGTTGCGGCCGACTATTCACAAATCGAGCTGCGCATTATGGCGCACCTATCACAGGATCAGGGCTTAATTAATGCTTTTACCCAAGGCAAAGATATTCACCGCTCTACTGCGGCAGAAATCTTTGGTGTCGCACTGGATGAAGTGACGTCCGAACAACGTCGTAATGCTAAAGCGATTAACTTCGGATTAATTTACGGTATGTCAGCCTTTGGCTTATCGCGTCAACTCGGTATTGGCCGTGCCGATGCCCAAAGCTATATGGATTTATATTTCAAACGCTATCCGGGCGTACAAACTTTTATGCACGATATTCGCGAAAAAGCCAAAGCCCAAGGCTATGTGGAAACCCTATTCGGCCGTCGTTTATATCTGCCTGATATTAACTCTTCTAATGGTATGCGCCGTAAAGCAGCCGAACGTGTCGCGATCAATGCACCAATGCAAGGTACCGCCGCAGACATTATTAAACGCGCCATGATTCAATTGGATCAAAAACTACAAAATGATCCCGATATTGCGATGATTATGCAAGTGCACGATGAATTGGTGTTTGAAGTGCGGTCCGAAAAAGTCGCGTTTTATAGCGAGCTCATCAAAACACAAATGGAAAGTGCCGCTGATTTAGTGGTACCACTGATTGTAGAAGTGGGGCAAGGCACGAACTGGGATGAGGCGCACTAAGGAATTTAGTCATGAATAAAGTTATTCAAAGTCAGCACTTTACGGCAGAACGTGCTTGGGGAGCCCTTGATATTACCAATATGAATGGCATTTCCGTGCGTCTTCACTGGACAGATAAACCTTACAAATGGCATATCAATGACGGTGAAGAAGTCTTTGCTGTCATGGATGGTACGGTGGAAATGCGCTACAAAGAAGAGGGTCAAGAGAAAGCCGTATTGCTCCATACGGGTGATATTTTTTATGCGAGTATCGGTACCGAACATGTTGCTCATCCACAAGGCGAAGCGCGCATATTAGTTATAGAGAAAGAAGACAGCATTTAACAGACTTAAAAAGAATTTTATGAATCAAGAAAGACTCAACGAAATCGAAAAACCATTACTTCACCTTGTGGAACGTGATGTGGTTCCCGCACTTGGCTGTACTGAACCTATCTCTTTAGCGCTTGCAGCAGCAACTGCAGCCAAATATTTAGGCAAAACACCTGAACGCATTGAAGCCAAAGTGTCACCAAACTTAATGAAAAATGGTTTAGGTGTTGCAGTACCGGGAACGGGCATGGTGGGCTTACCTATTGCCGCGGCGATTGGTGCTTTAGGTGGTGACCCTGAGGGTGAGTTAGAAGTGTTAAAACACATCACACCAGAACAAGTTTCCCAAGCCAAAGTGATGCTTGATAAAAAACTCGTTAATGTCGATATTCATCAAACCGAGCATATTTTATATTCAGAAGCGGTGTTGCTTGCGGATAATGACCGAGTGAAAGTAGCGATTCAAGATCTACACACTAATATCATTTTAATTGAAAAAAATGGCGAAGTTGTTTTTGAAAAAGAACAGGATGAATGCGCTGATTGCGACCCTTATGATATTTTCAAGCAGGTGAGCGCACGTGAAATTTTTGAATTTTCTTGTGAAGTTGAGCTCGATAAAATCCGTTTTATCGGACAAGCTGCCGCGCTCAACCGCGCGCTATCTAATGAAGGGTTACGCGAAAATTACGGCCTACATATTGGCAGAACGTTACGCAAACAAGTTGGTAGTGGCTTAATGTCAGACGATTTGCTCAGTAAAATTATGATCGAAACCACTGCAGCCTCCGATGCACGTATGGGTGGGGCTACATTGCCAGCGATGAGTAATTCCGGCTCAGGTAACCAAGGTATTGCCGCCACTATGCCCGTGGTTGTGGTCGCTGATTATTTAAACGTGAGTGAAGAAAAACGTCTCCGCGCCCTCTTCTTATCACACTTAATGGCCATTTATATCCACAGTAAATTACCCAAACTGTCTGCCCTTTGCGCAGTAACAACCGCATCAATGGGAAGCTGTGCGGGTATCGCCTATTTACTTACGGGTAAATTCGAAACCGTGAGCATGGGGATTTGCAGCATGATTGGTGACATAAGCGGAATAATCTGCGATGGGGCATCCAATAGCTGTGCGATGAAAGTGTCCACCAGCGTGGCTTCTGGCTATAAATCGGTACTCATGGCCATGGATGAAACCCATGTTACGGGTAATGAAGGCATTGTTGAACACGATCTCGATCGCACCATCGATAATCTATGTTCGATTGCGTCTAAGAGTATGCACCATATCGATCGCCAAGTGATTGAAATTATGGTGAGTAAACCCTGTCCTTAATATCGTGATAACTTACGATAAAGTGCGGTCAGAAAAACACACAAATTTCTGACTGCACTTTTTTATATCAAAAAAACATATTTTCTAGCCAAAAGTTATGGGGCTGACGTAGATTAGCCCTAAATTCCACACCAATCCCGCAGAATTTTAAGCTGTTGAGACGGTGTGCCAAAGTTAAACCGAAATTCGCATTCTTTCAAGAACAGCGGGAAGGATTTGCGATCAATTCCGTTATATTTGCGCAAGACGCGTTTTGCCTGATTCCAAAAATTCTCAATGCCGTTAATGTGGTTCTGACGGTCTGCAAATTCCTTGGAATGGTTGATACGGTAATGGATAAAACCCATGTTACGGGTAATGAAGGTATCGTTGAACATGATCTCGATCGCACGATCGACAATCTATGCTCGATTGCGTCTAAAAGTATGCATCATATCGATCGCCAAGTGATTGAAATTATGGTGAGTAAACCCTGTCCTTAATAGCGTGGTAACTTACGATAAAGTGCGGTCAGAAAATCACTCAAATTTCTGACCGCACTTTTTTATATCAAAAAAACATATTTTCTAGCTAAAAGTTATTGGCGTTATCTTCTTCTTTTTTTAGAAAATACTGCCCTACTTAGTTCTAAAAGAAAGGAATATTTATGCTTTTAACCGGATTACTTTGCGGAATTTTACTCGGATTTGTCATGCAGCGTGGGCGCTTTTGTATTACTGGCGCATTTCGCGATATGTATGTCACCAAAAATAACAAAATGTTTGTTGCCCTTCTATTGGCAATTACCGTGCAATCTATTGGTTTCTTTCTTTTAAAAGAAATCGGTGTATTAAATGTCGATCCAGCTGAAAATTTTGCCTTTTTAGCGGTGATTATCGGTGCCTTCGTGTTTGGTATCGGTATTGTTCTTGCTGGCGGTTGTGCAACAGGTACATGGTACCGCGCTGCAGAAGGCTTAGTCGGCAGTTGGGTTGCGTTATTCACTTATATGTTATTAAGTGCCATCATGCGTACTGGCCCATTAGGCGAATTCAATAAAACCTTACGCAGTATCAATATTGAACAACGCAATATTTACGACACATTCAGTATTTCACCTTGGTGGTTAGTCGCATTATTAACTTTAGTGACAGCTTTCTATGTGTACAAACATCTCAGCAAACCAAGCGTAAAAGTCGCGGCATTAAAACCAAAGAAAACAGGGCTTGCCCACTTATTATTTGAAAAACGCTGGCACCCATTTTTCTCAGCCGTGTTAATCGGATTAATCGCGCTTGCCGCTTGGCCACTCAGTGTCGCTACTGGTCGTGAGTTTGGACTTGGGATCACTGGTCCATCCGCTAATATTATGCAATTCCTCGTTACTGGCGACGGTAAATTTATTAACTGGGGCGTATTCTTAGTTTTAGGAATTTTTATTGGATCATTCATCGGCGCGAAAGCAAGCAATGAATTTCGTGTCCGCGTACCGGATGCCACCACGATTCTACGCAGCGGATTCGGCGGTATTCTTATGGGTATTGGCGCAACGCTTGCAGGTGGCTGTTCTATCGGTAATGGCTTAGTCGAAACCGCCTTTTTCTCTTGGCAAGGTTGGGTATCATTGCCCTTGATGATTCTCGGCACTTGGGTGGCCGCCTACTTCACCATTATTCGTCCACAACGTTTAAAATTATCAAAAGCATAGGAGCTTATATGATCGTTAAATTACCTACACTTGGCCTTGTTTGCCCATTTCCTCTCGTTGAAGCTAAGGAAGCCATGGCTAAGTTAAATAAAGGCGATGGCCTAGAAATTGAATTCGACTGCACACAAGCCACCGAGGCTATTCCCGCTTGGGCAGCAGAAGAAGGCTATGAAGTCACAAACTTCGAGCAAATTGATGATGCAAAATGGTCAATCACGGTGATTAAATAATAAAAAAGTGCGGTCAGAAAAACACCAAAATTTCTGACCGCACTTTTTCTTTAATGAATCGAAATAATTAAATCAATTCGACTGGTACTTTCACCACCAGTTTTTTCACAAAACTTGATTTACCGTTTACGGTGCAACCTGGCTTATGGGGTTCATAAGGGAAAAAGACGGCGAACATTTTTGGTAAAAGTGTTACCGTGCTTTTATCTTCAATTTGCGGGGTAAGTTGGTAATCATCGGCATCACGATATTCATCGTATAAGCTGAGGTTTGGATAGGTCGCACTTACTTCAACATTTTCTTCACCACGAATAAGTAATTGAATATCTAGATATTTATGGTGAAGTTCAGCTTGTTTACTATCCGCCTCAACCGTATCAAATTCCATGACATTCATATAGACTTGCTCGCTTAAATCATGACGGCCATTTTCTAATGCTTCAAGATCTAAGGTGTTGAGATGATCGCAAATGTCCGCGATAACTTTTGGTAAACCCACTTTGAAATTTGGGTTATTTAATGCACTGATAATCATAGTGTCTCCTTACGTATGTATTTGTATGACAATATGATAACAAGTTGCTTATATTAAATAAAGTTACCAATAAATTTAAAACTCTGTATAATAAGCGAGCTTTATTTTCTGCATTAGCGTGCGGCTATCAAAAGAAATTTTTAAACGACCAAAGTGCGGTCATTTTTTCGAGAGATTTCTTTTGCTAGTCGCAATCTGGAAAATAAAGCTTTGTTTTAAATATTATTTTGAAGGAAAACATTGTGAATCCAATTGTTAAACAATTTAAATACGGTCAACATACCGTTACTCTAGAAACCTGCGCAATTGCACGTCAAGCAACTGCTGCGGTCATGGCAAGCATGGACGATACCACGGTATTCGTGACTGTTGTTGCTAAAAAAGATGTGAAGGAAGGTCAAGACTTCTTCCCATTAACCGTAAACTATCAAGAGCGTACTTATGCGGCGGGTAAAATCCCTGGTGGTTTCTTCAAACGTGAAGGTCGTCCATCTGAAGGCGAAACCTTAATCGCACGTTTAATCGACCGTCCAATTCGTCCATTATTCCCAGAAGGTTTCTTCAACGAAATCCAAGTTGTGGCAACTGTAGTTTCTGTAAACCCACAAATCAGCCCTGACTTAGTGGCAATGATCGGTGCTTCTGCAGCATTAACCTTATCTGGTGTACCTTTCAATGGCCCTATCGGTGCAGCGCGCGTTGGTTTTATCGACAACCAATTCGTATTAAACCCAACTATGGCCGAACAAAAACAAAGCCGTTTGGACTTAGTGGTTGCAGGTACTGACAAAGCCGTATTAATGGTTGAATCTGAAGCTGACATTTTAACTGAAGAACAAATGTTAGCGGCAGTGGTATTCGGTCATCAACAACAACAAGTTGTAATTGAAGCAATCAAAGAATTTGCCAAAGAAGCAGGCAAACCACGTTGGGATTGGGTTGCACCACAACCAAACACAGATTTAATCAACAAAGTAAAAGCGATTGCTGAAGCACGTTTAGGCGATGCATACCGCATTACTGAAAAACAAGCACGTTACGAACAGATCGATGCGATTAAAGCGGATGTGATTGCACAAATCACAGCTGAAGATGAAGAAATCAGCGAGGGTAAAATCGTGGATATTTTCACCGCACTTGAAAGCCAAATCGTTCGTGGCCGTATCATTGCAGGTGAACCACGTATTGATGGTCGTACCGTTGATACCGTTCGTGCATTAGATATTTGTACTGGTGTATTACCACGTACTCACGGTTCTGCAATTTTCACCCGTGGTGAAACGCAAGCATTAGCCGTAGCGACTTTAGGTACTGAACGTGATGCACAAATCATTGATGAATTAACGGGTGAACGTCAAGATCACTTCTTATTCCACTACAACTTCCCTCCATACTCTGTAGGTGAAACCGGTATGATCGGCTCACCAAAACGTCGTGAAATCGGTCACGGTCGTTTAGCAAAACGCGGTGTAGCGGCTGTTATGCCTAGCCTAGCAGAATTCCCGTATGTCGTGCGTGTTGTATCTGAAATCACTGAATCTAACGGTTCTTCTTCTATGGCATCTGTATGTGGTGCATCTTTAGCATTAATGGATGCGGGTGTTCCAATCAAAGCCGCTGTTGCAGGTATCGCAATGGGCTTAGTGAAAGAAGAAGAGAAATTTGTGGTTCTTTCAGATATTTTAGGTGATGAAGACCACTTAGGTGATATGGACTTCAAAGTGGCCGGTACACGTGAAGGTGTCACCGCACTTCAAATGGACATCAAAATTGAAGGTATCACCCCTGAAATTATGCAAATTGCATTAAACCAAGCAAAAGGTGCACGTATGCACATTCTTGGTGTAATGGAACAAGCAATCCCTGCACCTCGTGCAGATATTTCTGACTACGCGCCGCGTATTCACACCATGAAAATTGATCCGAAGAAAATCAAAGATGTTATCGGTAAAGGTGGTGCAACTATCCGTGCATTAACTGAAGAAACCGGTACGTCTATCGATATCGATGATGATGGTACAGTGAAAATTGCTGCAGTAGATAGCAGTGCAGCGAAAAACGTGATGGCGCGTATTGAAGAAATCGTGGCTGAAGTTGAAGCTGGCGCAATTTACAAAGGTAAAGTAACTCGTCTTGCTGACTTCGGTGCATTCGTCGCTATCGTTGGAAATAAAGAAGGTTTAGTTCATATTTCTCAAATCGCAGAAGAACGCGTGGAGAAAGTGAGTGATTATCTTCAAGTGGGTCAAGAAGTGACAGTTAAAGTGGTTGAAATCGATCGCCAAGGTCGTATCCGCTTAACCATGAAAGATCTTGCACCAAAACAAGAAACTGAAGCAGAATCTGCATCAGCAGAAGACATTTCAGAAGAACAAGAATAATCTCACAGGGTGTGTGAATACAGTTTACACACCCATTTTGATTATCAAACTAACTTATAAAACAATGCAGTATTTTCGGTTATTCCGTTTTCTAGTTTCGTTGTCTAGCCTAAGTGTGATTTTATTTATTTCCGGTTGTGTACAATCGGGAAACGTGTTTGTCGCACCAAATAAAGTCGTGCTAGCGGATCAAACGCCGAATACGCACTTCGAACAAGAAGTGATGATTACCCGAATCGGGCAGGTTTTATTAGTTGGAAAAATGAGTAATGAAGAACGGGCGACGCTTCACTTTGAACGTGGCGTATTATATGATTCCCTCGGTTTATGGGGCCTCGCTCGTTATGACTTTACACAAGCCCTCGCGTTACAGCCAAAGATGGCTTCTGTTTACAATTATTTAGGGCTTTACTTACTACTTGAAGAAGATTACGACAGTGCATTAGAAACCTTTAATGCGGTGTTTGAATTGGACCCAAGTTATGACTATACCCACCTTAATCGTGGTTTAAATTTTTATTACGTCGAACGCTATAATCTTGCTGAAGACGATTTGATGAAGTTTTACGAAGCCGATACCAAAGATCCTTATCGCGTACTCTGGCTCTATTTGAACGAACAAAAATTAAAACCACAAGAAGCCCATGCCAACCTTGTTGAACGAGCTAAAGGGCTATCTAAGGACTTCTGGGGAACAAATATCGTTCAATACTATTTAGGTAATATCTCCGTGAGTGACTTGCAAGAGCGGGCAACCAAATTTGCAGAAAACTCGCAACAATATGCAGAAATATTAACCGAAACCTACTTTTATCTAGCAAAACAAAAACTCAATTTGGGGCAAATTGATGAAGCTGCGGCTTTATTCAAACTTGCTATTGCGAATCAGGTGTATAACTTTGTTGAGTATCGTTTTGCCGTGTTAGAGCTGATGAAATTGAAACCAGCTCAAACTGAAGACGAAAAAGAAGAAAAAAGTGCGGTCACAAAAACAGCTGTTTTTTAGACTTGCCTCCTTCTTTTATAACAAATAAACCTGAAAGCTAAATTGAGCTTTCCTTAATTATATTCGAGCATTTTAATGACAGACAAAATCACTTTTAATGATTTAGGCTTGCCTGAATTCATTCTAAAAGCCGTTTCTGACCTTGGTTTTGAAACACCTTCGCCAATCCAACAAGCTTGTATTCCTGCTCTTCTAGAAGGCAGAGATGTACTTGGTATGGCACAAACTGGTAGTGGTAAAACTGCCGCATTCTCTTTGCCTATTTTGGCAAAAATTGATCCTGCCGCAAAACATCCACAATTATTGGTGATGGCACCAACGCGTGAACTTGCCATTCAAGTTGCTGATGCTTGTGAACACTTCATGAAATATGCAAAAGGCATTAACATCGTGACTCTTTATGGTGGTCAACGCTATGACATTCAATTACGTGCATTAAAACAAGGTGCACAAGTTGTTGTAGGTACACCGGGTCGTATTTTAGATCACATCCGTCGTAACACATTAAATCTATCTGAATTAAAAGCAATCGTACTTGATGAAGCAGATGAAATGCTTCGTATGGGCTTTATTGATGATGTAGAAACCGTTATGGCTGAATTACCGGAAGAGCACCAAACTGCCCTTTTCTCAGCAACCATGCCTGAGCCAATTCGTCGTATCACAAAACGCTTCATGAACAATCCACAAGAAGTGAAAATCAAAGTAAATAACGATAATGCGCCGGATATTGAACAAAACTGTTGGTATGTTCAAGGTTTCCGTAAAAATGATGCGTTATTACGCTTCTTAGAAGTGGAAGAGTTTGATGCGGCAATCATTTTTACCCGCACTAAAACAGGTACACTTGATGTGACCGAATTATTAGAAAAACACGGTTTCCGTGCTGCGGCATTAAACGGTGATATGACCCAACAATTACGTGAACAAACCTTAGATCGCTTACGTAATGGTAGCCTTGATATCGTCGTTGCAACCGATGTGGCTGCGCGCGGTATTGATATTGAACGAATCAGCCTTGTAGTGAACTATGACATCCCACTTGATGCAGAGTCTTACGTTCACCGTATCGGCCGTACTGGCCGTGCTGGTCGTTCTGGTCGTGCATTATTATTCGTTGAACCACGTGAACGCCGTTTACTTCGCAATATCGAACACTTGATGAAAAAACCAATCAATGAAGTTGAATTGCCAAATCATGAAGTATTGCAAGCCTGTCGTCGTAAAAAATTCCAAGACAAGATCACCAAACAATTGGAACATCACGATCTGGAAATGTATCGTAGCTTATTGGAAGATTTATTCACGGCAGATCAGGATCAAGAAGATATTGCTGCAGCCATGTTGATGTTACTTCAAGGAAAACAAAAACTCATTCTTCCACCTGATCCACCAATGGATAAACGTCGTCGTGACCGTCATGATCGCGGTGATCGTCGTGAAAATCCACGTTCAGCTGAACGTCGTGGTGAACGTAAAGGCTACGGCACACCACAGCCGATGGATTTATATCGCATCGAAGTAGGTCGTGCAGATGGTGTAGAAGTGCGTCATATCGTAGGTGCGATCGCAAATGAAGGTGATATTAACAGCCGTTACATTGGCCATATCAAACTTTACGATGACTACTCTACTGTTGAATTACCACAAGGTATGCCAAAAGAATTGCTCCAACAATTCGGAAAAACTCGCGTTTTAAATAAACAAATGCAAATGAGCTTTATGGGTGCAGCACAGTCAGACAACAGACGTGGTGGCAATGACTTTGGTGGAAAAGGTCGCCGTAATGAACGTGGAGACCGAGGCCAAGATCGTTTCCGTGGTGAACGTAATGGTGAGCGTCGTCAGCGTAAATTTAACGATAAAAATGACCGCAGTTTTAATGAACGTGGTCGCCGAGATCGCCAACGTTAATCCTTATTTAACAGCCCCTTGAAGTAAAAGGGGCTTTTTTATTGTCTTAATTCTCGTTACAATCGTCTCTTATCTCAATTTATAAGGTTTATCTATTGAAAGGTCTATTTTTACGTATTATTGCTGCTTTTGCATTATTACTTTGGGCAATTGATATGGTCTTCCCTTGGCAAAAAATTATGCAATCGGAGCAAAACCCTTACACCACGATCAAAAATCGCGGTAGCCTGATTGTCGGCACCATTAATAATCCCATTTACTATTTTATTGGGAATGAAGGCGAATCAGGCTTGGAATACGAATTAGCAAAAAACTTTGCTGATTATTTAGGGGTTCGCTTACAAATTAAAACCTTAGAAAATAACGATCAACTTTTTAATGAATTGGAGAACAATAATATTGATATCGCCGCTGCGAATCTTTTGTTCCAGCCTCAGCGTGCAGAAAAATTTCAGTTAGGACCATCTTACACCTCTGCCTCTTGGCAGCTTGTGTATAAAAAAGGTGAAAATCGCCCGAAAGATTTAGCACAAGTCCAGCAAGAAATTATTATTTCTGCAGGAGAAGACTTAGAAAAATTATTATCCCTTGCACAGAAAAAACTTCCTGCTCTTAAATGGCAGAATAACAAGCAGCTGACCCAAGAGGAATTATTGATTCAAGTAGCGGAAGGCAAAATTCCTTATACTATTGCAAACAGTATTGATGTGGCGGCAGCACAACAAATTCGCCCTAACTTAGCAATTGCATTTGACTTAACCGATGAAATGACCGTGCATTGGTATCTTTCCAATCAATCCTATAATGAGCTACAAGCAGGCTTATTGGATTTTATGAATAATGCCATTGAAACGGGATTAATTGATCGTATTGAGGAAAAATATTTCCGCCATATTACTGCCTTTGATTATGTAGATACTCAGGCTTATCTGGAGGCGGTTGAAAAAATTCTGCCTCAATATCAACCGCTCTTTGAAAAATATAAAGGGAATTTAGACTGGCGATTATTAGCCGCAGTGGCCTATCAAGAATCGCATTGGGACCCTTATGCCACCTCTCCAACAGGTGTACGCGGGATGATGATGCTTACCAAAGATACGGCTGTGCGGATGAATATTAATAATCGCACGGATGCCGAACAAAGTATAAAAGCGGGATCGGAGTATTTGCATTGGCTACTCGACCAAATGCCAGACAGTATTCCAGAAGAAGATCGAATTTGGTATTCTTTAGCAGCATATAATATGGGATTAGGGCATATTTTGGACGCACGTCGCTTAACAAAAAAATTAGGTGGTAACCCAGATAACTGGTTAGATGTAAAAAATAATCTTCAACTATTATCGGAAAAGCGCCATTATTCAAACTTAAAATATGGCTACGCCCGAGGCTATGAAGCCTACCAATATGTCGAAAATATTCGCCGTTACATGAACAGCATTGTGAATTATCATCGCGTTCAAGAAAACCAAGCGACTGCAACAGAGTAAGTGCGGTCAGAAAAAGCAACGTTTTATTGAACTCAAAGAAAACAAGGAGAAAAAGATGTTAAAAAGAAAAACTTTTTTAAAGAAAAAAGCATCAAGAGATATCTCTGCCTCACGCAACTTGCGTTTAAGACGCTTAAAACACCGTAAAGCAAAACAATTCCAACGTCATGCGTTGCAATTAGTGATTCAAGATATCTAAAAAAGGGCGAACATCATGTTCGCCCTTTTATTTATTCATTATCCTTTATTTTTCAAAAGAATCTTTCAAACGCTCATCTGCTCGGCGAGATTCACCTTTATGTTGAAGTTTATTTAACTGGCGTTCTAATTTTTCTTCGACTTCATTGATCGCTTTATACATATCATCAGCCGTTGCAGTGGCTAACAGATTACCTAATGGAGTTCCAATTGAAGCCTCTACAGAAAAGCCGTTTGGTACTTTACTTAAAACAAAATGCGGGCTAATCAGTTGAGTGTGCCATTTCTCTAATTTTGCAAGTCTTCCCTCCACATGTTCACGAATTGCAGGGGTGATTTCCATTTGTTTACTTGTGATATTGAGTGTCATAGCATTTACCTCTTTTGCTTAAATGAACCCTTCGGTTCCGTTCATCTTTAATAACAACATATCGACCTTGAACCACTTTTTCAAGTGCTTTTAGGTAAATAAAAAAACAAATGTTCAAAAATATGATCGGGATCTAATTTCTGAAAAAATGTGATTTCATTTCCGTGTAAACTTGTTATGATGTAAAGCTGTAAACAACAAAGGGAAGCGTTCTGCTTCCCTTTTCTTTTTACGAGCCTAAATTAGGCTAATTCATCTTGATCATGTTGCGTCGCTTTTAAACGTTCGAAGTAATCTTTGGTTTCTGAAATAATCTCTTTGCGTAAACCAATTAATGCAACTAAGTTCGGGAAGGCCATTAAACCATTCACAATATCCGCTAAGATCCAGATTAAATCTAAGGTGAGGAATGAACCCGCTCCAACTAGAACAATAAACACGAAGCGATACAATTTAATACCACGGATACCGACTAAGTAAAGGAAACAACGCTCACCGTAGTAGCACCACCCTAAAATAGTGGTGAAAGCAAAGAATAATAATCCTACTGTTACAATCGTTGCACCAAATGATGTACCTAATCCCTGTGCAAAAGCATAGTTAGTCACACTTGCACCTGAAAGCTCTGGGTTGCTCCATGCACCCGTAATCACAAGCACTAAGCCCGTCATCGTACATACGATGATGGTATCTAGGAATGTTCCTGTCATCGAAATTAAACCTTGGCGAACGGGCTCTTTCGTTTGCGCTGCTGCGGCTGCGATCGGCGCACTCCCTAAACCTGATTCATTTGAGAAAATACCGCGCGCCACACCCGATTGAATGGCTTTCATCACGGTAAAGCCAACTGCTCCACCTAAAGCTGCCTGAGGATTAAACGCACTCTGAATAATTAATGAAATTGCAGCTGGTAATTTATCGTAATTAACGATTAAGATGATAATTGAGGTCGTCACATAACCCAGCGCCATAAAAGGCACAATGACTGCAGAGGCTCTCGCAATACGTCTTACTCCACCAAGAATAATCATCGCGACCAATACCGTCACCACTGTTGCAGTAATCACAACAGGCACGTTAAAGGTGTCTTGCATCGCATGCGTAATCGCATTCACTTGAGGGAAAGTACCGATACCGAAAAAGGCCACCAACACCCCAAATAACGCAAATAATTTCGCTAACCATTTGATACCAAGACCACGTTCGATGTAATACATTGGTCCACCAGCCATAAAACCGTATTTATCGCGCACACGATATTTCACTGCAAGCAAACATTCGGCATATTTGGTTGCCATGCCTAATAATGCAACTAGCCACATCCAAAAAATTGCGCCAGGCCCCCCCGCTTGCACAGCGGTCGCTACACCCACGATATTCCCTGTACCAATGGTTGCCGCTAATGCGGTACAAAGTGCAGCAAAAGAAGACACGTCCCCTTTGCCTTTATTTGCACCACGAGCAAATAAATAGCCCAAGGCACGAGGCAAATAACGAATTTGCAAAAAGCCTAAACGAAGGGTGAGATAAAGTCCGGTTCCGGACAATAGAATAAGTAGGGGCGGTCCCCATATAAAGCTACTAATAGCCGATAAGATTGTCTGTAATGACATTGATGATTCCTCGTCGTTTAAAATACAAATAAACTCGACAAGGAGACAAGAAGAATCCCGATAGAAATATTTTTGATAATACCGATTGTCTTTTGCCCCTGTCCTTTTGCCTGAGCGTTTGGAAAACAATCGAAAAATCGACCGCTCTTTTGCGCCTTCGGCGTCCATTTACATCAATAAAATGCAATGGATCTCTCCAAGGGTTCGTCCAGTAACAGTCCCTGCAATCTTGCGATTGCGCCTGAAAGATTTTACCTCGTCGGCGTAGGGGCAATTCCCTACTCTCCAGCTACCTTCTTCCGAACTCACTTTTTACGTTTTATTCTTATTGCAAAAAGTACTGCAAATTCTAACAAACTTGAAAAGCTAACTCAATGGATTGACGAAAAAAGGCTTAGATAACAAGGTGAAAGCAGATAAAAACAAAGTGCGGTCAAAAATTTTCTTATTTTTTGACCGCACTTTCTTAAAAAAGAAAGGCAGGTCATGACCTGCCCTTATCTATTTTAATAATTATAAAATCTCTTTTGCTTTTGCCACTACGTTATCCACGGTGAAACCAAAGAGTTTGAATAATTGATCTGCTGGAGCTGATTCGCCGAAGCTATTCATACCTACCACGCGACCTTCAAAGCCGACGTATTTATACCAGAAGTCTGCAATACCTGCTTCGATTGCAACACGTTTGGTTACGGCTACAGGTAACACACTTTCACGGTACGCTGCATCTTGTTTGTCGAAACGGTTAGTACTTGGCATAGAGACGACACGTACTTTTTTACCTTCAGCAGTCAATACATCTGCTGCTTTCACCGCTAATTCTACTTCAGAACCTGTCGCAATGAAGATTAACTCTGGTGTACCCTCACAGTCTTTTAACACATAAGCACCACGTTTAACTGCATCTAATTGTGCAGAAGTGCGGTCCATTTGTGCTAAGTTTTGACGGGTAAAGATCAACGCACTTGGGCCATCTTGACGTTCAACCGCTTGTTGCCATGCGATGGCTGATTCCACTTGGTCACATGGACGCCATGTTTCAAGATTTGGAATTAAGCGTAATGAGGTGGTTTGCTCAACTGGTTGGTGAGTTGGACCATCTTCGCCTAAACCGATCGAGTCATGAGTATAAACGAATAAAGTGCGTTGTTTCATTAATGCTGCCATACGCACCGCATTGTGTGCATATTCGTAGAACATTAAGAAGGTTGCGCCATAAGGAATGAAACCGCCGTGTAAAGCAATACCATTCATAATCGCTGACATACCGAACTCACGAACACCATAGTTGATATAATTACCACCTACGTTTTCGCGGGCACGAATTGGTTTAGAACCACTCCATAACGTTAAGTTAGAGCTTGCTAAGTCTGCAGAGCCACCTAAGAATTCAGGTAATACATGTGCATAAGCTTCGATTGCATTTTGTGATGCTTTACGGCTTGCAATACTTGCAGGATTCGCTTGTAATTTTTCAATGAACGCTTTAGATTCTGCCGCCCAATTTGCTGGTAATTCACCGTTTACACGACGTGTAAATTCTGCTGCAAGTTCAGGGTATGCTTTTGCATAAGCGGCAAATTTTTCTTCCCAAGATTTTTCTGCTGCAGCGCCTTTTTCTTTCGCAGACCATTCTGCATAGTACTCAGCCGGAATTTCAAATGGACCATATTCCCAGCCAAGTGCTTTACGGGTTAATGCGATTTCTTCATCACCTAATGGTGCACCGTGGCAATCATGAGAGCCTGATTTATTTGGTGAACCAAAACCGATGATGGTTTTACAAATAATTAATGTTGGTTTTTCTTTTTCTGCTTGAGCAAGAATGGTTGCGGCACGAATTTGTTCTGCATCGTGACCATCTACATTACGGATTACTTGCCAGCCATAAGCTTCAAAACGTTCTGCCGTATCATCACTGAACCAACCATCAACATGACCATCAATCGAAATGTTGTTGTCATCGTAGAATGCGATTAATTTACCAAGACCTAATGTGCCTGCTAAAGAGCAAGCTTCGTGAGAAATCCCTTCCATTAAACAGCCATCACCTAAGAACACATAAGTGTGGTGATCGACAATTTCATGGCCTTCACGGTTAAATTGACCTGCTAAGGTTTTCTCAGCAATCGCCATCCCTACTGCATTAGTGATACCTTGGCCTAACGGACCAGTTGTGGTTTCAACACCTGGTGCATAACCATATTCTGGGTGGCCTGGGGTTTTAGAATGTAATTGACGGAATTGTTTTAAATCTTCGATAGAAAGATCATAGCCTGTTAAATGTAATAAGCTATAGATCAACATTGAACCGTGGCCATTAGAAAGTACAAAACGGTCGCGATCGGCCCATTTAGGATTGTTTGGGTTATGTTTTAAGAAATCGCGCCATAATACTTCAGCGATATCCGCCATTCCCATCGGTGCACCTGGGTGGCCTGATTTTGCTTTTTGTACTGCATCCATTGATAGCGCACGAATTGCGTTGGCGAGTTGTCTACGAGTTGCCATGTTTTTCTCCTATCTAAATAATTCTCAGTATTCTACCTTATTTACTGATTGGCTTAACCAATATTTGCAATTTTATTTACCTTGATCAAATTCTTCGACGACGTTGATGGAAACGTTGGCTACTCGATTTACCTTGTAAATTGACGACTGTTTTAGTTTCCACTGGTTTTCGATATGTTCGACGATAATGACTTAAAAAATAATGAATGGAACTGGCGAATAACGCGCCTAATAAAAAGACCACGACAATTTCACCATATAAGCGGTGAAAAACTTGATTGATTTTGTTCTGTGTTGTTTGAGCATATTGGGCGTCAAAGGTCACGCGCAAAAAGCCACGAACCGCATTATTGGAAGCCGAGTAAATCGGTTCAACAATTTGTTGTGTTGAAAACTCACCTTCATTTTTATGCTCAAGACCAAGTTGCTCACGAAGATTGCCGGTATTGGTACTTTGTGCCAATTCTTTGCCGTTATAATCATAAATGGTTGCATCGAGCACAAAGTTTTCTTTGACTAAATTATCTAAATTTTCGACGAGCTGATCGGATTTCGCATTATTGGTTAATAAAACTGAAAATAAATTGGCTTGCTGACGAACCAAAGTATGCGATAAATTCGCTACTTGATTCACACTTGAAAGCTGTGAACCGATCTTAAATTGTTTCACACCAAATAAAATCACCGCCATGGCACCGATACAAAGCAGAATGATGAGCCCAAACATCAGTGATTTTTGAAGTTTTTCTTTAATTAATTGCACGTTGTTTTTCCATTTTTTCGCCAAGATCGGCTAGAATAGATGAGTATTCACAATTTACAGGATTTTCTATGCAAATTCAAAACCTTGCAAGCATTACCCAAAAATATCCCCAATTACCCACCGCACTTTCGTCTGATTTGCCTCACTCCGATGAATCGCATGCGTTTATTTTATACGGTACAACGCTGAATTTAGCCAAATTACTCGAATTCCAACAAAAGTGCGGTCAAACTTTTCTGTGTTTTGATGCATGGAACGTTGAAAAAAATACTATTGTCCTTTTAAAAGGCGAATGGCTAGCCGATTTTATTGCCCATGCTCACAACCTGCAATTAGACATCGCCAAACTGGATTTTGATGCAAAATTATCAGAAAAAGGTTTATTGGTGATGGATATGGACTCTACCGCCATTCAAATTGAATGCATTGATGAAATTGCCAAACTGGCTGGTACAGGTGAATTAGTTTCTGCCATTACTGAAAGCGCAATGCGTGGCGAGCTCGATTTTGAACAAAGTTTGCGTCGTCGTGTCGGTACGCTTAAAGGCGCGCCAGAAAGCATTTTGCAACAAGTACGTGAAAAATTGCCTTTAATGCCAGGCTTAATTGAAACCATTAAGACATTACAACAACATGGTTGGAAAACCGCCATTGCTTCTGGTGGATTTACCTATTTCGCCGATTACTTAAAAAGTTTATTAAACCTCGATTTTGCGGCGTCTAATCAATTTGAAATTATTGATGGCACGCTGACTGGAAATGTAAAAGGTAGCGTGGTGGATGCACAATACAAAGCGAACACCTTGCAAAAACTCGCTGAAGAATACGGTATTCCACGCAAAAACACCCTTGCTATTGGAGATGGAGCCAATGATTTGGCGATGATGAATGTTGCAGGATTAGGTGTGGCATTCCATGCCAAACCGAAGGTGCAACAACAAGCGCAAATTGTGGTAAACTTTGCTGACTTAACCGCACTTTTATGTCTTTTAAGTGCAAATGATCGAATTTAATTCATTTTGGGAGAAAACTTATGCCATCTTTTGATATCGTATCTGAAATTACTATGCACGAAGTGCGTAATGCGGTTGAAAATGCAAACCGCGTATTAAGTACACGTTATGATTTCCGTGGCGTGGAAGCCGTCATTGAATTAAATGAAAAAAGCGAAACCGTGAAAGTGACCACCGAATCAGATTTCCAATTAGAACAATTAATTGAAATCTTAATTGGTGCGTTTGTAAAACGTGGCATTGAGCATAGCTCATTGGATATCCCAACAGAAAGTGAACACCACGGTAAACTTTACACCAAAGAAATCAAATTAAAACAAGGAATTGAACCAGAGATGGCGAAGAAAATCACTAAATTAGTGAAAGATTCAAAAATCAAAGTTCAAACTCAAATTCAAGGTGAACAAGTACGCGTAACCGGCAAATCTCGTGATGATTTACAAGCTGTTATTCAATTAGTGAAAGGCGCTGAATTAGGCCAACCATTCCAATTTAATAACTTCAGAGATTAAGAAAACGAAAGAGCGGTCAAAAAACACAACATTTTTGACCGCTCTTTTTATTTACGTTAATTAAACTAATCTCGCTTTTGCTTCTGCAATCGCTTCAGCTACACGAAGTGGTGAAACCCCACCTTTCGCACAACGTTTATCTAAACAAGATTGTAGTGAAAGAATGTCATATACATCATCCCCTACCACATCACTGAATTGACGGAACTCAGGAATGGTTAAGTCTTCCAAGGCTTTGCCTTTTTCAATCGCATAAACCACGGTTTCACCGACAATATGGTGAGAATCACGGAATGGTACACCTTTTGCCACAAGGTAATCTGCTAGCTCTGTTGCATTTGAGTAACCTTTTAAAGCAGCTTCACGAGTACGATCGGTATTCACTTTTAACTCATCTAATACAAAAGTCGCCATATCTACGCAATCTTGCCAGGTATCTAACGCATCAAAGATCCCTTCTTTGTCTTCTTGCATATCTTTGTTATACGCTAACGGTAAACCTTTTAAGGTCATCAACATACCGGTTAATGCGCCCATTACACGGCCCGCTTTACCACGAATCAATTCACAAGCATCTGGATTTTTCTTTTGTGGCATTAAAGAGGAACCTGAAGTCACACGATCTGACAATTCCACAAAATTCGCTTCACCACTGTTAAAAATGATCATATCTTCTGCGAAACGAGAAAGGTGCGCCATACTTAAAGAAGCTGTTGAGAGTAATTCCACAATATGGTCACGATCAGACACACTATCCAAGCTATTACGCGTCGCAAAAGCAAACCCAAGATCTGCAGCTAATTGTTCACGATCGACCGCATAGGCTGTTCCTGCAAGTGCACCACTGCCTAATGGGCAACTATTCATGCGTTTATAAGCATCAGCGAGACGTGAATAATCACGCTCAAACATTTCTACATAAGCCATACACCAATGGGCAAAAGTGATTGGTTGTGCACGTTGTAAATGGGTATAACCCGGCATCACCGCATCTTGAGTATTTTCAGCAGTTTGCACCAAATGACGTTGAAGATTACGAACAGACTCTTGTAACTCGATTACACGCTGTTTGCACCACATTTTGATATCGAGTGCAACTTGGTCATTACGGCTACGACCCGTGTGTAATTTTTTACCTAAATTACCCACTTTATCGATAAGCTTACTTTCTACCCAGCTATGAATATCTTCTGCATCATCTTGCAAAATCGCTTGTGGATTTGACCGCACTTCGATTAATAATTCATTTAAGGCAACTTCTAGCTGTTGTTGCTCTTCAGCACTTAATACACCAACATTGACTAAAGCTTTAGACCAGCCAATGGAGCCTTCAATATCTTGCTCTGCCAAGCGATAATCAAAACGCAGGCTATCATTAAAATCTTTAAAACGTTTATCTGCCGCTTGTGTAAAACGACCACCCCAGAGAGCCATAGATTATCCTTCTTTTAATTTTGACGATGATTAATTATTCAATTATTACGCATAATTAATCGACATGCAATAATAATCTCTTCATAGTTTGCTATTTTACCCTGTTTTTTCTAACAAAAACTAGACAGTATTAAATTTTAGTGGTAATTTACGCACCATTCTTAAGGGCATTGCCCACCATTCAAACATTTCAGTATTATCAACTCTTATTCGTTCCAACATTATTAATTATGCATCTTACAGAACTTAAAAATACGCCTGTTTCTGATCTTGTGAAACTTGGCGAAGAACAAATGGGTTTGGAAAATCTTGCCCGTTTACGTAAACAAGATATTGTTTTTGCTATTTTGAAACAACACGCAAAGAGCGGTGAAGATATTTTTGGCGGCGGCGTGTTAGAGATTTTACCCGATGGTTTCGGTTTCTTACGCTCCGCAGACAGTTCCTACCTTGCTGGTCCTGATGACATCTACGTTTCTCCAAGTCAAATTCGTCGCTTCAATCTTCAAACTGGTGATAAAATTGAAGGCAAAATCCGTCCACCAAAAGAGGGCGAACGCTATTTTGCACTTTTAAAAGTCGACCAAGTCAACGATGACAAACCTGAAGTCTCTCGTAGCAAAATTCTTTTCGAAAACTTAACCCCATTACATGCGAATTCCCGTTTAAGAATGGAACGTGGTAATGGCTCAACCGAAGATTTAACCGCGCGTATTTTGGATTTAGCCTCTCCGATTGGTAAAGGTCAACGTGGTCTTATCGTGGCACCACCAAAAGCCGGTAAAACCATGTTGCTACAAAATATTGCACAAAGCATCACGCACAACTACCCAGAATGTGAACTTATTGTGCTTTTAATCGATGAGCGTCCAGAAGAAGTAACGGAAATGCAACGTTCAGTAAAAGGTGAAGTGATTGCTTCAACTTTTGATGAACCAGCCGCTCGTCACGTTCAAGTGGCTGAAATGGTTATCGAGAAAGCAAAACGTTCTGTTGAACACAAAAAAGATGTGGTGATTTTACTCGACTCTATCACGCGTTTAGCACGTGCTTACAATACCGTTACACCAGCGTCTGGTAAAATTCTTTCTGGTGGTGTGGATGCAAATGCGTTGCATAGACCAAAACGTTTCTTTGGTGCTGCACGTAACGTAGAAGAAGGTGGTAGTTTAACCATTATTGCAACTGCACTTGTAGATACCGGTTCAAAAATGGATGAGGTTATCTTTGAAGAATTTAAAGGTACCGGTAACATGGAATTACATCTTTCTCGCAAAATCGCTGAAAAACGTGTGTTCCCAGCAATCGACTTCAACCGTTCAGGTACGCGTAAAGAAGACTTACTTACCACACCAGATGAATTACAAAAAATGTGGATTCTTCGCAAAATCCTTAACCCAATGGGTGAAGTGGAAGCGATGGAATTCCTCATCGACAAACTTATGGTGGCGAAAACCAACGATGAGTTTTTTGAAATTATGAAGCGGTCTTAATTCTGACCGAACTTAAAAACAAAAAAGGCTTGGAAAACCAAGCCTTTTTTATTTTGCGAATTATTCGCCCAAACGCTCTTTAATACGAGCTGATTTACCTGAACGTTCACGTAAGTAGTAAAGTTTAGCTTTACGTACTGCACCTTTACGTTTAACAGCGATAGAATCTACAGCTGGAGAGTGAGTTTGGAATACACGCTCAACACCTACGCCGTTAGAAATTTTACGTAAAGTGAATGCTGAGTGCAAGCCACGGTTACGAATTGCAATAACCACGCCTTCGAATGCTTGCAAACGACGTTTGCTACCTTCAACTACCCATACTTTAACTTCTAAAGTATCACCTGGGCGGAAGCTAGGTACGTTTTGTTTTAATTGTTCTTGTTCAAGTTGTTTGATAATGTTAGACATTGTTTGATCCTTTATTGATCCTAGATGTAACTGAAACTAACTGTTATGTTCGGCTTGCGCCTCTTTTAACAGCTTACGTTGTTCGTCAGTCAGAGCTAGGCCTTCTAAGAGCTCAGGGCGTCGGAGCCACGTTCTTTGTAGCGATTGCTTTAATCGCCATTTCCGAATTTCTTCGTGATGTCCCGACATCAGCACTGGTGGTACAGTTAATCCTTCTAACACTTCCGGTCTGGTGTAATGCGGACAATCTAATAAACCATCAGCAAAAGAATCTTCTTCTGCAGAGGCTTGCTTGCCTAATACACCGGGAATAAAACGCGCAACAGCATCAATTAATGTCATTGCAGGCAATTCCCCACCGGTCAGAACGTAATCACCAATTGACCATTCTTCATCAATTTCAGTTTGAATCAATCGCTCATCAATACCTTCGTAACGTCCACATACCAAAATCAATTTCTGATTTTGAGCAAGCTCGGTTACGCCGCCTTGATCGAGTTTACGTCCTTGTGGCGAAAGGTAAATCACCTTTGCGCCTTCTCCTGCCGCTGCCTTTGCAGCATGAATCGCATCCCGTAAAGGTTGCACCATCATCAGCATTCCCGGACCACCACCATAAGGGCGGTCATCCACAGTTTTATGCTTATCGAATGTAAAATCTCTTGGATTCCAACATTCCACTTGCAGAAGATTATGTTTTACGGCTCTACCTGTAACCCCAAATTCCGTAATCGCTTTAAACATTTCGGGGAACAATGAAATTACCCCTATCCACATAAAAAGCCTACTACATTACGTTTGTGCATACTTGAGATTAGAAACCAGCGTCCCAATCCACTTCAATGGTTTTCGTGGTGAGATCGACTCTTTTAACTACTTGTTCATACAAAAACGGAATTAACCGCTCTTGTTTTCCAAAAGCATCCTTGGTATTGGCTTTCACCACTAACACATCATTAGAGCCAGTTTCCATCATCTCTGTTACCGTTCCCATTGTATAACCTTCTAGGTTGACGACTGAACAACCGATTAAATCGTGCCAGTAATAATCGCCCTCTTCCAGTTCAGGGAAAACAGATAAATCCACACCAATTTCAACATTTGCTAAAATTTGTGCGGCTTCACGATCATCAACGCCTTTTAATTTAACGATGATTTCGTGATTATGATGGCGCCAGTTTTCTAATTCAGTTGGCTGCCATTCACCTTTGATTTTTAAAAACCAAGGTTGATAATCAAAAATGCTTTCAGCTTGTTCTGTTGATGAATAAATACGTAACCACCCACGAATACCGTAGGTTGAGCCTAATTTGCCCACAACTTCAATGCGTTGTTGTTCCATATTTTTCACCTATCTTAGTTTAAGAACTAAATCAAAAAGCGAGATTATGCTTTTTGAGCTTCTTTTACCAAAGTTGCAACACGGTCTGAAAGTGATGCACCTTGAGCAACCCAGTGGTTTACACGCTCAAGATCAACACGAAGACGTTCTGCGTTACCTTGTGCGATTGGGTTGAAGAAACCTACACGCTCAATGAAACGACCGTCACGTGGTGAACGACTGTCAGCTACTACGATTTGATAAAATGGGCGTTTTTTAGCTCCGCCACGAGATAAACGAATGGTTACCATAACCTTCCTCTAAATGTTTAATTACTAAAAGAATATTCTCAAACTCGAAAGTGATTTAAGAATATAGCTTACTTTTTTCTCTGTATATATAGACAAAAAGCCTGAAGATTTTACACTTTTTGAGCAAAAAAGCAAGCCAATAGCCTATTTCTACTTGAGAAATTCACCATAAAAAATGACCGCACTTCATCACAAAGTGCGGTCAATTTTTCATTAATTTATTGGATTAATAAACCCCTTGAGCCAACATTGCATCGGCTACTTTTACAAAGCCTGCTACGTTTGCGCCAACTACGTAGTTAATGTTTGCTTGGCCTTCTGCTGAACCGTATTTTTTACAGTTTGCATGAATATCTAACATGATACGATGAAGCTGTTTATCCACTTCTTCAGCCGTCCAGTATAAACGTTGTGAACTTTGCGCCATCTCTAAGCCTGATGTCGCAACACCACCTGCATTAGCTGCTTTACCTGGGCCAAATAATACACCAGCCTCTAAGAATGCTCCTGTCGCTTCGATAGTGGTTGGCATGTTTGCACCTTCTGCGACTAATTTCACTCCATTTGAGATTAAGGCTTTCGCATCTGAAATCTCTAATTCATTTTGGGTTGCGCAAGGAAGTGCAATATCTGCTTTCACTTCCCAAGGACGTTTGCCTGCAAAATATTGAAGACCGAATTGTTTTGCAAACTCTTCTACTCGACCACGTTTTACATTTTTGAGCTCTAATAAAGCTTCTAATTTTTCACGATCGAATCCTTCAGGTAAATACACATAACCCGCAGAGTCAGAACAGGTTACGACTTTCGCACCGAGCGCCATCGCTTTTTCAATCGCATATTGCGCCACGTTACCCGAACCGGAAACTAAAACCGTTTTACCTTGGAAGCTATCCCCTTTCTCTGCAAGCATTGCTTGGGCAAAATAAACCAATCCATACCCCGTTGCTTCTGGACGAATTAAACTTCCACCGAATGAAAGACCACGACCAGTAAACACGCAAGCAGCTTGGTTTGATAATTTTTTCATATAGCCTGCAAGATAGCCTACTTCACGACCACCTACACCAATATCACCGGCGGGCACATCGGTATCTGGGCCAACATGACGATACAATTCAGCCATTAACGCTTGGCAGAAACGCATCACTTCAGCATCTGATTTTCCTTTAGGATCAAAATCTGAGCCGCCTTTCGCACCGCCCATTGGCAATGTGGTTAAGGCATTTTTAAAGATCTGTTCAAAACCTAAGAATTTTAAGATTGATAAGTTAACGGATGGATGGAAACGCATGCCACCTTTAAAAGGACCAATTGCACTGTTGAATTGCACACGGAAAGCACGGTTTACTTGAACTTGGCCTTTATCATCAGTCCATGCCACACGGAATTGGATTGCGCGCTCTGGCTCAACTAAACGCTCTAATAAAGCTTCTGAACGGTATTTAGGGTTTGCTTCCAAGAAAGGCCAGATTGACGTGAAGACTTCACGAACGGCTTGTAAAAATTCAGGTTGGTGGCCGTCACGTTGAGCCACTTTTTCAAGAAATGCGTCTAATGATGCTACTGCTGACATAGGATTTTCCTTCTAGTAGTGAGTTAATATGATGTGTGTAACGTTATTTTATTTATCACCGTCTTGTTGCGGCGTGTCATCAATATAACAATAGAAAAATCAACTAGGCAATAGTTTTTTTATAGAAAAAATGAAGAAAAAATAAAAAACGAGAAAACATTTAATATTTTCTCGTTTTTATTAGACGGCATCTAAAATTAGCACCTGGATTAGCACTTCAAGTTAAAAAGTGCTTATTTATTTTTACCTTCTAAGTAAAGCCATTCAGCGACTTGCTTCGCAAAATACGTCAAAATACCGTCTGCACCCGCACGTTTAAAGCAAAGCAATGATTCCATAATGCATTCTTTTTCTTTCAACCAACCATTTTGAATGGCTGCCATATGCATCGCATATTCACCAGAAACTTGATAAGCAAAGGTTGGCACGCCGAAATAGTCTTTCACACGATATACCATGTCTAAATATGGCATACCTGGTTTTACCATCACCATATCTGCCCCTTCTTGTAAATCAAGAGCCACTTCTTGCAAGCCTTCATTACCGTTGGCTGGATCAAGTTGATAGGTTTTCTTGTCACCACCTTTCAGGTTACCAGCAGAACCGACTGCATCACGGAATGGACCATAATAATTAGACGCATATTTTGCAGAATACGCCATAATTTGCGTATTGATATGACCATTTTCTTCCAATGCCTGACGAATACGACCAATACGTCCATCCATCATATCACTCGGTGCAACAATATCAGCACCAGCTTCAGCGTGTGAAACAGCCTGTTTAATCAGGATATCTGTTGTAATATCGTTTAATACATAGCCTTCTTCATCAATGATCCCGTCTTGCCCGTGTAGTGTATAAGGATCGAGTGCGACATCGGTTAATACACCTAATTCTGGATAAGCGGCTTTCAATGCTCTCACTGCACGCTGTACCAAACCATTCGGATTAAACGCTTCATCTGCCATTAACGATTTTTTATCTTGCTCAACCACAGGGAATAATGAAATCACAGGCACACCGTATTTCACTAAAAGGCCTGCTTCAATTAATAATTGATCGATCGTTAAACGTTCAACTTTAGGCATAGAAGGGACTGGTTCACGATGATTTTCACCTTCAATGATAAATACTGGATAAATTAAATCATTCGCGGTTAAAGTATTTTCTGCCACTAAACGGCGACTAAAATCATGTTTACGTAAACGACGAAGACGACGGGTTGGAAAACCGCCTAAAATTTGTTGAGTCATAATAATATTTCCTGTTTTTATGATGTTAAAAGGGCGTATCACCTACGCCCATTTTCTTAATCTTTGTGATTCAAATCACCCTGATTTTCTACCGCACTTTCCTCATCAGTTGCCTCTTCTTCATCCTCTTTCGGTTGATAGAAACGAGCAACTAACAAGCCTAATTCAAAGAGAAGACACATTGGTACAGCAAGTAAAGTTTGAGAGAACACGTCTGGTGGCGTTAAGATCATGCCAACAAAGAATGCTCCCACAATAATATAAGGGCGTTTTGCCGCCAATGCTTTCGTGGTTGTGACACCTGTCCAGCAAAGCAAAATAATGGCAACGGGTACTTCAAAGCACACACCGAAAGCCAAGAATAATGCTAGCGCAAAATCAAGGTAACTGCTGATATCTGTTGCGATAGCTACCCCTTCTGGTGCAGTTTGCGTAAAGAAACTAAACACGAAAGGGAAAACAACATAATAAGCAAACGCTACACCGCAATAGAATAAAACTGTACTGGAAAATAATAACGGATAAATTAAACGTTTTTCATGTTGATACAGTGCTGGTGCAACAAATGCCCAAATTTGATAAAGCAAATAAGGTACAGAAATAAACACCGAAACAATCGCGGTTAATTTAATTGGCGTAAAGAAAGGCGTTTGGATATTGGTTGCAATCATCGTTGCACCTTTTGGCATCACCGCTGTTAAAGGTGCGGCGACAAAATGATAAATATCATTAGAAAAATAAACCAACGCCACAAAAACCACTAAAATACAAATTACACAACGTAATAAGCGGTTTCTGAGTTCAACAAGATGGGTAATTAACGGTTGGGAATCGTCCGTCATATTGCTCATAATTATTCTCTAGGACTTCGCTTCAGATTTCGGTGCTGGCTGTAGCTCCACATCATCCGGCGAATAGTAATCGGATAAACGCTCAGTTAATTCAGCTTGTTCATGAGGTTCAAGTGCGGTCAAATCCACTTCTGTTTTTTCAGATTCCAAAACTTCGGCAGTTTCATTCTCTGCATGTTCTGTGGATGCTGTTTCAACCGGTTTCTCCGCTGTTTCTTGTACGCTTACCTCAAGTTTTTCCGCAGAATCAGGCGGATTTTCAGCCACACTTTTAATTTCTTTAATTTGCTCTTCTACCGTTGTACCTGCTGCAGCTGCTTTTTCTTCTAACTCTACGCGCATTTTTTGAGCTTGCTCTTTCAGCTCTTCAACGGTTTTACTTAAATCTGGGGAAAGCTGTTTGAGATTAAGTTGTTCCGCTTTCTTAATACTATCTTGCAACTCTTGCAATTTAAGCTCTTGTTTTAATTCATTTTGAACATTAGCTGCCAATCCACGGATCGTTTTCACCCAGCCCATTACCGTGCGAATAGCCACAGGTAAACGCTTAGGGCCTAGCACTACTAAGCCCACAAGCATCAATAAAACAAGTTCGGAAAAACCAATATCAAACACGGTTATGCCTGTTCTTTATCTTTTACAGTTTCAGTTTTTTCAGCGGTGGTTGTACCGTCTTTAATTTGAGTAAACTCCGCATCTTTTTTCGGCTCGTCATCAGACATCGCTTTTTTAAAGCCTTTTACTGCTGCGCCAAGATCAGATCCCGCATTGCGTAATTTTTTGGTACCGAATACTAATAAAATTACGACTAATAAAATAATCATTTGTGCTGGGGATAAACCAAACATAGAAAAACTCCGTTAGAATTAAATTGAAAATTTGGGCTTGAATATACTCTTTTTATGCATTTGTCTCAAGAGGTAATTTTAAAAGTGCGGTCAAAAAAATTAGAGGATTTTCAACCACACTTTAGTCTTATTATTCAGCCAGTTCTGTTTGCTCATGAGACAGGAATTATGAAATAACAAAATCCAGTTCTTTCATGTATCGCTCATAACATTGCAAGATGTCCACGATCAAATCCTCTTCATTTGTAATACTCAAAGGATAACCTTCCAATTGAATATTGGTTGAAACCATTAATGCATGATGAACTTGTGCAGTTTCAGGCTCAGGCTTCTCGAACAAGGTAATTTGGTAAAAAAAATCTTCTGCTAAACCATTTTCAATAGAAAGAACCAGTTGATTATTATCACGAACAAAATGTTGCTGTAAGGTCACATTTAAACCATAGGTACCAATGAGTAACTGGCGCAACTCTCTCATTGCCAAAAGCGCCGTTGTTTTTAAATGTAAAATGGCATCATCTCGCTTAGGTTCAATCACTAACTGTCTTAAACGGCTACGCCAGTTTGCACCTGTCCACAAATCTGAAACCTCTGTGGAATAATATTGACGTTCAAATCGTAAACCTTTCAACAAACTCCATGCCATCACAGACATCAATAGAGCAAAAGGTAAAGAGAAAAACAACATCGTTGATTGGAGTATTTCAATACCACCAAAAAGATAAAGCACAAACGTAACTGCTGACAATAGCCCACCCCAGAACATAGATTGCCAACGAGGTGAAACCTGGCTTTTGTCTTCAATCGCAATATTATTAAGCGTATAAATACCAAAGTTAATGGTGACGATAAAAAAGAGTGTGATAATAAATAAAGCTAACGTTTTAGTTAAGCCGGAATAGGGTAAATAACTCAGAAAATCAAAAAGGAGTGACCCCACATTATTTACAGCTTGACCTAATGCCCCCTTAGCAAGATGTTCATTGACCCAAATGGCCCCATTTCCAAATACTGTGAACCATAAAACAAAGAATAAACTTGGCACCATCAATACGCCGAAAATAAACTCCCGTAAAGTTCGTCCGCGAGAAATCCGTGCGATAAAAATTCCAAACCCTGGAGCCCATGAAAACCACCATGCCCAGTAAAAAACTGTCCAATCCATAAACCAGTCTAGATGTTCTACATCATAGGCATAAGCCTTGAAGCCTACTCTAATTAAACCGCTTAAGTAGGTACCAATATTTTCTGTAAACGCAGAAATTAAATATATTGTCGGACCGAATAACAAAACCAGTAGCATAAAGAGAAATGTGACGCCTAGATTAAGCTCACTAAGAATGCGGAATCCGTTAGCTATGCCCTGCAGTGAAATTAAAATAGCAATGATAAAAACACTCACCAAAATAAGGGGAACCAAATACGGTGAGTTATCCAATAAATGCATGGAATGGAACGCTGCAGCTAATCGAATTGCACTGTAACCTAAAGTTGCGACCACGCCAAATAAGGTAGTGCAAATTCCGAGAATATCAATGATATCCCCGACTCTTCCATTAATCTTTTCTTTCAGTAAGGGATAAAAACAAGAACGTAAAGAAAATGGCAATTTATAGCGAAATCCGAAGTAAGCAATCGTAAGTGCGATCAATCCATAAATAGCCCAAGCACTGATGCTCCAATGAAAAATACTAAAAAATAATGCCGTTTTAACTTTCTCATATTCACCTATTGGTGAAAGAAAGTGTGAAAGCGGTTCAGCGACACCAAGAAAAACAATGCCAATACCAATTCCAGAGGTAAAGAGTAATGCAATCCAAGAGCCTAATTTAAACTCTGGTTCTTCCTCATCACTCCCGAGTTTAATATCGCCATATCGTCCTAATGCCAAGAAGAGTAAAA
The DNA here is from genome assembly GCF_001815355.1 of Haemophilus sp. HMSC068C11. GTDB lineage: Bacteria > Pseudomonadota > Gammaproteobacteria > Enterobacterales > Pasteurellaceae > Haemophilus_D. The sequence continues at coordinate 208,324 of NZ_KV820375.1, forward strand.
AGAATAGAAAAAATGCACTCAGTAAAATATAAAACCAGCTAAATTGAGAGAAAATAAATGCTTTCGCCGCAGCAAGATAAGATATCGTTTGCTGCGTATCAAATAAAAGGGCTGCAATAATCGCTAAGCTTAAACCTAAACTGCCCCAAATAACATTTGCTTTGAACGTATTTTGTATCTTCATATTTGTTTTAAGATAAAAAGTGCGGTTAAAAATTTAGAGGATTTTCAACCGCACTTTAGTCTTATTATTCAGCCAGTTCAGTTTGCTCGTGTGCCATCAATTCTTGGCCAACGTCATCTAGCAAACTTAAGTAACGTTCATAATGTTTCAACATATCAGCAATTAATTCATCTTGATCCATATATTGCACATCATAACCCACTCGACCATCAAAGAAGTAAGTGTATGGTTCATAAGTCATACTATGCTGGATATGTGGCAAGTTATCGTCATTAATTAATTGCTCTGACACCTCACGACCGATAGATTTCACCCCATACATAAAGTCTCGCATCAAATCTTTCTGAATGACTAACTCGACTGCAGGTTCATCTTGATCAAATAACGTGTTAATTTGTACGCTTAAGTCATATTTGCCAATCAACTCTTGACGTAATTCACGCATAGCTGGTAGAACCGTATGTTTAAGGAAACGTAAAATATCTTTTTCTTGCGTTTGGTTCATCATTTGTTCCAAACGTTCTTTCCATTTATCCCCCGTCCAGAAAATACTGGTTGGATTAACTTTGGTATCAAAATATTTTTTATCCGCACTCAAGCCTTTCCATAAACTAAAGCACATCAGCAACATCAACATCGCAAAAGGTAATGCTACCAACAAAGTCATGGCCTGCAGGTTTGCCAAACCACCCGATTGCATTAAAACAATCGCGACGACTGACATTAATACACCCCACATTACGGCCTGCCAACGAGGTGCTACAAGGCTTTTATCGCGTGATGCAATGTTATTTAATACATAAATACCAGAGTCTGCCGAGGTGATAAAGAATAAAGAAATCACCACCAAACTCACTAAACCGGTCACACTAGAAAGCGGTAAATAATCTAAGAATTTAAAGAGCAACGTTTCAGGCGAGGAAATCATTTGTCCTAACGTACCTGCAGCTTCCCCATCATTCAACCAAATGGCCGTATTACCAAATACGGTAAACCACAAGATGCCGAACATGCTAGGAATCACCAACACACCGAAAATAAATTCGCGAATGGTGCGTCCTTTCGAGATACGCGCAATAAATAAACCTACAAATGGCGCCCAAGAACACCACCATGCCCAATACAGAATGGTCCAACCGCTAAACCAGCCAGTATGTTCTTGTTCATAAACATAGGTTTTGAAGCTTAATTGTACTAAGTTGCTGAGATAAGTTCCGATGTTGTCGCTGAACGCTGATAACAAATAAAGTGTTGGCCCCGCCACTAATACGAAAATCAACAAACAGAAAGCTAATGTTAAATTCAGCTCACTTAAGATTTTTACCCCTTTCCCTACGCCAGAAATCGCGGAAAATATGGCTAAACTCATCACCACAGTAATCACGACAATTTGCAAGCTGAAGCTATTTTCACTAATCCAGCCTAATTGATGTAAGCCTGCCCCCAATTGAGAAGCACCGAAACCTAACGTTGTAATAATACCGAATAAGGTGGCAAGTAACGCCATAATGTCGATAAGATCGCCTAACTTGCCATTAATACGCTCTTTCAATAATGGATAAAAACAAGAGCGTAACGCCAAAGGTAATTTGTAACGGAATCCAAAGTAAGCCAATGCCAACGCAATCGTGCCATACACTGCCCAGGCATGAATTCCCCAGTGGAATACGGTGTGTAACAAGGCTTCTTGTTGCTTATGCTCTGCACTGCCTGTAGTAATATCAGATAAGTAATGTGTTAAGGGCTCTGCCACACCAAAGAACATCAACCCCACCCCCATACCGGCGGCAAATAACATCGCTAACCAAGACAGAAAACCGAATTCAGGCTCTTCTTCATCATTGCCTAATTTGATATTACCTAGGCTACTGACTGATAAAATGACTAAAAAGCCCAAAAACACTGAGAATGCTAATACGTAAAACCAACTAAAATTGGCAAAAATGCCCGATTTGGCGGCATTTAATAAAGTTTGCGTTTGTTCAGGTGCGATTAAAATCATCGCGACAAGTAACACCACAAAAAATAACGTTGCACCAATCACTAAAGGATTGAACGACGTTTGCTTTTCCATAAATTTAGATAAAGACAACGCTTTCCCCTTAAAAATTAAGTGAATAAAAATAAAATCAGATTAAATAAAACAAGGCCTTAAGCCCTAAATGGTGCGATGGAACCATCGCAAATGATAGCACGGAGAAGTGCGATTTTGAAGGAAACGCTCAGTAGGATTTGAGTGGATTGTTTCCAGATACGAAATATATATTATCAAAATATCAATATTTTTTCAAATTGACGAAAATTGAAATGCGATAGAAGAAAAAGTGCGGTCAGAAAATCTCTAAATTTCTGACCGCACTTTATTGAATATTGACTAAATTCGTTCTTCGATAATGCCGCCACCTAAGCAGACTTCATCTAGGTAAAACACGGCTGATTGACCTGGAGTGACCGCGGCTTGTGGTTCGTCAAAAATCACTCGAATGCAATCGTCATCAATCGGCTCTACCAAACAAGCAATATCCGTTTGGCGATAACGAGTTTTTACCGTACAACGGAACGCTTCACGCACAGGTTCGCGACTCACCCAATGTAGCTGTTTGGCAATTAAGCCTTTGGAGAACAAACGTGGATGATCATGTCCTTGTGCAACAATCAACTCATTGTTTTCGACATCTTTATCCACCACATACCAGGCTTCATCACCGGCATTTTTTAATCCACCAATACCCAGCCCTTTACGCTGTCCGAGTGTGTGATACATCAAGCCTTCATGGCGACCAATAATCTCGCCATCTACGGTACGGATATCGCCCGGTTGTGCAGGCAAATAACGCGCTAAGAAATCCTTAAACTTACGCTCACCGATAAAACAAATTCCCGTAGAGTCTTTTTTCTTCGCGGTAATTAAACCTAAATCTTCCGCAATAGCACGCACAATCGGCTTTTCAATTTCGCCTACAGGGAAAAGGCTCTGCCCTACCTGATTTTTACTCAAGGTATAAAGGAAATAGCTCTGGTCTTTGTTGCTATCTAAACCACGCAATAATTCAGCCTGATCATCGGCCCCACGACGACGCACATAATGGCCGGTAGCAATATAATTAGCACCTAAATCTTCAGCTGCATATTCCAAGAAAGCTTTAAATTTAATTTCTTTATTGCACAAAATATCCGGGTTTGGCGTACGACCGGCTTTGTATTCTGTTAAGAAATGTTCAAACACGTTATCCCAATATTCCGCAGCAAAATTAATTTTATGCAGCTTAATACCTAGCTTGTCACATACCGCCTGTGCATCAGCAAGATCCGCTGCAGCTGTACAATAATCGGTATCGTCATCTTCTTCCCAGTTTTTCATAAATAGGCCTTCCACTTGGTAGCCTTGCTGTTGAAGAATAAACGCAGAAACGGAGGAGTCTACCCCACCAGACATACCACAAATGACTTTTTTAGTGGCATTTTCGGCAAGTTGTTCTGCACTCAAGGGTGCGAAATGTTGATTATAAGTATTTGAAGTTAACATAAGTCTCCCGTAACTTCGGTTAAGGCGAAGCACATTGGTGATAATGATTGAAACATAGCGGAATGACTTCCGCCCCATAAATTAAGGTTATTGCACAAAGTGCGGTTGATTTTGAGTGAATTATTTCACTTCATAAAATTGCGAATCATCGTCTTTCTTCGCAAATTTTTGTTCGTATTCAGCTTTGGCAGTTTCATCGCCAGCATCTAATTTTTCTTGTAAAGTGTCGCAAGGTTTATCGCAGTCACAGGCTTTCGCAATACCGAGTGATGAAAGTCCGCCACAGCTGCCCTTTAAGCTTTGTTTTTTAAAGATAAAGCCTACAGACATTAATACAATAATTGCCACAAAAGCGATTAGGGTAAAAAATAAAGTTTGCATAATTATTCCTTATTTACGAGTAACTTTTGGAAGGCTGAAGACATTTTTGTTTCAAAGCCTTGTTCCGTTTTCATAATTAAATAAACCGGAATATTTTCTTTCTCAGCCACTTCCAATGCTTTATCTTCACCAAGTACAAATAGGCCTGTAGATAAGCCATCAGCAGTCATTGAGCTTGGTGCAAGCACGGTAATTGAGGCTAAATGATGCTGAATTGGATAGCCGGTTTTCGGGTCAATTTCATGAGCAAAGCGTTGACCGTTTTCCTCAAAATAAATACGGTAATCGCCTGAGGTCGCCATCGCCATATTATTTAAACCAATTACTTCTTGAACTGATCTTTCACCCGTATTATTCGGTTTTTCAATAGCGATTTGCCACGCTTTATTTTCGGCATTTTTACCTTTTGCACGGATTTCTCCGCCAATTTCCACCATATAGTTTTGTACGTGATTTTGCTCTAAGACATCCGCGACTTGATCCACACCAAAACCTTTAGCAATGGATGATAAATCAATATAAACCTGTGGCACGGCTTTACTTAAAGTTGGGATTTTACCGCTCATATCAAGGTGAATTTTATCAATTCCCACCCAACTTTGACGTTCAGCAAGTTGCTCTGGGGTTGGCTTACGTTCTGGGCGTTTTTCTGGCCCAAAGCCCCACAAATTTACTACTGGCCCTACTGTCACATCCAATGAACCCTCAGTAACCTGATTTAAACGGATCGCTTCTTGTAATACTTTGGCAAAGTCCGCAGAGATTTCAATTGGCGTATTCACTTGTGTATTTTGATTAAAACGGCTCAATTCGGAATCTTTAATGTAAGTGGACATTTTCTGATTCACGTCTTTTAAAACCACTTCAATCTGCTCATGTGTTTTTTCAGCATTTTCTTTAACTGAACCGTCATCAATGTAGCGGATATGGTAAGTGGTTCCCATGGTTTTACCGCTAAGTGAAATAATTTCCGGATCTTTTTTACAAGCACTTAATGAACAAGCCAAGGCAATTGCAATCAATCCGCTTAATATTTTTTTCATCTATTCCTTCCTAAATATATGAATTACAGGCAAACCGACTCTTCCATCAGCTTGCCTGTAATCCATCTTAAATATTGACCGCACTTCATCACAAAGTGCGGTCAGTTTTCATGATGTTTTGATTAACTAAAATCAACCACCGAAGTCATCTAATAAGATGTTTTCATCTTCAACACCGAGGTCTTTCAACATTTTGATTACCGCAGCGTTCATCACCGGAGGTCCACACATGTAGTATTCACAATCTTCTGGTGCTTCATGATTTTTCAAGTAGTTTTCATAAAGTACGTTGTGAATAAAGCCAGTGTAACCTGTCCAGTTATCTTCTGGTAACGGATCAGATAATGCCACGTGCCATGTAAAGTTCGGATTTTCGGCTTGAAGCTGATCAAAATCTTCTACATAGAACATTTCACGTTTAGAGCGTGCACCATACCAGAATGACATTTTACGTTTAGAGTGTAAACGTTTTAATTGGTCAAAGATATGAGAACGCATTGGTGCCATACCTGCACCACCACCGATGAATACCATCTCATTATCGGTTTCTTTCGCGAAGAATTCACCGAATGGACCAGAAATTGTCACTTTATCACCTGGTTTTAATGACCAAATGTAAGAAGACATTTGACCTGGAGGCGCATCAGGTTGACGTGGTGGAGGCGTTGCAATACGCACGTTAAGCATAATGATGCCTTTCTCTTCTGGATATGAAGCCATTGAGTAAGCACGGATAATATGCTCATCCACTTTAGACACATAACGCCATAAATCGTATTTGTCCCAATCTTCGTGGTATTCTTCTGGAATATCAAAATCTTTATAGTAAACCGTATGTGGATCAGCTTCGATTTGGATATAACCACCCGCACGGAAAGGTACTTCTTCGCCTTCAGGAATCGCTAATTTAAGCTCTTTGATGAAGGTTGCTTTGTTATCGTTAGAAATAACTGTACATTCCCATTTTTTCACACCGAAAATTTCTTCTGGAAGTTCAACGTCCATATTGCCTTTTACATTAACTTGGCAAGCTAAACGATAGCCTTCTTTTGCTTCACGTTTATTAATATGAGAAAGTTCAGTTGGGAGAATTTCACCACCGCCACTTTTCACTTTCACAATACATTGGCCACAAGAGCCACCGCCACCACAAGCAGAAGAAACGAAGATACCTTTACTTGCTAACGCACCAAGTAATTTACCGCCAGCAGGTAAAGTGATCGCTTTTTCAGGATCGTCATTAATAGAAATGGTGATATCACCAGAATCCACTAATTTTGATTTAGCGAATAAAATAATCGCAACGAGCACTAAAAGGATAACCGTAAATGCCGCAACACCTAATAATAAAATTGAAGATTCGCTCATTTATGCCTCCTTATAACTGAATACCAGAGAATGACATAAAGCCAAGCGCCATCAAGCCTGCAGTAATAAAGGTAATCCCTAATCCTTTTAAGCCTGCCGGTACATCGGCATATTTCATTTTTTCGGTTAAGCCTGCAAGCGCAACGATTGCTAACATCCAACCTAACCCTGCACCTACACCATAAACTGCAGATTCTGCAAAAGTGTATTCACGTTGTACCGCAAAAGATACACCACCAAAGATCGCACAGTTTACGGCGATAAGTGGAAGGAAGATACCTAATGCGTTATAAAGTGCTGGGAAGAATTTATCTAAAGTCATTTCAAGTAATTGAACAAGACCCGCAATAATCCCAATAAAGGTAATGAAGTTTAAAAACTCAAGGCTTACACCTTCTACCAATGCGCCATCTTTTAATACATGTTCATACACAAATTGGTTCGCAGGTACCGCAATACCAAGTACTACTGTTACCGCAACACCAAGGCCAAATGCCGTAGAAACTTTCTTAGAAACCGCAAGGAAAGTACACATCCCTAAGAAGAAAGAGAGCGCCATGTTTTCAATGAAGATCGCCTTCACGAATAGGCTAATATAATGTTCCATTGATTATTTCTCCTGTTGCTCAGGTTTCCACGTTCTTAAGCCCCAAATAACGAAGCCGATAATAAAGAACGCACTTGGTGCAAGAAGGAATAAACCGTTTGGTTGATACCAACCACCGTCTTGAATTGTTTGGAATACAGGGAAACCAAATAAACGACCAGAACCGATTAGTTCACGTAATGTTGCAACAATTAATAAGATCGCACCATAACCTAAACCGTTACCGATACCGTCAACAAAGCTTTCTAACGGTGGTGATTTCATCGCAAACGCTTCTGCACGGCCCATTACGATACAGTTTGTAATGATAAGACCGACGAATACAGAGAGCTGTTTAGATAAACCATAAGCATAAGCTTTTAATACTTGGTCAACCAAGATTACTAAAGACGCGATAATCGCCAGTTGCACAATGATACGGATACTATTTGGAATATAGTTACGAATCAATGAAATAAACAAACTGGAAAAACCGGTTACCAAACTTACCGCAATCGCCATAACGATCGCGGTTTGTAATTGGGTTGTTACCGCTAATGCAGAACAGATACCCAAAATTTGCAAGGCAATCGGGTTATTTTTAGCAATAGGATCTAATAAAAGACCTTTTAAATTTACTTTTGCATCAGCCATTATTTGATTTCTCCTGCTTTAAATTTCGCTAAGAATGGACCAAAGCCATTTTGGCTGAACCAATAATCAAATGAACCTTGAACACCGTTACTGGTTAAAGTTGCACCTGATAAACCATCTACACCGTGCTCTTTATCTGCAGCAGAACTACCTTTGTAGATTTTGAATTTTTGGTTACCTTGTTCATCGAATAATTTTTTATCGACAAACTGTGCTTGCCAACGAGGGTTCGCAATTTCGCCCCCAAGACCGGCTGTTTCACCTTGATCATAGTAAGTAATACCTTTGATAGTATTCGCATCTGGTGCAACAGAAACAAAACCATACATGGTTGACCATAAACCACGACCATACATTGGTAATACAACTTGGGTTACATTGCCTTGCTCATCTTTTACAAGATAAACACGTGCTTGATTTGCACGAACTTTAATTCCTGCTTTATCAGCCTCAGCTGGGATAGCTTGGCTTTTAGCTGGATCTTTAACGGCATCTTTAGGTTCAAATTTATTAATTTCTTCTGCTGAAGCTTGAACGTAATCACCACTTTGCAAATCCACTAAACGTGGTTCAATAAATTTGCTGTAAGTGTCTTTAATTACTGATGCATTATCTTCTTTCATTAAGCCAGCAACAGTTAAAATGTTACGTTGAACGTCGAGTGCTTTTTGTTCATCTTGTTTGGATTTTAATGCTACTGCAGCACCAGAAACCACGATAGAACACACTAAACTTAGCAACACAACAACGGTAACTGTACCGCTAACGCTATCTTTATTAAATTTAGCCATTTGTTCTTGCTCTCCGACGTTTGATATTTGCTTGAACCACGATGTAGTCGAAAATTGGTGCAAATAAGTTTGCAAATAAAATCGCTAACATCATCCCTTCTGGATAAGCTGGGTTCACGGTACGAATTAATACCGCCATCACGCCAATTAACGCACCGTACCACCATTTACCTGTGTTGGTGAATGAAGCTGACACAGGGTCGGTTGCCATGAAGATCATACCAAGTGCAAAACCACCTAATACAAAGTGCCAATGCCAAGGCATTGAGAACATTTGGTTAGAATCAGAACCGATTAAGTTGAATAAGGTTGCTGTACCAATCATACCGATCATGACACCAGCCATAATGCGCCAAGAAGCAATACGGGTGAATACAATTAACGCACCACCGATTAATAACGCAAGCGTTGAAACCTCACCCATTGAACCAGGAATATTACCGATGAATGCATCCATCCAAGTAATAGGTTGACCAGTTACAGTGTGTTGTAATGCTGCTTGACCACCTTGAGACCATTGCGAAAGTGCGGTTGCACCAGAGAAACCATCTGCAGCAGTCCATACTAAGTCACCAGAAATTTGAGCCGGATAAGCGAAGAATAAGAATGCACGACCAGCAAGCGCAGGGTTCATAAAGTTACGACCTACACCACCGAAGATTTCTTTCGCTACCACGATACCAAAACTGATACCAAGTGCAGCTTGCCATAATGGCAATGTTGGTGGAACGATTAACGCAAATAAAATGGTTGAAACGAACATCCCTTCATTTACTTCGTGACCGCGCACTACTGAGAACAATAATTCCCAAATTGTACAAACGGTAAATACCACTAAGTAAATTGGTAAGAAGAAGATCGCCCCTAACGCCATTTTTGAGCCCCAAGTTGCATTATTGGTTAAGTCTAAACCTAATGAACTTGCAAGTGCATAGTGCCAATCGTTAGCAATTAATTGATCTAAATTGCCTAATTGATTTAAGGCAGGGATCGCTTGGTTACCCACATTGTACATCCCATAGAAAATCGCAGGGAACAACGCAAGGAAAACCGTAATCATCATACGTTTTGAGTCTAACGCATCACGAACGTGTGTGTTTTTGTGCGTTACCGTACCTGGTGTATAAAGCAAGGTATAAATCGATTCAAAGACCGGATAAAGCTTGCTGTATTTACCACCTGGTAAAAACGCGGGTTCCATTTTTTCAAAAAGATTTTTTAAACCCATTTTTAACCTTCCTTCTCAATCTTATCTAATACTTGACGCAAGATTGAACCGTATTCATATTTGCCCGGGCAAACGAAAGAACATAACGCTAAGTCTTCTTCATCTAATTCAAGACAACCTAACGCTTGCGCGCCATCAGTATCGCCCACGATTAAATCACGTAATAATAATGTCGGTAAAATATCCAACGGCATCACGCGCTCATAGCTACCAATTGGTACCATTGCACGCTCACCACCATTTTCTGCAGTAGTGAAGTTGAATAATTTCTTACCGAAGTGACCCAATACGGTACGGGTAATCGAATATTTGTTCGATTGTGGTGTAATCCAGCCTAAGAATTCTTTCTCATTACCTTCTGCAATCACAGACACTTGTAATGCATAACGACCTAAATAGTCATGAGCATCTTTTGCAGTTTGACCACAAAGTACTGAACCTGAAATCACACGGTTATTACCGTCTTTTAACTCACCTGCCGTTAATTGAGAAAGGTTAGCACCGATTACTGTACGAACTAAACGAGGCTCTTTCACTTGCGGACCTGCAAGAGAAATAATGCGTTCTACATAAAGTTCGCCCGTGGTAAATAATTTACCGACAGCAATCACATCTTGGTAATTGATATGCCATACAGTTTTATTTACACCAACCGGATCGATAAAGTGAATATGTGTCCCCACTAAACCAGCAGGATGAACACCACCAAAATCATGTACTTTTAGGTTAGGTAAATCCACGGTTGGGATATTGCTATCACCCGCTTTACATAGATTTAATGGTTTATTTGGGAATAGACGACTTAATACTGTTAAACCGTCAATAAAATCTTGCCAATGCTCTTTTAACACCACCTCTGGATTTGCTGCCAAAGGATTGGTATCCATCGCATTTACAAACAGAGAAGAAGGTTCTGCATCTACGGCAGGCACTTTGCTGAACGGACGAGTGCGGAACGCTGTCCACAAACCGGATTCAACGAGGTTTTGTTTAACTTGTTCAGAAGAAAGCGTATTGAGCTCACCTGCGTTATATTTAGCGAAAGTAACTTGATCGTTACCTTGCACATCAATGACCACAGATTGTAATACACGTTTTTCGCCACGATTAATTACAGTGATAGTACCACTCGCAGGGGCTGTGAAAACCACTCCAGGGTTTTTCTTGTCTTCAAAAAGTACTTGGCCTTTTTTCACGACATCGCCTTCGCGTACCTTCATAGAAGGACGCATACCCACATACTCTTCACCAAGAATCGCAACCTGATTCACAGCGTTACCGCTATGGATTACTTGTGCTGGTTTTCCTGCAATAGGAAGATCCAAGCCTTTTTTGATTGTAATCATACTGTTTGCACTACTTTTCTAGGTTAAAAACACGATTGCAATTAAAGCACACGCTTTAAAAGCAATCTCGCGATTGAGCGTGACAGAAAACACTTACAAATCAAAGTGTTATTAACTGACACATAAATTTAAAAACTCAAATCTGTTTAATTCCTCGAGGAGTAAGAAAGCACTTACACATCCAGAAATTGAAATTCGAAAATTAAAAGCGCCCCATTCTATCGAAAATTGGACTTTTATGCCACTTTATACCCTTACTTTTTGTGAAATATTTGTGAAGTTTAAAAGATGGTTATATCCAGACATAAAAAATCTGCCCTCGAAGTAATTAGATCTTTAAACTAATTCTCTAAGGGCAGATTAACCAACCTGTCAAAGTCTTTCTTAACTTATCTTCAATAAGCAACGGTCCACTCAAAACTTAAGAAAATGGGGTGATAACTTTATTTATACGCATTCACTGTAAAGCGAGTGTTCTCTGCGTAAAACAAAGATATTTTTTGTTCTTTTTCCTATCTATGGTGGCATCAGGGTAATACCCCTTAAGCTCTTCATCACTTAATCGAGATTTAAAACCACAGAGTTCAAGCTTTTTCTTTATTTCAGAAAAAGGAATTTCAAAACGCTTATTATTAGCTATTTGATCAGCTATGTATTTCTCAATAAGCTCTTTCCTTTCACCCGCTTCCTCTTTAACTTTTCTCGTTTTTTTAGTCCCTATTGGAGACTCATTATTCCCTCCTGGTGAACCAAGAAAAACAAAGTCATCATCATTTAAACTTTCAGTTATATTTTCTTCCTCCGCAGAAGTAAAAATACTCAACTTTCTACTAAAATAATACTGATCATAAATATATTTATAGCCAAAAAAATAAGCAAATAGAATTACTGCAAAATAAAAATTCTCTTTATACTTTTTCATCTCTCTAATCTTATTTGAATCCATTAGCGATGTTTTCGATAAGTCATTATTACCAATCATCTCTCCTTTTAAAAATAAGAAAATAGGTGTAATAACATAAAAATCAAATCCATCAATTTTAGATTTTTCTATATACTTTTCCTGTTTTTTAATAAAATTAAAAATAAGCTTAAAAGAATTTCTATCCTCTTTTGGAACAGTCGATAAGCATTTAAAAACCTCACTATTCGCTGTAATCTGTGCAATTTTTTCAGGTGAGAAATCCTCCTTATTTTCCTGCTTAAAACAGAAATAGAATGTCAGGATTGCAATTGTATCTTGGAAATAACCTAATTTTGTTGGTTCATAGTATTCAGTTCTATCATATGCATAAAGATAATCAAGGTAGTTACCTCGATAAATTTCATTAGGCTTCTGTCTTGCAAATCGACGTTCAATTGCCTTATCTAAATTCTCAATTCCTAATCTATCTAAATAAGGTTCATAACTTACTTCTATATCACATAATGACCATAGCATGGAAATTGCTTTTTTTCGTTCTTTCTTATCTAATTCCCGTTCTAGTTTTTCAATTTCAACATGATTAAAAAATGGCATAGATAATTGAATTCTTGGATCAATTTTTTGGCTAATAGAGAGTCTGGCATTTTCAGTTAATGGATAGATTGCCTTAATCTGTTGAATATCAATATTTTGCTTTTCAAAACCACTTTGAGCAACTATATGAAAAACTAAATATTCTTCATCATATTCAAAGGGTATATTTAAAAACTCCTTAAAAATATTAATTTTTTCTTTTGATGTTATTTTACCTTCAAAAGGCATCATCTGCGATGAGTGTAACTGAATATAACCAAAACGATACCAAAAAGTAAATTGGCTTCGTAATAAGATACAAAGGTAGTTTTTCATTCTGAGCTTTCTCTATGATTAAAAATCAAAATCAAATGGATTAGATGACAATGAAGTTTCAGGGGTTAAAATTTCACTAATATAAATTGAACGACAGCTATCAGATAAATTACTTAATAACGGATTTAAGTTATAAATATAGCTTAGGTATAAGTTTTTCTTACTACGAGTCATTGCCACCATAAACAATGTCTTTAACTTCTCTTCGTTATACTTGTCAGAGGGAAACCACATATTACCCTCATCAAGCATCGGTAAAAAAACGTTATCAAAATCTAATCCTTTTGAACTATGATAAGTCATTAAAATAATTTTTTGGGCGTCACTAGCTTCAATCAAACTTCCTACACCATTACCAATATAGTGTAACCGGATATTATGTTTATCTAAATGTTCATTAAGTTGCTCATAATCGACTTTGCCATACTTATCATTACTTTCATTCCATTTTTCAATACTATTTTGCGAAAGTACTTCATTAGCAAACTCTGTTATTAATTTTCGATGAGGAAATAAGATTACGACGCTATCTCCTACATTCACTGCTTTTAACGCTTCTTGATAAACATATTTTATTTCCTGAGTTAAATTATCTGCTTTAGCTAGCCTAACATTCACATCTTGTTTGGTTAAGTCCCTTTTGGCTCTCCAAATATTCATCTCTGGTAGAAGTTTTTCAACTAAGCCAATCACACTTTTTGTTAAACGATGAATAATATTTAAATTGAACGGTCTAGCTGAAAGTAGCGGTTCAATTTCACCCCACTTTACTACTGGATAATCTAGACCTGGCGCTTTATCATAAATAGATTGATTAGCATCTCCTGCAACAATTACACGTTTTCCCCAGCTCTTCATTAAAGCTAACATTTCACCAGGTAAATCCTGAACTTCATCACAAAAAATATAATCAAACCAATATATGTAAGTTTTATCGTACAAAGCTTTTCTAAATTGGAAATATGTCATTACTGGAACCTTTTGCTTAATATTAAGCTCCTTTATTCCTGCTTCAAACATTGCAATTAAAGAATGGGTAAAAACAATAATACAAACGTTAGCCTCTGGCTCTTTTTGTAAAACCTCCCTTAATTTATGTAAAAGTAACACCGATTTTCCACTACCAGCAAAACCTTTAATCCAAATATTACCTTCTTTTTTACTTTCAATATTAATAAAATCTCGTTGATCAGGATCTAATTGATCTTCACGAATCATCCAACTACTCATCCTTGGCTCCTTATAATGTAGTTATATCTGAACTAAATTTGGAAGATGCAAGGTTATTTTTATTATATAAACGCTCTTCTAATGTTTCGTCTGGTTTTGAATTTCTTACTTCATTCGCAAAATCATGGTGGCCTAAATAACTAGCTATGGATGCTAACCAATCATAACCATTATCAGATAGGCAGTTTCTTTCAAACCTCTCTTTGAATAAAGAAAAAGATCTTTCTATCATTTCTTTCCCTTTCGGGTTATTTTCCTTTTCCAGTAATTTACCTAACTCATATAGTGCAACTGGATTATCTTTATTTAGAGAAATAGCATCTTCTAATGCATCTCTATACTTTCCTGGATGAATATATTTAATTGTCAGTGCAAAATTACTTGCTGTAGTAGAGTTTCTATTCATTTTATAAGCTTTTTCAGAATACTCTAACTGCTTACTATCAAAACCAGCACGATCATATAACAAGGCTATTTGGTTTAAATTTATTTTATTTGGATAGAGCTCATTTTGTAATTCTAATGTTTCTGCTGCTCGTAAATAATTGCCTGCTTTTTCATAGGCTTCTACTAAAGTAGATAAGCTCTTTTCAGTCGGTTTTCCTCCATTCCTTAATGTTTGTAAATTAGCTTCACGTTCTGCTGCTAAAATAATTCGTTCTGCTGAAGAAAGTTCTTTATTAGCGAATGGATTCATAGGCTCAACAGAAATACTCTTTCCTGCCGCAGTAGCTTTTACTATTAATAATTTATCTGTATTGATCTCAATTTCTAGTTTTATAGGTGTATTAGCATCAAAACCGCTTAAACTATCTGAATTGATTTTTATGTTATAGAGAATTTTATTGACATTACCCAAACAAATTGGCAATTCAATCGTTTTTTGTCCTTGTTGAGTAACTAAATCATCAACTACAATTTTTTCACATGGAATATGTGTACCAGCTCTTAATAAAACTTTTGGTAAATTATTTCTTGTTATTACTAATAATGGCTCACTTGTAATTGGTTGAATAATATTTTTTCCAAAACCATTATAAATCAAAGAATGAATCGCAGCTCCAGCAGAAACATGGGTTTGTAATTCTCTTGGAATTAATAAATCTGAATCTTTAAAATATTCATTTAATTTAGATTGAAGATAAGGGTTCTTGCTACTTCCCCCAATAAAAAGTACATAATCAATTTGCTCATTACTTAAATTAGCTTTTTCTAAAGCGGTATTAATTGAGCTAAAAATATTGTTAAATTCTTCATCAGAATAATTTGAGTAATATGCAGACAAACGGTTTTGATCTAAGAAATGCTTCATTATCTCAGCAAATTGAACATAACTTAATTTCGCCTGTGAGAGAAAAAGCTGACCACATCGGGTATCAATAGTTAAATTAGCATTAACAACTTCTATTTTTTTACTAAAAGCTAGTTCTGGTAATTCAAACTGATTCATTTGTAATGCCACTTTTTCACAGATTTGTATTTTTAATTGTTCGGCAAATTTAAGTAGTTGGTTTATTATGCGTTTTTTTTCTGGAGTGCGAAAATTCTCTTCATCTTGATTATTATCAGCTAAAAGTTGAGGGAGCAAATAATCCGTAGCAATTAATCGGTCAATATCATCCCCTCCTAGTTTTTCAAACTTAGAAATAGATAAATTTTTAGAGTAAACGCCGTTGATATCCTTCCCTAATTCCAATATAGATACATCACAAGTTCCAGCACCAAAATCAAAAACTAATATTGTTGGATTATCATCATCTGGCAAAAGCAATGGGTACCCTTCATTAACTGATGCTTGAACAAAGCTTAAAAATGCAGCATTGGGTTCATCTATTAATGCTTGTTTATTTAATGAAATATCATTTTCAGCGAGGGCATCTATTAATTCCTTACGTTGGTTAGCCTCAAAAGAAGCAGGAATACTGACCGCATACTGTACATTAGCAGGCAAACTATTTTGTTGAATGTATCGATCGATTTGAACTTTAAGGTATTTAAAAAAAAGTTTTACTGCATCTTTTGGGTTCAGCAATGGAAATGGGGTATTCTGCCCAAGTTCACTATTGAAGTATTTAGCACCAACATCCTCACCTAACTCCATTTTGAAGGAATACCAAACATTTGCACCCTTTTTTAACCGATACTTAAGATCTGCGGCACCTTTACCTATTAATAATTGTTGATTATACCAAGCAATTACTGTAGGAACTTTTTCTGATGACATTACTGCCCCATCAGCAAACTTTTGATTCATCCAAACCGGAGTAACTTGAATTCCTTTAGAATCTCGTAAAGCAACTGAAACTACGGTTGTAGATGTTCCAAAATCAATCCCAACGAAAGTCATTTGATTAGGATCTGAAAGTGTATTTTTTTGTACTGAAGGGAATAAGCTTTGAATACTGATATCAGTTGCCATCTACATGACTCCTTATTACTAACTTTAAAACAACTTGAGATTTAACATAAAATCAACAATACATTTAATACATATAAATTTTTGAATACGCTACAGAAAATCTCTAAATAAAACTATTAAATAATACCTAAAATATTGTAACTTTAAAACATCATTTAGCTTTCATACATTCATTAAATAATTATTAAAATTTAATATTTAGAGTTATGTACACATTAGTATCTTGTAGTATTTCCTAAATCTAATACAGGGAACGTAAGGAAATACTTACTGTCCAACACCAAGACAATTTGGTGATTTTGGAAATGCTTCACCTAGGCTTTCCCATTCGCTTTTTGTATAAAGGTGAAGCGCTAATGCGTGAATGCCATTTTTTAAATCATCGGCAAAAAGTTGGTAAAGTTTTTGGTGGCGTTGCACCTTGCGCATGCCTTCAAAAGCATCGCTGACAATCACTAATTTAAAATGAGAATCAGCCCCTCGACCGGAACTGTGCATATGGCTTTCATTTTCCACGGTGGCAAAGTGCGGTTGAAATTTGGCTTGAATTCTCTCTAATAATTCTTGCTGTTTTGACATAAATAAACTCCCTAACTTTTTGCTATACATTCAGCGTTAAGTTTGTAAGAATAACACAAATTAACCTAATTCAATGAGGAAATTATGAAAGTAACAAACAAAATCAAAGCATTATCAACAATGACGTTGGCCGCTGCGACATTATTT
Organism: Haemophilus sp. HMSC068C11; assembly: GCF_001815355.1. Classification (GTDB taxonomy): domain Bacteria; phylum Pseudomonadota; class Gammaproteobacteria; order Enterobacterales; family Pasteurellaceae; genus Haemophilus_D. Next base: position 225,640 of record NZ_KV820375.1, read on the forward strand.
TTAGCGGGTTGTCAAGCGCAATCTAATACCTTAACTTTTGCGCCTCAATCTCCGACTGCATCAATGAATATTAACCAATCAGCAGTGGTAACAGTTAATACTCGCGATTCTCGTCCACAACAAGAAATTGCAACTTATACTAAATCAGGCGAGCTAATTAAATTAAATGCATCACCAAGCGTTACTCAACTTTTCCAACAAGTGATGCAACAAAATTTAGTTAGTAAAGGTTTCCGTATCGGACAAGCGAATAATGCGAATGCTGGCGTAACTGTTGATGTGAAAGAATTCAACGCTAAAGTAGAGCAAGGTAATTTACGTTATACCTTAAACAGTAAAATTCAAGCGGTGGTTTATGTACAAGGTCCACGCGGACAATACAACAAAACCTTTAATGCGACCCGTTCACAATCTGGCGCATTTAATGCGAGCAATGATGAAATTCAAAAAGTGTTAGGCGAAACCTTCAAAGATATTGTTAATAATATTTATCAAGATCAAGAAGTTACTAACGCCATTAATCAATATACCAATTAATTAAAAAGTGCCGTGTCCTTTTCAATAATCACTTGACGAATACGCCTTTCAAGCGTAACATTCGACCGATTTTTTAACGAGAAGGACACACACTTTGGACAGTCATAGTCGATACCGAATATCGCTCTAGACTCTCGCCTCTTATCAGCGAGAGCTCGCTGGTAATCAATTTACCTTTCTTCGGCATCTTTTATCGAACGAAACCCATTTTAAAACATACAAAAATTTGACCGCACTTTTCTCTAGTGCCAATTTCGTTTGATCTTTTTTTGTTCACAGTTGGATCTTCATAATCCCAAAAGGAGTATGACCAATGATTAACGCTTTTGCCATTAACGATTCCCGCTTGCTTCGTATTGATGACGAACCAGCCGATCTCAGCTCTGCCATTTGGTTAGATTTGCTGGAGCCGACAGGGGAAGAACGTGAAATGTTGCAAGAAGGCTTAGGACAAAGTCTCGCCTCATTCCTCGAATTGGAAGATATCGAAGCGTCCGCACGTTTCTTCGAAGACGAAGATGGCTTGCACTTGCACTCATTCTTCTATTGTGAAGACGAAGAAAACTACGCAGATCTCGCAAGCGTGGCATTTACTATTCGTGATGGCCGCCTATTTACCCTACGTGATCGTGAATTGCCGGCATTCCGTTTATATCGTATGCGTTCTCGTAGCCAGCGCTTATTCGAATGTAATGCATATGAAGTCTTACTCGACTTATTTGAAACCAAAATTGAGCAATTAGCCGATGTTATCGAAAACGTTTATGCGGATTTGGAAAAATTAAGTCGCGTAATTTTAAACGGTACGCAAGATGAAGCTTTCGATGAAGCCTTAAATACCCTAACAGAACAAGAAGATACCAGTTCTAAAGTGCGTTTGTGTTTGATGGATACACAACGTGCATTGGGTTTCTTGGTACGTAAAACGCGCTTGCCGCCAAACCAGTTAGAACAAGCACGAGAAATCTTACGAGATATTGAATCCTTGCAACCGCATAATGAGTCTTTGTTCCAAAAAGTAAACTTTTTAATGCAGGCGGCAATGGGTTATATTAATATCGAGCAGAATAAAATCATGAAATTCTTCTCGGTCGTATCGGTTATGTTCCTACCGGCAACACTTGTCGCATCTACTTACGGAATGAACTTTGAATTTATGCCGGAGATCCATTTTAAATATGGTTATCCAATGGCTATTGGATTAATGATTGGTGCGGCGCTTACGCCTTATATCTATTTCAAACGGAAAGGTTGGTTATAATGGAAATTTCCCAAACTGCATTATTTTTAGGATCGATTATCGATCTGTATTGTTTAGTGTTAATTTTACGCGTATGGCTCCCCTTAGCGAACGTGGATTATTACAATCCCATTTCTCAATTTACGCTGAAATTTACCCAACCGGTTATTGCACCATTACGTAAAGTTTTTCCTGTGGTGAAAAAAGTAGAAACTGCTGCTCTGGTTCTAGTTTTCTTGCTTTGCGGACTAAAATCGATTCTCTTTGGCGGATTAAATCTCAGTTTCTTCTTACTTTTGGGTATATTGGGGCTAATTAAAAATATCGGAGTGGCCATTTTCTATGTGTTAATCGCCGGTGCAATTTTAAGTTGGTTTAATCGTGGCAATAATCCTGCATTCTATGCGTTATATCAACTTACCGAACCATTATTGAAACCCATTAAACGCATTTTACCAACTGTGGGCGTGATTGATTTTTCACCGATGGTTATTGCCATTATCCTGTTATTTTTGAATAATCTCTTTTACGATTACTTTAACCTTTTATGGGCAATTGCTGCGTAAAGTGCAGGTAAAAATAACATTATTTTTTCGGGCTGGATTTTCCAGCCCTTATTGTAAATATGGTAAGTAAATTTAGTTATGTCAGCAATCGAACAAACGCCTGAAGGGCTACGTCTCAAAATCATTCTGCAACCCAAAGCCAGTAAAGATCAAATTGTGGGATTACATAATGACGAACTCAAAATCACGATCACCGCGCCACCTGTTGATGGTCAAGCCAATGCTCACTTGCTGAAATTTTTGAGTAAAGCATTCAAAGTACCTAAGAGCTCAATAGTTCTTGAAAAAGGTGAATTAAACCGACATAAACAAGTTTGGATTCCTTCGCCTAAATTAATTCCATCTGAAATTCAAAATCTCTTATAAAATCAGCAAAAAAATCACCGCACTTTCTACCAATTTTCCCTGTTTTACGCTATCCTATATCACATTTTACAAAGCAAAATATGCCGCAAAGTGCGGTCAAAATTTAAGGTGATTTTCTATGCAACAACATTACCGTCCCGATTTGATTGAACCAGCAGTTCAACAATATTGGGCTGAAAATAAAGTCTTCAAAGCAATCAAAGATACGTCTAAAGAAAAATATTACTGTCTTTCAATGTTCCCTTACCCATCTGGTCGTTTACACATGGGCCACGTGCGTAACTACACGATCGGTGATGTGGTTTCTCGTTATCAACGTATGAACGGCAAAAACGTATTACAGCCAATTGGTTGGGATGCATTCGGTTTGCCAGCTGAAGGGGCTGCAATTAAAAATAAAACTGCACCCGCAAAATGGACTTACGAAAATATCGAATACATGAAAAACCAACTCAAAATGTTGGGCTTTGGTTATGACTGGGATCGCGAAATTGCGACCTGCCGTCCAGAATACTACAAATGGGAACAATGGTTCTTCACTGAGCTTTATAAAAAAGGCTTAGTGTACAAAAAAAACTCAACCGTAAACTGGTGTCCGAACGATGTAACTGTGTTGGCGAACGAACAAGTACACGATGGTTGCTGCTGGCGTTGTGATACTCCAGTAGAACAAAAAGAGATCCCTCAATGGTTTATTAAAATCACCGACTATGCAGAACAATTATTAGGTGGATTAGACCAACTACCACAGTGGCCAGACATGGTTAAAACCATGCAACGCAACTGGATCGGCCGTTCTGAAGGGGTAGAAATTACTTTTGATGTGGCAGATACCGCAGAAAAAGTTGCAGTTTATACGACCCGTCCAGATACTTTCTATGGTGTGAGCTATTTAGGTATTGCAGCTGCTCACCCATTAGCAGAATTAGCAGCAGAAAATAATCCTGAATTAGCCGAATTCATCCGTGAAGCGAAAAATGCCAAAGTGGCAGAAGCAGACCTTGCCACCATGGAGAAAAAAGGGATGGCAACCGGCTTATTTGCGATTCACCCATTAACTGGTGAAAAATTACCAATTTGGGTAGCAAACTTCGTGTTAATGCATTACGGTACTGGCGCAGTAATGGCGGTTCCAGCTCACGACCAACGCGACTTTGAATTTGCTCAAAAATACAATTTGCCAATTAAACAGGTAATCGCACCGCTTGCAGATGAAGAAATTGATTTAACCAAACAAGCTTTCGTTGAACATGGCAAATTAGTGAATTCTGCTGAGTTTGACGGTTTGGATTTTGATGGTGCATTTAACGGTATCGCAGACAAATTAGAAAAATTAGGCGTAGGCAAACGCCAAGTTAACTATCGTTTACGTGACTGGGGTGTTTCCCGTCAACGTTATTGGGGCGCACCAATTCCAATGCTCACCTTGCCAAACGGTGAAACTGTACCAGCACCAATCGAAGATTTACCGATTATCCTGCCAGAAGACGTGGTCATGGATGGCGTAAAAAGCCCAATTAAAGCAGATCCGAACTGGGCGAAAACCACTTTCAACGGTGAGCCTGCGTTAAAAGAAACCGATACTTTTGATACCTTTATGGAATCGTCTTGGTACTACGCGCGCTACACTTCACCAAGCTATGCAGAAGGCATGTTGGATAAAGAGGAAGCGAACTACTGGTTACCGGTGGATCAATATATCGGCGGTATTGAGCACGCGACAATGCACTTGCTCTACTTCCGTTTCTTCCACAAATTATTGCGTGATGCAGGTTTCGTCACGAGCGATGAGCCGGCACAAAAATTATTATGCCAAGGCATGGTATTAGCCGATGCGTTCTACTACACCAGCCCGACTAACGAGCGTATTTGGGTGAGCCCAACGCAAGTGACTCTTGAGCGTGATGAAAAAGGTCGTATCGTCAAAGCAACCGATCCAGAAGGCCGTGAATTGGTGCATACCGGTATGACCAAAATGTCAAAATCCAAAAACAACGGTATCGACCCACAAGAAATGGTGGAAAAATACGGCGCAGATACTGTGCGCCTCTTCATGATGTTCGCGTCTCCTGCGGAAATGACGCTTGAATGGCAAGAATCTGGTGTTGAAGGGGCAAAACGTTTCTTAGGTCGTGTATGGAATTTGGTGTATGAATACAGTCAAAATCCTGCAAAAACCGCTTTAGATGTGACCGCACTTTCTGCAGACCAAAAAGCACTTCGCCGTGATGTCCATAAAACAATTGCTAAAGTGAGTGATGACATTGGTCGCCGTCAAACGTTCAATACCGCTATCGCGGCAGTAATGGAGTTAATGAATAAATTAACCCGTGCGCCATTAGAAAGCGAACAAGATCGTGCGGTTATGGCAGAAGCATTAAGCGCAGTCGTGCGTATGCTTTACCCAATCACACCACATATCTGCTTTGAATTATGGAAAGCTTTAGGCAACGAAAGCAATATCGACCACGCAGAATGGGTGAAAGCTGACGAAGCAGCGATGGTAGAAGATGAAAAACTTATCGTGGTGCAAGTCAACGGTAAAGTTCGTGGTAAAGTGACTGTTGCAGCTGATGCGGATGAAGAAACCGTGAAAACTGTTGCATTTGCAGATGAAAATGTGAAGAAATTTACTGACAATACACAAATCGTGAAAGTGATTTATGTACCAGGTAAATTGTTAAATGTGGTGGTTAAACCGCAATAATCCATAAAATAACCGCATTTTATTCCAAGCGTTGCATAAACGACTCTTAAACAAAATAAAGTGCGGTGAATTTTACAGGTAATTTTTATGATGAAATCAATCAAAACGATCTGCTTAGTTGGGGCAACAGCCTTTTTAACTGCTTGTGGTTGGCACTTCGATAATGGTGCTGCTGTTCCTGCAGAATTAAAAACAATGGCCCTTGAAAGCGGTGACCCATACAGTGAAATGTCAATGGCAATGCGTAAGCAACTGCTTAGCAACAACGTAAACCTTGTTCCTGCAAAACAAGGTGTGCCAGTGTTGCGTTTAAATAAACAGACTTCAAGCGATAAAGTGGCGTCAGTCTTTAAACAAGGGCGTGAAGCAGAAAAAGTACTGACCCTTGATGTTGAGGCTAGCGTGCGTTTAGCAAATGGGGAAACCTATCCAATCTCTGCAAAAATCAACCGCACTTTCTTTGATAACTCACGTGCTGCATTAGCAAAATCAGCTGAGCGCGATGTGATTTGGAATGATATGCGTGAACAAGCGGCTCGCCAATTAATTAATAAAATGGCTGCCTTACAACATCAAGTTCAAGGAAAATAATGAACCGCATTTTTCCTGAGCAACTGGCCTCTAATCTGAACAGCCATTTAGCGAAAGTCTATTTTTTGGTTGGGACAGATCCCCTGTTGCTCAGTGAAAGTGAAGATCTCATTCATCAAGCAGCCCTTCTTCAAGGTTTTGATGAAAAAAATCAAATCACCATAGATACTAATACTGACTGGCCTGCATTAATTGAGGCCAGCCAATCTATGGGGCTCTTCTTTAATAAGCAAATTTTCATTCTCAATTTACCCGAAAATTTAACCGCACTTTTGCAGAAAAACCTTCAACAATTTATTAGTGGATTAAATGAAGATAGCTTGCTTGTCCTCACCTTGCCTAAATTGTCTAAAGCAGCCGAAAAACAAGAGTGGTTTATTCAGGCAAATCAACTTGATCCGCAAGCTGTTATTGTTAACTGCCAAACACCGAATTCAGAACAACTTTCTCGTTGGGTGAAGCATCGTACAAAAAACATGGGGTTATCAGCGGATGAGGAAGCCGTTCAACTACTTTGTTATAGCTATGAAAATAATCTCCTGGCATTGAAACAAGCATTACAGCTTTTAGATTTGCTTTATCCTGATCACAAACTCACGTATAACCGCGTTAAATCAGTCGTAGAGCAATCTTCTGTCTTTACCCCTTTCCAATGGATTGATGCTTTGTTGTCAGGCAAGGCAAATCGCTCAAAGCGAATTTTGCGAGGTTTACAAGCTGAAGATGTGCAACCTGTCATTTTATTGCGTACCTTACAACGTGAACTGCTCACCTTGTTAGAATTAACCAAACCACAGCTACGTAATCCCTCTCTTAACACGAGCTTGCCTACACAAACACTCAAAGCGGATTTTGACCGTCTCAAAATTTGGCAGAATCGTCGTCACCTTTATATGGCAGCGATACAACGACTCACCTATCAAAAGCTCTTTGAAATATTGCAAGAGTTAGCAGATATTGAGCGCACAACCAAGCAAGAATACGGTCAAGACGTGTGGGTAAAATTGGCAGACTTATCGGTTAAATTTTGCTTATAAAAAAATCTCGGCGTTAACCGAGATTTTTTATTATTGTGCAATTTTTAAATCTTGATACAGATAATTTCGATAACTATTCACTAAATCCATATCCTCTGCATCTTCGAGCTTACCTTGGCTTAACTGACGCATAGCGATATTTGCTCGCATAAAGTCATCTTTCGGTGATAAACCTGCCACATCAAGTAATACGCCACCAACAAAGGCTAAATCTAAGAAATCTTGCTGTTGAACAAAGTCAGTTTTACGATTAGTTCTAACCACAAATTGAGTCACATAATCTGGATTTACAAAATTACCTTTTTTCGGTGGAACCTGATTATCAAAAGCGACTTGGTGATCACCAAAATAACCGAATACATAAGGTGTTTCACGCGATTTTAAATAATCATTTAAACCTTCAATCGCCTCATTAAGGCTATCAATACGATCAATATAATCGTTCAAGCAAGAAATCGCTTTTCCCCCTAAACGCTTACTTGCCAAATTAAAATGGTTTGGCATATTCGTATTATAAGGCCCGTGCTCTTTCATCGTGAGCACATAAACAAACATGGGCTGTTTCACATTTTCCAATGACGGATGCTGTTTCTGCAAAATCAGTTTGGTGTAATACATCATCTCTTCACTGCTAATATGCCAAAGATTTTTGCTGATTGATGCGGGATAGCCTAAATCTTGTGGTTGCAACATCAAATCAAAACCAAAGTGGTCATAAGCAGGTTTTGCATTGTAGTTACCTTTCGTAAAAGGCGATAACACCACACAAAAATAGCCTTGCTCACGAAGATTTTTAATAAACCCCGTCTGTAAGTGTGGCACAACCGAATAAAACACCCCACTTGCCAAAGCACCAAAATCGGTTGAAGGCACCCCTGCAAGAAAAGCAAATTCAGATTTCCACGTTGCACCGCCCACCGTATGTACACGCAATGGACTCACAAATGCGGTATCTTCCTGCTTATTAAACATTGAAAATGGCGGGATGGTTTCTGCATCAAAATCAAATTGATGGGGATTCAAGGTTGATTCTTGTAGACACACCACTATGTCTGGTTTTTCTGCGTCTGGCTTTTCTACACTTTCAGTTTTGCTCTCTGCCTTTTCACTTAAAAGTGCGGTCAGTTTTTCTTTAAATTTTTGGCTATTACCTTCAAATTCTGGCACTTTAAAGAATACGCCCCGACAAGACATTGGCAGGTTTAAGAAAACATCTCGACCATCATCCGGCAATGAATCTAGCCAGACTTTTGTGGCATCTGGATCTTTAGAATAATGCCACATTAAACCAAAGCTTGTTGCTGCGAGTATTGCTGCAAATACGCGAAATCCAATAGATGCAGTTTCAACATCTGACCAGCCAAAGATAGCATAACCCAACAGACCTAATAGCCCCAACACGCCGAAAATCGCCCCTTTATAATGTAAGAGGGTTTCCCAATTTCGCCAGTCTGTCACAAGCCAAAAATCTGAAATGAGTAAAGGTTGTTTGTAGTAATGAATTTTCATTCGATGGAATAACATCAATACCACAAAAAGTACGGACGCAAAATTCAATCCGCGTTGCCATTGACCGGTTATCGCAAACATTGAACTAAACAATAAGACGAATAATGCAATTGCAAAAAAATATGTCCAACGATAGTGCGAATTGACGATAAAAATCACCGTCGCAATAAAAAATAAACTCAGAAAAATACTTGGAATCATAATAAATAAATTTGATTAAATGTTATTTGACACTTTCAGCTACTAAACGCTGAATCAGCTTTAAATTGGCTGGTGGGAATTGCCCTGCATCAAGCTCACTTTGTTCAAGCCAAAAACCTTCCTGGCCTTCTCGACCAAACGGCTCGCCAATCCATTCAGTGACCAGATAAAAACTAAAATCTAAAATTTTGGTTGGATATTCAAATTGAAAACGTTCGTACAGCTCAGCATTTAAAATGTGAATGCCAATCTCTTCTTCCAATTCTCTTTTTAAAGCTTCTTCAGGTGTTTCACCTGCATCAACTTTGCCACCTGGAAATTCTAATGCTTGCGCAAAATCTTGCCCTTCTAAACGCTGGGTCAAATATAGCTGCCCAAATTCATTACGAATAATCCCTGCCGCAACTTGAATGATAGGCTTACTCATCGTTTTTCCTTATCTCGAAAGTAGAAAGAGCGGTCATTTTTAGCGGTGTTTTAAACACGCAAAAATTTAACCGCTCTTTACCTTAACTAAGCATATCGGGCTTTACTGCCGTGACAATGCTTGTATTTTTTACCTGACCCACAAGGACAAGGTTCATTACGTCCAATATGACGATCAGAATAGTCCTCGCTTTGAGCTTGCTCTGTATTTTCATCTACAGGTTGATGAGTTAATGCTTCACGTTCAGCCATTTCTTGACGTGCACGTTCCGCTTCTTCAATCTCTTCCTGTGTACGGACTTTCACGCGAGTAAGTGTCGTAATCACATGATGTTTTAAAGAATCCAACATTTCAGTAAACATACGGAAAGATTCTTTTTTGTACTCTTGTTTTGGATCTTTTTGCGCATAACCACGTAAATGGATACCTTGACGTAAATAATCCATTGCCGCCAAGTGCTCCTTCCAAAGCTCATCAAGAGTTTGTAACATCACACCTTTTTCGAAATGACGCATGGTTTCTTCACCCGCAAGCGCTTCTTTCGCTTTGTATTCATCTTCGGCTTCTTGAATAATGCGCTCACGCAAGTTTTCTTCATGAAGATTGTTATTTTCTTCTAACCAATGTTCAATTGGTAACTCAAGACCAAACTCTTGCGCTAAACGCTCTTCTAAGCCTTTAATATCCCATTGTTCTTCCAATGATTGTGGCGGAATATATTGGTCAATCACATCATTAAATACATCGCTGCGAATTGCTTTGATAGTCTCTGAAATATCATCGTTATCGAGCAAGTAATTACGTTGTTCGTAAATTGCATGACGTTGGTCGTTAGCCACATCATCATATTCAAGCAAGTTTTTACGACCATCAAAGTGGAAGGCTTCTACTTTCGCTTGCGCCGATGCAATCACTTTAGCGAGAAGTTTAGACTCCATCGCTTCACCTGGTTGGGTGAAGGCTTTACGCATCATATTTAATTTACCTTCATTCAGATAAATACGCATTAAGCCATCTTCCAAAGAAAGGTAGAAACGTGAAGAACCTGGGTCACCTTGACGACCTGAACGACCACGCAACTGGTTATCAATACGGCGTGATTCATGACGTTCTGTCCCGATAATGTGTAAGCCACCAGCTTGCATCACGATCTCGTGATTTTTCTCCCACTCAGCTTTAAGTGCCTCAATTTGCTCTGGAGTTGGGTTCTCTAATTTTGCCGCTTTTGCTTTCCAGTTACCACCGAGGATAATATCGGTACCACGACCCGCCATGTTAGTTGCAATGGTTACTGCACCTGGCGCCCCTGCTTCCGCAACAATTTCCGCTTCTTGTGCGTGGAATTTTGCATTCAATACGTTGTGTTTGATACCCGCTTTATCTAACGCTTGAGAAAGCATTTCAGATTTTTCAACTGATACGGTACCGACAAGAACTGGTTGATTGCGAGCGACACAGTCTTTGATATCTTCAATAATTGCATTGAATTTGTATTCTTCATTCTCAAACATGACGTCCGTACGATCATCACGAATCATTGGACGATTGGTTGGGATAACGACAGTTTCCAAACCATAAATTTGTTGGAATTCAAAGGCTTCGGTATCTGCTGTACCAGTCATACCCGCTAATTTGTCATAAAGACGGAAGTAGTTTTGGTAAGAAATAGAGGCAACAGTTTGGTTTTCGCTCTTAATTTCTACCCCTTCTTTCGCTTCGATCGCTTGGTGTAAACCGTCAGACCAACGACGACCTGCCATTGTACGACCTGTGTGCTCATCGACGATCACGATCTCGCCATCTTTCACGATATAGTCTACATCGCGCTCAAATAAGGTGTTTGCACGTAATGCCGCCATAACGTGGTGTAACAACACAATACGCGCTGGTGAATAAAGGGAATCACCTTCTGGCATTAAACCTTGTGCGATTAACCACTCTTCTACTTTTTCTTGACCGCGTTCAGTTAAATACGCTTGTTTGGTTTTAAGATCTAGAGTGTAATCGCCTTCACCGGTATATTCTTCCGTATCTTCTTTTTCTTGCTTAATTAAATTCGGAATTAATTTATTTACCGCAATATAAAGCTCAGAACTGTCTTCCGCTTGACCAGAAATAATCAACGGCGTACGTGCTTCGTCGATTAAGATGGAGTCCACCTCATCCACTAAGGCATAGCCTAAATGACGTTGGAAACGCTCTTCTTTAGAATGCGCTAAGTTATCACGAAGGTAATCGAAACCTAATTCGCTGTTTGTCGCATATGTAATATCGGCCGCATAAGCTTCACGTTTTGCTTCAGGCGGTAAACCTGGGATATTCACTCCAACAGTCATACCTAAGAATTCAAATAACGGACGGTTGGTATCCGCGTCGCGACGTGCTAAGTAATCATTCACTGTCACAACATGTACGCCTTTACCTTCCAATGCCATTAAATAACAAGGCAAGGTTGCGGTTAAAGTTTTACCTTCACCTGTACGCATCTCTGCGATACAACGGTTTGTTAGCACCATACCACCGATTAATTGCACATCGAAATGGCGCATACCAAGCACACGTTTACCCGCTTCACGTACGGTTGCAAAGGCTTCTGGTAAAAGTTGTTGTAAGGTTTCACCGTTAGCTAAACGGCTACGGAATTCGTCAGTTTTTGCTCTTAATTCATCATCACTTAATGCTTCAAAAGCCGGCTCCATTTTGTTGATTTTCGCAACTTGTTTTCTTAATCTGCGTAAAATACGTTCGTTACGGCTGCCAAAAATTTTTGTTAAAAAACTCATAATTTCTCTTTCAAATAAAAAATAAAAAGGATCATCCATCCGATTAAAAAATCGGTTCGTTCAAAGATAAAAGAAAATTAAATGATGGCTGGGCCGGCACGAATAGGGGCAAAAACAGGAAATTCCGCCGCGATAAAGTGCGGTTGAATTTTTTCGTGTTTTTGATTGGAATGGGTTTTGTGATTTGTTGGCTGAGGTTGAACCTGCAATGCTTGACGAATTTCACGCACCGCAATCAACATATGTTGTTCAGATGATGTTTGATAATTTTCGCCACTCATATTTGATGAAGGCGGCACCTCCAATCCCTGAGCAACAGGTAAAGCAAAAATCGCAATCATGCTTAACAGCAACTGCGACCAGAAATTTGTTTTACCTTTATTTGATTTCATCATCTTATTGTCTCTGACAAAATTTGTGTGTATTGTATCGGAAATTCAACGTAAAGTCATTATTGGAGTATTTTTGTGGAAAACAAGCATGAGCGTTATCAAAAAGCCATGAATATTATTGATGTGCTAGAAGGATCACAATTTGCCAAAATCATGCAGAAAGGGTTAATGTTGAATGAACTGAACCAAAACATCAGCCGCCTTTTTCCTCAAGAATTTAAAGGACTTTTTCGTTTAGGCTCCATCACAGATGGGAAACTCTTTATCGAAGTCAAAAGTGCGGTCGTTCGCCAAGGGATTTTATTTCGACAAAGCGAATTACTCACTGCAATTCAACCGACTTATCCCGAAGTAAAAGGCTTTGAGATTAAAATCAATCCAGAATTAACCTGCTAAACTAACCTTTAAAGATGGCGATTAATTCTTTTACTTTAACTCGTTTTTCTGAAGATTGACTGATCGAGCGCTGTACTTTAACGCGTTTAAATTTTGCCCCTTTATAAATCTCACGCGTAAATTTCGTATCGTGGTTAGAAATCACCACGGAAATTTGCTTTTCTTTTTGCGCTTTCTTTGCACATTCCGCTAAATTCTTTTGATGTTCAAGGCCAAAAGCATTTCCTGCATATCCAGTAAAATTGGTATCTTGCGGAAGCGGTGCATAAGGCGGATCACAATAGATCACGCTGTGTTTATCCGCTAATTCAAAGGTCTGTTGAAAATCAGCGCATAAAAATACCGCACTTTGTGCTTTATGGGCGAAATAGCGCAATTCATCTTCAGGGAAATAATGGGTTTTATAAGCGCCAAAGGGCACATTAAACTCATTTTTACTGTTATAACGGCACAATCCATTAAATCCAAAACGGTTCAAATAAAGGAACAACACCGAACGCTCGAAAGGATCGCTTGATTGATTAAAGGCATCACGCTGAGCGTAATAATAGCCGGCTGTATTGGCATTTTCGGCGAAGAAAATTGGCTTACAAGCCTCAATATAGGCATCCACATTTTCTTTGACGATATTAAACAAGTTAATCAAATCCGGATTAATATCTGCCAAAATATAACGCTCAAAATGAGAATTAAGAAAAACAGCCCCCGCCCCCACAAAAGGTTCGATCAAACACTGTTTTCTTTTAGGAAAGACGCGATTGAGATCGTCCGTTAAACGAAATTTACCACCCGCCCATTTTAAAAACGGGCGGTGTTTAATTCGGGGTTTCGTTTTATTATTTTTCGGACGCAACATGGAGCAATGACTGTTAGTCATGTTGTGTGCAACGCTCAATCGCGTTTAGCACAAGAGATTTGTCAGTATCAGTTGCCACATAGGCTTGACCAAGCGCTTTTAGCAACACAAGACGCAACTTGCCTGCCAGCACTTTTTTATCACGCATCATGTGCGGTAAATAATCGTCTAGCTGCATGGTATCAGGCGAAACAGTCGGCAAATTAGCACGCGCTAAAAGTTTTTCTAAACGTGCAACATCTTCAAAAGAAAGATCGCCCAATTGTTCAGATAACACCGCTGCCATCATGCTTCCAGCAGCAACGGCTTCACCATGTAACCAGTTCCCATAGCCTAAATGTGTTTCGATCGCATGTCCAAAAGTATGACCGAGATTTAGTAATGCTCGATCACCTTTTTCGGTTTCATCACGCGCAACAACATCCGCTTTAATTTGGCAACAACGTGCAATGCAATGCTGTAATGAATGTTGATTTAACGCAACTAATTCATCGATATGTGCTTCAAGCCATTCAAAAAAGGCATAATCTAAAATCGCCCCATATTTAATGACTTCCGCAAGTCCCGCATTCACTTCACGTTTTGGCAAGGTATTGAGTGTAAGGGTGTCAATGATCACCGTAGAAGGTTGATAAAACGCCCCAATCATATTTTTGCCTAACTCATGATTAACGGCAGTTTTGCCACCAACAGAAGAATCCACTTGGGCTAATAATGTGGTAGGAATTTGAATAAAACGCACACCACGCTGATAACTTGCTGCAGCAAAACCTGCTACATCACCAATCACGCCACCACCTAATGCAACAATCGTGGTATCTCGCCCATGATTATGCTTTAAAAGTGCGGTAAAAATGAGGTTTAAAGACTCGAGCGTTTTATATTTTTCGCCATCAGGCAATAATACCGATTCAACCTGACAACCTATTTTTTCTAACGTTTCTGTAACGGGCTCAAGATAATATTGTGCGACGGTTGGATTAGTCACAATCATCACTTTATCCCCTTTCTTCAGCGGATAACAGGTTTCATCTTTAAGTAACCCTTCGCCAATATAAATAGGATAACGACGTTCTTTTAATTCAACATTTACGCACAACATTTTTAATCCTTAGAGTGAACCGTTTAAGCCGTTTAGATTATCAATTAAATCAACAATTTGATTAACCATTACTTTGGCATTTTGCTCATCTGTTGGCAAAGTAATATCTGCAATTTCTTCGTATAACGGATTGCGTACTTTGGCTAAGTCTTCCAACACTTGGCGCGGGTTATCCGTTCCTTGTAATAAAGGACGTTTTTTATCACGTTGCGTACGTTGATATTGTTTATCTACTGAGGTTTCTAAATAAATCACAATACCACGAGCAGAAAGATAATTACGATTCTCTTTTGACATCACTGCTCCCCCACCAGTGGAAAGCACAACGCCTTGTAATTGGGTTAATTCATTGATAATTCGCTCTTCACGCTTACGAAAACCTTCTTCGCCTTCTAAATCAAAAATCCAGCTAATGTCTGCTCCCGCACGTTCCTCAATTACTGCATCTGAATCGACAAAGTCCATATTCAATTGTTGCGCAAGCTGACGGCCAATGGTGCTTTTACCTGCGCCCATTGGACCTACTAAAAAAATATTACGTTTTTCAGCCATTGTTATTCTTCTAACTTACTTAAATAATGTTCAATTTAATCTTTCCTAATAAAAACTGGCCACCTGAAAAAATGGTAGCCCGAAAGATCACCCAAAAAATAATGAGGATTATCGCAATAAATCCCCCTATGTTTCAACCTTTAGCAGGAATTTATTTTAAGAAGAGCAAAAGTGCGGTCAGTTTTAGGAATGTTTATGAATGATAAAGTCAAATGTAGCATTGAGATAAAACATCCTAAAATTTAACCGCACTTTACAAACAAAAAAGGCTATTCAAACGAATAGCCTTTTCTTTTATCTGTTAGTTATTATAGATAACCAAACAAGCTTGTGAAAATGTAACCAAAGATACATGAAGTGATTACACCGATTAAGCCCGGTAAAATAAAGCTGTGGTTAATTACAAACTTACCAATGTGGGTTGTGCCTGAACGGTCGAATTGGATTGCCGCAAGGTCACTTGGGTAAGTTGGTAAAATGTAGTAACCGTAACAAGCTGAAGCAAAGGCTAATATAACAGCTGGATCAACGCCGATACCTAAAGCTAATGGAACGAATGCAACCAATGCTGCCGCTTGTGAGTTTACGAATTTAGAAATTAATAACAACATCACGGCGTAAGTCCAAGGATGTGCTTTTACCACATCACCAAGTGCTGCTTTCATCATTGGAGTGTGAACGGTAAACATGGTTTCTGCCATCCAAGAAATCCCGAATACAGCCACTAATGCAATCATACCTGAACGGAAAATTTCATTTTTACTGATTTTACCCGCATCAGTTTTAGTAAAGATAACAATTAATGCACCCGCTAATAACATGAAGATTTGAATAACGTGAACCATACTTAAATTCACTTTTTTCTTCGCAGTGTCTTTTAATACGATTGCAGCGTTATCGATAGTTTCAGTTTTATCACCCGCAGTGATGACAACATTGTTATCTTGAGCGGTAATTGTTTGAGCGACTTCACCTTTATCGTTATAAATTGCAACGTTATTGTAGGCTGTTTGTGTTTTCGCTTTGCTGTCTTTAACATCAAGCACTAATGTACCATCTTTTGCTAATGCAACAATTTTACCGTCTTTAACATTGAAAGATTTCACTGCTTTATCGGCAGAAACAATTTCAACTACTTGAGCTGGTGCTGATTTTTCAAAGGCTGGGCGTAAATCTTTAAAGTAACCTAATACCGCTACCACTAAAATTGCACCAAAGAAGATCCACATCGCATTCCAGCTAGATTGTGGTAATTTTTTATCTAATAATGATGTGCTATCACCATAAACATATTTTTTGAATTCTGGATCTTTTAATTTCTCTTGGAATTCTGGGTCTTTATCTAAATCTTTACCGCGGAACCAGCTGAAAATACCGATAGCCAATACACCGCAAAGGGTTGAAGGCACGGTAATTTTTAATAAATCTAAATAACCATCAAAACCTGCTAATGGTGTTTTAGCATTCACTAAGAATGTGGTTAAAGTCACTACTGCCACAGAAACAGGTGACGCAATGATACCCATTTGAGAAGCAATTGAGCTTGCTGCCATTGGACGTTCAGGACGAATATCATTTTTGATCGCAATATCATAAATGATTGGTAACATGGTATAAACCACGTGACCTGTACCACATAAAATAGTTAAGAAACAAGTTACAAATGGTGCCAAAATACTGACATATTTCGGGTTACGACGAAGCATTTTCTCCGCGATTTGTAACATGACATCTAAACCACCACTGGCTTGTAATGTTGCCGATGTCACTACCACCGCAAGGATAGTTAGCATTACATCGATAGCTGGCTTACCTGGTTCAATACCAAAGCCGAAAACAAGAACAATTAAGCCTACCCCACCAAGCATACCCAGTGCGATACCACCTTTTTTTGCCCCGTAAAACAAACAGATAAGAACAATAACAAGCTGAATCGCAAACTGGCTACCTTCACCTAGGTTCATTAGAAAATCCATAAGATACTCCGAATCATTTTATGGTTAATTAGAAAAAATTTTGATCGAATACTAGCATCAAAATTAACTCATAATAAGTACTTTTAAGGTAAATCTTGTTTTAAATCAAAAAATAAAGGGACTTAATAATAAAAGCAAATCTGAGAAAGATTAAAAAAGGAAAGTGCGGTCAGAAATTTAAGAGATTTAGATATATTTTTTTATTTGAAGATAAAGAATGTAGAAAAGAAATTTAAAGAAAAAAATTAGGCGACCTAAAAGATCGCCCAACTTAAAAATTACTGATTGTTTTGAACGTAGTCAATCGCAGATTGAACAGTTGTGATTTTTTCAGCTTCTTCATCAGGAATTTCGATATCGAATTCTTCTTCTAAAGCCATTACTAATTCAACTGTATCTAAAGAGTCCGCACCTAAATCTTCAACGAAAGAAGCTTCTGGTTTTACGTCTTCTTCTTTAACACCTAATTGTTCAACGATGATTTTTTTCACGCGTTCTTCAATACTCATTTGTTTTTCCTATTGTTGTTTTAACTCATTTAAGAGCGGTTAGTGTATGCATTTTTGATAAAGTTGCAACTATTTCTTAGGTGGTCGCACCACAAAAAAACAGGCAATGTAAAAACACATACAGAGAAAAAGTTACATTGCGATTGGGATTTTATCATTAACTAAACTGCTTTGCTATATGTTATAGACAAAATCACTCATATATCCCCATGAAAGGGTTAGCTCATATATAAGCCACCATTCACATGTAATGTGGTACCGGTAATATAAGCCGCATCGTCAGAAGCTAAAAACGCTACCGCTTTTGCGATATCTTTTGGCTCACCTAAACGACCAGCTGGGACATTACCAAGAATACCCGCTTTTTGTTCTTCAGTAAGCACTTCTGTCATATCTGTTGCGATAAAGCCTGGAGCCACAACGTTTACAGTAATACCACGTGATGCCACTTCTTTTGCTAAGCCTTTAGAAAAACCAATTAAGCCGGCTTTTGCGGCACAGTAGTTAGATTGACCAGGGTTACCCATTGAGCCCACCACTGAACCGATAGTAATGATACGACCGAAACGTTTTTTCATCATGGAGCGCAACATTGCTTTAGAAAGATGGAATACAGAGGTTAAGTTGGTTTGCATAATATCGAACCATTCTTCATCTTTCATACGCATTAATAAGTTATCACGAGTGATACCTGCGTTATTCACGAGGATATCAATATCACCGAATTGTTCTTTAATTTGTTCTAATACGGCATCAATACTTTCTTTGTCTGCCACATTTAATACTAAACCTTTACCTTTGTCACCAAGGTAAGCTGAAATTGTATCAGCACCTTTTTCAGAGGTTGCGGTACCAATTACAAATGCACCTTTTGATGCTAATTCTTCTGCAATTGCGCGGCCAATACCACGTGTTGCACCTGTCACTAATGCGATTTTATTTTGCATTTTTAATCCCCTTTTATGCTAATAATGCTTCAACAGCATCTAATGATGCTGCATCATTTACTGATGTTGCTTGTAATTCTGCCACGATACGTTTTGTTAAACCGTTTAATACTTTACCTGGGCCGATTTCAACTAAAACTTCTACGCCATCTTGCGCCATTTTCTCAACGGTTTCAGTCCAACGAACTGGGCTATATAACTGACGAATAAGTGCGGTACGAATTTCTGCACTTTCTGTTTCCGCTTTGACATCCACGTTGTTTAATACTGGTGTTGCTGGCGCATTAAGCGTAATGCCTTCAAGTGTTACGGCCAATTGTTCTGCTGCTGGTTTCATTAATGCACAATGTGAAGGCACGCTTACCGCTAATGGTAAAGCACGTTTTGCACCCGCTTCTTTACATAATGCTGCTGCACGTTCTACCGCTTCTTTCGCTCCAGCAATGACTACTTGACCTGGTGAGTTAAAGTTTACCGCAGATACCACTTCGCCTTGCTCGGCTTGTTTACATGCATTGATAATCGCTTCATTATCTAAGCCAATAATCGCATACATTGCACCAGTACCTTCTGGTACTGCTTGTTGCATTAATTTACCGCGTAATTCCACTAATTTAATCGCATCTTTAAAATCAATGACACCTGCACAAACTAATGCTGAATATTCACCTAAACTGTGACCAGCCATCACACTTGGTTGCAATTGTGGGTATTTTTCTTGCCATACACGGAAGATCGCAACGGATGCCGCTAATAATGCCGGCTGAGTTTGCCAAGTTTTATTTAATTCTTCTGCTGGCCCTTGTTGAACCAAGTTCCATAAATCATAGCCAAGCGCTTCAGATGCTTGTTTAAAAGTTTCGGTGACTACCGGATATTCGTTAGCAAGATCAGCTAACATGCCAACAGCTTGAGAACCTTGTCCTGGAAAAACCATTGCGAATTTTTTCATGTTTTCTTCCTATTTCTTCATCGTTTAAATGTTGAAAGTGCGGTCAAATTTAACCGCACTTTTAAAATTCTGTCGAGATTCTAACAAATTAATTAGAATCGCACCAATGCTGAACCCCAAGTCCAACCACCGCCAAAAGCTTCGAGTAAAAGCAATTGACCGCGTTGAATTCGACCATCTCGCACTGCTTCATCTAAAGCGGTTGGTACAGTCGCCGCACTGGTATTCGCTGTACGATCAAGCGTTACCACGACTTGCGACATATCCATCTCTAATTTTTTCGCTGTCGCGGTGATAATACGTAAATTCGCTTGATGTGGCACAAGCCAGTCGATATCTGTTTTTTGGAGATTATTAGCAGAAAGGGTTTCTTCCACCACATTAGAAAGCTCACGTACCGCTAATTTAAAGGTTTCGTTACCTTGCATTTCAATATAACCAGATTTCTCCACACCACGTTCAGCTTGTGGAAGTAGTAATGCCGCATTGTTATCTGGCGATGCATGTAAATGCGTTGAAATAATGCCTTCTTGCTCTGATGCCTCTAAGATCACCGCACCTGCACCATCACCAAATAACACGACAGTGCTACGATCGGTTTCATCTAATTTACGCGAGTTAAGATCTGCACCAATCACAAGGGCTTTTTTCACGCTGCCTGAACGAATAAATTTATCCGCTACGCCTAAAGCATAAACAAAACCGGTACAAGCCGCCGCTAAGTCAAAAGAAATTGCGTCTTCGATGCCTAATAAACCTTGAACTTGGCAAGCTGAACTTGGATAAGCATGAGAACCACTGGTTGTCGCAACGATGATCAACTCAATTTCTTGAGGATCAAGGTTGGCCATTTCAAGTGCATTTTTGGCTGCTTCATATCCCATTGTTGCAACAGTTTCATCTGCTGCTGCAATACGACGTTCACGAATGCCTGAACGAGTCACGATCCATTCATCTGAAGTATCAACCATTTTTTCCAAATCCGCATTGGTACGAATATGGCTCGGCAAATAGCTACCGGTGGATAAAATTCTACTATTCATAATATCAAAACTTATTAATTAATAACGTTGTAAACCCGCCAAGATTTTTTGTGGAATTTGCAAACGCGCTTGCAAAGCTGCATCCGCAATTGCACGAGCAAATGCATCCACATTTGCACTGCCATGGCTTTTCACCACAACAGCCGTTAATCCGAGTAAAGACGCCCCATTATATTCATCAGGGTTAATGCGTTTCAAGCGATGATAAGCATCTTTAAAGAAAAAACGCAGAATAAATTTGGCAAGCGATTTAAAAATAGGCTGTTTTTCTTTTCCTTTCAGAAGAGATAACAGATTTTTAGCCGCCCCTTCAAGGGTTTTTAATGCAATATTTCCCGAAAACCCATCACTCACGATCACATCAGCCTCGCCATTTAATAAAAAGTTACCTTCAATAAAGCCGGTATAATTAAGTGCGGTCGATTTTTCT
Organism: Haemophilus sp. HMSC068C11; assembly: GCF_001815355.1. Taxonomy (GTDB): domain Bacteria; phylum Pseudomonadota; class Gammaproteobacteria; order Enterobacterales; family Pasteurellaceae; genus Haemophilus_D. Next base: position 246,759 of record NZ_KV820375.1, read on the forward strand.
AATAAATTCGCAGCTTCACGAATGGATTGATGCCCTTTAATTTCTTCCACACCAATATTGAGTAAGGCAATACGTGGATAAACTAAGTTCAATCGGTTTTCGGCAAAGATCGAGCCCATGATGGCAAATTCATAAAGATTTTGAGCAGAACATTCTACGTTTGCGCCTAAATCTAACATCACGGTTTTATCACCCGTCATCGACGGTAATAAGGATACCAACGCTGGGCGTTGAATCCCCTCTAAAGGCTGTAAGAGAACCTTTGACAATCCCATTAATGCACCCGTATTTCCTGCGCTGATACAACCTTGCGCCTCACCTTTCTGAACCATTTCAATAGCTAAACGCATCGACGTACCTTTGCTATGACGCAATGCATGAGAAATACCTTGATTGTTATCAATAGTCTTTGTGCAATGATGAATTTGAATACGTTCTAAAAGGGAAGAAGGTGCATTTTCCAGTAAGGGGGAAATTTGTTGGCTATCGCCAAACAGCACTAAAGAGAGCATTGGATCTGCTTCCAACGCTGAAAGAGATGCGGGGATAGTAATACGGGGACCAATGTCCCCGCCCATCACATCTAACGCTAAGGTTAGACGGTTCAAGTGAATACCTTATAAGTAAAATTACTTATTGATCACTTTGCGACCACGATAGTAACCATCAGCAGTTACGTGGTGGCGTAAGTGGGTTTCACCGCTTGCTTTATCCACTGATACTGCAGCAGTAGTTAATGCATCGTGTGAACGACGCATATCACGACGTGAACGAGATTTTTTGTTTTGTTGAACAGCCATTGGCTATACTCCTAAATTTAATTTACTTTTGCTTTAAATTAGCTAATACAGCGAACGGGTTCGGTTTTTTTGCCAATTCTTCAGGCAATTCGCCAAAAACCTGTTCGTGCGCGGACACTTCACAGTGTTCAGATGAATGCATTGGGACAAGCGGTAGAGCTAAAATAAGTTCGTCTTCCACTGCACCAAGTAAATCTATTTCACCAAACTCATTAAATTCGATTGGCTCATAAATTTCCGGCAAGTCATCAGCCTGATCCCAATTAGCCACTGGACTATACATAAAATGACATTCCAATGTTTGTTTGAATGGCTCGCCACAACGTTGACACTCTAATTCAACATCAACTTGTACTTGCCCTTTCATCACCACTAATTTTTGTGGATCAATATAAAACGATAATGTTACCTGTGCATCGCTGAGCACTTTCCCCGTAGATTCAGCTAAACGCACTAACTGACTAGCGGTATAATAACCATCATAATCAATTCTTTGTTGAGCGTCTTTAACCGGATCAACGGTTAGGGGTAGTTTTACCTTTTGCATAGGGTGCGAATATTACCTGTTATCAATAAAATAGTCAAAGGAAATTCGCACTAATTATGAGAAAAGTTCAATCGCTATCTAAACTTTCTCTAGATTTATGCCTTTGCAAAGTGCGGTCATTTTTTCCTGTGTTTTACTCGGCATGCTCACTTAAGAAGCCACCACTTTGGTGTTTCCAAAGGCGAGCATAAAGGCCATTTTGTTCAAGCAATTCTGCGTGAGTCCCTTGCTCGACAATTTGCCCTTTATCTAACACGATTAAACGATCCATTGCCGCAATAGTGGATAAACGGTGAGCAATGGCAATAACCGTTTTATTTTCCATCATCTTATCAAGACTTTCTTGGATCGCTACTTCTACTTCTGAATCTAGCGCACTGGTCGCTTCATCCAACAGTAAAATTGGCGCATCTTTTAACATGACACGAGCAATAGCAATACGTTGGCGTTGACCACCCGATAGTTTCACCCCACGTTCACCGACATGAGCATCATAGCCTTTTCTACCCTGTGCATCGCTGAGATAAGGGATGAAGTCTGCCGCTTCCGCACGTTTAGCTGCATTTATCATTTCTTCATCAGTTGCAGTTGGGCGACCATAAATGATGTTATCGCGAACAGAACGGTGTAAAAGCGAGGTATCTTGTGTTACAAGACCAATCTGACTACGAAGGCTTTCTTGGCTTACATCTAAAACATTTTGACCATCAATGGTAATTGAACCTTCTTGCGCTTCGTAGAAACGTAGAAGTAAATTCACAATGGTTGATTTGCCCGCACCAGAACGACCAATTAAGCCCACTTTTTCACCAGGTTTGATGGTGAGATTAAAATGGTTAAGCAACGGCTTATTCGGATCGTAGGCAAACGAAACATTATTAAATTTTATCTCACCTTGTTTTACTTCTAATGCAACACAATTTGGCTTATCAACAATGGTATGCGGTTTGGTTAGTGTTGCCATACCATCATTCACTGTCCCGATATTTTCAAATAAACGAGCTGATTCCCACATAATCCAACGAGAAAGGCCATTTACACGTAACGCCATCGCGGTTGCAGTAGCCACTGCACCCACGCCAACTTGGCCGTTTTGCCATAACACCACGCCTAAAATTGCGGTGCTTAACGTTAAGAAAATATTGGTTGCATAAGTTAAGGTATCTAATGAACTCGCCAAACGCATTTGTGCATGCACGGTGACCATAAATTCTTCCATGGAACGTTTTGCATAATTGGCTTCTCTCGCATCATGTGAAAATAGTTTTACCGTTGCAATATTTGAGTAAGCATCCGTAATACGACCCGTCATGAGAGAGCGCGCATCAGCTTGTCGTTGTGCGGTTTTGGCTAAACGAGGAATAAGCAGACGTAAAATAGTCACAAATGCCACAATCCACAAGAAAAACGGCACTAAAAACCAAGTATCTAAAGCCGCAAGCACCAAACCTGAAGTAATAAAATAGACAGCAACATACACCAGCATATCCGCAATGGTCATGACGGTATCACGCACCGCAAGAGCAGTTTGCATTACTTTCGCCGATACACGACCCGCAAATTCATCTTGATAGAAGCTTAAGCTTTGTCCCAGCATCAAACGATGGAAATTCCAACGCAAACGCATTGGGAACACCCCTTGTAGCGTTTGTAAGCGCACATTCACGCCCACGAATGACCATACAATACTGAAAATGAGCAAGGCAACCATACCCGCAAGCAAATGCCCTTTTTCTTGCCAAAGCGTGGTTGGGGTATAAGCGCCTAGCCAATCCACCAATAACCCCATAAATTGGAAAAGCAAGGCTTCCATTACACCAGTACCGACCGTCAATACTGCGAGCAAAAAGATCCAGCCTTTCATGCCATCAATGCTTGACCAAATAAAACGGAACAAGCCTTTTTCAGGCGTTGTTGGATTGCTTTCTGGATAAGGATTTAAACGGTTTTCAAACCATGAAAATATTTTATTAAACATAACAATACCTTAAAAAATTAAAGGCGACAGAGCCGCCTAAAGTGCGGTCATTATAACGTAAGTTTTAAACGATGGGCTAGGTTTTGCGGAATTGACTCGGTGAAAGCCCATAAATTGCTTTAAATGCCTTACTAAAATGCGCTTCTGATTGATACCCTACTTCAAGAGCGATCGCTAAAATGGTCTTTTGCGTATTTTTCAATAAAACAGCCGCCATTTCTAACCGCACTTGTGTGAGAAATTTTCCTGGTGGCATCCTGAGTTGCTGTTGAAAGATCCGCATAAAGGTCGCACGAGACATGGAAGCCAACTCTGCTAATTGCTCAATATTCCAATCTAATTGAGGTGAAAACAGAATTTTTTCAAGGACTTGATTCAGCCTTTTATCCTGTAACGCGGCTAATAAGCCTTGATTGAGCAAACCTATTTGCTGTGCATGACGCAAAATATAAATAAACAACACATTTGATAGTGCGTCGATCACGGATTTTGTGCCTTGCTCTGGTTTCTCGGCTTCTTGTAAAAAAAGTGAAACCAAGGGCTGCACAGGTGTATTTTGCAGCGAAAGATGTAAATAATCTGGTAACGAATCAATTAATAATGACGGTTTTTGGTAATAAAATGTCCCACAAAACATCCTCAGATCGGGCGTACCTGCTCCTATTTGATGAACATGAAAAAGTGCATTTGATTGCTCTCTCTGTTGGCTATTCTCTCTCTTTTGTTGAGAACTGCCCAAAAAGTGCGGTCGATTTTGAGGAAGAAAAAAGAGATCGCCTTTCTTCAAATGAAACTGTTTTCCCGCCAAGGTTACCCAGCACTCACCTTGCTCGATTAAATGAAATAAACCTTGATATTCCGCCACATCTGGCTGATGTTCAACTTGCCAATCCCCTTGAAACAAGCAGCGAATATTAATTTCCCCTCGCACTTGCGCCAGCTGTGTTAATTTATCTAAATAATCCATTGTGAGATTTTCCGTCTAAAAGTTAAGACAATTTGACAAGTATCATACGCTAATCTGCTTATAATTCCTCTCGAAATTTGTACTAAATTTAAGGAGAAAAACAATGTTTGCAGATTGGAAAAATGATGTAGCACACGTTAAAAAATCATTCGGTGCATTAGGTAAAAAATACCCTAAAATGTTACAAGCTTATGGCGCATTAGGTGCGGCTGCAGCAGAAGGTAACGTATTAGATGCTAAAACCCGTGAATTAATTGCATTAGCGGTTGCCGTAACAACACGTTGTGAAAGCTGTATTGGCGTGCACGCTGATGAAGCGGTGAAAGCAGGTGCAACTGAAGAAGAAGTGGCAGCAGCATTAGCGATGTCTATCGCATTAAATGCAGGTGCAGCTTACACCTACTCTCTTCGTGCATTAGAAGCTTACAACGCACAAAAAGGCGAATAATTCGCAAGGAACTTTATGATTCTTTTAGCCCTCATTTGAGGGCTTTTTTTATCTCTTAAATTGACCGCACTTAAAATAAATTCAACGCTCTCATCTGAGCCACCACTTGCTCTACCTGAACTTCAGCCATTAAATTTTTGCCTTTTAATTTAGTCGCCCAAGGCAATTCACTTGAAGGTTTTCCTTGTTCTTTTTGTACATTTTCTTCATATACCGACACCACATTATCCAGATTATGATAAGGTGCAGTGCGCAATGGATTGTGATAAGCATACAATCCAATAACCGGCGTGCCTTGCGTGGTCGCAATATGAGCCGGACCAGAATCGGGCGAAATCACTAAATTTGCTTGATGAATTAATGCAGCAAGTTGTTTCAAACTGGTTTTTCCTGAAGCATCAACCGGTTGAAAGTCACAAAGTGCGGTAATTTTTTTCACCATATCTAATTCACGTTTTGCCGGCGAGCTACAAAAAATTACATTCACATTATGTTGATGAGCAATGTTCGCCACCTCCGCGTAACGTTTAATCAACCAATCTTTCTCGACTTTACTAGAACAAGGGGAAATAATCAGATTTTTACGTGTAGGATCAATAAACTGTTTGGCATATTCTCGATCTGAATCAGAAATTGCCAATTGCCAAGAAAGCATCTCTGCCGGTGGTACACCAAGATAATCTGCAAAAGCCATGAAACCATCTAGTACATGAGGCGTTTCAGGATCTTGAACTCGACGATTCACAAACAACCACTGCCCTTCTCGAGAACGTTTTTTGCCAAACCCAATTTTATATTTCGCTTGAATACCAAGAGAGATAATAGAAGCACGAAATGCCGTCTGCATATTCAAAAGCGCATCAAATTGATTATTTTTCAAAAACATCCATAAATTCCATACGCCTTTCCAACCGCTCTTTTTATCGTAAGGAACAAGTTCCACGCCTTCTATACCAGAAAGCAAGCCCATTTCTGTTTTACCCACAATCCACGTTAATTTTGTTTGCGGCCAATAACGTTGAATATGTTGTACCACCGCAAGTGCATGGCAAACATCACCCACCGCAGACAAACGCAAAATACAAAGTGATTTAGGGGGAGAGGTAAAAAGTGGAGAATGGGACATTTGAGTTCCTCGCGCATTTAATTTCCACCTATTTTAAAGTAGAATGAGAGCATTTTCTATTATTCGGTTCAACTAAAATGCTTGAATTCCAACAAGATAATCAATTCTTTCTTTTTAATCTCACGGAAAAACCAACGGAGCCCGCTTTATTTTTTGAATCGGCGTTTTGGGAAAAACAACAACGTATTACCGGTTCAGCCAAAGGACGTGGCACAACCTACTTCCTGGATACAAAAGATCTATTTGGTGTAAATACAGCCCTTCGTCACTATTATCGCGGTGGTTTATGGGGAAAATTCAACAAAGATCGCTATCGTTTTCAATCATTTACTGAAACTCGCAGCGTGGCGGAATTTCAGCTTTTAAATCAACTCCATCAAGCAGGTGTAGCCGTACCCAAACCGATTGCTGCACGTGTTAAAAAAGGCAAATTAGGTATTTGCTACCAAGCGGATATATTGATTGAAAAGATCGAAAATGCCCAGGATCTGACCGCACTTTTGCAAACCCAGCAGCTACCGAATGATATCTGGCAAGCCATTGGTAAATTAATTCGCCAGTTACATGATTTACAAATTTGCCATACGGATCTCAACGCTCACAATATTCTCGTTCAACAACTTGGAAATGAACAAAAATGTTGGCTCATTGATTTCGATAAGTGCGGTCAAAAATCAGGCGATTTTTGGAAACAAAGCAACTTAGAAAGATTACACCGCTCTTTTGTCAAAGAAGTCGGCAGAATGAATATTCAATTCAATGAAGAAAATTGGGCTGAATTATTGAAAGGATATAACAACCTAAAACGCATCAGAGAAAGGCAATAAAAAAGACCGCCTAATGCGATCTCTGTGAATGGTCCCCCCTACCGGACTTGAACCAGTGACCAAGCGATTATGAGTCGCCTGCTCTAACCGACTGAGCTAAGGGGGGAAAGTGCGGGTGATTATAGAGAAATAATCCGTTGAAGTCTATATACAAAAGGATGGTCGTTTGAAAATTGACCATCCTTTTTAGATCTATTATTGCAATACCGAAATATCCGCCACTTGTAAGAACAGACCTTGTAACGTGTTTAAAATCGCTAAGCGGTTTTGGCGTAATGCTGGATCTTCAGCATTTACCATTACGTTATCAAAGAAACTGTCTACCGGTGCACGTAAGTTCGCTAATTTATCTAATACAGCCGTGTAATCACTTTGCGCGATAAGCGGTTGTACTTCAGTGCGTAATACAAGTACCGCTTCAGCAAGGGCTTTTTCTGCTGGCTCTACGCAAGCGGTCAAATTGATCTCGCCAATTGCAGCATCCGCTTTCGCTAAGATATTGCTTACACGTTTGTTTGCTGCTGCTAACGCTTCCGCTGAATCTAAAGTACGGAAGTGTGAAACCGCACGCACGCGCGCATCAAAATCAGCAGGACGAGTTGGACGACGTGCCAATACTGCTTGAATCACATCCACCGCAATACCTTCATCTTGATACCATGCACGGAAACGACCGAGCATGAAGTCCACCACATCAGTAACCACGTTTTGATTCGTGAGTTTATCACCGAAAAGTGCGGTGGATTTTTTCACTAAATCTTCCAAATCCAGCGGCAAGTTTTTCTCAACGATAATACGCAATGCACCTAATGCTGCACGGCGTAATGCGAACGGGTCTGCACTGCCTTTCGGAGCTTGCCCGATGCCGAAGATCCCCGTTAAGGTGTCAAATTTATCTGCTAAAGCGACCGCACTTGCCACCAAAGATTTAGGTAATTCATCACCCGCAAAGCGTGGCATATATTGCTCATTTAATGCTACTGCCACTTCTTCATCTTCACCATCATGACGAGCGTAGTGCATACCCATTACACCTTGCGTATCGGTGAATTCAAATACCATGTTGGTCATCAAGTCACATTTTGACAGTAAACCCGCACGTTTTGCTTTCGCTTCATCTGCACCGATTTGTTTTGCAATTTCGCCTGCAAGTTGTTCAATACGGTCAGTTTTGTCTTTCAATGTACCGAGCTGTTGTTGGAACAACACAGTTTCTAAACGTGGTAAACGATCAACCAGTTTTTGTTTTAAGTCAGTTTTAAAGAAGAATTCCGCATCGGTTAAACGTGGGCGAACCACTTTTTCGTTACCTTCGATAATCGCGGTTGGATCTTCAGGGTTGATGTTCGATACAAAAATAAAGTGTGGTAATAATTTGCCGTCTTTGTCATAAATCGGGAAATATTTTTGGTCGCCTTTCATGGTGTAAACCAGGGCTTCCGCAGGCACTGCTAAGAAACGTTCTTCAAATTTTGCTGCTAACACATTTGGATATTCCACCAATGAGGTCACTTCTTCAAGCAAGCTTTCTTCAATATCAGCAACGCCGCCAAGTGCGGTCGCTTTTGCTTGAGATTTTGCAAGAATTTCTGCTTTACGCTCGTTGAAGTCGGCTACCACAGAACCTTTTTCACGCAATAATTGTGGATATTGGTCAGCATGTTGAATTTCAAATTCTTTCTCGCCTAAGAAACGGTGACCGCGTATAGTGCGAGCACTTGCCACACCTAAAATTTCGCCTTCGATTAACTCATCACCTAACAGCATAGTCACGGTGTGAACTGGACGAATAAATTGCACGGTTTTGTCTGCCCAACGCATTGGTTTTGGAATTGGCAATTTTGCTAAGGCATTAGCCACAATATCGTTCAGCAAGTTTTTGGTCGGTTGACCTTCAATTTTTGCACGGTGAACTAACCATTCACCTTTATCGGTCGCAATACGTTCTGCTTGATCAACGGTAATTCCACAACCACGCGCCCAGCCTTCTGCCGCTTTAGTTGGTTTACCTTCTGCATCAAAGGCAGCTGACACTGCCGGACCACGTTTTTCGATCTCTTTGCTCGGTTGCTGTGTTGCTAAGTTTAATACTTTCACCGCCAAACGACGCGGCGCCGCAAACCATTCGATTTTGTCGAATGATAAGCCCGCTTGGTTTAATTCCGCCTCAACGTTATCCGCAAAAGAGGTCGCTAATGTTTTGAGAGCTTTTGGTGGCAGCTCTTCTGTGCCGATTTCTACTAGGAAGTTTTGGGTTGTCATTGTTTTACCATTATTTAATCTAGTTTAATAATTTTAAAATCATTGGATAAATTTTGCATCATAATAGACACTTTCTTTTCTTTTTTCTTGTTTAAATCTTCAATTTCCTGGCTATATACATCTTCAAACCTAGAACTTTTAAATCTTTTTTGCTTTTCATTTTCTTTATGTCTGAAATACAATGATAATATTATAGCTAAAATAAAATAGCCTAATAATACACAGACCCAATGAGATTGAAGCGTTCTCCTGCTTAAGTCTAACATCGCTAATATCAACATAAGAAAAAACATGTATGGCACAACCAATAAAAATAGTGAATTACCAAGTATTTCAACAATGTCTGTTTTTTTATTTCCATTTATCACATCAGTATATTCATCTCGGTATTCATTAACTTTACTTAGATATTCAGAATATATTTCACCGAGTCCATCTTCATATATTTTTTTATCAGATACTCTATAAAACTGAAGAATAACTTTTCCCTGTTTAATACTTAAATAAGAATTATACCTAGTTTTTGGTTTATTTATCGAATCCCTATTAATTACATAAGACACATCTGGATTTACTTTAATTACATCATTCAATTCACTTGGAGTCGGTTTAGGTGGATCTATTTTTTTAACTACTGCTTCACATATTTCAATCGCATTTGAAATCGCTTCTATTGCTTGTTCTTGAGAACAACTAAACCATTCTTTTCCTACATTGGTTGAACGCTGTAACTCATGTGTTTTTTGTTCTACTTCATAAGGTTTATTAACATAAATAGAATAATCAACTTTATAAGGATATGGGCAGCCTGTATTGTAAAGTTCATAAGCACGAATATAGGGCGTTCGCTCTGTATATCCAATTTTTAGTATACCAGGCATAGCTTTATTTGAAATAATATATACCCAACCACCCATAAATAATTTAATTTCTCCGGTTTCACTTCTGCCAAATCTCCCCTCCCCCTCTTTGCTAAAGAGGGGATTGGAACGCAGAATATTTTAATTTTTATATTTTACTTTAACATGGTTCCTATATTGAAAATGCAAATAAATCATTCGTTATTAGTTTCATAAAGAATTTTCCCCTCTTTAGCAAAGAGGGGGAGGGGAGATTTGGCAGAGGTTAATCCAACCTCATACTCAATCAGCCCTTACATTCTCTAAAAACAAATAAATCTGCTCTACTACACTTTCAATTTCTCGCATTACTTCATCATTGCTAAATCGCATCACCGTAAAACCAAGTGAATTTAATTCTGCATCTCGCAATGCGTCTTTTTCCTGATAATCAAGTTCATAATGCTGACTGCCATCTAATTCGATAATCAGCTTTGCTTTCGCACAATAAAAATCAACAATATAACTTAAAAGTGGCTTTTGTCGATTAAATCGAAATCCTAATAATTGATCTCGATTGATGCGTTGCCATAGCTTTCTTTCCGCATCCGTTTGATCCACTCGCAATTTCTGCGAATTCTCTTTTAAGTATTTTTCATAGGGTTGCATGAACGCTATTTCTTACCGTTTTCAATACTCTTACTCAACACCTGTTGGAAACGCTCGTAATCACAAAAGCCATTTTCATCTTTTTTACAGCCTTTGAGGGTTAATGCTGTTTGGTTTGGTGGTGTCGCTAAACTTAATGGCGTGATGTTAATCAGCTGTTCGGTGGTTTGATACACATAATCCAACTTAAATTTGAGTTTGCCGCTGGGTTTGTGTTTCCACACTTCAAATAGTAACTTGCCACCGATTGGGATATTTTCTAATGAATCATTCAATTCATAAGGTTCAACACCCAGTGCCGCAAGCAGAGCGACGATATTAGAATCGTGTCCAACTAATAAGTTAATTTTGTTTTCGCTGTTTAGCTGTTGCTGAATAAATGCTAACAACGGATATGAGGCATTTTGTGCCAGCGCTTCGTTGTTTTTAAATAACGTGCGGTAATATTCGTTTTTAATTTCGTTAATTGCACGCCATTTTTCTTGGCTATCCACACGGCCGTTTGCGATTTCTGAATCAGGCTTACCCACATAATGCGCGAGCAATAATGCACTGACAATTTTCTTCCCGGTGCTAATAGAACCAGTAATCTTGACCGACTTGCCGTCTTTAATACTGTATTCACCGACTTTTCCACCTAAATCACATTCGCCTTTTTGTAAGCAGTTTGGTGAATTTTTGTAATCAATGATTTCACTCAATAGCGCATAATTTGGTGCTAATTTTTTCTGTAAAGCGGTTAAATCAACATTATTTTTTGCAGATTCAATCAAGGCTTTGCTTGGGTTGTGGACTTTTGTAGTAAAAATTGGATCTTTTTCTGAACCAATTTCACCGCGATGGTGTAATTGCACATTACATCCGGCAAAAGCCCCTGCCACAATAGCTTGCCCCGTTGCAATTGTGCGTTGCACGCCATTCGCATAAGCGAAAATGCCTTCGCCTGATGCACAACGTTCAGTTGTTAATAACCCTTTATCCGCAAGCCATTGACCTAAATATTGTCCGAAGTAGGTTTCTAATACTGTACCTTTTGCCGTGAGATAACCTGATGGCACATCCCATTTTGCCCACGCATACGGGGAATATTTTGCCATCTCTTGTGGGTCTTTTTCCACTGGGGAGCGTAATCCATGACGGCTGAAAATTAAGACTTTCTCAAGCTCATAATCTGCATTCTGTGTACTTTTGCGATTCTCTGTCGCAAATACACTACTTGCAAGCGTCAAACCAAGTAAAAGTGCGGTGAGTTTTAGGGCTGTTTTTTTCATATTCGAGACTTAACCTAACTTTCTATTATGTCTTTAAGACCTAATCATTTAATGCTGAAATTGAGCTATAAAAATTCAAGGCATATTTGGCGCCATAAACTAACACCATAAATACCGCCACAATATTGACTACCGCAAAAAAGATTAGCTGTTTACTGTTGCTTTCGAGCCAGAGCATTCTAAATAATGCGAGCGTACCAATATTTTCATCAAGTTCGCTCTCTCCGCTTAGTGTTCTTAAGGTTTTCAGCATCTTGCGTACAAAAGCGACGGTATTTATTGCCATGACACTGAGTGCAATAAACCCTGAAGCCAAACTTAAAAACAGTACGAGCACATTACTCCACGCCCAATGTGTCCAATTCAGCTCAGAATACATAAATAATGCGAGTGATAAAAACAACACAGCGGGTGTTAAATTTCGCAAAAACATTAAATAGTCATCACCAATTCTAAATAAAAATTGCAAAAAACTGACTTTCTTCATTACTTTAAAAAATCTCTTTTAATTTGGATTCATCTAAAATAACGCGATCATCATCTAACAATAATGCCGGAAAGCCTGCATAACCTTGCGCTTTAGCATCATCAAATGCGGCGTGACGATCACGCAAGCGCAACCATTGTTTCAAATTTGGAATGGAAGATAATACTTCCACGGCCTCATAATCCACACCCAAGCGTTTTAACTCTGCCACAAATGGAGCTGTATCTGGGCAATCTGCCGCATAATAAAGAATGGGTTTCATTATTCACCTTCTTGTTCTGCTGCCGCAGTTGGGTTCAGTTTTGGTTCACCAATTTTGCTTAAACGGTTACGATCGCGATGTTCAAATGGTGCATCATAATTTGGAATAATCAGGGTTGTGGTTTGATCATATGACCAAGTGCCATCATCATGGAATTTCACCGTCATTTCAAAACTTTCCGTGGTAAATGAACGCTCCAAGAACGGATTTGAAATAATACCGTTTGTTAGTGAACCGCGTACCGCTTTCACAGTGAACTCTTTCGCATCAGCTGGTGCATTACCGACAGCAATAAACGTTTGGCCGCGTGGAATGCTGCCAGTTAATAAAATATTGCCTGTTTCAGGTTCCCATAACCAATAACCCACTTGATCGTGGAAGGTTTCCACTTCGCCTGGTTGTACAATATGAGCGTGATAACGCAATCCATAATAGAGTTGCGGACCATTAGTTTGACCATCTGTCGGATGGGCTTCATAATGTTCGATATAAGGATCTTTTTCTGGCCCTTCTGCTTTTGGGTTGATATCCACACCACGCTTACCTTCCCAAACACCCGCTAATCTAGCCAATGGACCTAAATTCGCGAGCGTATTCGGATCAGTTTCTGCTTCAGTATAAATATCATCTGGGTATTGAAAATCTTTCATCATTTTCTCCTTATATCGTTGTGTTAATGCGTAAAGTGCGGTCGTTTTTCGCCTTATTTTTTACAGCCAGGGAAACCTAAGGCTTCACGGCTAGCATAGTATGCTTCAGCCACGCCTTTAGTTAATGCACGAATGCGTAAAATATAGCGTTGACGTTCTGTGACCGAAATCGCTTTGCGTGCATCTAACAAGTTGAAACTGTGTGCTGCTTTTAAAATACGTTCGTAAGCTGGTAATGGTAACGGACGTTCTAATTCCAATAAGCTTTTCGCTTCTTTTTCGTATTGATCAAAGCAGTAGAATAAGAAATCGGTATCCGCATATTCAAAGTTGTAAGTTGATTGCTCGACTTCGTTTTGATGGAACACATCGCCATAAGTGGTTTTACCAAGCGGACCATCAGACCAAACTAAGTCATATACAGAATCTACGCCTTGAATGTACATGGCTAAACGCTCTAAACCGTAGGTGACTTCACCTGTTACGGGTTTACATTCTAAACCACCTACTTGTTGGAAATAAGTAAATTGGGTGACTTCCATACCGTTTAACCATACTTCCCAACCTAAACCCCAAGCACCTAAAGTTGGGTTTTCCCAGTTATCTTCCACGAAACGGATATCGTTTTGTGTTGGATCAAAACCGAGCATTTCAAGGGAACCTAAATAGAGTTCTTGAATGTTATCTGGAGACGGTTTAATCACCACTTGGAATTGGTAGTAATGTTGTAAACGGTTTGGGTTTTCGCCATAACGACCGTCGGTTGGACGACGTGAAGGTTGCACATAAGCAAATGCCATCGGCTCTGGGCCTAATGCGCGTAATGCGGTCATTGGGTGAGAAGTACCTGCGCCCACTTCCATATCAAAAGGTTGAACAACGGTACAGCCTTGATTTGCCCAATATTCTTGCAAGGCTAAAATCATGCCTTGGAATGTTTTTACGTTGAATTTTGTACTCATAATTTTTTTAATAACAATGTGATGAAAAATACAGGCATTATACTTGAAACTATAAGGCGGATAAAGGCGAAAAAGTGCGGTCAGAAAAATCCTTAAATTTTTTATTTCTCTTAAATTTCATTCATTTTGATGATGAGTTATTTTCATCGCCAGAAGTTTGCGCGCCAAGCCTCTAATGTGTAAACTGCTGGCGATTTTATACAGACTTTTACCCTAGGGATTTTAAAATGAAAAAAAATGTGATTACTTCCGCGATTTTATTAGCGATTCCAGCATTAGCGAGCGCTGAAGACGTGGCAAAATTAGATGTGATTAACGTCTATTCTGCCTCCGCTACGCCAACCAGCCTTCATCAAACCGCTTCATCCGTTACCGTTTTAACGGAAAAAGATTTTGCACAGCGTGGTGCAACTTATGTCAGTGATGTGTTGAAAACTGTGCCAAGTTTAGCCGTGAGCACGTCGGGCGGCCGTGGCACATTAACCAATGTATTCTTACGCGGTGCGGATGCAAACCACACTGCAGTGATTATTGATGGCGTGAAAGTGAACCCTGTTTCTGGTTATGGCTTTGATTTCGGTGGCTTAGCATTAAGCAACATTGACCGCATCGAAGTATTACGCGGCGAACAATCTGCCCTTTGGGGAAGTGATGCCATGGGTGGTGTGATTTATATCACCACGAAAAAAGGCTTAGAAAAAGGCAAAACCTTCAACGTTGATTACGATTTTGGCACTGGCTCGAATCGTACGGTAGATGGTTCATTGACCCTTTCAGGCTCAAACAACAATTTCTATTATGCTTTACATGGTGACAGTCACCACACCAAGGGCATTTCCGCACTCAGCAAAAACCATTTTAACTACACCGCGCAAGATGGCACAGCGGTCAGCACAGGTGGTTCAAGCGAACGCGATAAATTCCACCGTGATAACGCCTCTCTTCGTTTCGGCTATGACGATAACCAAAAAGGTTTCGACTTCTTAACCTCTCACAGCAGCCAAACTGCTAACTTTGATAACAGCGCAACGGATGAAAAAGGCCA
Source organism: Haemophilus sp. HMSC068C11 (assembly GCF_001815355.1). Taxonomy (GTDB): domain Bacteria; phylum Pseudomonadota; class Gammaproteobacteria; order Enterobacterales; family Pasteurellaceae; genus Haemophilus_D. The sequence goes on from NZ_KV820375.1 coordinate 261,899, forward strand.
CTACACCCGCACACGTGAAACCTTATTCAAATTAAGCGGTTTCTTAGGTAATAATGATGAATTACTTAAACACAAGGTTGGGATAAGCCATCTCAAAACTGACAGCGATACCCTTGGCTACACATCGGCTTACGATGCGAAAAAACTCAACGCAAACTATCAATTAGATGTCAATTTCGATCGTGACGGCAGCCTCACACAAGGTTTAAGCTTCTTAACTGACTATCAAAAAACAGATTTTAACTCGTCTTATTTCAATAATGCGGGTAATAAAAAACTTGTAGAGAAAAGCTTAGCAGCAGAATATCGCTTATTGCACGATGCAGATCATAGTTTAAATATTAGTGGTCGTTACACTGACAGCTCTGAATACGAAAACTCATGGACGGGCCGTATCGCCGGCGCTTACCGTTTACACAATAATGTGAAAGCACACGCAAGTTTCGGTTCAGCTATTCAAAACCCGACAATCACTGAATATTACGGTTACAACGCGCGCTATATCGGCAACCCAAATTTACAACCCGAGAAAAGTTTAGGGGGCGATGTTGGCTTCTTATTTGAAACTTATGACAACCGTCACAGCTTTGATGTGACTTATTTCGCTCGCAACGTGAAAAACGCAATTAGCAGCGAAGTAATCAACTTTACCACTTATGCAAGCCGCGCAGTAAATCTTGAAGGCAAGAGTAAAGTAAAAGGTGTTGAAGTAGCATACAACGGTAAAGTTACCGATGCATTAACTGCTTATGCTAACTACACCTACACGCAAACTCGAGATAGTAAAGGTGCTGAATTAGCTCGTCGTCCAAAACATTTGGCGAACGCGGGCTTAGCATACCAAATCACTGAAAAATTGGGTGCGGATGTAAATGTATCTTACACAGGCAAACGTATGGATACCTACTATTCACCAACTTACAGCACACATAAAGTGAAATTGCCATCTTACACCTTGGCAAACTTAGGCGTGAACTATAAAGTAGCGGATAGCTTGACGATTTATGCAAACCTTAACAACGTATTCAATAAAAAATACGAAAACGTACTGGGCTATGGCCAAGAAGGACGTAATGTTTACGTTGGGTTGAAAGGATCGTTCTAATTATTACCTACTAACAAGGGCGTGCTTAGCACGCCTTTTTACATTCTTGATGACGTAGCGTATCATTATCTATATGCAAAAAACTCGCTTAATTTTAACCGCACTTTTCCTTCCGTTTACCTCTCAGGCTTCGGAACAATTTGTCTCGCTTACGCTTTGCAGTGACCGACTGCTTATCGAACTGGCTGAGCCTTCGCAAATTGCTGCTCAATCGCCTTATTCGAAAAAACCGTTGATGATGTTGGATAAAATTAATACCGACAAACCTGTACTAGAACCGCAATTAACGGAATTATTGCCCTATTTGGATAAAACTATTCTGATTAATGAAACTTTTTATCCACAATTAGTCGCGGAGCTGAAAAAACTCGGTGTGAAGATTATCCCGATTAACGACAGCCCACAAACGCCTGATGAATTATTTACGCTGATTCTAGAATTAGGCAAACAACTGGGGAATGAGCAAAAGGCGACTGATTTAGTAACAAAACTAAAATCACAAAACTTTCACTTAAATCGACCGCTTACTGACACACTGATTTTATCGGAAACAGGTGTGGTAGAAAGTTATTACCCACAATATCCTATGCTGTTAAATTTACTCGGATTAACACCGTTAAAAACGCCACTTACCGCACAAAATTTCTCATTAGAAAAAGTGATTTTAAGTCAACCGAATGTACTGATTTCTCTGACCGACAAACAAGGTTACAATACACAAGCCGAATTGCTGCAACACCCTATGTTGCAAGATTTTTTCAAAAACCAACCACTTGTCAGCATCCCGATGAAATATACCTATTGCTTTGATCACGGTGTGTGGCAAGGGGCGGAGAAGATTTATCAGCAGTTAAAATAATGTAGCTGACAAATCTCCCCTAACCCCTCTTTGCTAAAGAGGGGAATTTCATTATTAAATTAACTCTAGATGACATATTTATATGTCTTTATGTATAAATGATTAGAATAAAACATCAGAATTATAAATCCCTACACTATAATTCCCCTCTTTAGCAAAGAGGGGTTAGGGG
>NZ_KV820375.1:264134-344308 GCF_001815355.1 Haemophilus sp. HMSC068C11
CTCTTTAGCAAAGAGGGGTTAGGGGAGATTTGACAAACTCAAATTAACAAATGATATTTGGATTACATAGGAAATTGATCATTGACCAAAACACTCAAATTAAATACCGCACTTTTCTTCGCATTGCTGTTGATTAGCGGATTTGCAGTTTATCATCAGCTCGGTGATTTCGCCCATCTCAAAAATGCGGATGGCGTGCTCACCGATATGCGTTCAATGGTGCTGTGGGATATTCGTTTTCCGCGCATTGGTTTAGCTTTATTGACAGGGGCAAGTCTCGCGATTGCCGGTAATGCAATGCAAGGTATTTTCCAAAATCCATTAGCGAGTCCAGGCTTACTCGGCAGCAGTGCTGGTGCAACAGCGGCTAGTGTATTTATCCTTTATTATTTTGCCGTGCCATTTTCACTGCTCTTAGCCGGTGGTGTGATTGGTGCGCTTTTAAGTTTTTTCATCGTGTATTTGATCGCCAAAAACTACGGCACCACCATGATGATTCTGAGCGGCTTAGCGGTCAATATGTTGCTTGGGTCAGCAATCGCATTACTGCTCTCCAACGCGGAAAGCCCATGGGCATTAGCTGAACTTTATCGTTGGCTACAAGGCTCATTGATGTGGGCGAAATTAGATACCCTGCTTATTTCACTACCGATTGTTCTTGCGGGAATTTTCTGTTTATACCACACTCGCCGATACTTAGATTTACTCACCTTTGGTGAAGAAACAGCGAGCACCATGGGTGTGGATCCGAAACGTAGCTTTTTCATCAGTACCTTTGGTGTGGCTTTATTAGTTGGGGCAACCATTCCACAGACCGGCACTATTGGCTTTATCGGCTTAATCGCGCCACACTTCGCCCGTATTTTACTGAAAGCTCGCCCGTCACAGCTTTATCTCACCAGTGCATTAATCGGGGCATTATTGCTGTTATTGGCCGATTTAGCGATTTTATATATCCCGCTGTTCTCACATATTTACATCGGTACATTAACTGCGCTTATCGGCGCGCCTTGCTTGATTTGGATGTTATTAACGCAACAGAGAAAAATTTATGATTAGAATTGAAAAACTCACCCAATCCTATTGCTTAAATGACATCAACTGTACGCTTCCATCAGGTAAATTGATCGGCATTATGGGGGCTAATGGTGCGGGAAAATCTACCTTATTGAAAACCATTGCGGGTATCTTACCCATCAAACAAGGGGAGGTTTGGTTCGATAATCACCCATTAAGTAAAATGAATGCAACTGAAAAAAGCCAACACATTGCTTACCTTGCACAAAATACGCAAATTCATTGGGATTTATCCGTTTATGATGTGATTGCGTTAGGCTTGGCAGCTCCGTTACCAAAAGAAAAAGAGCGGTCAAAAATTCAAGCGTTTTCAGAAAAATTTACGGTAACGCATTTACTCGATAAGCCATTTCAACAACTTTCAGGCGGTGAGAAAGCGCGTGTGCAACTCGCTCGCTGCTGCATTAAGGAATCCCCTGTTTTATTGGTGGATGAACCGATTGCACCACTCGACCCTTATTATCAAATTGATATGATGGAACAGCTTCAATCACTCACACCACAACATACGTGCGTTGTTGCCATTCATCACCTTTCATTGGCTTATCAATTTTGTGATGAAATTGTTCTATTAGATAAAGGAAAATTGTTAGCTGTAGGTGAAACGCAAGCCGTGTTAAATGCGGAGAATTTGGCAAAAACCTTTCATATTCGGGCTGAAATTGACCCAATGAAAAAGACTATCTCAAAAATTGAAAAGCAATAAAAATAAAAGCACTTAGCGATTCACTAAGTGCTTTTTTTTGTAAGAGATGAATTATGGCTGGATTTCTGAATCTACAAAGAAATAAGCAATTTCTCGTTTTGCGCTTTCAACGCTATCAGAACCATGAACAGAATTTTCACGCTGACTTAACGCGAAGTCTTTACGGATAGTGCCTTCTGCCGCCTCAGCCGGATTCGTTGCCCCGATTAAAGTGCGGTAATCTTTCACGGCATTTTCTTTTTCCAATACAGAAACCACCATCGGTCCAGACATCATATACTCCACCAACGGCTCAAAAAATGGTTTACCTTGGTGTTCCGCATAGAAACCTTCCGCTTGTTCTTTGGTTAATTGCACCATTTTAAGCGCAACGACACGGAATCCTTGAGATTCAAAACGCCCTAAAATAGCACCAATTAAATGACGCTTTACTGCATCAGGTTTAATAATTGAAAAAGTACGTTCTACCATAAAATCCTACTTAACTTGCTTTCGTTACTAATAAATTTGCTAATGTTTTCACACCAATTCCAGTTGCACCCACAGCCCATAAATCACTACCAGATTTACGATAAGTGGCAGAGCAATCAATATGCAACCAACCTTGTTGATAGTTTTTCACAAAATACGATAAAAATGCCGTTGCAGTACTTGCGCCCGCGACAACCGGCGCTGTACCTGTATTTGCAATATCCGCAAAAGAAGAAGTGATTTGGCTACGATGGAATTCTTCAAAAGGCAAACGCCAGAACGGTTCATTTTCTTCTTTGGCAGCTTGGAATAAGCTATTTACCAACGCATCATCCATAGAAAGCACGCTGTGGTAATCATTACCGACTGCCACTTTCGCTGCACCGGTTAAGGTTGCACAATCGACAATAAATTGTGGATTTTGACTATCGGCTTCAATTAAGCCATCCGCCAATACTAAACGGCCTTCCGCATCAGTATTTAAAATCTCAGCGGTTACACCATTTTTATACGTGATGATATCACCTAATTTAAACGCATTACCGCTCACCAAGTTTTCTGCACAGCATAGATAGAGTTTTACTCGTTGATTTAAATCGTGCGCAATGGCAAATCCTAACGCACCTGTTAATAATGCAGCGCCGCCCATATCGGTACGCATGGTGCTCATACCATCACTTGGTTTGATGCTATAACCACCACTATCAAAAGTAATACCTTTACCAACCAAGCAGGCTAATACAGGCGCATTTGGATCATTAGTCGGGTTAAAATCTAATTGCAACATAGCGGGCGGATTAATAGAACCACGACCCACAGTAAAGATCCCGTGGTAGCCTTGCTCTTTTAACGCTTTCCCAGAAATGATCTGAAAACTGACCGCACTTTTATCGGCATAATTTTCGGCTTGTTTAGAAATAAACTCAGCCGCGCGTTCTGCTAATTTAACTGGCGTGAGTGTTTCTGCAGGTTCATTAATAATTTCACGCACAAAATCGCCACATTCAATACGGGCCAATAATTCATCTTGTGGCTCATCATCTAAATGAGGAAATTCAATCGAATAATCTTGCTTCGCCGAGTAAAAACCTTGATAAAATGCCCAGCATTTTTCTAATTCCCATGTATCCCCCACAAGTTCAACATCTTTAATACCTTGCCCACGTAACTTACGTGCGGCTTTTTGAACTAAAACAAGGTTCGATTTTTCATCATCTTTAAGATGAATAACGGCTTGATCTTGATTAAAACTTAAAATGGCATTTTTGCCCCAACTCTCCGAAGCGGGAGCCGTTGATAATGTAATTTGCATGTGGTTATTCTCCTTTATTTATTGTATAAGTTACTTTGCTAATAAGCTCCGGTCTTCTTCCATACAACTTTAAATGTTTTAAATAGAATCACGATATCATTCCATAATGACCAGTTCTTTGCGTACCAAGTATCAAAATAGACACGAATATCATAACTTACATTATTTCGTCCGCTCACCTGCCATAAACCTGTCATTCCAGGTTTTGCCATAAGATAATAATCAACGTCCTCCTGATAATAAGGTAACTCCTCTTTTACTATTGGGCGAGGTCCCACTAAACTCATTTCACCTTTGAGAACATTCCAAAGCTGTGGCAATTCATCTAGACTTCTAGCTCTTAGCCATCTTCCAATAGGTGTAATACGAGGATCATCTTTAAGTTTAAAGTCTTTCTCCCATTCTAAACGAGCATTTTCATCCGTTGCTAAAATTCTTTCTAAAACCTCATCAGAATTATTTACCATTGTTCTAAACTTCAAACATTTGAATTCTTTTTTATTCTGACCAATTCTTGAATGCTCATAAATTAGTTTTCCACCATCTTTCTTAATAAGAAAATACAATGGGATACATAATGGAAATAAAAAAATCAAAAGAAAAGAGGCCCCCAATATATCAAAGACTCTTTTAATAAATCGAGAAGACCGTTTTGCTAAGTTATTATTTACTCGAAACAGTACCATTTCATGGCTAAACAGAAAAGACATATCCGTACCATAAAGCGGAATACCTCGAAAATCAGGAATAACTGAGATAGAACGACAGCCTTTTCGAATTAAATAACGCAACCAGAAATCCTGCTTTACTTTATTTTCCTCATCTATAGCAAGAATAAACTGTGTAAATTCTGGAGATACCAGTTTGATCAGCAACTCAGGATTATGGCGCATAACTGGCACCCCTTCAATGAACTCTGATTTATATTCTTCAGTATTTATAAACAATTTAATATTAAACCCTAAATATGGCTCATTATTTAATGCATCAAATACTTCTTTCGCATTCTTACCATTGCCAATAATAATGGTTTCTTTCAAATACCATCCTAATTTGATAAGTAAATTTTTGATTAAAACTCGCCCCAAGGGCACTAAAGTAAAAACAAAAAGCCAAGTTATAGACCAAAAATAACGAGAAACATAAAGACGGGAAAAAGCAACTATGGCTAGCTCAATAACAAAAATAATTAATAATGTTCTAAATATCTCTTTTAACTCAAACCAAAATGGCTTGCGGTAGGTGTAATGACGCAAACGAATCCAAAACCAAATAACACAGCATCCTCCCATAAGGCTATGAATAAAAATAAAAGATGAAAGCTGCTCTATGGGAAAATATTGACCATCCGCCCTACTAAATTTAAGTAAAACAAAGGAGGCTAAAAAAATAGAAATCCAAAAAGAAACAAAATCTACAGAAATTTGAAAAAACTTAATAAAATTGGCTCTATTCATGTTACTTTATCCCAATATCCTTTATGCATACTAAAAGCCCTACACCACTTATAAGGTAATCTATAGTAATAATAACCTAATTTAAAACCGAGCCACTTAACACATGTAGATAATATAGCTTTAGGAATTAAATACGGTGACTTTATGGATAAAAACTTTAATTCTGATAGTACAAACCTTTTTCCCTCAGAAGCAGCACTACCAAATTTTTGTTGAATCCATTTCTGTTCTTGCTGAAATACACCTGTATCAAAATAACGTTGGAATTCTTGTTTTAGTGTGTAGTTATGACTGTGAAATACTGTTGCCTCAGCGCAGTAGGCAACTTTATATCCAGATAAAATCATTTTTGCTGTTAAATACATATCTTCAGCTAGAATTGTGTTATCCGGAAATCCGCCTAATTTATCAAATACAGATAAGCGGTATGCAGCAAAAGAATTAGACATAAATGCTGTCTTGATACCTAACGCTGAAATATCAGCCATAGTTCTCACTCTGGAATCAGACGGATAATTAAAATAACGAGCATGAACTGCTAGCGGTGTTGCCTCATGATGTGGCAACTGTCGCCCACAAACAGCAGCCACTTCAGGATCTACAAAGGGGGCAAGTAAATTCGCTAATGAATCTGGTGAAGCCAAAATTGCATCTTGAGTCATAAATACCACTACATCCGCAAAACTTTTGGCAAATTCAACCGCTTGATTACGAGTTCCGCCATGATTAAACTCTGATTTCGGGATAGAATGTACTAAGAACCCCGACTCATCTGCGTGTTCTGCCGTATTATCGGAAGAAGAAGAATCAATCACAATTACTTTATCAGCTTTCAAGAGTTGAGATTGATAGGCAGCGATCCAATCGCCCCAATTAGGGCCCGCATTGTAAGTTGGCACAATAATCGAGAAGTTAGGTATCATCATTTATTCTTAAATATCAGAAATTTCGAACTTAAATAATTCACCATCATACCCGTCACGCTTCCCGCTGCTACGCCAATAATAGGGTACTGTGCAATCGTAGAACTCATCGCAACAAGTAGCATATATATGGCGAGGTTTATCACACCGCCCACAATCATATATGCAAAATAATAAGCAAATTCTTGATACCAGTGTGTATATCGACGTTCTTTAAACGTAATACTACGATTTAATAGCCAAGTAGAGAATACTGCGGCAATAAAAGATACCCCTCGAGCACCATATAAACCTAGTATAGATTTTAATAAATATAAAACAGCAGTATCAACAACAAAACCAACAACCCCAACCACACAAAATAAGAATATTTGTTTAATTTCATTGGGGATTTTTACTTTTACATCTGTCATGATTTATGCGTATTCAGATAGAATAAACGTTTTATTTCTTGACGACTTGTTGTTATCCCATCAAGTACTAAACCAGCAAATAAACAGGCTATTGCGATCATCATTAGTGAGGCTGCAAGTAATGCAGTTGGCAAACGAGGAACCAAACCCGTTTCCAAAAACTCGTCAATGACAGGCATACCAAATAACATTGAAAGTAATGCAAATAAGGAGGCAATAATACCAAAGAAAACAACAGGCTTTTCACGCATAAATAAACGAACGATCATATTTAAAATGCGGAAACCATCTTTATAAGTCGATAATTTACTTTCAGAACCTTCTGGACGCTCAGAATATTCAGTCATCACCTCTCCATAAGGCATACGTAATTCTAAAGCGTGAACAGTCAATTCTGTTTCGGTCTCAAAACCTTGTGCCAATGCAGGGAATGATTTTGCGTAACGTCGGCTAAATACGCGGTAACCTGAAAGCATATCAGTAAATTGACCACCAAAAATTTTCATTACCGTTCCCGTAAGCATTTTATTACCCCATTGATGTCCTGAACGGTATGCAAGTTCTGCAATTTCAGGGGCAACTTTTCGACAACCCACGACCATATCCAGTTTATCGTCAATAAGTTTATCTACTAATTTTTTCACTGCCGCCGCTTCATAGGTATCATCGCCATCTGTCATTACATAAATATCGGCATCAACATCCGCAAAAATACGACGAACAACATTTCCTTTACCTGGGGTCTTCACGAAAATAACTTCTGCACCAGCACGACGTGCTTCTTCAGATGTATTGTCTTTAGAGCTATTATCGAAAACATAAAGCTCTAATTCTGGCATTGCTTCTTTAAAGCTGGTTACCGTGTTATAAATAGTAATGCCTTCGTTATGACAAGGTACAACTAAAGCAACACGATGATCGCGGTATTTCATTATTTAAATCCTCTTTATTTAGTTTGTGGCAATTCTGTACATTGATAATAGGCTGAGCCACCAGCTGGTGGAGCAAGCTGCTTATTACCATAATCTGTATCTCTGCTGATTAAACAGATTGGAGATGTAAGATCTGATTTACTGATAACAACTTGGAAACCAGAATTGAGCAATTTACTATCATTTAAAACTTTGACTACATCTTGTCTAGGAATAAGAGGAGACCCTTTAATTTTTTCAGCAGATAATCCAATAATACTTAATTGTTTATCATCACTCATTGCCCATCCGCTGATAACAATGTTGTCTCCAATATCACGGATATTATCAATATATCCCCCCTGAGGAATATTAGCTAAGTCTGATTTATTTAGGTCACTATTGGTAATATTCACTTCTTCTTGCAATACCTTTTTGCTAGAGATATCTTTCAAAGGAATACGAATATCATCAGGATAAGCGACATACGGTAGGTTATCTTCTGTTAAATGAATATGTGCGTAACGATTAAAGATCTGATTAAATTCATCATCAGACATTTTTGGGTAAATCTTACGGAAAATTTCAAATTGTGGTTGCATTAATACATTGGTAAATGAATCCACACCGATACCACTTAGTGTTGCCCCCAAATATCCTGGTTCAACAACCCAACCACTGCTTTCTTTTTTCGTATTAAAAGCTTGTGTTGTTGGAGAGTTGATAATATCAAAAATCGGTTTTGCTGGCATTATCGGGTTAAAGCTAAAGTTATACAGCATATTGATTGCCGCAGCCGAACCAACTAAACCTACTTTAGCCCATTTTGGAATAAATAATAATGCCAATACAAGTGGAACTAAGATGAATTCCCAAGCAGATTTCTTCGCAAACGTAATATAACCAAACCACGTAGCTAAAGAATAAACTGCAATCATTGCAAAAATAAAAATTGTAATTCTATTGAGACTTAAGTTGATTTTGCCATGTACGAGCATACATAATGCTGCGAGATTTAAAGCAAATCCTGCAGCAAACGTCATTCTATTTTCTAATACTAAAGAGAATAATGTTACTTTTCCTAAAATGGCAGGGAATGGAAATAACATCCATAAACTAAATAATGCAAATAAAATAAACCAGATATAGACAGATTTATGCTTACACATCTCTCGCTTATTATTAACAAAACACGCTGCAAGTAATGGTAAAAAGCTAGCGCCTGTCCCCACCTCACAAATATTTAATAACAATTCTTGGTAATTAGATTGTGCAATAAATGGGAAAATTGAGGCTAACCATATAAATAACGGTACGCTACCACCAGAAACAACGCGTTTCCCAGGGTAAACTGTTTCGCCCATAACTTTAATCACATCTTGATAATAAAGCAAAATGACTGCAGCCGCTAAGCCACACACTACTACTTTAATGGCATAATCAGCTAATACTTGTTTATTCCAACTTTTAGTACCTGTGATAACAAAACCCGCACTTAAATAAGTAAGAGTGACGATAATTGGAGGATAAGTATGAGAAAGCAACCAAGCTATTGCGATATAAAACATCCAAATATAACGCCAGCGTGATTGATTATAGATAGCTAAAATAAGCCAAGGAGTTAAAGCTAATAACGGACCGGTTGTTGTCCACCAATATTGAACATAGCCTGTGAAATAGATCAAAAAGGTGAATGTAATGGCATAAATACGTTGATTGGGAACATCCCCAATAAAACGAGCAATCACTTTTTCCCAACCAACCACAAATGATATCGTAAGTAAAGCGTAAAATAATGAAAAAGCATACGCAGGAGGAAGAATAAAATATCCCCAAATAAGTGGCTTAAACACTAATGACCAATCTAATAATGGAATTTGATTAAAGTTACGCAGATCAATTTGGTATAAACCACTTTGATAATAACGTTCAAAATCATTATTTACTGCCATTTGTGTATAAGGAGTCCATACTGCCCATTCATCCGAACGAATAGGACGAGGTAATCCAAACACTGTATTATAATCAATACCAAATGCATCTAATGCCATACCATAAGAGGACGGGCTTAAAGCAAAAGAAACATTCAATATCAACCATATTGCATATAACCAATATATGTGATTAATGTTGATTTGCTTAAATACAAACTTCTGCATATTTATACTAACCTTTACATTTCAAAGTTGAAGGAGTTTAATCAGTATCCGTTTTACTTGAGGAACAAATTGATATTGCCTATCAGACTTACTTCGTAAAACACGACTATTCATGGCAAATTTTTCTAATTCTTCTTTCTGTGAAATGGCTTTTTTAAAGTTGTTCCAATATTGGCTAAACCTAGAAAAATATAAAATAAATCTAAATCTATTATTAGATACACCCACTTGATTTTTACTATGTTGGCGATATTCAATCAATGGCTTATTAATAAATTGATAACTACCATAATAATGAGCTAACAATGCAAGCCACCAGTCGTGCATATAAAGTTTATCTATATTAATATAGTCTAATGATTTTAATACTAATTCTTTTAAAGGGCGGTTAATTGCACAAGCCGCTCCTTGAACACAATTTTTATATAAAATAGAATCATCTTCCATACAATTTGTGGTTAAGCCTTGATATTGGAAAAAACTAGAAGCTATTTCTTTGCCATGTTCATCAATCAATTTAGCATCGCTAAATATCAAACTAGGTTGTACAGTGTTATTCGCAATTTTAGCAAATTCAGATACTTTATCTTTATGCCAAATATCATCTTGATCTGCTAAAAAAATAAAATCAGCCTCACAATGTTTTAACGCAAATAGAAAATTAGCAATCACTCCTTTCTTCGGGCCTTGTATAATTTCATAGTTCATAAAATTAGCATTTTCAAAAGCCGCTATCACAATCGAAAGCGTTTCATCACAAGAACCATCATCCGACACAATTATTTTTTGTGGCAGAATGGACTGTGATAAGATGCTTTCCAATTGTGTTGATATAAAAGATGAACCGTTGAAGGTGCATACGATAATATCAAATTTAAACTTATTCAGTACCATAAGCCATATAATAAGTAAATATATCTATTCTTAAATAGTCATTTAAACAGCAAAATAGACACATTAAATCATCCAATTGCAACCAAATCGACACTGTGGATTAGGTATCATTTATCTAAGCTTAATAAGCTCTACAAATAAAACCATCGAATACTCGCGTAAAATCAAGACTATCACTAGTACCAAGATATTCAAAGAATATCTATAAATTTTAAGACTATACTTTCATTAAAACTTTTATTTAAAAGAACTAATTCATTCCTGTCATATACATCAATTTATCTTTCAAACTTGCTAAATTCCAAGAGCGACAGCGAATGCGTTGGTCGTTAACATATTCCTCTAATAAGTCTTGGTCAAAGTTCTTACCTTGATCGCGAATTAGCATCCATTCAGTAATTTGGCGATAAACCAAATCTCGTTTTAAAAACGGGAACCCAAACTCATCAATAATAAAAAATGGACAAACTACTATCATCCCAAATCGATCTATCATACGAGAAATTTCTTGTTTTAAAGAGGCAGTATAATAAGCTATGTGTTCTGGTGTAGATTTTTTATCATAAAAAGCAAGACTTAAAGATTTTAGGCCTGAGATAACATTTTGATCTAAGTGTTTATTCGCTGAGGCTTCAATTAAGAATTTTTGCAGGGTCTCTTTTGAACTAACAATTTTATTGATAACATTATCTGTGCTTAAAAATACAACTGGTTTAAACCCATCTTTTAAAATGGATGCAGAAAGTTTAATTTCTCCATTATGAATATTCAAACGTCTATCATCGCTAATTAAGAAATTATCCCAAAACTTAATAAAATTGGGTGCTTTTAGCACATTATGTGAAAATTTTAAGAAATAAGATTGAACGTGATAGCCTGGTTTCCCCATATATTCTGCAACACCAACAAAATCTTCATTCTCATTTTTAATTAAGAAATCAACAAAGCGGTTATCTTTTTGATTCAAATTGGCAAAAATAGAGTCGTTACAAATAATTAAATTATTAGGTGTAACATTTTTATGGCTAAGTAGGTGAATAAATTCTTTATAGGTACCGAAATCGCGCCCAATGTTAGCTCGTTCTCCCATAAACACCACTTTATCTTTAAATATATCAACAAAATTTTGGCTAAGAGAACCATTAGAAATTGCTACAATTTTATAATTAAGCTTTTCTAACATTTGAAAATAGCGCTCATACATTAAGAAAGATTTTGGGGCATAAACCACAAATAAAATAACATTCTGACCTTCCAGCGAAGCATAATCGAAACTTTCAAAAAGTTTAATTGCTTTGATTGTGCCATTAGGATTCTTCTTTGAGTAATCTTTTGCTGCCTTTTTCATTTTATAACGTTCTTTTAAAAGAAAAGAGAGCATTAGATTAAAGAAGATCTTTTCTTTAAGTATTTGAAGTAATTTTTTAAACATAAAATTCCTTAATTAAATTCAGCCATATACTGTTGACTTACAGACTCTACATCACCTTGTGCCTTAATGATACCTTTATCAATCCATATCACATATTGACAAAGCTCTTTGACTTGTTCAATGGAATGAGAAACAAATAGAAGTGTTGTACCGCCACTAAGTAATTCTTCCATACGCACCTTACATTTTTGTTGAAAAGCATAATCTCCTACAGCTAATACCTCATCAACAATTAAAATATCAGGTTTTGTAACCGTTGCAATAGCGAACCCTAAACGAGCTGACATGCCAGAAGAAAAGTTTTTAATTGGCACATCAAGAAACTCATTAAGTTCAGCAAAATCAACAATTTGCTGAAAATGTTCTTCAATAAATTTTCTACTATGCCCAAGGAGTGCCCCATTGAGAAAAATATTTTCCCTAGCAGTGAGTTCAGAATCAAACCCTGCGCCTAATTCAATGAGCGGAGACAATGAACCGTTAACATCAACACTCCCCCGGTAAGGTTCAATAATCCCACTAATTAATTTTAATAATGTTGATTTTCCCGAACCATTTTTACCAATCAATCCCCAGGCTTCTCCTCTTTTTACTTTAAAATTAATGTCCTTTAAAGCAAAAAACTCTTGAAACATAAGCTCTCTTTTTAACATCTTAATAACATACTCTTTCAAGCCACTAATGTTTCCTGACGCTTTATTAAAACGAACAGAAGCATTTTCTACATTAACAACAATATCAGTCATAACTTATTAGCCATTTAAATATAGAGAATAAATTGGTTTTGTTTGCGTTTAAACACCCAAAGTCCAATAAATAAGAAGATAAAAGCGGTGATAAAACCTTGGGTTAACCATTCTATTGGTAATGGATTTCCATTTAAAACAATATCTCTAAACTGCTTTAAATATCCATACATTGGATTAAGATTGTCATACCACCAACGATATTCTTCAGAAATAATCGAAACAGGGTAAATAATAGGAGTTAAGTACATCCAAATGGAAATAAATACACCCCACAAGTATTGAATATCTCTAAAGAATATCGCAGTGGAAGCAAGAATAAGGCTAACGCCTAAGCTGAAAATATAAACTTCAAGCAATACAACAGGAAACCAAAGAATATTCCACGTAAAAGAAACTTGAGTGAATATCATCACTAATACTAATGCAACAAGTGAGAATAATAAATTAACTAATGAACTTGTTACTTTAGAAATAGTAAAAATATATTTAGGAACATAAGTTTTTTTTAGTAAAGGCGCATTCTCTACGATAGAGCTTACAGCCATTGTTGTTGCTTCACTAAGAAAGCTAAATAATACTTGTCCACTTAGTAAATATACTGCAAAGTTTGGAATATCAAATCTAAATAATTGGGAGAAAACAATAACCAATACAGTCATCATTAATAATGGGTTTAAAATACTCCAAATATAACCTAAATAACTGCGGCGATATTTTAATTTGATATCTTTAATGACTAATTGTCTTAATAACTCTTTGTAGTGTAATAATTCAATTAATCCAGTTTGTTTTTTCATAAGAATCTCAATACGAATGTAAAACAATAGAATCTAAAAGATGAAAAAGGGGGGGGGAAGTTTATGCAATTCCCCTTATATTTGCAAGGTTTATTTAAATTTCACAGCTTCCGCCAACACTTTACCTGATAAATCCTTAGCTGATAAACTCGGCTCGCCTTCAAGAGGCCATTCAATACCAACGGTTTCATCATTCCAAATAAGCGAGTGTTCTGCTTTTGGATTATAGTAATCGGTGCATTTATAAGTAAATTCAGCCTCATCAGTTAATACATAAAAACCGTGAGCAAAACCTTCTGGCACCCATAATTGGCGTTTGTTTTCGGCAGATAAAATCTCACCTACCCATTGCCCAAAAGTTGGAGAGCTTTCGCGCATATCTACTGCCACGTCAAACACTGCACCAGAAACAACGCGCACTAATTTACCTTGTGTGTTTTCGGTTTGGTAATGTAAACCTCGTAATACCCCTCTTACTGATTTGGAGTGATTCTCTTGCACAAAAGTACGGTTTGCTATATTTTCTTTAAACCATTCATCGCGAAAGGTTTCCATAAAGAAACCTCGTTCGTCGCCAAATACTTGTGGCTCTAATAATTTGACATCGGGAATTTTTGTATCAATAACTCTCATATTTACTCCACATATGCTTTAATATTTTTCAATGCCTTTTGCCAATTACTTGGTTGAATACCAAAAACTCTCTGAATTTTAGTTAAATCTAGGCATGAATTTGCTGGACGTTTTGCTGGTGTAGGATAATCAGCAGTTGTAATTGCATTTACATGCGGTGCCTTTTCTAATATATTTTGCGAAACAGCTTCATCAAAAATGGCTTTTGCAAAATCACACCAGCTTACATAAGGTTCACCTGTGAAATGGTAAATGCCATATTGAACATCTTCGCCAGCAATAATTTTTTCTGCGATTTGAATTAAGCTTGCTGCAATATCACCTGCATAGGTAGGTCCGCCAATTTGGTCTGCTACGACGCCTAATGTATCGCGAGTTTTTGCTAAACGTAACATCGTTTTCACGAAGTTATTGCCGTGTTCGCCAAATACCCAAGCTGTACGCAAGACAATAAATTTATCGTTCGCTTTTGCAACAGCTTGCTCACCTTCTAATTTTGTTTTGCCATATACGCCTTGCGGATCGGTAGCATCAGTTTCTTTATATTTTCCTTCTCGCTGCCCATCAAAAACGTAATCGGTTGAGATATGTAAAATGGTTGCCCCAACATCTTTTGCGGCTTCTGCCAAATATCGCGGGCCTTTCACATTAATGGCTTCGGAAAGTTCTACTTCTGTTTCAGCACGATCCACAGCTGTGTGTGCAGCGGCGTTGATAATGACATCAGGATGGAAATTTTCAACCGCATTTTTTACCGCACTTTGATCGGTAATATCAAGTTCATCACGGTCAACGGCTAAAATTTCGTGTTTACCTTGTAATTGCTGCGTTAAACAGTAGCCAACTTGCCCTTTAGCACCCGTAATCAAAAATTTTGCCATTCTATTTGCCCTCTTTGATTAAACGAAGTAGGTATTGACCATATTCGTTTTTCGCCATCGGTTTTGCCAATGCCTCGACTTGTTCAGAAGTTAACCAACTATTACGCCATGCAATCTCTTCTAAACAAGCGACTTGCAAGCCCTGAACATTTTCAATGGTACGCACGAAAGAAGCAGCTTCGTGTAAACTTTCGTGCGTACCTGTATCTAACCAAGCGAAACCACGTCCAAGTAATTGCACGTTTAATGAACCGTCTTTTAGATACATTTCATTTAATGTGGTGATTTCTAATTCACCACGCGCTGAAGGTTTAACTTGTTTTGCAAAATCAACCACACGGTTATCATAAAAATATAATCCTGTTACGGCATAGTTAGATTTAGGTTGGGCAGGCTTTTCTTCGATTGAAACCGCTTTGAAGTTTTCATCAAATTCAACTACGCCGAAACGTTCAGGATCTTTTACAAGATACCCGAATACTGTTGCACCACTTGGTTGAGCAACTGCTTCTTGCAACATTTGAGAGAAATGCTGACCATAAAAAATGTTATCGCCTAATACTAAACAACAGCTATCTCCATTGATAAACTCTTCACCAATAAGAAATGCTTGGGCTAAACCATCTGGGCTTGGTTGAATTGCATACTGTAAATTCACACCAAAGTCTGAACCATCACCTAATAAGCGCTTGAAACTTTCATTATCTTCAGGGGTAGTAATAATAAGAACATCGCGAATACCCGCTAACATTAATACTGAAAGTGGATAGTAAATCATCGGTTTATCATAAACAGGCAAAAGCTGCTTAGACACACCTAGAGTAATGGGATAGAGGCGAGTACCAGAACCGCCTGCAAGAATAATACCTTTCATAAGGAGACCTTTAAAAGAGCGGATAGATTTTCTTAAATTTTTGTAAATTATTAGGAAAACTTCACCGCTTGTTAATAATTAGTTACCTAAACGCTCACGGTTATACGAGCCATCTAATACACGGCTCCACCATTTTTTGTTATTTAAATACCATTCTACCGTTTTGCGGATACCTGATTCAAAAGTTTCTTGTGGCTTCCAACCTAATTCTCGGCCAATTTTGGCTGCATCAATCGCATAGCGTACATCGTGACCTGGGCGATCTTTCACATAGGTAATAAGATCTTCATATTTTGCTACACCTTCTGGTTTATTTGGTACTAACTCTTCTAATAAACGACAAATAGTATGTACTACATCAATATTTGCTTTCTCATTATGTCCACCGATGTTGTATGTTTCCCCTACTTCTCCTTCGGTTACGACTTTATATAATGCACGCGCATGATCTTCTACAAATAACCAGTCTCGAATTTGTTGACCATTTCCATAAACTGGTAATGGTTTTCCATCTAGTGCATTTAAAATCATTAATGGAATAAGTTTTTCAGGGAAATGAAATGGACCATAGTTATTTGAACAGTTAGTCACAATCGTTGGTAAACCATAAGTACGCAACCATGCGCGAACCAAGTGATCGCTAGAGGCTTTAGATGCTGAATAAGGACTGCTAGGTGCATAAGGTGTAGTTTCAGTAAACAAATCATCTGTTCCTTCTAAATCACCATATACCTCATCTGTTGAAATGTGATGAAAACGAAATGCTGCTTTTCTCTCATCATTTAAAGTATTCCAATAGGCTCGAGCTGCTTCTAATAGCGTGTAAGTGCCTACTATATTTGTTTCGATAAAAGCTGCTGGCCCATCAATAGAACGGTCAACATGACTTTCTGCCGCTAAATGCATTACGGCATCAGGTTGATGATGTTCAAATACACGCAACAATGCTTTTGAATCACAAATATCCACTTGTTCAAATGCATAACGTGGATTATTTTCTACAGATTCTAAAGATTCTAAATTACCTGCATAAGTTAATTTATCAACATTTACCACGTTATCTTGCGTGCTTTCAATAATGTGGCGAACAACTGCAGAGCCAATAAAACCAGCACCACCAGTAACCAAAATTGTTTTGCTCATTTTCATCCTCTTGGTTATTTAACAAATAAAACATTGCCCTGTATTCTATTTGAAATAATACTATTTCACAATTAAAGAATACAATACTTATGAAAAAAGTGCGGTCAAAAATGACCGCACTTTTCTTATTCAACAACTTGAATTCTGTTGTTTATCATTATGCATAATACATCTCAAACTCAACAGGATGTGGTGTCATATTTAAACGCTCTACCTCTTTACGTTTAATATTAATAAATGCTTCGATAAAGTCTTTCGTAAACACACCACCTTGCGTTAAGAATTCATAGTCTTTTTCTAATGAATTCAACGCTTCTTCTAGCGAGCTCGCAACTGCTGGAATATCTTTTAATTCTTCTGGTGGAAGATCGTAAAGATTTTTATCCATTGCATCGCCTGGGTGGATTTTGTTTACCACGCCATCAAGGCCAGCCATCAATAATGCAGCGAATGCAAGGTACGGGTTTGCCAATGGATCTGGGAAACGCGCTTCAATACGGATCGCTTTCGGGTTGGTTACTGCAGGGATACGGATTGAAGCAGAACGGTTACTTGCAGAGTAAGCCAACAATACTGGTGCCTCAAAGCCTGGTACTAAACGTTTGTATGAGTTAGTACTTGGGTTAGTGAACGCATTTAATGCTTTAGCATGCTTAATGATACCGCCAATGTAATAAAGTGCAGTTTCAGAAAGGCCAGCATATTTATCACCTTGGAAAATGTTTTTACCATCTTTGCTTAATGACATATTACAGTGCATGCCTGAACCATTGTCACCCGTGATTGGTTTTGGCATAAAGC
Organism: Haemophilus sp. HMSC068C11; assembly: GCF_001815355.1. Taxonomy (GTDB): domain Bacteria; phylum Pseudomonadota; class Gammaproteobacteria; order Enterobacterales; family Pasteurellaceae; genus Haemophilus_D. The sequence continues at coordinate 281,768 of NZ_KV820375.1, forward strand.
AAGCGGTTTTGCCGTGCTCTAAAGCAACGTTTTGCACTACATATTTATAGATTTGCGTTTCATCCGCTTTCAACGTTAAGCTATTGAATTTAGTTGCAATTTCGTTTTGACCCGCAGTTGCCACTTCATGGTGGTGTGCTTCTACTACTAAGCCCATTTCTTCTAAAATCAAACACATTTCAGAACGAATATCGTGTGCTGTATCAATTGGAGCAACCGCACAGTAACCGCCTTTTTTCAATGGACGATAAGCGTTGTTACCACCTTCGTATTTTTTGTTGGTGTTCCAAGCTGCTTCAATGTCATCAACGGCAAAAGAAGCGCGGTTCATTGATACATCAAAACGGACATCATCAAATAAGAAGAACTCGGGTTCTGGACCAAAGAATGCTTGATCAGCAATACCGGTTGAACGCATATAGTTTTCGGCACGAATGGCAATTGAACGCGGGTCACGATCATAGCTTTGCATGGTTGTTGGTTCATAAATACTACAACGAATAGAGAGGGTTGGGATCTGCGCAAATGGATCGACTACCGCAGTCTCAGCGATTGGCATTAAAAGCATATCGGCTTTGTTAATGGTTTTCCAACCTTCAACAGAAGAACCATCGAACATTTTGCCATCTTCAAACATATCTTCATCAACAAGGCTAACTGGAATAGAAACGCCGTGTTCTTTCCCTTTAATGTCGGTGAAACGAAGTAGCGCGAACTTAATATCGTTCTCTTCGATCAGTTTGAATACGTTGGCAATTGCATTTGCATTTGGCATAAGGAGTCCTCTATTTTGCTATGTATATAATCTTTATAAAAATTAAAAGAGCATTATAACGCAACCGCTTACTTTTTTCATGGGATTTATTTTAAACACCAGCATAGCAGAATAACGAAATATCGTGTATAATTTTTGCCCTTTCGAGATTCTCGTAGGGTGAGTTTAACTCACCAATTTAAACTACTTGGACTATTTGGTGGCCTAAAAATTCCACCCTACAAAACTTAAACATTAAGAACGTAATAAATGAAAAACGACATTGATATTAATAAATTGCGCAATATCGCAATTATCGCTCACGTTGACCATGGTAAAACCACCCTCGTTGACAAACTCCTTCAACAATCCGGTACATTTGAATCAACTCGTGGTGATGTTGATGAACGCGTAATGGACTCAAACGATCTTGAAAAAGAACGTGGTATTACCATCCTGGCAAAAAATACCGCAATTAACTGGAATGGTTATCGCATTAACATCGTAGATACCCCAGGACACGCCGACTTCGGTGGTGAAGTAGAACGTGTTCTTTCTATGGTGGATTCTGTACTTTTAGTGGTAGATGCCTTTGACGGCCCAATGCCACAAACGCGTTTCGTAACCCAAAAAGCCTTTGCTCATGGTTTAAAACCAATCGTAGTTATCAACAAAGTTGACCGCCCAGGCGCACGTCCTGACTGGGTGGTGGATCAAGTATTCGATTTATTCGTTAACCTTGGTGCAACCGATGAGCAATTAGACTTCCCAATTATCTATGCTTCAGCATTAAATGGTGTCGCAGGGCTTGAACACGAAGAATTAGCGGAAGATATGACGCCGTTATTTGAAGCGATCGTTCAACACGTTGAACCGCCAAAAGTAGAACTTGATGCACCATTCCAAATGCAAATCTCACAATTAGACTATAACAGCTATGTGGGTGTTATCGGTATCGGTCGTATCAAACGTGGTGCAATCAAACCAAATCAACCTGTAACGATTATTGATGGTGAAGGTAAAACTCGCCAAGGTCGTGTGGGTCAAGTATTAGGCCACCTTGGTTTACAACGCTATGAAGAAGATGTTGCTTACGCAGGCGATATCATCGCGATTACCGGTTTAGGTGAATTAAATATCTCGGATACTATTTGTGATATCAACGCCGTTGAAGCCTTACCTTCATTAACCGTTGATGAACCAACCGTAACCATGTTCTTCTGTGTAAACACTTCTCCGTTTGCGGGTCAAGAAGGTAAATATGTAACTTCTCGTCAAATTCTTGAACGTTTAAACAAAGAGTTAGTTCACAACGTGGCATTACGCGTAGAAGAAACACCAAACCCAGATGAATTCCGTGTTTCTGGTCGTGGTGAATTACACCTTTCTGTATTAATTGAAAATATGCGTCGTGAAGGTTATGAACTTGCGGTTTCTCGTCCTAAAGTAATTTACCGTGAAATCAACGGTAAAAAACAAGAGCCTTATGAGCAAGTGACCATCGATGTAGAAGAACAACACCAAGGTTCTATCATGGAGGCATTAGGTATCCGTAAAGGTGAAGTTCGCGACATGATGCCAGATGGCAAAGGTCGTGTACGTTTAGAATACATCATTCCAAGCCGTGGCTTAATCGGTTTCCGTGGCGAATTCATGACTATGACGTCAGGTACTGGTTTACTTTACTCTAGTTTCGATCACTACGATGACATCAAACCAGGTGAAATCGGCCAACGTAAAAACGGTGTATTAATTTCTAACGCAACAGGTAAAGCATTAGCTTATGCGCTATTTGGTTTACAAGAGCGTGGTAAATTAATGATCGAAGCTAACGTAGAAGTTTACGAAGGTCAAATCATCGGTATTCACAGCCGTACAAACGACTTAACCGTAAACTGTTTACAAGGTAAAAAACTCACCAATATGCGTGCATCAGGTAAAGATGATGCCATCGTATTAACTACACCGGTGAAATTCTCCCTTGAACAAGCCATCGAATTTATCGATGACGACGAGTTAGTGGAAGTCACACCTGAATCGATCCGTATCCGTAAAAAACTCTTAACGGAAAACGATCGTAAACGTGCAAACCGTACGACAACCAGTACGAGTACTCACTAATTAAAAACGTGCGGAAATTTGACCGCACTTTTAAACAAACAAAAGGCGAACATCATGTTCGCCTTTTTTATTTTATGATTAAATTAACCTAATCTTACTTTCTCACCACCAAATTCATCGAGTAAGTTTTCTGTCAGTTTAGATAAAATACCTGTCATTAATACAAAATCAGCATCAAAGCGTTGCGCATAATCTTCTTTTAAAATATCCGCATTTTTCTCACGTACCGCATCAGCAAATTTTAAACGTTTGAGCGTACAATCTTCATTAAACACAAACGTCAGCGTATCTTCCCACTCCAATGCGAGCTTGCTCACCACTTTTTTACCATCTTGTAAAAGCGCGAGAATCTCTTCATTTTCCAAAGGCTGTTTTTTACAGCGAATCACGCTGTCTTCTTGGCATCCACGCAGTTCAGCCTCTTCTAACGCCACCAACCAATGCGGAATTTTTTCCTGCACAATCCAATCCGTTAAAATGGTCGAAGGTTCATTTGCAAATGCCAACGGCACAACCGGTAACGAACCAAGTGATTTACGTAATAACGCCAAGGCATCTTCTGCACGTTTACTGGATGCCGCATCGACATGCACAAGGTTGTTCTCCGTATCAATCCATACAGAAGTTTGCTGATTTTTAGTGAATGCACGTGGCAATAAATTCATCACCACATCATCTTTTAACGTTTGTTTTTCCGTTTTTTTCAATTTGCGGTTTTCTTTTTGCTCAAGGCTTTCAATACGTTCATCCAATTCACGTTTAACTACATTCGCCGGCAACATTTTTTCTTCTTTTTTCGCGACCAACAAAATGTGTTTACCCACTGAAAAATGTAATAATTCGCTGTCTTTCAACGGATTCGTCCAACCAAATTTACTTTGATCTTGTGAGCCACAAGGATGAAATTCACAATCTGACAACTGGCGTTGCAATTCATTAAGATCCCAATCTAAGGGCTTAGTCAGCCTATATGACATTAAATTTTTAAACCACATCGTAACACTTCCTTCATAATAGGGTAAAATACGCGACATTGTAGCCCATAAACTCACGGGAAAAAATGATGCAACAGAAATTAATTGCCTTCATCGGCGGTGGTAATATGGCACAAGCGATTGTGTTAGGCCTATTAAAACAAGGGTACCCTGCCAATAAAATTATCGTTAATGATCCTAATGAAGAGAAACGTGCTTTTTTTGCACAATATGGCGTCGTAGTTTCTACGGATAACGAGCAATCCATCACACAATCTCAAGTTGTGTTATTTGCCATTAAGCCACAAGTGCTAGCCGATGTTTGCAAGCCATTAAGTGCGGTTGATTTATCTGATAAATTAATTATTTCTATTGCAGCAGGAATTTCGACTGCCCGATTAGCTGAACTCCTTCCAACAGCAAAATCCATTGTTCGCGTGATGCCAAACACACCTGCATTAGTGGGTGAAGGCATGGCAGGCTTATTTGCGGACAAAAACACACCTGAAATTGACCGCGCTTTTGCGGAAGATTTACTTTCAGCTGTAGGGAAAACCACTTGGGTGACAAATGAAGATCAAATGCATGCAGTCACTGCTGCGTCTGGCAGTAGCCCAGCTTACTTCTTCCAATTTTTAGAAGCCATGCAACAAGGCCTAATGGAAATGGGATTAGATGAAAACCAATCTCGTGAGTTGGTACAACAAGCTATGTTAGGTTCAGCGAAGTTGGTGATTGAAAATCCACAGACAGCTCTTTCGACTTTACGAGAAAATGTCACCTCAAAAGGCGGAACAACTGCAGCCGCATTAAATGTGTTCAATCAACATCAATTTAACAACATCATTAAACAAGCGATGCAAGCCTGTGTGGCACGCTCACAAGAAATGGAAAAATTATTCTAATGCAAGTTCGTCCTTTTACTTGGCTCGCCTTGAGCTTTTTTGGCTACTACTGTGCCTACGGTGTGTTTCTTCCCCTTTTCCCGGCATGGTTGAAAACGCAATCTTATAGCGAAGAAAGCATCGGCTTATTGCTCGCCTGTGCCTACATTTTCCGTTTCAGCGGCGGTATTTTATTTTCTGGCTTGATCAAACGCGTTTCCCTCTTAGTAAATGGCTTACGCTATTTAGGTGTAGCCAGTGTTATTACGATGGCCTTAATTGGACTGATGTCGCACAATTTCTGGCTCTTGTTTATTGGACTTGCGTTATATTCCATGGTGAATGCGGCCGGTATGCCGATTGGTGACAGCCTCGCCAGCACGTGGCAACAGCAAATTCATTTAGATTACGGTAAAGCGCGCTTAATTGGCTCCTTTGCGTTCGTTGTCGGTGTGATGGTATTCGGATATTTCGTTGGACTCGTGGGTGAGCAATATATTACTTGGATGATCACAGGCATACTCGTTTTTTACTGTATTGTGCAATTACTTCATCCGAACCCAATGCCGCAGGACGAATCCCAAAGTGCGGTCGAAAATTCCGTTGGATTTTTAGACTTACTGAAAAATAACACGACCCTTCGTTTGTTTATTGCGATTGCACTGATTCAAGGATCGCACGCAGCTTATTACTCATATAGCACCATTTTTTGGACAAATCATGGCCACTCCGTTTCTGATGCAGGTTTATTTTGGGGAATCAGCGTATTAGCTGAAATTGTGGTCTTTTTCTTCTCTACTCGATTATTCAAAAACTGGACCATTACAGCCCTTTTCTATCTCACCGGTATTGCGGCTATCGTGCGTTGGCTCGCTTTCGGTTATGCCGATACCTTTGTTGAGATTGTCTTACTGCAATGTTTTCACAGTCTTACTTATGTCGTCGGTCATTACGCGACCGTGCGTTACATCACCACTCAACCACAAACCCATATTGCGAAATTACAAGGTTTATACAATGCCTTGGCGGGATGTGCAGCCATTGCGATTTTCACTGCGCTTTCTGGCGTACTTTATCCAATTTCGCCAGTTTATGCCTTTAGTTTAATGGCCGCCTTTGCTTTCATTGGCTTATTTATTACCCCGCGTGGCGTGAAAGCTTTTTTGATACATAGAGTGTAAACATGAATAATCTCACACTAGTTGATTTGTTCTTGAATGAATATTGGATCGAAAAAGGATTGTCTGAAAACACCGTGCAGTCTTATCGTCTCGATTTGACCGCACTTTGTGATTGGCTGGATAAACAAAATTTATCTCTCGAAACCCTCGAACCCTTAGATCTACAACAATTTTTAGGCAGCCGTTTAGAGCAAGGTTACAAAGCCACCAGCACTGCACGAATGCTAAGTGCGATGCGGAAATTATTCCAATATTTATATCGTGAAAAGTATCGTACGGATGACCCAAGTGCCGTACTGAGCTCACCTAAATTGCCAAGCCGCTTACCTAAATATTTAACCGAACAACAAGTCACGGATTTATTAAATACACCTGATGTCGAAATTCCGCTCGAGTTACGTGATAAAGCCATGTTGGAATTACTTTATGCCACTGGATTACGTGTCACGGAATTGGTCACGCTCACTATTGAGAATATGAATTTACAACAAGGTGTCGTGCGTGTGATTGGTAAAGGTAACAAAGAACGTATTGTACCCATGGGGGAAGAGGCCGCTTTTTGGGTGCGACAATTTGTACTTTATGGTCGCCCTATTTTGCTCAATGGACAAAGTTCTGATGTGGTCTTTCCCAGTCAACGGGCTCAGCAAATGACTCGCCAAACCTTTTGGCATCGTATAAAGCATTATGCCGTGTTAGCAGGAATCGATACAGATGCACTTTCTCCACACGTTCTCCGTCATGCCTTTGCGACACATTTGGTGAATCACGGTGCGGATCTCCGTGTTGTACAAATGCTCCTCGGACATAGCGATCTCTCCACCACGCAAATCTATACTCATGTGGCTAAAGAGCGCTTGAAACACCTTCATGAACGATTTCATCCGAGAGGATAAGATCAAAAAGTGCGGTCAAATTTATCGTTATTTTTGACCGCACTTTAGTATGAAAAACTTATTTCAATGACAACAATCTCGCCACATTTTGAGCCGTTGAGATTAAATTCTGCTCGCCTTGCTTGAGAATTGTCGGTAAATCACTCAGACTGCGAATTATCGGGAACACCGCATCAATGCCATGTTCATACACCACTTCATAATCCTCACGCAAACAACCCACAATCGCGATAACTGGCTTATTAAATTGTTTCGCCGTGCGCGCCACACCGATTGGGGTCTTACCTAAGATACTTTGCGCATCCATACGACCTTCACCAGTAATCACTAAATCTGCATCTTTAACTTGCTCAGAGAGTTTCAAATTATCTAACACGATCTGCACACCGGCTTTCAGTTGCACATTAGGTAAAAGCAATAAACCACCACCCATACCACCTGCCGCCCCCGCACCTGGTTGATCTTGAATCTTTTTACCACAATCCCGCTCAGCAATTTGGGCAAAATGGGCTAATGCAGCATCGAGTTCCTTCACCATCTCAGACGTCGCACCTTTTTGTGGGCCAAAAATTGCAGAGGCTCCACGTTCACCACAAAGTGGATTATTTACATCACAAGCTACTTCGATTTGTACGTGTTGCAATCGAGGATCTAAATCAACCAGTTGAATTTCAGCAAGATTAGATAATGCTGCGCCACCAAAGCCAATGGATTGCCCATTTTTATCCAATAAACGTAAGCCTAATACTTGCAGCATACCCGCACCACCGTCATTTGTGGCACTCCCACCAATTCCTAAAATGATATGTTGTACGCCAAGATCTAGGGCGTGCTTAATCAGCTCCCCCGTACCAAAGCTGGTGGTTTGACAAGGATTGCGTTTATCCATCGGGACAAGATGCAATCCCGATGCAGCCGCCATTTCGATAATCGCCGTTTTACCATCACCTGATAAACCGAAAAAGCTTTTTACTTGGTTGCCTAACGGTGCAGTGACTTCTGCCTCAATTAAGCGCCCCTGAGTGGCATCAACCAAAGATTGTACGGTTCCCTCTCCCCCATCTGCCATTGGTAGTTTCACATATTCAGCGTTTGGGAAAATACGTTTAAAACCAGTTTCAATCGCATTAGCCACTTCGAGTGCGGTTAAACTTTCTTTAAATGAATCAGGCGCAATGACAATTTTCATATTCTCTCCTTAAACTAACTAAATACACCAAAAATTAAGGTGGACGCAATGGTCATAATTAACCCCACTGCACTTTCATAAGGAATCAATTTTAAGCGTTCTTTCATGTCCATATTTACGCTACCACCAGTTGCATGGAAGAAAGAACCATGTGGCATATGATCGAAAACTGTCGCCCCCGCATGAATCATCGCGGCACCTGCCAGACTACTCACCCCCAACTCTAATAGCGTTGAACTAAACACATTCGAAGCAACCGCTGTACCTGCCGTTGTTGATGCCGTCGCAAGCGACATGAGTGCACCTGAAATTGGCGCCAGGATATAAGAAGGTAAGCCCGAATGTTTTAAGCCTTCTATAAGCACATCTTTCATACCGGAATTAGCAATAATACCGGCTAAAGCGCCCGTACCAAGTAGCATAATCGCCACCGGAGCCATTTTCCCTAAACCGCTAATCGCATAGTTATTGGCTTGGCGAAGCTTACCCATGCAGAGTGCGCCAATCAAACCACCAAGTGGTAAAGCGATTAAAGGATCCACTTTAATATCAGCTAACGGACGAAGTGCCAGTAAGAAGATGGCAATCAAAGGCGCCACAAGTGCGGTCAAAAATGAGGGTAAATTCTGTGTTTCTACTGCGACAACCTCTTGGGCTGAAACACGTGAACCTTTATTTCTTAACCGTTTTGCTAAGAAATACGTCAATATTAAGCCAAAAATAGCGGGGATAATCCCTACCATCATCACTGACGTTAAAGGAAGATGGAATGTGTCTGCCGCCGCGATTGCATTGGGATTGGGAGACATTAAGTTTCCTGCTTTTCCCCCACCAATCATCGCTAAGAGAATAGCGGGTTTTGATAAGTCAGTACGACGAGCAAGTGCTAAGGCGATTGGAGAGACCGTAATCACGGCAACATCAATAAATACACCAACGGCGGTTAAAATTAATGTGGCCAACGCTAACGCTAATAATGCTCTTGTTTCACCTAACTTGTTTGTAATGGTTTCAGCAATGGTATTAGCCGCACCTGATTCAATCAGAACTCCCGCCAATACCCCTGCTGCGAGAATTCGCATGACTGCAGTAGTGATACCTTGAGCGCCTCCGATCATGAGACTCACGGTTTGAGATAAATCAGCGCCGCCAACTAATCCCCCTACTAAAGCCCCGACTAACATACCATAGGCTGGTGAGACTTTTTTCAAAATAAGGAAAATAGCGACAATGAGTGCAATGAGTGCACCTAAGGCTGAGACTGTAGGCATAGCGTCCTCCTGTTGATATAAATATGCAAAAATCTTTCTTATTTATATCAGCAAAAGTAGAGGAATAAAATCTTGTCCGACTTCCACCTACAAAAACGGCTTATGTACAACACATAAGCCGAAATTGTTACTGAAAATTGACCGCACTTTAGAAAAATAAAATACTTCCCCAAACCACGACAACAATACAAAGGGCAATGAATACCGCTGCTGAGCCTTGGTCTTTGGCTCTCCCTGAAAGCTCATGGCGTTCCGTTCCAATGCGATCCACCACCGCTTCAACGGCGCTATTTAACAGTTCCACTGCCATCACAAGTAAAACCGATGAAATCATCAAAGCAATTTCAATTTTAGTATCACCCAGCCAAAAGGCGAGTGGAATCAGAATGCACGCAAGAAAACACTCGTGGCGGAATGCAGTTTCATTTTTGAATGCACTCTTTAAACCTTGTAAGGAATATTTTGTAGAGTTAATTAAATGGGTTAATCCCGTGGTTTTATACATAAAAGTTCCTATGTTTTAATCTATAAACGTTTTGCTTCGATAACGTCGTCTAACTTCGCTAATCTGGCCAGTATTTTACTTAAACTTTCGACATTTTTCAGTTCAATTTCCATATCCATCGTCGCCACTTGTTTTTTGGTGTCTGCACGGCTTGAAACCCCTAATACACTGACTTTTTCATTCGCGAGCACGGTTGTAATATCGCGCAATAAACCGTTGCGATCACTGGCCACAATGCGAATATTAATATGGAACCCCGCCGCGTAATTATCCCCCCAAAGGGCTTCCACTACACGTTCTGGATGGGCCGCTTGTAATTCAATAAACTGTTCACAATCGCAACGATGAATTGAAATACCTCGCCCCATCGTAATGTAGCCTGCAATGGCATCACCTGGAATAGGCTGACAACAACGCGCCATGTGGTGCATTAAATTACCGACCCCTTCAACAATGACATAGCCTTTATTCTGTTGTTGCTCGGCTTTCTGTTGCGCCTTTTGCTGTGCAGTATTCGCACTTTTACTCGCCACATGGCGGAGAATTTCTTGATCAGCTTCTTCAGCCGTCACTTTGATCAATCGGCTTTGCAAGAAATTCATCAACTGATTTAAGCGAATATCTCCGCTACCAATGCCTGCATATAAATCTTCTAGGTTTCTTAAGTTATAACGTGGCAAGGCAAGCAGCTCAACCTGTTTCAAACTGATATTCAAACGCGCAAGTTCATTATCTAACTGCTCTTTACCAGCTGGAACGTTTTTATCACGATCTTGTTTCTTAAACCACGCTTGGATTTTGGCTCGCGCTTTTGAGGTATGGGTAAAGCCTAAGTTCGGGTTGACCCAATCTCGGCTTGGGTTAGGATTTTTCTGCGTGATGATATCCACTTGCTCACCCATTTGCAGGTGATAAGTGAATGGCACAATACGTCCCCCAACTTTCGCCCCGATACAACGATGACCAATTTCACTGTGGATCGCATAAGCAAAATCGAGAGGCGTTGACCCCGCGGGTAAATCAACCACTTCACCTTTCGGTGTAAACACATATACGCGATCATCAAAGACTTGGCTACGTAATTCAGCCATCACTTCGCCAGAGTCCGTAATATCATCTTGCCATGCAAGTAATTTACGCAACCAAGTGATTTTTTCTTCATAAGCGGAAAGGCTACCTGTCGTGCCCTCCTTGTATTTCCAGTGGGCAGCTACACCAAGCTCCGCATCATCATGCATTTGCTGGGTACGAATTTGCACTTCAATGGGCTTACCACCTTTGCCTAACACCACAGTATGAATGGATTGATAGCCATTTGGTTTCGGGTTGGCGACATAATCATCAAATTCTTTTGGCAAGTGTTTGAAATGCGTGTGGACGATACCGAGCGCCGTATAACAATCTTGCAATTTCTGTACGATCACTCTAACCGCTCTGACATCATATAAGCCACTGAACTCCAAATGTTTCTTTTGCATTTTTCGCCAAATGCTATAAATATGTTTTGGACGACCGTAAACTTCAACCTTGTCGATATTTTCTTTTAAATAACCGGTTAACTCTGTGACAAAATCTGCAATATACTGCTCACGATCTAAGCGACGCTCATGTAATAATTTGGCAATATTTCGATATTGTTCTGGATGCAAATAACGGAAACAGTAATCTTCAAGCTCCCATTTCAATTGACCGATACCTAAACGGTTCGCCAATGGGGCATAAATATTGGAACATTCTTTGGCAGCCAATACTTTTTCTTCTTCACAAAAGTGATTTTCCGCATTACGAAGAAACGTAATACGTTCAGCAAGTTTAATGATCACGCAACGGAAATCGTCCACCATCGCAAGGAGCATACGGCGAACATTATCCACTTGAGAGGCATTGGCAGAATGGCTGGCATTAAGCTGACGGATATTATCCATCTCCTCCACACCTTTAAGCAGTTTGGTGATTTTAGGACCAAAATGTTCTTGAATTTGCTCCCAATCGACAATTTTGTTTGCTACTAAGGGGAATAGCATCGCGGTGAGTAAGCTTTCGCAGTCCATATTCATTTCATGCAGAATCTCCACCATTTCCACACCAGATTGCAATGTGAGGATTGCATTCTCCATTTGATCGGCATGTTCAGCTATTTTGCCTTGGGCATAATACCATGCATCAATCAGAGACTTTTCTGCGGGGGCAGCAAGTTTAAGGCTCGAACACCATTGTTCGATCTCAAAATCATGTGGATTTGATAAGTGAGAACCACGAACTGCAACCATAATACCCCCTTGTTGATGAATATGGCTCGGCAACATCCTGTCCGCCGAGTTGTCTTTTTAAGACAACAAAAAAGTCTGACTATTCTATCAGAATTTACACCTTATTTGATAAATAATGTCACCGACTCCAAATGACTGGTATGTGGAAACATATCAATCATAGCGGTTTTGATAATGCGATAGCCGAAAGAGCGAAGAATCTCAGCATCCCGTACTAAGGTTGCGGGATTGCAAGATACATAGAGAATGCTTTCGGCACCAAGTTCACACAACGCATTCAGTGCAAATGCAGCACCACTACGAGGCGGGTCAAGAAGAATTTTATTGAAATGTTGTTTTGCCCAAGGTTGTTCTGAAAAAGCTTGGTCTAAATCAGCTTGATAAAATTCAACATTCTCAATGTAGTTAAACTGTGCATTCGTTTGAGCTTTTTGAACCATGTCAAAAACACCTTCAATTCCAACCGCACTTTTCACGCGTTTGGCTAAAGGCAACGTGAAATTGCCCATACCACAGAATAAATCTAAAACGTGATCGTCCTGATTCAAATCAAGCCAATCTAAAGCCGTCTCAACCATTTGTTGATTTAAGTGGGTATTCACTTGAATAAAATCGCGGATATCAAAAGATAAACGAATATCGTCCAGAGAATAATAAGGCATTTCACCATGCACAAGTTGGATATTTTGATCATCTTGTAAAAACAAATTCACAGCATTGACACGTGCAAACTCGAGTAACAAAGTGCGGTCAGTTTCTGCTAAATTGCCTTTGTAACGTAACAACATGGCTACGCCATTCTCTGCTGAGACTAATTCAATGTGCCCTAATTGTTTAGGGACTGAATATTGCGCCCAAAGTGCGGTCAATTTGGGGATAAGATCATTGATTGCAGGCTCTGCGACTAAGCATTGCTGAATGCTGACTAACTGATTGGAGTTTTTCTGACGAAATCCCATGTCAACGGTTTTGTTTTTAGCATTCCATAGCAAACTTAATCGTACACGACGGCGATAGCCCCATTGTTCGCCACAAATCATTGTCATTAATTGAATAGGCTCTGCTTGCAGTTTACTTAATCGAGAAAAAAGGGCTTTCTCTTTCGCTTTACGCTGCATTTCTACAGGAATATGCTGGCCTTGGCATCCACCACAACGTCCATAATAACGACATTGTGGCTCAACACGCTGATTACTCTTTTGTAGCCACTTTTGTGCAGCGGCTAAACCATATTGACGCTTTTCATCAGTCACTACCGCTTCCACTTTTTCCGTTGGCAAAGCATTTTCAATGAACCAGGTTTTACCTTGAATTTTGGCGACACCTAACCCTTGATAATCTAAATCCTGAATTTCAGCGACAACTTTTTGGGCGGTTTTCTGTTTTTTTTGTGGAGCGTAAAGTAAAGCCATGATGGTGTATTAATCTGTTTGTATCAAAGAAAGGATTATTTTAAATAAAGCACGTTTTGCGTAAATAACTCTCGGCTTTTCAGCGGTTTATCACCTAAATAAGGTTTAAGTGCAATTCGAGTAAAGCGCTTTGCTGCTTGCAAGATGGACTCATCGGTGAATTCCAAACGGTCAAAAGCAAGTAAATCTCGACCATAAAAGGTTAAGTTATCTTTCACTAACGAGGCGATAAAACCCTTTTCCGCACGATATTGGTAAGTCATCGATTCATCTACTGGTAAACCTGATCCTGCACAATGCAGAAAATCAATGCCATAACCTAAGATTTTAAGTAAATGAAATTCAAATAGACGCAATGTGGGCTCAACCTGTGGTTGAGTGACTAAGCCTGTTAAGCATTGAAGATAATGCTGAAAAAGTTGTGGATTGGCCGTTTCGGGCTCGATCACTCGAGTAATCAGCTCATTTACATAAAATCCACTGTATAAAGCCGTTTGCTGTAAAGGCAGCGTAATTGCCGCGGGCTCTGCTTTCGTGAGTGTTTTTAATGCGCCTTTTCCTGACCAACGAAGAAGTAATGGCGTAAAAGGCTGTAAGACAGATTTCCATGCCGAACGTTTCGCACGAGCACCTTTTGCAATAACCGTCAAACGTCCCGTTTCTTCAGTGAATAAATCCACCAAAAGGCTGGTTTCACTATAAGGACGACGATGTAACACAAAGCCGCGTTGGAGATCCATACAAGAATTATTTGCCTGATTTTAATTCACTTGGTTGTTTAACACAGCGTTCAGCAAGCACTTCACCTACGCTAGTTTGTAATTGACTGAAGTCATCACGCTCCTGCCAATACCAACGAATATTCGCATAATTTCTCCCACGCTCAGAAATCACTCGTGTCAATTTTTCGGTTACATCATTAAAAGTAACAGTCACCTGGCTGAGTGTTTTTTTACTTTTCTGTTTTTGCTTGGTATGAACCACACTCACTTCTTTATTGCCTTTACACAAATAAACCGTCGCCGAACCCTTTTGGGATTTTTTATCAACGGTTTGCACTTTCATTTTCTGTGGTGCGGGTTTGCTTAATTCAACATTTTGTGAACAAGCAGAAAGACAAAGTGCGGTCAAAATTACGCTTAATTTTTTTAACATGAATTCTATTTCCATCAAGGGTTGTTTATGATTGCTCACTTTACGAAATGAGCAAGGATAAACAATCTTATCTAGAAAAATGGGCGATTACTCGCCCACTAAAAATTATTTTTTATACTGATATGAACCATCGGCTTGACGAACGAACTTACCGCCATTTGATAAACGAAGCTCACTCACTCGGCCTTGACTATTCACTGATACCTGTACTTTATCACCAGGTTTGAAACTGCTTAATGCATGACCTGCACCGCTTGCTTTTGTCATGGCATTCACATCTGAAATATTCAATTTATTATCACGGAATACTTGCATCAGTGAAACACCTTGAGGCACAGTTAATGTTTTTGTTGCACCTGTTGAAGCGCTTTGTGTTGCTGGTTCAGCTGCTTTCACCGCATTGTGGGTTGCTGATTTAGCTTCCACAATTTGAACCTTACTGTCTTTAGTTGCAACAGGTTTCGCTTCTTGAATCTTGCTTGACTCTTTTTTCACGGTTTGAGTCGGCTGAACTGTTGCTTTTTCAGCTACAGGTTTAGGTTGTTTTTTCTCTTGAACCACCGATGTTTGTTCACGACGAGGTTCTGCTTTATGCTCAACTGTTGTGGTATGTTTTTCTACAGTTGGTTGCACTGTTTTCACAGGTTCTTTAACTGGTGCAGGAGCAACAGCTGGTTGAACTGGTGCAGATTGAGTTGCTGGTTGTTGAGCAACAGTTTGTTGTGCAGGCTCTGCAGGTTGTGATTTCGCAGCATCTGCTTTATCACCTACGTACTCCATGGCTGGAGGTGTATCTGATTTAGCTTCATTTGCAGCTTGTTCTGTCGTTGCCGGCGCTGCATTGTTATTGTTATCTAATACAGTAGTTTCAACCGGTTGAGACTGATCCAATGATTGGAATTGAACCGGAATTTCATTGCTGTTTTGTTGTTCAAAAGACTCTACCGTATCTGAGTTTGGTTTTAGGGTGAAGAAAATAATCAGCAAGACCACTAACCCCAAGATAGCAATAAATAAACGGCGATGTTTTTCTGGTAACATTTGTAAAACCTTCCATTTTTCTGGTGATTTCAAGCTTGCTGCTGCAGCGGCTGTTGCTGGTGCAACTGTTTCTGCTTGAGTTTTCACTTCTTCCACAATCTCTTCTGCAGGTGAATTTTCAAAAATCACTTTTTCTTCCGCTACGTTTTCTACTTGAACATTTTCAACGGACTCTTGAGCGCCGAAAGCACTTGATTGCACTGATTGTTCAGTATTTTCACTTTGGAATGCTTGAGAAGGTGAAAAAGATTGGCTTGCTGCCGCACCAAAAGTTGGTTCGCGACGAACATGGAATTGTGTATCTGGCTGTTCTTTTTTACCAAATAAACCTTTGGCTTTATCAAAAATTGAGCCACTTTGTTGAACCGGTTTTCTTGGTGTCACAGAGTCAGAGTGATTAAATCCTAAATCTAATTCATTTTGAGATGAATTGTCGTTAGGTTGATTTTTATTATCCACGGTATTACCTCGATTTGCTAAACTAAAGATCGCACAAAAGTGCGGTGAAAAATTGAATCGTATTTTATCGGATCTTAAGCGGTGTATAAAGTCTTATTTGGCTCTCCGCCGATTTCTCGTGCTAATTTGGGCACTAAATAGCCAGAAGTGAGCGCCTGTAATTCTTTGTAAATTTGTAATGCTTTCTCATCTGAGATATAAAAATGTCTCGCCCCCTGCACTTTATCCAATAAATGCAAGTAATAAGGCAAAATTCCCGCTTGAAATAGCTTATCGCTCAATACTTTTAATGTATGTGGGTTATCATTCACATCTTTTAAAAGGACTGATTGATTGAGTAAGGTCACTTTAGCGCCTGCCAGTTTTTGCATAGCGAAAGCAAGTACCTCATCAATTTCATTTGGATGATTGATATGCGTGACAAACACCGCTTGTAATCGGCTTTTTAGCAATAAATCACAAAATTCATCCGTAATTCGCTCCGGAATCACGACAGGCAAACGAGAGTGAATACGTAAACGCTGTAAGTGCGGTATTTTTTCAAGGCGTTCTAATAGCCATGCCCATTCACTATCCTTTGCCATCATCGGATCGCCACCCGAAAAAATCACTTCTTCAATTTCTGAATGGGCCGCAATATAGTCTATTGCTTGTTGCCAACTCGTTTTATTGCCTGGATTTTGATCATAAGGAAAATGGCGACGGAAACAATAACGACAGTTAACGGCACAGCCTCCTTTTGCCATGAACAGCAAGCGATTTTGGTATTTATGCAGAATATTAGGCACCGCATTTTTTTGCTGCTCATCTAAAGGATCTTGGCTAAACCCTTCGGTCTCAATAAATTCTTGTTGAGCCGTCATCACTTGCAAAAAAAGTGGGTCTTTCGGATTCCCTTTTTCCATTTTATCAACAAAAGGCAAAGGCACTCGCATAGCAAAAAGTTTACGAGCAGTGATATCCTCGGCAAAATCTTCAACAGACAAATTTAAGGTTTTTAACAAGATTTTCGGATCAGAAATCGCATTTTTTAGGGTTTCTAACCAATTTTGTTCTTCTCTAATCGCAATATTTTGGGTTAAAATACGCACTTTCAAACAATCTCTATTTTTTAGGATATTTTTAATATGGCTACATATACTACCAGTGATTTCAAACCAGGTCTAAAATTTATGCAAGACGGTGAGCCTTGTGTGATCGTTGAAAACGAATTCGTTAAACCAGGTAAAGGCCAAGCTTTTACTCGTACTCGTATTCGTAAATTAATTTCAGGCAAAGTATTAGACGTAAACTTCAAATCTGGTACTTCGGTTGAAGCTGCTGATGTTATGGATCTTAACCTCACTTATTCATACAAAGATGATGCATTCTGGTACTTCATGCACCCAGAAACATTTGAACAATACTCTGCTGATGCAAAAGCAGTGGGTGATGCTGAAAAATGGTTATTAGACCAAGCAGATTGTATCGTGACTTTATGGAACGGTGCACCAATTACAGTTACTCCACCAAACTTCGTAGAATTAGAAATCATCGATACTGACCCTGGTCTTAAAGGTGATACTGCGGGTACAGGCGGTAAACCAGCAACATTAAGTACTGGTGCTGTGGTGAAAGTACCTCTTTTCGTTCAAATCGGTGAAGTAATTAAAGTCGATACTCGTTCAGGCGAATACGTTTCTCGTGTGAAATAATCTTTCATTGAGAGATAAAAAGAGCGGTCAATATTTGATAAATATTGGCCGTTTTTTATTGCCTGCTCATTAGTTTCATAGAGATAAAAAATGCGGTTATTTCTAACCGCACTTTGATTGATTATTTCGCTTTTGAGCCTTCTAAATCTAAAGAAGGTTTTCTATCTGAGTTAACACAAATGATTTGTG
Source organism: Haemophilus sp. HMSC068C11 (assembly GCF_001815355.1). Classification (GTDB taxonomy): domain Bacteria; phylum Pseudomonadota; class Gammaproteobacteria; order Enterobacterales; family Pasteurellaceae; genus Haemophilus_D. Next base: position 299,763 of record NZ_KV820375.1, read on the forward strand.
CCGCCGCATAGAGCGTTGTATTAGGTTTTAAGCTAATTGTGTATTTCTCTTGTTTTTTCGGTGCGGCACGCAAACCTTCGCCCCAGAAATCATCATAAAAATCAGTCCGAACTTGGGTTAAATGGTAGTTCTTACAGTTTAAGATTTTATATTGGCGAACAGAACGTGCATAACGTCTTTTCTCATTTGGATACACATATAAACCTTTATCCAAATTCACCACGGCATCAAAATGCACTTGGTTTAAATCTTGGTTGTCCACCCAAATTGAATCGGTATCAATGTAGTAATTTTTATCTTTTACTAATCGAACATACCCTACTCTATCTTTTGAAGGGGGCGTTAATGTCACCTCTTCTTGTGTAACTGGCGATTGAACAGCTGAACAGCCTGCTAAAAGGGCTACACCTAAAAACGTTAATGCTAATTTTTTCATTTTTCCTCCTTAAAGCTTTCTAAAGCCTGCTGTTAATCTTTTTACACCTTAGCTTAATATTTTACCGTATGTCCATATCCTTCAAGGATTGTTTTAATATGCTCAAGTGATTCTTTCGTCGGTGGTAAAACATCTGCGAGCTCATATTCAAAGCCAAGGGTTTTCCATTTATGAGCGCCTAATCGATGATAAGGGAGAAGTTCGACTTTTTCAATATTGGTCATACCTTCAATAAACTGTCCGAGCAGATGAACATCATGATCGTTATCGGTATAGCCAGGAACCACTACATAACGAATCCAGGTTCGCTGATTACGTTTTTGCAGATATTTCGCAAACTCAAGTGTCCGTTTATTTGGTACACCAATAAGGTTTTGGTGCACTTGATCGTTCAGTTCTTTTAAATCAAGCAAAACAAGATCGGTTACATCGATCAGTTCATCAATAATGTGATCATAATGACGTACAAACCCATTAGTATCTAAACAAGTATTAATGCCTTCTGCTTTACAAGCTCGGAACCAATCTCGTACAAACTCAGCTTGAAGAATGGCTTCACCACCTGATGCTGTTACACCACCACCGGTTGCATTCATAAAATGGCGATAGCTCACGACTTCTTTCATGAGTTCTTCCACACTGATTTCGCGACCACCATCAAGATCCCAAGTATCACGGTTGTGGCAATATTTGCAACGCATTAAACAGCCTTGCATAAATAAAATAAAACGAATGCCGGGACCATCCACGGTTCCACAGGATTCAAAGGAGTGAATTCTTCCTAGAACAGACATACATAAATTTCCAAAAAATAAATCTAGCTAAATTTTACCAAAAATATCATCTATAAAAAATGAGCCTGACTTAAATCAGGCTCATAATTTTTATGTTCCCGCTAAAGTGCGGTTAAATTTTATCGTGTTTTAGAACGATTCTGTGAATGTACGAGTGACGACGTCTTGTTGTTGCTCTTTAGTTAAAGAGTTGAAACGGACTGCGTAACCAGATACACGAATAGTTAATTGCGGATATTTATCCGGATTTTCCATCGCATCTAATAACATTTCACGGTTTAACACGTTCACATTTAAGTGTTGACCACCTTCTACTGCTGCTTCGTGGTGGAAGTAACCATCCATTAAGCCCGCAAGGTTGCGACGTTGTGCTTCTGGATCTTTACCTAACGCATTTGGTACGATTGAGAAGGTATAAGAAATACCATCTTTCGCGTAAGCAAATGGAAGTTTAGCTACAGAAGTTAATGATGCTACCGCACCTTTTTGGTCACGACCGTGCATTGGGTTAGCACCTGGTCCGAATGGCGCGCCGGCACGACGACCATCTGGAGTGTTACCTGTTTTCTTACCATAAACCACGTTAGAAGTAATGGTTAATACAGATTGTGTAGGCACAGCATTGCGGTAAGTTTTAAGTTTTTGAATTTTCTTCATGAAACGTTCAACTAAATCACAAGCGATGTCATCAACACGGTTGTCGTTGTTACCATATTGTGGATATTCACCTTCGATTTCGAAGTCGATCGCTACGTTGCTTGCTACAACATTGCCATCTTTATCTTTGATGTCGCCACGAACTGGTTTAACTTTCGCATATTTAATTGCGGAAAGTGAGTCTGCTGCAACAGAAAGACCTGCGATACCACAAGCCATGGTACGGTATACATCACGATCATGTAATGCCATTAATGCTGCTTCGTATGAATATTTATCATGCATATAGTGGATGATATTTAAGGCAGTCACATATTGTTTTGCCAACCAATCCATAAAGCTGTCCATACGAGTCATGACTGTGTCGAAATCTAACACTTCATCAGTGATTGGTGCAGTTTTCGGACCTACTTGCATACCTAATTTTTCATCGATACCGCCGTTGATTGCGTATAACAATGTTTTCGCTAAGTTTGCACGCGCACCGAAGAATTGCATTTGTTTACCAACAACCATTGGTGATACACAACATGCAATTGCGTAGTCATCATTGTTGAAGTCTGGACGCATTAAATCATCGTTTTCGTATTGAACTGATGAGGTATCAATCGATACTTTCGCACAGAAACGTTTGAAGTTTTCAGGTAATTGTTCAGACCAAAGAATTGTTAAGTTTGGTTCTGGAGAAGTCCCCATGTTGTAAAGGGTGTGTAAAATACGGAATGTATTTTTGGTGACTAATGTACGGCCGTCTAAACCCATACCTGCGATAGTTTCAGTTGCCCACATTGGGTCACCAGAGAATAATTGATCGTATTCAGGTGTACGTAAGAAACGAACCATACGAAGTTTCATGACTAAGTGGTCAACTAATTCTTGCGCTTCAGTTTCAGTAAGTTTACCTGCTTTTAAATCACGCTCGATATAGATATCGATGAAGGTTGCAGTACGACCGAATGACATCGCTGCACCATTTTGTGATTTGATTGCTGCTAAGTAAGCAAAGTACATCCATTGAATTGCTTCTTTAGCGTTAGTTGCAGGGTTAGAAATATCGAAACCGTAACTTGCTGCCATTTGTTTCATTTGGCCTAATGCACGGTGTTGTTCTGCGATTTCTTCACGTAAACGAATAGTTGCTTCTAGATTTACGCCATCTTCTAAGTCTTTTTGTAAAGAAGTGAATTGTGCGTATTTATCTTTCATTAAGAAGTCAACACCATAAAGTGCGACACGACGATAGTCACCGATGATACGACCACGACCGTAAGCATCTGGAAGACCAGTTAATACACCTGATTTACGACAACGTAAAATGTCTGGCGTATAAACATCGAATACACCTTGGTTGTGGGTTTTACGATATTCAGTGAAGATTTTTTTCACTTCAGGATCTAATTCACGACCGTAAATTTTGCATGATCCTTCCACCATTTTAATACCACCAAATGGCATAATGGCACGTTTTAATGGAGCATCGGTTTGAAGACCTACGATTTTCTCTAAGTCTTTATTGATATAACCTGGTGCGTGAGAAGTAATCGTTGAAGGCGTATGTTCGTCAAAGTCTAATGGCGCATGTGTGCGGTTTTCAACTTTAATTCCTTCCATAACGGTTTCCCAAAGTTTGGTTGTCGCTTCGGTTGGACCTGCTAAGAAAGAATCATCACCTTCATACGGGGTGTAGTTCTTTTGAATAAAATCACGCACGTTGACGTTTTCTTGCCAATCACCGGCAACGAATCCTGCCCACGCAACTTTTTGTGCTTCATTAAGTTCTGACATAGTCATTTCCTTTTTTAATTGATAAAAAATAAGTCTGTTTAGTTCGTTAGTACATTAGTGAGCTTTGGTTAAATAACGTTGGAATAAGCCGATACAAACTGCGCCGCCCACAATGTTGCCCAACGTTACGGGAATTAAATTCTTCACAATGAAATGATAAAGATCTAAGTCTGCATATTTCATTGGATCCACACCAATTTGTTGCCAAAATTCTGGTGTACTAAAATGTGCTGTAATAATGCCAAGCGGAATCATAAACATATTTGCCACACAGTGTTCAAAACCTGATGCCACAAATAAACCAATTGGCATGATCATAATAAATGCTTTGTCTGTAACAGTTTTACCGGAATAAGACATCCATACCGCTACACACACCATAATGTTACATAAAATACCAAGGTTAAATGCTTCAAACCAAGTATGATGAATCTTATGTTGAGCGGTTGCCAAAATGGTTAACCCCCATTGACCATTTGCTGCCATGGTTTGTCCCCCAAACCAAATCACTGCAGCAATAAATAAACCGCCTACGAAGTTGCCTAAATACACCACAATCCAATTTCGAATCATTTGGGTTGTGGTTATTTTTCCGCCTACGCGGGCAACTAAGGTTAAAGTAGAAGAGGTGAATAATTCCGATCCTAAAATCACCACCATAATTACGCCTAAAGAGAAGACTAATCCACCAACTAACTTGGTTAATCCCCAAGGCGCGCCAGCGCTCGCTGTTTGAGTTGTCGTATAAAATACAAAGGCTAATGCAATACAAGCCCCAGCACTAATACCAGACATGAATGATAAAAATGGACGTTTTTGCGCTTTATACGCAGCGACGCTTTCAGCATAATCCGTTGCTTCAACTGGTGTGAGAGCAACAGAAGATTGATTTAAATTTTCTGATGCCATATCTAACTCCAAATAGTTGGTTTATTATTTCTTATACTACAACATAGGTATTCCTATACCCATTTGGTATTCTACTCTCTTATAAAACCATTGCAAGAAATCCCCAACTTATTCCAAAAAAATTTGATATTTTGCAAGTTTTGGTAAATTTTCTGCTCAAAAAATAAAAAAGCGGAATATCACTATTCCGCTTTTCATATAAAAATAACAACATTAAAACACGATACGATCTCGGTTTTTTTCTAACGTAGCTTTACCAATGCCTTGTACTTCAAGTAGTTGTTCTGCCGCAGTGAAACTACCGTGTTTTTCACGGTATTGCACAATGGCTTCTGCTTTTTTCGCCCCAATACCAATCAGCGCTTTTTGAATGTCTGATACGCTAGCGGTATTGATATTTAATTTATCACTCACCGTTTGTTGTACTGTTTGTGATGGTGCTTGTACAGCTGTTTGTTGCTGCACTTGCGTTTGCGATTGAGCCTGCTCAGCTGTTTTTTCTTCTGCAAGCGCTTCTGTGCTCAACATCGCGCCTGCAATAAATAATGAACTAAATAAATGTTTCATCAATTTCATAAAAATGTCCTTTATTAACAAATAAGTACCGTTGATTCATATCAACAGTGACATTTTTAAGAAACACAGAAAACACGCAAGAAATCAACCGCACTTTTGCGATCTTGATCGCAAAAATTACATTTAAGCAAATAAAAAAACGACCTTATCGCACCACTACAGCTGTGCCACTCGCAATCACCATAAACATACTTTTATTGCTTACTGTTGCGTAATTAATCTCTACGCCAACCACAGCATTTGCCCCTAAAGCAATTGCTTTTTCTTCCAACTCTTTCAAGGCATCTTGGCGTGCACGACTAATACGACGCTCATAAACACTCGAACGCCCACCAATCACATCGGTAATAGCCGCAAAAAAATCACGGATGAAGTTTGCCCCAGCAATCACTTCCCCAAAGACGACTTGTTTATATTCTACGATTTGTTTACCTTCAATATTAGGCGTAGTGGTAATAATCATTTTGTATCCTTTAATTCTCGTTAAAAATCAACCGCGCTTTAGGCCGTTAATTTTGATTTCAAAACAGCTAATGCCTTCGCACGATGAGAAATTTTCTTTTTCTCTACGGTTTCTAATTCGGCAAAAGTACAGCCTTTTTCAGGGCTAAAAAAGAGCGAGTCGTAACCGAAACCATTTTCACCTTTTTCTTCATAAATAATCTGCCCGTCACATTCACCTTGAGCAATGATCGGAGAAGGATCACTTAGGTGTTGTAATAACACAATCGTACTCACAAATTTTGCTTGGCGACGTTCAGTCGGTACATCGGCTAATTCTGCCAATAATTTTTCTCGGTTTTTCGCATCAGCTTCGTCACCATCCACACCTGCATAACGAGCAGAATACAATCCAGGCGCACCATTTAACGCATCCACTACAAGACCAGAATCATCTGCAATGGCCGGTAAACCTGATTTTTCAGATGCATAACGTGCTTTCAAAATCGCATTTTCAACAAACGTTAATCCTGTTTCTTCTGGACTTTCAATGCCTAAATCGGTCTGAGCAATGACTTCAAAACCGAAATCGGCTAATACGTCTGCCATTTCTTTTACTTTGCCTTTATTGCCCGTGGCAAGCACAATTTTTTGCTTCATGATTCTGTCCCTCATATCAAATATTGTCTTATTTTAGCACCTCACCAAAAATTTTCGGAATAAATATTGACTTTAACCTTAGGTCAAGGTTTATGATTCGTGCTCATTCAGTTATCACATAGGAGAAAAACATGAAAAAACTTATGACTTTTATCACACTTAGCGCTGCTGCAGTTTCAATTTATGCCCAAGCTAATGAACAACCGCATCAAGCACACATGAATATGCCAATGTCGACAGATTCTGCAATGCAACAAGAATTAATGCAAGGTATGAATCAAATGAATCAAGACATGATGGCAGCTGCGCAATATAAAGATCCTGATGTTGCTTTTGCAGCAGGTATGTTGCCACACCATATTGGCGCAGTAAAAATGGCGGAAGTTGAATTAAAATACGGAAAAGATCCTGAGATGCGTAAGCTTGCTGAGAATATTATTAACGCTCAACAAGCAGAAATTGAACAAATGCAAAAATGGCTTAAAGTGCATAATAAAAAATAAAATAACACAAAAAAAGTGCGGTAAATTAACCGCACTTTTTTAATAGAATTAGTTCACTTCTTTTATTCTTAACTCTTTTGGCACTTCAAAGAACATATTTTCTTCTAAGCCTTGAAGCTCTTCAATAGCATCGGCACCAAATTCTTTTAATCGAGCAATCACAGATTGCACCAATTCTTCCGGTGCAGAGGCCCCCGCTGTTACGCCAATTGTTTCAACGCCTTCAAACCAATCTGCCGACACATCATTTGGATCATCAATCAATTTTGATTTCACCCCCATACGCGATGCCAACTCAGCTAAACGGTTAGAATTTGATGAGTTTTTAGAACCTACAACGACCACTAAATCACATTGTTTCGCTAATTCACGCACCGCTTCTTGTCGATTAGTTGTTGCATAGCAAATATCGTTTTTATGTGGGCCTTGAATCGCAGGATATTTATCTTTCAATGCACTGATAGTTTCCGCCGTATCATCAAGAGAAAGTGTGGTTTGTGTCATAAAGGTTAAATCATCACTTTCTTGAACCGGCAAACGAGCAATATCTTCCACGCTTTCAATTAAGAAAATACCACCTTCCTCGTTGCTGTACTGCCCCATTGTGCCTTCCACTTCTGGATGCCCTTTGTGTCCGATCAAAATCGCTTTCGTCCCTTTACGGCTCGCACGAGCCACTTGCATATGTACCTTGGTTACCAACGGACAAGTTGCATCAAATACTTTTAACTGGCGATCTTTTGCTTCTTGACGAACGGCTTGTGACACGCCATGAGCGGAGAAAATCACAATGGCACCATCTGGCACTTCACTTAATTCTTCTACAAAAATTGCCCCACGCTCACGCAAACCATTTACCACAAAACGGTTATGCACCACTTCATGACGTACATAAATCGGTGCACCATGAATTTCAAGCGCTAATTCAACAATGCTAATGGCTCGATCGACACCCGCGCAAAATCCGCGAGGGTTAGCTAAAATTATCTTCATTTTTAACCGCTCTTTTTATCACCTTTAAAGGCATCTAATGCTAATAAACCCGCACCAATACAAATCGCAATATCTGCCACATTGAATACCGGATAATGATAAATATCCCAATAAAAATCTAAGAAATCCACCACAAAACCGTTATACACACGGTCTACCATATTGGCTAAAGCGCCACCAATAATCAGTGCATAAGCCGAGTTTTGTAATTTTTGTTCTGCAGAATTCTTTTTCATAAAGTAAGCCAGCATTAAAGAAATCCCAATTGCAAGCACGATAAAGAAATATTTCTGCCAACCATCATGTTCCGCAAGGAAGCTAAACGCTGCGCCATAGTTACGCACATAGGTTAAATTAAAAACGGGTAATAGGTTCACACTTTCATAGAGATCAAAGCGTTGCACCACAATATATTTGGTCAGTAAATCGAGGATAAATGCGACTGCACTTAGCCAAAGGAATGAAAGTCCTGTTTTATTTTTTGTCATAGGAAATTATCTGTCTTTATAAATGGACGATGATTTTAACAACTCGAATAGCCTTTATAAAGCAAAAGGCATCAAATTATAAAAGGCGAACACATTGGTTCGCCTTGCAATGTTAATTACTTTTTCTTCACAGGTCTTTGCCAACCTTGAATATGACGTTGTGGCACACGAGTAATCACCAGCTCATCTTTCTCAATATTTTGAGTGATCGTTGAACCAGCCCCAATGGTTGCTCCATCTGCGACGGTAACAGGCGCGACTAACTGCGTATCCGATCCAACAAATACATTGTTACCAATAATTGTTTTAAATTTATTTGCACCGTCATAGTTACAAGTAATGACACCTGCACCAATGTTACAGTTCTCACCGATTTCGGTATCACCGACATAAGTGAGGTGGTTTACTTTAGAACCTTTCCCTACTGTAGATTTTTTAATTTCCACAAAGTTGCCTACATGGGTTTCAGCGGCTAATTCAGCACCTGGACGTAAACGAGAGAATGGACCAATCGCCGCTTTCTCACCAATTGTCGCATCTTCTAAAACAGAATAAGGCTTGATTTCAACATCATCACCAATGGTCACGTTTTTCAATACGCAACCTGCACCGATTTTTACACGGTCACCCAAGCGCACATTGCCTTCCACAATTACATTCACATCAATTTCAACATCTTTACCGTGCTCTAATATGCCGCGTAAATCAAAACGCTCCGGGTCAATCAACATCACACCTGCAAGTAAAAGTTTTTCTGCTTGTTTACGTTGATAATAGCGTTCCATTTTGGCTAATTGTAGGCGATTATTTACCCCTTCAACTTCCATAAAATCAGTTGCTTGAACAGCTACAATCGGACAACCATCTTGATGAGCTAAGCCAATTACATCAGTAATATAAAACTCGCCTTGTGCATTATTATTATCTAAACGCGCTAACCATTTTTTGAAACTTGCACCATCTGAAACTAACACACCTGTATTAATCTCTTGAATTTTGAGTTGCTCAGGCGTTGCATCTTTTTGTTCAACAATCCCTACAACTTTGCCATTTTCACGTACGATTCGACCATAACCTGTTGGGTTATCTAATACGACGGTTAACACTGCGATACCATTTTCAGGTTTCGCATCGATTAATTTTTGCAATGTTTCCGGTGTAATCATTGGGCCATCGCCATACACCATTAAAATATTTTCATCATCACGGAAAAAAGGCATTGCTTGTTGCATAGCATGTCCTGTACCCAACTGTTCCGCTTGGAATACCCAGTTCACGCTTTCATTTGCCAAACGCTCACGCATTAATTCGCCACCGTGACCATAAATCAAATGTACGTTTTCCGCACCTAATTGATTTGCCGTATCGATCACATGTTTTACCATCGGTTTACCTGCCACTTTGTGCAAGACTTTAGGTAAATCAGAATACATACGAGTGCCTTTACCGGCTGCTAAAATCACCACGCTTAATGCTTTATTTGTCATAAATTCTTCTCTTCTTTATAAAAAATTTGGGCGTATTCTATCGTAGAATGGAGAATATGATAAGCCATTTAATTTTCATACATTCCTGACAAGACAAGATTGTATAAAAATCTCAAATCCTGTAAACTATCCTCCCGTCTTGATAGCTAATCATCTTTTTCTTTTACTTTTGACCGCACTTTTCAGTATTCTGCACAAATTTGCATAAAAGATGATTGGCTATAATCATTTTTATCCCAACATTTTAGGTCTCTCACTATGGCTACAAATTATATTTTCGTCACAGGCGGTGTGGTTTCATCGTTAGGTAAAGGTATTGCTGCAGCATCATTGGCAGCAATTTTAGAAGCACGTGGCTTAAACGTGACTATTATGAAATTAGACCCTTACATCAACGTGGATCCGGGTACAATGAGCCCAACCCAACACGGCGAAGTGTTCGTGACACAAGACGGGGCGGAAACCGATTTAGACTTAGGTCACTACGAGCGTTTTATTCGTACCAAAATGACAAAACGCAATAACTTCACCACCGGTAAAATTTACTCTGAAGTATTACGCAAAGAGCGTCGTGGTGATTATTTAGGTGCGACAATTCAAGTTATCCCGCACATCACCAATGAAATCAAAGATCGCGTGATTGCTGGTGCGCAAGGCCATGATGTGGTAATCGTGGAAGTAGGCGGAACTGTGGGTGATATTGAATCACTTCCATTCTTAGAAGCACTGCGTCAACTTGCCGTGCAAGTAGGCCGTGAGCATACTATTTTTATGCACTTAACGTTAGTGCCATACATCCCAACGGCGGGCGAAGTGAAAACCAAGCCAACGCAACATTCTGTAAAAGAATTACTTTCGATTGGTATTCAGCCAGATGTGCTTATCTGCCGCTCAGATCGCATGATTCCACCAAACGAACGTGCAAAAATCGCCTTATTCTGTAACGTGCCAGAACGTGCCGTCATCTCATTAAAAGATGTGAATTCAATCTATCAAATTCCAGCATTATTGAAATCACAAGGTTTAGATGAATTCATCTGCCAACGTTTCCACTTAGACTGTCCAGAAGCGGACCTTTCAGAATGGGAACAAGTGCTTTATCAAGAAGCAAACCCAGTGGGCGATGTGACCATCGGTATGGTAGGTAAATATACTGAATTACCAGACGCTTATAAATCAGTGAATGAAGCCTTAAAACACGCAGGTTTAAAAAACCGTTTAAGCGTGCATATCAAATACATTGATTCTCAAGATGTTGAAACCAAAGGCACTGATGTATTAAAAGGTGTCGATGGTATTTTAGTACCGGGCGGCTTTGGCTATCGCGGTGTAGAAGGCAAAATCTTGACTGCAAAATATGCACGTGAAAACAATGTTCCTTACCTCGGTATTTGTTTAGGAATGCAAATTGCATTAATCGAATATGCGCGTAATGTCGCTGGTCTTGAAAAAGCCAACTCATCTGAATTTGATCGTCACTGTGAGCAACCTGTTGTGGGTTTGATTACAGAATGGCAAGATGCGGAAGGCCACATTGAAACCCGTGACGACAATTCAGATCTCGGTGGTACGATGCGTTTAGGGGCACAGCAATGTCATTTAATTGAAGGCTCAAAAGCGCGTGCATTGTATGGCAAAGAAACCATCGAAGAACGTCATCGTCACCGCTATGAAGTGAACAATAACCTGCTTCCACAAATTGAAAAAGCGGGCCTTAAAGTAACTGGTTTATCAGCGGATCGTAAATTAGTGGAAATCATCGAAGTACCAAACCACCCATGGTTTGTGGCATGTCAATTTCACCCAGAATTTACGTCAACGCCGCGTGATGGCCACCCATTATTTGAAGGCTTTGTCAAAGCAGCTAGAGAAAATCAGTTAAAAACTGAAAAATAATTTACTGATGATTCCATAAACAAGTGCGGTCAAAAATTCTTGTATTTTTGACCGCATTTTGTATTAATAAGGAATAATATCATCTGAGCCTTATTCACTCATTTAATAATGGATAGCCAAAAATGAAACTTGCAGTAATGTTACCTGCATACAATGCAGAAAATTTTCTCACTGAATGTTTAGAGTCATTATTGAATCAGACATTTAGTGATTTTTGTATTCTTGCGGTTAATGATGCATCTACAGATAACACAGGCAAGATTCTCGAAACTTATGCAGCAAAAGATGCTCGCTTACGTGTTTACCATTTACCACAAAACCAAGGTGAGCCTGCTGTAATGCAATTTGTCATGGATATGCTTAACTATATGAATGTTGAATATGTTGCACGTATGGATGCTGATGATATTTGTGTGACACATCGTTTTGAAAAACAAGTTCAATATTTAGACGAGCATCCCGAAATTGATATTTTAGGAAGTAATGCTCTGTTCTTTAATGATGGGCAAACTGATAAAGCGACTAAAGTGAGTACACTTCCTCTTTTAGATAAAGATATAAAAGCACATTTTTCTTTAGCTCGAGACAATATCATTAATCCCTCTTCAATGTGGCGACATTCTAGTATCAAGGCGCTCGGGATCAATTATGCCCAAACAGCCACTGCACCCGATTTTCATATGTGGGTACAATGCGCCTTACATCAAAAGAAATTTGCTAATTTACCAGAGCCATTATTGTTTTATCGGATACATCAAGGCCAAGCGAGTAAAATACATGACAAAATTAGCAAGTCTGTTCAATACTCTATGGAGCTATGGATAAGTCATTTATTTCCTGACTTAACATCGAAAGAAGTGAGCTTACTAAGCCGAACGTTACACGAAAAATCCATTAAACTCAGCAAAGAAGAGTTTGAAATGGCATTTTTGGCTTACGATAAGATTCAATCTACTTGTGAAATTTCATTATTTGGAGAAGATCGACATACGATGTTCAGCATTTTAGACCAACGCATCCAATTATTGAAAAAACTTTTATATCAACGCGTTCAATAACGCTTTGAGTTCTATTACTCGACGCCCCCAATCTAAATAGAATTAGAGAAGTTTTATTCATTTAATATCAAAGTGCGGTCAGTTTTAGCCAAATTTTTGCAATAACATCACCGCACTTTACACATCTAGCCTATTTATCAAAAATAGTTTCAACGGTTAGCGACTTATAGTGATAGCCTTTTTCTTGACTAAATTGCATTTCAAGTGAACCTAAATAGATAGCAAAACCTGGTGCATCAATTTTTAGTAAGTCTTTGCTGATTAGTTTAAGATCTGATTCCGCCAGTTTTTTCATTGAGTCTAAATGATGTTGTTGAAAGACCTGTTTAATATGCTGATCCATATCGGTACAATATCTATCATGCTCTTCAACAAAACAAACTTCGGCTCGTTCTTTTGGCTCATTCTCTTCTTTTTTCGAGCTGTTATCGTCCACACGATAGAATTGATAGACTGGCACACGGATCCATTTTTTATACGAACTCACATCAATTGATGACCATTCAAACTCCGCTTCTCTAACCGGGCTATTTTCCAGAGCCATAATGTCGCTATCATTGATACGGAAAGAATGCTCATAAACATCCAATGAAATCAGTTCATTCACTTTTTCACCATATTTTTTCACAAAGGCTTTTCGTTTCTCTTCATAATTAGATCCATCATAAAGTCCTAAGTCTAAACGATGGACTAAATAATCAGATACATCATCTAATTCATTCCAATCTTGGCGTTCGTTTTCAGGCATATTTTCTAAACGACTTAAAAAATCCACATCATCACGAATTTTCCCTTGTCCATCAGATAAATTAAGCTTTGTGAGTAAATGTTCAAAACGTTCTGTTTGGCTTTGATAAGCGATTTCTTTCGGTTTCACCACCCAAGTCATGGCAAAAATAGCTACTATCACAACGACAGAAATCAAACGATATTGACGAATTTTAGGAATGCTTAAAATGGTATAAGCAATCGTAATCGCCGAGGCTAGAGCCACTAAATAAATCCGTTGCTCAGTCCAAGCATAGGCACTAATTCGACGGTCAATTGCCAACCATAACAATACAATGGGCACAATGGAAAGGTATGGGAAAAACTTAAAGAAACTCTCCCAATTTGCTTTCACACTAATACTACGTAAAGCGTAAACACCTAAGCCTCCAACTAAATAAGGCAACGCAATATTCGACACCATACCTTTTGGCAAAGCCCCTGCTAAGATAATTTTGCCAACGTAAGCATAAAGTAGTGCAGTAAATATCATCAACGCAGGCGCTAAGATAAAATTCACTAAAATGTCAAAACTACGATTTAGCGTCATCTCTGTATTTTCTTGGCGCTGTTGAAAGACTAAAAAGAACAAAGGCAGGCAAAATGCAGTAATGGAGGAATAAAGATGCTTTTGAAACCATTCACTAAAATCAATGTTAAATAATGTACTGATTGAAGCCAAAATTGCGGCTACCAAACCAGAGACGAGCCCCCAGCCAGCAATGGATGAGGTGATGTAATATAGAGTCGTGAAATTACGATAAGTAAAGGCTTGATTGTTTCTGACAAATGGAAAGCCGAATAATATCAATAACACAATAAATTGAGCGCCCAAAAACTTAGGACTATAGCCATAAAAATCAGCATTATCATTCACTTGCCAAATGGTGAAAACGGCAATAAGCGGCACAATCCACGAAAAACGATACCATGAGTAGGGACGAGACAAATAAATAAAGGCAAACAGCATCGGCTCAAATAGCCAATAAGCTAAATGATCTTTTTCTGAATTCATATCCACAAACCAAATTCCAAGAGCAAACGCAGCAATCATGAAGATTTCAATCGGATGGGTAGATATCGCTGATTTTATTCGTGTTTTGGTTTGCTTAAAAAAAGTCGAAAGAGACATAATGATTCCTTTTTCAATGCAACAAAGTCTCAATTAAGAATAAATAATTCACCGTAAAATAATACGAAATTTCGTGCAACTGTAACCAACTTTTGAAGGCAATTCCACTGAAATAAAAGAAATAATTCGCAAAAAAAGACAAAAACTCACCGCACTTGATTGAAAAATAAGATACAGATCAAAGTGCGGTCATTTTTCCAAGACAAATTTCTAAATTTGCTTTATCATATCCCCGTTTTAGGTTCGCCTAACTAATTTTAATTAACTTTAAACAGAGGAAAACAAAATGGCAAAAATCGTTAAAGTCATTGGTCGTGAAATCATCGACTCTCGTGGTAACCCAACTGTAGAAGCTGAAGTTCATCTTGAAGGTGGTTTCGTTGGTTTAGCAGCGGCTCCATCAGGTGCATCTACTGGTTCTCGTGAAGCATTAGAATTACGTGACGGCGACAAATCTCGTTTCTTAGGTAAAGGTGTATTAAAAGCGGTTGCTGCAGTAAACGGTCCTATCGCTGATGCATTAGTGGGTAAAGAAGCGTCTAACCAAGCTGAAATCGACCAAATCATGATCGATTTAGACGGTACTGAAAACAAATCTAACTTCGGTGCAAACGCAATCTTAGCGGTATCTTTAGCAACAGCGAAAGCCGCTGCAGCATCTAAAGGTTTACCACTTTACGCTTACATCGCAGAACTTAACGGCACCCCAGGTGTTTACTCTATGCCATTACCAATGATGAACATCATCAACGGTGGTGAACACGCAGATAACAACGTTGATATCCAAGAATTCATGATTCAACCAGTTGGTGCGAAAACGTTACGTGAAGCACTTCGTATCGGTGCTGAAGTATTCCACAATCTTGCGAAAGTATTAAAATCCAAAGGTATGAGCACTGCTGTAGGTGATGAAGGTGGTTTCGCGCCTAACCTAGCATCTAATGCTGACGCTTTAGCATGTATCAAAGAAGCAGTTGAAAAAGCAGGTTATGTATTAGGTAAAGACGTGACTTTAGCAATGGACTGTGCTTCTTCTGAGTTCTACAACAAAGAAACTGGCAAATACGAAATGAAAGGTGAAGGCCGTTCATTCACTTCTCAAGAGTTCACACACTATCTTGAAGAATTAACTAAACAATACCCAATCGTGTCTATCGAAGATGGTCAAGATGAATCTGACTGGGATGGTTTCGCATACCAAACTAAAGTGTTGGGTGACCGCGTTCAATTAGTGGGCGACGACTTATTCGTCACTAACACCAAAATCTTAAAAGAAGGTATCGAAAAAGGTATCGCAAACTCTATCTTAATCAAATTCAACCAAATCGGTTCTTTAACTGAAACTTTAGCAGCAATCAAAATGGCTAAAGATGCAGGTTACACCGCTGTGATTTCTCACCGTTCAGGCGAAACCGAAGATGCAACTATCGCTGATTTAGCGGTTGGTACAGCAGCAGGTCAAATCAAAACTGGTTCTATGAGCCGTTCTGACCGTATTGCGAAATACAACCAATTAATCCGTATAGAAGAAGCATTAGAACGTGCTGGCACACCGGCTCCGTTCTTAGGTTTAAAAGCGGTTAAAGGTCAAGCATAATTTTTGCTTAATTTAAGGTAAAATAGCACCGCACTTTGCACAAAAGTGCGGTGTTTTTTTTATTAAATTGCAAAGCAATAGCTTGCCTACTATTTTTATCTAAATATTATCTGATTAACTAATTAAACTCAGTAAAAATCATGAATGCAAAACTAGAACTATACAGAAGATATTATTGCGTTGAAAGAAACATCAATGAGTTTTCTGTATTAACAGAATGGGCTACTGCTTATCTTATACAACAAGAATATGAAGATAATATTTATGAATTAGCACTTGCAAAAAATAGAAAAGAAGCATTATTTTTATCTGATAAAATTCTAGAAAATGTTGTATTTAATAACCAAAACTTACAAATAGCAACTATAGATGATAATACATCTATGTTTGATGCATTACCTAATGATATCAATTCTGCTGTGCTGTTAGGTGAATGGTATAATTGCCAAGAATATCAAATCGATTCGATGTTGATCTATCAATTTGAATTTGAAAATAAATTATTAAATAGAATAAATAAAATATTTCATAAAGAAACAAACCTCTCTACATTTAAATGTAATAGATGGATTGAAAAAATTTATGAAAACAGAAATAAAATTAGGGAACATCTATTTAACTATCTAGAAATAGAATATGCAGAAGAGTTTAGTCTTTATAAAGAAGCCAGTGTCTTAGATTACCTTTATGGAATAACTGATATAAGTTTTAATATAAAATCAAACTTATCAATAATATCTCTTAGAAAAAGTAATTTTAGTCCTGAAGAATATAATTTACCAGATCTACCAGCTGAGTATATAGAGATAGTATTAGATAGAGATATTAATATCATATCAACTATATGATTAGCCTATTAAAAACTTCAATTCAAGAGGAAATACCATGTTACATTTAACCCTCGAAGATCAACTCTTTCTCGGTCAACCAAAACAAGTCGGCACACACTCGACTGTGCATGATCACCTGGCAGTGATGTTTGAAGATGACGGTGAAACCGGCTATTTTTATGCATTAGATATGCGTCAAAATGCGCAGCCTGTTGTCGATTGCTTACATGTTTATAACGTCGATAACACTCGCAATCACCACGAAGCACGTAAATTAGAAATCTGCTGGGATGAAAGTGGTTATTTAGCCTTATTGCTCATTAACGGCTATCCGCATGCCGTATTTGATTTTGCTCATTTGATCGGCTATAACACCAACAAGCATCCTCAGCCTGACTTAATGAGCATGTGGACACACGAAGAAATCACCAATGAACGTGCGACAGCATGGCTTGGTGTGAATACCATTAAATAGGATTAACTATGCGATTTTACCGCGGTCTTCGGCCTTTCAAGGTCATGAGTTTTGATCTTGATGACACCCTTTACGATAACAGTGATGTCATTCGGTTAGCCGAAGAACGCTTTCTTCAATGTGTGCAAGAACACGCTCAACTGAGTGAGCTTACCTCAGAATATTGGCGGGAATGGAAATGGCAACTGGCGGAGAAAGATCCCTTAATTGCTGAAGATGTGATTGCCTGGCGTGTCGAAACGTTACGCAACTTACTGACGCATCATGGTAAAAGTGCAGTTGAAATTGACCGCACTTTGGCCCTTGCCATGGAAGAATTTATTGAATGGCGACACAAAATTGATGTACCCACAGAAAGTATTGAAGTGCTGAATCAACTGAAAGATCGCTACCCGCTAAGCGTGATTACCAATGGTAATGTGATTGCAACACGCATTGGGTTTGAACACTTTCAGCTGAGTTTACGTGGTGGAGAACAAGGCAGAGCGAAACCTCATCAAGATTTGTTCCACCAAACCGCTCATTATTTTGGCGTAAAACCGAGTGAAATTTTACATATTGGTGATAACTTAACCACAGATGTTCAAGGCGCCATTCAAGCTGGATGCCAAGCTGTATGGATTAATTTATCGGGCAAAGATCTCAATTCATTTACTGAAGCAAGTGTTTTGCCTACATTAGAAATCAATCATTTAACTGAATTATTAACACTTTAACCCTATGATGAAAAAGAAAAATCAAGTTCTCGTAAGCCTTTCTATTGTGGCTTTATTGGGCGGCTGCTCAGAAGAGCAAGTTCAACGAGATGTTTATAACAGCCTTGAGGATTGTTTAGCCGATTGGCAAAAAATTGAATTATGCGAAGCTGACCAATCTAATGAAAATAACAGCATCACCACAGCACATGCTGGCTCAGGCTCCTCTCTCTCGGGCAATTTAAATACACGTCCAAGCGATAATAGCAAATGGTCAGAAGACAATCAGACCGTCAAACAAACCTTAAATACAGATGGAGCAACTCACTCTGGTAACTCAAGCGGTTCTGAGGGAACAAGCCACACTAGCTCTGCAACAGGAGAAGGACACGGTAGTATGGGCAGTGCGATTGCAGGCGCCGCAATGGGCTATATGATTGCGCGTACGATGGGCTCATTTTTAGGTCCAAGCTACAATCCAAGTAACCGTGCCGTTTCAACGCCAACGGGTCAAGTTATCCAACCGCAAACTAATCGTTCTGTCGGTAAGCCTGTATTAGTGAAAGGCAATGCAGGTAGCACTTACAGCAAACCGGTTTCACGCGGTGGCTTTAAAAGCTCAAATTCAAGCAGTAACCGTAGCTCAGGCGGTTAAATATGAAACGAATCACAGGCTTTCCTACTCGCCCTAATATGGTGCAACAATTATTAGATGTGGGCTTTGATTACTATAATCTGCCTTCCTCTGATGGCTCCCATTATTGGTCAGACAATGTGGCGTATGAATTTACCCTAGCGGAAATCGATCGTATTGAAGACGCCACTAATGAATTGCACGCGATGTGTATGGACTTTGTTGCCGATGAAGTGAAACAAGGTGATTATGCGTATTATCGCTTCACCGATTTACAGAAAAATCTGATTGAACAAACATGGGCTAAAAACGTACCGCACTTATATGGCCGTTTTGATTTTGGTTATGACGGTGAAAACCTCAAAATGTTTGAATACAATGCCGACACACCTACTTCCCTGCTTGAAGCTGCTGTGGTGCAATGGCAATGGTTAGAGCAAATTGAAGGCTTAGCGCATCGTGACCAATTTAATTGGATTCACGAAGAATTGCTCAATCGCTTTCAGTTTATTCAACAGCAAACAGGACTAAACGATTTCCATTTTAGTGCCATGCAAGAAGCGGGCCGTGAAGATTGGGGCAATATCGATTACCTAGTGGATGTGGCTTACAACGCAGGTTGGCATATTCATCAGCTTGCTATTGAAGATGTGGGCTACGATAAAGACAGTCAGCAATTCCTCGATCTGAATAATCAACCTATTGATTGTTTATTTAAGCTCTACCCGCTTGAATGGATGACTACGACAGAATATGCACCACACATGCTTAATTCATCCACTACTTTTATTGAGCCTGCGTGGAAATTACTATTAAGCAATAAAGTGCTATTAGCGAAATTGTGGCAAAAACATCCAAATCATCCATTATTACTACCTGCTTACTTTAGCAAGCATGATATTACCGATCGTCAATCAATATGGGTGAAAAAACCGACGTTAGGTCGTGAGGGCGCTAATGTTTCTTACTATGAAAAACGTAATGGTCTGGAATTTGCCGCCAAAGGCAGCGAACATTCTGCCTTTTACGATCAGGCAGGCTACATCTATCAACAAAAATTTGAACTACCGAATTTTGATGGTATGTATCCTATGATTGGTTCTTGGGTAGTTGGTGATGTAGCATGCGGCATCGGATTAAGAGAAGATTTTACCCCTGTTACCGGCAATGATAGCCACTTTATTCCGCATTACTTTGTAGAATAAAAACAACGCAAAAACTAACCGCACTTAACAGATAACAAGGAGATAAATATGTATCCATTTAGTTTTCAAAACCCTACTCGCATTGAATTTGGCCTCGATAAAGAAAAAGAGATGGGTAAATATATGCACGAATACGGTGCAAAAAAGGCCTTAATTATCTATGGCAGTGAGCGAGTCAAACAATCCGGTTTATTTGAAGATGTGGCGAAAAGCTTGCGTGAGCAGGGAATTGAATACATTGAATGTGGCGGGGTAAAAAGTAACCCAACAATCAGCAAAGTCCGTGAAGCTGTTGCAATGGCGAAGGCCTTTGGTACTGATAGTGTGCTGAGTATCGGTGGAGGCTCTTGCCTTGATAGTGCGAAAGCGATCGCGGCGGGTGCGTGCTATGAGGGTGATACTTGGGACTTCTTTAAAGGCACACCGGTGCAAAAAGCGTTGATGATTTTTGATGTAATAACCCTTGCGGCAACAGGCAGTGAAATGAACTGGGGCTCAGTCATTACCAATGAAGAAACGCAGCAAAAATATTCAATTCACAGTAATCATTTATTCCCGAAAGTATCAGTCATTAATCCGAAATTACAAGCGACCGTCAGCCGTGATTATTTAGTGTATTCTGCCGCAGATATTATTGCTCATTCTATTGAAGCCTATTTCACGGCAGAATATCGTCCTGAAATTATTGATTTCTTAGTAGAAAGCAATATTAAAACCGTTATCCGTACGACTGAAATCTTGCTCAATGATCCACAAGATCTCAATGCTCGTGGTGAATTTGCCTGGGCGGCTACACTTGCGTTGAACGGTTTAACTCATTTAGGTATCTCACCTTACGGTTTCCCAAATCATATGATTGAGCATTCCATGAGTGCGATTTCAGATGTACCCCATGGCGCAGGGCTCTCTGTAATTATGCCTGCGTGGATGCAATGGTATCAATCTCAAAGACCTGCTCAATTCAAACGCTTTGCTAAAGAAATATTTGGCTTAGATAAGGCTGAAGATGGTATTCAAGCCTTAAAAGCTTGGTTTGATAAAATCGGCACACCAACTCGTCTTGAGCAACTCAGCATTGATGATAAAACCTTAGCTGAAATTATTGGAAATGCGGTTCAAACTGCTATTAAGGCGAAAATGGATAAGATTTACACCAAAGAAGCTATTGAAGCAATTTTCGCTTTAGCGAAGTAATCTCTCATAAAAAGAGCGGTCAAATTCCATTGTTTTGTGAATTTAACCGCTCTTTTTATATTCTCAATATTTCACTTTATTGAAAAGAACACAAAAAATAACCGCACTTCAGTTACCCAAAGTGCGGTTAATTTGAATTAAGTTTTAACGCTTAATTATAGTGAAGCTTGATCAACAGCGACACCAGCACCCATAGTTGTAGAGATGCTTACTTTCTTGATAAAGATACCTTTTGCAGTAGTTGGTTTTGCTTTGTTTAAAGCAGCCAATAATGCTTGAAGGTTTTCTTTTAATTGAACTTCAGAGAAGTTTGCTTTACCAATTGTTGTGTGGATGATACCGTTTTTATCGTTACGATAACGGATCTGACCAGATTTAGCATTTTTAACTGCTTCAGCAACGTTTGGTGTTACGGTACCAACTTTAGGGTTTGGCATTAAACCACGTGGGCCTAATACTTGACCTAATTGACCAACAACACGCATTGCATCAGGAGAAGCGATAACAACATCAAAGTTCATTTCGCCTTTTTTGATTTGCTCTGCTAAATCTTCCATACCTACTAAATCAGCGCCAGCTTCTTTAGCTGCATCTGCGTTAGCACCTTGGGTGAACACAGCTACGCGTACTTCACGACCAGTACCGTGTGGTAATACAGTTGCACCACGAACGTTTTGGTCTGATTTACGAGGATCGATACCTAAGTTTACTGCAACGTCAACACTTTCAACGAATTTAGCAGTTGCGAATTGTTTTAATAACGCGATTGCTTCGTTGATTTCGTATGCTTTAGTAGAATCTACGCCAGCTTTGATTGCTTTCATTTTTTTAGTCAATTTAGCCATCGTATTATTCCTCCACCACTAAGCCCATTGAGCGAGCAGTACCAGCAATTGATTTCATTTTAGTTTCGATAGTCGCGCCAGTCATATCTGCTGCTTTAGTTTCAGCGATTTGACGAACTTGATCTAAAGTTACTTTACCCACTTTATCTTTGTTCGGTTTACCTGAACCAGATTTGATACCTGCAGCTTTTTTCAATAATACTGCTGCTGGTGGAGTTTTAGTAATGAAAGTGAATGAACGGTCTGCATATACAGTGATAACAACTGGAATTGGTAAACCTTTTTCTAAGCTCTCAGTACGAGCGTTGAATGCTTTACAGAATTCCATGATGTTCACACCTTGTTGACCTAATGCAGGACCAACTGGTGGTGATGGGTTTGCCATACCAGCTGCAACTTGCAACTTAACGTATGCTTGGACTTTTTTTGCCATTTTTTAGTTTCCTCTAAATGGGTGATAACGCCGAAATCGGCTCCCCTGTTAATGAAAGGCTGTATTTTAATTAATCAGCCTCGAAATTTCAAGCAGAAAAACTACTCGAAAAACAACCGCACTTTATTTTTTAAGTGCGGCCATTAAATTTCTTATTTTGGAAAAGGGAAATTAACGTGTTTTTTCCACTTGACCAAATTCAAGCTCAACTGGTGTTGCACGACCGAAGATAGATACAGACACTTTTAAGCGACCTTTTTCGTAATCCACTTCTTCAACCGTACCATTAAAGTCAGCAAATGGACCTTCTGTCACACGTACTTCTTCACCTGGTTGATATTCTTTACGATGACGTGGTTTTTCAGCACTTTGCTCTAAACGATTTAAAATTAAATCTGCTTCACGTTTAGAAATTGGCGCTGGCTTATCTGGTGTACCACCGATAAAGCCCATTACACGTGGTACGCTTTTCACTAAGTGCCATGTGTCATCATTCATTGCCATTTCAACTAATACATAGCCAGGGAAGAATTTACGTTCGCTTTTACGACGTTTACCTGCTACGTTTTCAACGACTTCTTCAGTCGGCACTAATACTTCACCAAACTGATCTTCCATTTGTTGTTGTTTGATATATTCACGCAATGTGATTGCAACACGACTCTCAAAGCCTGAGAATGCTTGCAATACATACCAACGTTTTTTGGATACGTTTTCAGTTTCGCTCATTTTAGAATCTCAAATCAGTTAAGAAGTTAATCAATGCAATGATAATTGAATCAATTGCCCAGAAGAATAAAGAGGTAAGCACGGTTACCCCAATTACGATTAAAGTTGTTTGACGTGTTTCTGCACGAGTTGGCCATACCACTTTACGACCTTCAACTTTTGCTTCGCTAAAGAATGTACGAGCTTTTGTACCTTGATTAGTAATTGCAGCTAAACCAAAGGCAATTAATAAAGCGACAACTACGCCAACTACACGTACAGGTAAAGAGAAGGCGTCTTTAAAATAAACGTTACCAATCGCTGCAGCAGTAAAAAATGCCACAGAAAGAATCCAAAGAAGAGTGTTTAAGCCTTTTGATTTTCCTTCTACGACTTGTTCTTGGTCGTGTTTCTTTTTTTCAACAATTTCAGTTGCCATAAGTGAATCCGTATAAAATAAGGGATAAATAATTTTTAGATTAATTTCAGAACGTGCGATTGTAGCATTTTCTTTCGGGATTGCCTATGAAAAATGTTAGAAAAAACAACCGCACTTTCTATTAGTTTTTATATTCGAGCTTTGGTGGTTTGTTATCAACGATGGTTTCTTCATCCACAATCACTTTTTGCAAGTTTTCGATTGAAGGTAAATCATACATCGTATCTAACAATACAGCCTCAACGATTGAGCGTAAACCACGTGCACCGGTTTTACGTTCAAGGGCTTTTTTCGCCATCGCTTTTAATGCTTCCGGCGTGAATTCAAGTTCCACATCCTCTAAGCCAAATAATGCTTGATATTGTTTGGTCAGTGCATTTTTCGGTTGAGTAAGGATCTGAATCAACGCTTCCTCATCTAATTCGCTTAATGGTGCAATCATCGGAAGACGACCAATAAATTCTGGAATTAAACCGAATTTCATTAAATCATCCGGCTCAACTTGACGGAATAATTCAGAAAGATTTTCTTTGTCTTCTTCTTTCTCTACTTTTGCATCAAAACCAATTCCGGTATCAGTTTGTGTACGCTTACCGATAATTTTATCTAAGCCAGCAAATGCCCCACCACAAATAAAGAGGATTTTTGAGGTATCCACTTTCAACATTTCTTGTTGAGGATGTTTACGTCCACCTTGTGGCGGTACAGATGCGATAGTGCCTTCAATTAATTTTAATAAGGCTTGTTGCACACCTTCACCAGACACATCGCGAGTAATAGACGCGCCTTCTGATTTACGGCTGATTTTATCAATTTCATCAATATAGATAATGCCCTGCTCTGCTTTTTCCGTATCGTAATCGCAGTTTTGCAATAATTTTTGCAGAACATTTTCCACGTCTTCGCCCACATAACCAGCTTCGGTTAACGTCGTCGCATCGGCCATAGCAAAAGGTACATTTAAACGACGTGCCAAGGTTTGTGCTAATAAGGTTTTACCGCTACCTGTTGGACCAATTAACAAGATATTACTTTTACCTAATTCCACATCATTGCTTTGGTGGTTCGTACGTAAGCGTTTATAGTGATTGTAAACCGCCACTGACAAGACTTTTTTCGCATAATCTTGCCCAATCACATAATCATCTAAGTGCGCACGAATTTCGTGTGGTGTCGGTAATTTTTCTTCAACTGCCAGTTCGCTAGGTGTTTCGATTTCTCCACTGTCTTCCAACATACTGTGGCAAAGCTCGATACACTCGTTACAAATATAACCATCTGTACCCGCAATTAATTTACCTACTTCACTTTTTTCTCTTCCGCAGAAAGAACAGTGAAGATCGTTATCATTTGTTGTCATGTTAAATCCTTAACGTTTAATCAACACATCGTCCACTAAGCCGTAAGCTTTTGCTTCTTCCGCCGACATAAAGTTGTCACGATCGGTGTCTTTTTCGATACGCTCGATGCTTTGACCTGTATGGAAAGCAAGACGCTCGTTTAAGGTTTGTTTAATTTTTAAAATTTCTTGTGCGTGGATCTGAATATCAGATGCTTGTCCACGGAAACCACCTAACGGTTGATGAATCATCACTCGTGCATTCGGTAATGCAGCACGTTTTCCTGCTGCCCCCCCTGCAAGTAAAAATGCGCCCATTGAGCAAGCTTGACCAATGCAAAGAGTACGCACATCCGGTTTAATAAATTGCATGGTATCGTAAATTGCCATACCCGCAGTCACTGAACCGCCCGGTGAGTTAATATAAATATTGATGTCTTTTTTCGGATCTTCTGATTCTAAGAAAAGTAGCTGTGCCACGATCAAATTTGCCATATGATCTTCTACTTCACCATTCAAGAAGATCACGCGCTCTTTTAATAGGCGGGAATAAATGTCGTACGAACGTTCACCACGAGAGGTTTGTTCGACAACCATAGGAATTACACTCATTTTTGCCCCTAAATATGTGCTAAAAAATCGGGCAATATTCTACCCGAAAATCAGTAAAAACAAAATGCGGTCGCTTTTCATTGAAAAAAACAACCGCACTTTTCGATGATATATCTGTGAATTTAATTCACGTTCTATCAATTATTATGCTTGTGGATTCATGATCTCATCAAATGAAGACGCTTTTTCAGTCACTTGAGCTTTAGCAAGAACGGCATCAACTGCTTGTTCTTCTAATACTACATTGCGAATGTTGTTCATTAACTCTTCATTTTTGCTGTAATATTCAACTACTTCAGCTGGTTGTTCGTAAGCAGAAGCGATATCCGCGATCATTGCTTTCGCACGTTCTTCATCCGCTTTCAATTCGTTTGATTTGATCACTTCAGAGAATAATAAACCGACTTGAACACGACGTTTTGCATCAGCTTCAAATAATTCACGTGGTAATTGTGCAGCTTGTTGTGCATTGCCACCGAAGCGTTGTGCTGCTTGGTTACGTAACACATTGATTTCTTCTTCTACTGCAGAAGCTGGAACATCAATTGGGTTTTGTTCGATTAAACCGTTTATGACTTGTTGTTTAACGCGAGAAACTAATGCGTTTTTCAATTCACGTTCCATATTTTTACGGATTTCTGCACGTAAATCTGCCACAGTTTTAGTGTTTGGACCAAATTTAGCAACGAACTCATCTGTTAATTCTGGTAATTCCATTTCTTCTACTTTTTTCAAGGTGATCGCAAATTTTGCATCTTTACCTTTTAAGTTTTCAGAATGGTATTCAGCTGGGAAAGTCACATTGATATCGAATTGTTCGCCTGCTTTGTGGCCTACGATGCCCTCTTCAAAACCAGGGATCATACGACCTTGGCCCATGAATAGAACGAAATCAGTTGCTTTACCGCCTTCGAATTCTTCGCCATCTACTGAACCAACGAAGTCGATTGTTACGCGTGAATCTGCTTTCGCTGCAGCTTTGCTTTCAGCCCAAGTCGCTTGTTGTTTACGTAATACATCGATCATTTTATCGATATCAGCTTCAGTGATTTCAACAGTTGGTTTCTCAACTTTGATGTTTTCTAAGCCTTTTAATTCAACTTCTGGGTACACTTCGAAAGTTGCAGTGAATGATAAATCTTTACCAGGTTCGAACGTTTCGATAGCGAAAGTTGGACGACCTGCGATGTTGATTTTCTCAGCGATTACTGCGTCAAAGAAATGACGTGGTAATAAATCGTTTAACACATCTTGACGGATTGATGCGCCAAAACGTTGTTCAATGATGTGAGCTGGCACGTGACCTTTACGGAAACCATCAACACGTACATTTTTTGCTGCACGTTTGAATTCTTCACGAGTTGCTTTTTCTACAGCTTCAGCTGGAACGGTGATCGTCACACGACGCTCTAAACCTTGAGTTGTTTCAATATTTAATGACATTTGTAACCTCAATTAATGTTGCACTCGGTAAAAACCACACCGAACACGTTATTGTTTGTAAAAATAAAAAACCGCCAAATTATAGCGAAAGAAAATCAAACAGTCGATAGAAACCGGAAAATTCAATAGAAAACCCGCTAAAATTGCACAATTTATCAACAATTTTTGATAAAGAAAAAAGTGCGGTCAAGAATAACCGCACTTTTTATCGAATTATAAACCTTTCGGTAAACGAATTTTTTGACCTGGGAAAATCTTATCCGCGTCTTTAATCACTTCTTTGTTCGCTTCAACGATAGCGGTATATTTCGCGCCATTTCCGTAAGCTTTCTCAGCGATTTTCCACAAGGTGTCACCTTTTTGGATTACATAGAATGTTTCATCACTGCCTAAGGTTTCACCGTTATTGATGCTTGCATCGCTTGTTACTGAGTGGATACCTTGAATGTTACCCGCCATTAATACTGCTTTTTCTAATGCCGCTGCAGTTGATGCCACACCTTGGATATTTGCTACACCATTTTCAACGGTAACAGATAAGTTTTCCACGCCTGGATTGTCTTCTGCGATGTGTTGAGTCACTGCTTTAGATGCCTCTTCTTCTTTAGAGAAAACTTTCTTACCAATGTCACTGACAAAATCAAATAAACCCATTTTAAAGTTCCTTTTGTATGTTTGTTTAAGGGATTATTACGATACTGAAATTCCCTTGAGAAGTCTATAAAGCAGAGTGTAAAGCTATGTAAATATTTCAAGAAAACCGATCTAAAATTGACCGCACTTTGATAGAATACGCCGATTTTAAATTTACTCACTCAGAAAGGACAAATTATGCGTTGGCAAGGTCGTAAAGAAAGCTCAAATATTGAAGATAGACGTGGCTCTGGCGGCGGTAACTTCGGTGGCGGAAGAGGAACTGGTATTTTCGGTATTATTATCTTATTAGTTGGTGCTTATTATGGCGTGGATCTTTCAGGCTTAGTGGGCACACCGGATTTTTCTGGACAAAGCTCTCAACGATTAGAAACCCAAGAAGAACAGCAGCTTGCGAGTCTTTCTAAAGTTGTATTAGCGGATACTGAAACCGTTTGGGGACAATATTTTAGACAAATGGGGAAAACCTATAGTGAGCCAACCATGGTACTTTACAATGGTGTAACCCCAACCGCTTGTGGTACTGGTCAATCTGCAATGGGCCCATTCTACTGTCCGAGCGATCGCAAAGTTTACCTTGATTTATCATTCTATAATGAAATGAAAAATAAACTGGGTGCAGCGGGTGATTCAGCCTTTGCTTATGTGATTGCGCACGAAGTCGGTCACCATGTACAAAATATGCTTGGTATTCTGCCGCAAGTGAATCGCGCACAACAAAGCAGCGATCGTAAAACGGCAAATCAACTTTCTGTTCAATTAGAACTTCAAGCTGACTGTTTCGCTGGTGTTTGGGCGAGCCAAGCAGTGAAAAGTGGTTTATTTGAACGAGGTGATGAAGAAAAAGCATTTAATGCAGCAGAAGCTGTGGGCGATGACCGTTTACAAAAACGCAGCCAAGGTTATGTAGTACCGGATAGCTTCACTCACGGCACATCTGCACAGCGTCTAGAATGGTTCAGAAAAGGCTTACAAAGTGCCAAGCCTTCTGTATGTAATACTTTTAACCAATAAAATCTTTAAGGCTGATTAATATCAGCCTTTTTTATTTCTGTTCATTTAAACATAAAAAAGAGCGGTCAATTTTGACCGCTCTTTTCTTCATGATTTTAAGCTTACGCGAACTGACGTACTTCGCCGTTACCCGCTACGTTTTCCACACAACGTGGACAAAGTGTAGGATGTTCAGGATTCACGCCGATTTTGTCAGAATAATGCCAACAACGTGGACATTTTTCACCGTTAGAACGTGCTACGCTTACCACAATACCCTCTAACTCACCCGCAGCCACATCCGCAGGTTTGTCTGCTAATGCTTTCACTTCTGCTTTTGAGGTAATTAACACGAAACGTAATTCATTTCCTAATTGTTCTAACAATGCACGATATTCATCGTTAGCATAAACCGTTACTTCTGCTTCTAAACCACCACCGATCACTTTATCGTTACGCGCGATTTCTAATACACGGTTCACTTCAGAACGAACTTTAATAAGTTGTTGCCAGTAAGCATCGTCTAGTTTTTCATTCTCGCCTAAACCAAATAAGCCTTCATAGAATTCTTCAGTGAAGACGAATTCTGCACGTGCAGTTGCTGTTTGTGGCAAGTAGCCCCAAATTTCATCTGCCGTGAATGACAAGATTGGTGCCATCCAACGAACCAATGCTTCCGCGATGTGCCATAACGCTGTTTGACAGCTACGACGCGCAAGGCTGTCTGCTTTGGTTGTATATTGACGGTCTTTAATAATATCAAGGTAGAACGAGCCCATTTCCACAGAACAGAAACGCATTAAACGTTGTACTACTGTATGGAATTGATAGTTATCGTACGCGTCTTTAATTTCTTTTTGTGCATCTAACGCACAAGCTACCGCCCAACGATCCAAGCTAATCATGTCTTCCGGTTTAACCGCATCACGTTGAGGATCAAAACCATTCAAGTTCGCTAATAAGAAACGCGCAGTGTTACGAATACGACGATAGCTGTCCGCGGCACGTTTTAAAATTTCATCAGAAACGGTCATTTCACCGGTATAGTCGGTAGATGCCACCCATAAACGTAAAATGTCGCCACCGAATTTATCCATGACTTCTTGTGGTGTCACGATGTTACCGATAGATTTTGACATCTTACGGCCTTGACCATCCACGGTGAAACCATGAGTTAATACTTGTTTGTATGGTGCTTTGCTGTCTGTTGCCGTAGAAAGCATTAAAGAAGACATAAACCAACCACGGTGTTGGTCAGAACCTTCTAAATACATATCGATATCTTGACCGTTAAATTCTGGACGATTCGCCACAACAGAAGAATAGGTTGATCCTGAGTCAAACCATACGTCAAGGGTATCAGGCACTTTACGATAGGTTTCTGCGTCCGCACCTAATAATTCTTTTTCGTCTAAATCCCACCATGCTTGAATACCGGCTTTCTCTACACGTTTCGCTACTTCTTCAAGTAACGCTAAAGTACGCGGATGAAGTTCTTCGGTTTCTTTGTGCACGAATAAGGTCATCGGCACGCCCCAAGTACGTTGACGGGAAATACACCAGTCAGGGCGGTTTTCAACCATTTTCTCGATACGCGCTTGACCCCAATCTGGAATCCAGCGAACTTGTTTGATCTCGCCTAATGCTTGTTGGCGTAAACCCTGTGTTTCCATGCCGATAAACCATTGCGGAGTCGCACGGAAAATAATCGGGGTTTTGTGACGCCAGCAGTGTGGGTAGCTGTGTTTGATTTTCTCAACTTTCAATAAGTTGCCCACTTCTTGTAATTTTTCAACAACCAATGGATTGGCTTCAAATACGCCTTTGCCTGCAAAAAATTCGGTGGTCGAAATAAATTTACCGTCATTAGATACAAGACCGGCCATCGGTAAATCATATTGTTTACCCACAACAAAGTCATCTAAACCGTGATCAGGTGCGGTATGTACTAAACCCGTACCACCATCAGTGGTCACGTGATCACCTAAAATCACTGGCACAGTGAAATCATAGAACGGATGGTTAAAACGTACTAACTCAAGCGCCTGACCTTTTACTGAACCTAAAACTTCAACTTGTTCTACGCCCACCGCTTTCGCTACGGATTCAACTAATTCAGCGGCTAAAATCACGCGCTCATCGCCAAGTTGTACTAAGTTGTATTCTAAGTCTGCATTTACCGCAATCGCACGGTTAGATGGCATTGTCCAAGGTGTGGTAGTCCAAATCACCGCAGATAATTTGCCATGGCCTTTGCCTACTGCGTTAAATTTCTCTTCAATTTCAACCGCACTTACTGCTGGGAAACGCACATAGATAGATGGAGAAACTTTGTCCTCGTATTCCACTTCAGCTTCTGCTAAAGAAGAACCGCAATCCAAACACCAGTGCACTGGTTTTGAACCTTTGTATAAATGGCCATTCGCAATCACTTTACCGAGTGTACGGATGATGTTTGCTTCGGTGTTAAAGTTCATCGTTAAATAAGGATTATCCCAATCGCCTAATACGCCTAAACGGATAAAATCTTTTTTCTGTCCTTCGACTTGTTCCGCTGCATATTCACGGCATTTTTGACGGAATTCAGCTGCTGTAATTTTCTCGTTTGGTTTGCCCACTAAACCTTCTACTTTTAATTCAATTGGCAAGCCATGACAGTCCCAACCTGGGATATAAGGCGAGTCAAAACCTAATGCGGTTTTGGATTTAACAATAATATCTTTCAGAATTTTATTAACGGCGTGACCGATATGAATATTGCCGTTCGCATACGGAGGGCCATCGTGCAAAATAAAGGATTTTTTACCTTTAGTCGCTTGGCGGATTTTTTGATACAACTGTTTGTCATACCAATTTTTTAACATTACAGGTTCGCGTTTGGCTAAATCGCCACGCATAGGGAAACCTGTTTCAGGTAAATTTAACGTGTTTTTGTAATCAACTGTCATGTTATTTTCCAATTTTATATTTCAATATAATTCTATTTTGCAAAAAATGCTTTCGCTGTTTTTACGTCTTGTTCAATTTGAGCTTTCAACGCTTCAAAAGAAGGAAACTTTATCTCATCGCGAATCTTCTGGCAGAATTCCACTTCGACCATTTGTCCATAAATATTCTGAGAAAAATCAAATAAATGGACTTCTAATAATTGTATCGTGCCGTTAATAGTTGGGCGTTTTCCCATGTTTGCAACGCCGTTAAAAATCTTGCCCGATTTTAACCGCACTTTCACCGCATAAACCCCTTTTACTGGGTTCACTTGGCGATGTAAGCGAACATTCGCGGTAGGAAAACCAATGGTTCGCCCTAATTTATTGCCGTGGATCACGCGACCAAAAATACGATAAGGCTTACCGAGTAAATTTTCCGCATGCTGTAAATCATCTTTAGCCAACGCTTCACGAATAGCGGTGCTACTGATACGCAACTCATCTAAACAGAAAGTGCGACTATCTTCCACTTCGAAACCAAACTGCTTTCCGGCTTGTTGCAACATCGCAAAATTGCCTAAACGTTTCGCACCAAATTTGAAATCATCACCAATACTGAGAAACTTCACATTTAATTTGCGTACAAGCCAATCTTCAATGAATTGTTCTGCTGGAAGATCAGCAAAAGTACGGTCAAATTTCGCGACGATCACCACATCCACACCCGCCTGAGCTAAATAATGTAACTTATCTCTTAATCGCATTAAGCGCGCAGGGGCTTTGTCGCCCATAAAATATTCGCGCGGTTGCGGCTCAAAAAGCATCACTGCCATGGGTAAATTCAGCGCATTCGCTTTCTGACGAAGATGACGCAAAATCGCCTGATGCCCCAAATGCACGCCATCAAAATTGCCAATGGTTAATGCACACCCTGACAAATATGGCTGTGAATTATGAAGCCCACGAATTAATTGCATTACATCTTATTCCAAAAAACGAAAAATAATCGGTGCATTATAGCGGTAACTTAATGTTTTGTCAGTAAATGGTGTTTACGAACACCCAAGAGCACCAATACGCCTAAATAAACGACAGCAGCTAGCCCAATTAACCAAACCAACCAATAGATACGCATTAAAAATGTCATGGCTGCCCATTCTTGAATCGATGGGCAGTTATACCAAACCAAACCGCCCATGGCTAAGGCTGCGCCTAAAACTTTCAGAAAAAAGACCGCACTTTTACGTGAAAAATGATATACATCCTCTTTAGCTAAACCACGATAAAGCAAATAAGCATTTAAGGTTGCTGACATGGCAGAAGCAATCGCTAACCCCACATAACTAAATGGAATCGCCAAGACATTAAAGCCCATATTGCTCACCATGGCGATGATCCCGATTTTCACGGGCGTTTTAGTGTCTTGCCGTGCGTAATAGCCATTAGCCAAGATCTTAATCAGCATAAAGCTAAGCAAACCGGCATTGAATGCCCATAAAGAATAAGAGGCTGCATGCACATCTGTTAAGGTAAAACTGCCACGCATAAACAATACCAGTAACATTGGTTGGGCTAACACGGCAATACCAATTGCGGCAGGCACGCCGAGTAATAAAATCATTCGTACGCCCCAGTCCATGGTATTACGAAAATCAACCGCACTTTGGGAAGAATTATCTTCTCGATTCACGTGATGGCGAGCAAGCGTCGGTAAAATCACAGTGGAAATCGCAATACCAAATAGCCCAAGTGGAAACTCCAATAGACGATCAGAATAATAAAGCCAACTAATGGATCCCGTCATTAAGAAACTGGCAATGACTGTATCAAGCAACAAGTTGATTTGACTTACGGAAACCCCGAACAAGGCAGGAATCATTAATCGACGGATTTTCGCTACCCCTTCATCATGCCATGCCCATTTTGGTTTTACGAGCAAGCCTGCTTTCTTCAAGAAAGGGATTTGAAATAAAAATTGTAATAAACCGCCTAAGAAGATCCCGATAGCGAGAGCAAGATCAGGATTGTCTAATCTTGGTGCAAGGAAAAGTGCGGTTGCAATCATGGCAATATTTAACAAAACAGGCGAAAACGACATCACACCAAATTTGCCTATCGTATTTAAAATCGCGCCTGAAAGTGCCACAAAGGTGACAAACCATAAATAAGGAAAAGTAATTTTTAAGAGTAAAGAGGCTTGTTCAAATTTGTGTGCATCGGGTCCGTCATTTAGCCAATCAGTAAACCAGCCCATCCCGAAGATCGCCGCCACGACAGGCGATCCCACCATCGCAAGCAAGGTGACAACACTGACTAAACCGCCTAGCGTGCCCGACACTTTCCCGATAAATTCTCGCGTTTTAGAAAGATCGCCCGATTTTTGATATTCGGCTAATACCGGCACAAAAGCCTGAGAAAATGCCCCTTCCGCAAATAAACGACGTAAAAAGTTTGGGATACGGTTAGCGAATAAAAACACGTCTGCCGCCGCGCCTGCACCGATCAAATGTGCTATTACCACATCACGGACTAAACCTAACACACGGGACACTAATGTCATCCCACTCACGATAATGCCGGATTTTAAAAGTCGTTTACTCAAAATAGGGGTCTCTTCAAAAAAATTTGCCTTAATTGTATAGAATTTTTGTTTTTACGCTATATTCCAACGAAAAAAACTGATAAAATCCTGCCCACATCGTTTGTGTGAGCCAATAGAAAGCGCTTTTTTTAAATAACGATGCTTACTTTCGGTTGTGTCTCACCGAAATCAACACAAATTATTCATTGACAAAAGTATAAAAAATCGGCATATTCTACGCCCTTATTTTGTCATAATCATCTAACAGAAATTTTAGGAGTTTGACCTTGGCTAATATCAAGTCAGCAAAAAAACGCGCGGTTCAATCTGAAAAACGCCGCCAACACAACGCAAGCCAACGCTCTATGATGCGTACTTACATCAAAAAAGTATATGCTCAAGTAGCAGCAGGTGAAAAAGCAGCAGCTGAAGCAGCATTCGTTGAAATGCAAAAAGTTGTTGACCGTATGGCTTCTAAAGGCTTAATCCACGCTAACAAAGCAGCAAACCACAAAGCTAAATTAGCTGCTCAAATCAAAAAATTAGCGTAATTAAAGCACTAAAATAGCTTAAAAATAAAACCGCACTTTGGTGCGGTTTTTGTTTGCCGTAAACCGTCTTGCCACAAACGCCCCATAACGAGCTTGCATTCCCTCCTTTAACCTGTAAACTACCCCACAACTTAAAAATTAATCATAAAATAAACAATAAATGACCAAAAAATCTTTTAAAAAAGCGGATCCAAATTATCAAAAAGAATTAGCAAAATATGGTAATCCGATCCCAAGCAGAGACTACATTCTGCAAATTATTCGTGAAAATAATGCCCCGATGAGTCGGGAAGAAATTCTGACCGCACTTTCAATTAAAAGTGACGAACAACAAGAAGCCATGCGTCGCCGCTTGCGCGCTATGGAAAATGATGGACAGTTAGTTTTCACTAAACGTAAACGCTATGCCTTGCCTGAAAAATTAGATTTATTCAAAGGCATGGTCATTGGCCATCGCGAAGGCTATGGCTTTTTACAAGTCGAAGGCAAAAAAGAGGATCTCTTTATTCCTAATCACCAAATGCAACGTGTAATGCATGGTGATTTTGTGTTAGCACAGCCTGCAGGCTTAGATCGCCGTGGTCGTCGTGAAGTCCGTATTGTTCGTGTACTTGAAAGTCGCAAAAAACAAATTGTCGGCCGTTTCTTCTTAGAAAATGGCTTTAGCTATGTGGTGCCTGATGACAGCCGTATCGGACGAGATATTTTAGTCCCTAATGAACACCGCAATGGGGCTCGAATGGGACAAGTTGTCGTGGTTGAATTGCAAGAACGATCTGCCTCCTTCACTCAACCTGTTGGTATTATCAACGAAATTCTGGGTGACAATATGGCAAAAGGGATGGAAGTGGAGATCGCCCTTCGTAATCATGACATTCCTCACCAATTCCCAAGTGCGGTCGAAAAATACGTTAAAAAATTCACGGAAGAAGTGCCTGAAGAAGCAAAAAAAGGTCGTGTGGATTTACGCAATCTGCCACTGGTTACCATTGATGGCGAAGATGCACGCGATTTTGATGATGCCGTATATTGCGAAAAAAGCGGCAAAGGCTGGAAACTTTGGGTGGCGATTGCCGATGTCAGCTATTATGTGCGTTTGCGTTCTGCACTAGACACAGAAGCTTATAATCGAGGTAACTCCGTTTACTTCCCAAATCGTGTTGTGCCAATGCTACCAGAGATTTTATCAAACGGATTGTGTTCACTGAATCCACAAGTTGATCGCTTGTGTATGGTGTGTGAAATGCACATTTCTGCCAAAGGTAAACTCACAGACTATCGTTTTTATGAAGCGGTAATGAATTCTCATGCACGCTTAACCTATACGAAAGTCGCCGCAATTTTAGATGGCGATGAGGAACTCCGCACGCGTTATCAAGGACTTGTTCCACATTTAGAAGAATTGCATCATCTCTATCAAGCATTACTGAATGCACGCAAACAACGTGGCGCTATCGATTTTGAAACCATTGAAACCAAATTTATTTTCAATGCCATGGGACGAATTGATCGCATTGAACCTGTTGTGCGAAATGATGCTCACAAAATCATTGAAGAATGCATGATTCTTGCGAATATTGCAGCGGCAAACTTTATGGAAAAACATAAAGAGCCTGCACTCTATCGTATTCATGCTGCTCCGAGTGAAGAGAAACTGACGTCTTTCCGTGCATTCTTAAGTGAATGTGGTTTAAGCCTTGAAGGTGGCATGAAACCGACCACGAAAGATTATGCGAAATTGTTAGAACAAGTGAAAGATCGTCCGGATCACGAACTCATTCAAACCATGTTACTTCGCTCATTAAGCCAAGCGGTTTATCATGCGGATAATATCGGTCACTTTGGTTTGGCTTTAGAGGAATATGCTCACTTTACTTCCCCGATTCGCCGCTATCCGGATTTAACCCTTCACCGTGGAATTAAGTATTTATTAGCAAAAGAAAAAGGCGCTAAACGTAAAACGACGGATACTGGCGGCTATCATTATTCTTTTGATGAAATGGATTTGTTAGGCGATCACTGCTCGATGACAGAACGCCGTGCCGATGATGCCACTCGCGAAGTGGCAGATTGGCTGAAATGTGAATATATGCAAGATCACGTGGGCGCTGAATTTAGCGGAGTGATCTCATCTGTAACGGGCTTTGGCTTATTCGTTCGTTTGGATGATTTATTCATTGACGGCTTAGTCCATATTTCCACTTTAGATAACGACTACTATCAATTTGATGCGGCAAAACAACGTTTAATCGGTGAAAATAGTGGTATGATTTATCGACTTGGCGATAAAGTCAAAATTCGCGTGGTCGCCGTTCATTTAGAACAAAAAATGTTGGATTTCAGTTTAGTCGAAAGTGCGAGAAAACCACGTCGTGTGGGAAAAACAGCGAAACAAAAAGCGAAAAAAGTCTTTAAGGAACTGCCACCTAACGCGTCAAAAAAACGTAAAAGTGCGGTTAAAAATAAAGATGTTTCTAAGAAACCGACGAGAAAACGGAAGAAATAATAAATAAGAGAACCCTATGTCAGAAAATATCTATGGTATCCATGCTGTAAACAGCATTTTAGCAAATAGCCCTGAACGTTTAATTGAAGTGTTTGTGCTGAAAGGCCGTGAAGATAAACGCCTACAACCCTTACTCAATGAGCTCTATGCTTTAGGCATTGCGGTGCAATTTGTAAACCGTCAAACATTAGATAAAAAATCCAACGGTGAAGTACATCAAGGTGTGATTGCGCGTGTGCAAGAAGCGAAAGAGCTGAATGAACATGATCTGAATGAACTTCTTACTCGTAAACAAAATCCACTTTTATTGGTGCTTGATGGTGTGACAGATCCCCATAACCTGGGGGCCTGTTTACGTACTGCGGATGCTGCCGGTGTGAGCGCTGTTATTGTGCCAAAAGATAAATCTGCTCAACTCGCTTCTATTGCACGTAAAGTGGCTTGCGGTGCTGCGGAGACTGTGCCATTAATTCGCGTAACCAATTTAGCTCGTACTTTACGAGATCTACAACAAAACCATAATATTTGGGTGGTGGGTACGGCCGGCGAAGCAACAGAAACCATTTATCAAAGCAAACTCACGGGTTCTCTTGCCTTAGTGATGGGAGCCGAAGGTGAAGGCATGCGTCGTCTTACTCGTGAACACTGCGATCAGCTGATTAGTATTCCAATGGCGGGCTCTGTTTCATCTCTGAATGTTTCCGTTGCAACAGGTGTATGTTTATTTGAAATTGTGAGACAACGTCTTGCAGCCTAAAAATACGTGAAAAAACGACCGCACTTGATATAAAAATGCCGATAAATCATTATCGGCATTTTTATTATTTTGAAATTGTTTTCCCGAATATCATGGAAAGCACTAAAGTACATAATGCGGGCACAAGCCACGCAAGCCCTTGTGAATAGAGCGGGAAATGAGTCATGATTTGATGTAACCCTTCTGGTAATATATCCAAGTTTTTCAGGCTATCAATCAAACTAAAACAAACTGTTACAAAAATAGTGGTGTAATAGCTCAATCGAATAGAAGGCAATTTATTACGCACTAGCTGTAAAACCACTAACATGATCGCCATTGGGTAAATCAACAACAAGGCAGGAATCGTCACTCGGAGCAATTTTGTTAAGCCATATTGTGAAATAATTGTCGTCATGGCAGTGAAGAAGACAATCCAAAATGGATAAGAAAAACGTGTCAAAAACTTGGAAAAGTAATCACCACACGCACTGGTTACGCCCACTAATGTGGTTAGACTTGCTAAAGTAATAATACCCGCCATAATCCAGGTTCCCGCCGTGCCAAATAAACTGTTCACATAACGAGAGAAGATTTGGCCGCCATTTGTTACACCTTGTGCCACCGCATCAGAAGTTGCCCCTAAGTAGAATAAAGAAAAATATAAGCAACCTAATAAGACGACTGATACTAAGCCGGCTGAAATCGTATATTTAACAATCTTTTGGAGATTGGTTACGTTTTTTGCAGATAATGCCCGTGCAACAATGCCACCAAAGGCAATCGCAGCCAGTACATCCATTGTTTGATAACCACTAATTAATCCTGTGGTTAATGCTGAATTCTCGGCATACGCCTGCGACGGAGCAACAATATCAGAAAGAGGTGACACAAAAACCGTTATCCCAACAACGAGTAATAATACCAACAATGCCGGTGTCATCACTTCACCCACCGTTGAAATAATGGTACTTGGGCGAATCATGAATCCCATGGCGATAATATTAAAGATCACAGAGAAAATAAGACGTGTTGTCGCACTATCTTCAATGAGCCCCAATGGTAGCCATGCCATTTCATAAGCGACATTGGTAATTCGAGGCATTGCAAAGGTTGAACCGATGACTAAATAAAGAATGGTTAAAAAGGATACGCCTGCCCACTTGGGTAAGTCCTTAGTCAGTTCTTCGCCACGTCCTAACACTGACACCACAACCAATGTAATAAATGGCATGAGTACGCCTGTTATCACAAACCCTAGCGAAGCCGTTGCCCAATGGTTACCTGCTGAATACCCCTCCATCGGTGGAAAAATAATATTTCCTGCGCCTAAAAATAAAGCAAAAATCATCATACCTAATACGGTGATGTCTTTTTTTGAAAACATAAGCATTCTCGAATAAATAAATTTTAAGAATTTTACTATTAAATTGTTTTTTATTCCAAAAATGAAAATAAATTCTGTGAAATAGATCACGAAATCTATCACATCCCGATTAAATCACACATTATCCATAGCCTATTTTCCCTAAATTAGTAAATTTGTGATAATATCCAGCCTTTATTATTACTTTTTTAGGAGAGAATGAATGAATAAACTGAGTTTGATTCAACAAATTCAGCGTTTTTTCAAATTGGAATCAGCTGGCGGAATTTTATTACTTTTTTCAGCAGTAGTCGCAATGCTATTAGCCAATTCACCGCTCAATCAAAACTATAACGACTTTTTAAACTTACCAGTCAGAATTCAAGTAGGGACTTTTTCTATCGATAAAACCTTAATTCACTGGATCAACGATGG
Source organism: Haemophilus sp. HMSC068C11 (assembly GCF_001815355.1). Taxonomy (GTDB): domain Bacteria; phylum Pseudomonadota; class Gammaproteobacteria; order Enterobacterales; family Pasteurellaceae; genus Haemophilus_D. The sequence continues at coordinate 339,547 of NZ_KV820375.1, forward strand.
TTTTATGGCGGTATTCTTTGTTTTAGTGGGAATGGAAGTCAAAAGAGAATTATTTGAGGGCTCCCTTTCAAGCTATCAACAAGCGGTTTTCCCTGCCATTGCTGCAGTTGGCGGAATGGTTATTCCTGCCTTGGTTTATATTTTTATTGCACAACAAGATCCTACTTTAGCCGATGGCTGGGCAATTCCAATGGCGACAGACATTGCCTTTGCACTCGGTATCATGGCGTTATTAAGCAAACAAGTGCCACTCCCATTAAAAATCTTTTTACTTGCTTTAGCCATCATTGATGACTTAGGCGCGATTGTCGTGATTGCACTCTTCTTCTCCCATGGATTAAGCGTGCAAGCACTTGTCTTTGCTGCGGTTGCTATTGTTGTACTTATCGCATTAAACCGCTTTAAAGTGACCGCACTTTGTGTCTATATGGTAGTGGGAACAATCTTATGGGCTTCGGTATTAAAATCAGGTGTGCATGCTACCCTTGCAGGGGTTATCATCGGATTTTGTATTCCATTGAAAGGCAAAAATGGCGAAACACCATTACACGACTTTGAGCACATTCTTGCCCCTTGGTCATCCTTTGTTATCTTGCCATTATTTGCATTTGCCAATGCGGGTGTAAGCTTTGATGGCATTGATCTCAGCATGCTGACATCACCATTATTGCTCGCGATTTCTCTTGGCTTAATTATCGGAAAACCACTCGGCGTATTTGGTTTCAGTTATCTTTCCGTAAAACTTGGCATTGCAAAACTTCCACAAGGCATCAACTTTAAACAAATTTTTGCCGTAGCAATTTTGTGTGGTATCGGCTTCACCATGTCAATGTTCTTAGCCAGCCTTGCCTTCAATGCTGATGCCGGTGAAAGCATTAACGCCCTTTCTCGATTAGGGATCTTATTAGGCTCCACTGTTTCAGCTATTGTGGGGTATATGGCGTTGAAAGTGACTACCGCGAAAAATAAAGGGTAATCAAAACGATGGAAAAACTAACCTGTTATGTTATTTATGCATCTGAAAGAATAGAGAGACTGAGCCATTTTTTACAATGCGCCTCTGACTCTCATGTTGTTCCTATTTCTGCAGTAACTAAAGAACAGGTTAGCTTACTCGGTCATTCTCCAGCCTTATTTAATTTAAAAAGAGCAGAAGAACTACTTGAGCGCACTCCCAATGACAAAGAAATCGCCCACACGCTATCTCATATTCAATGCTGGAAAGCGATTGCTGAAAATGAACAGCTACAAAACAATGATTTTGCTTTAATTGCTGAAGGTGAAATTCAGCCTGTTGAAAACTTCATTCAGCATGCTATCAATTATGCTAATAAATACTCTTCTTACGGAATTATCAAATTACAGCGCGATGGTAAAACTCCTGCTTGTGAACGCCTATACCAAGCTAGTGATGAGCCTGATGCATTAATCTATGGTGATACAAATCAGTACAACTATGGTTGTTCGCTTTATCTCATCCGCAAAGATGTCGCAAAAAAATTAACCGCACTTTTAAGTGAAACAAAACCCTACTGGCTTGCTGATCAATTTACTGCATTCCATGAACCTCAAAATATTGCTCAAGCACGTTATCTATTGGGGGAAAATCCAAGCCAAAAACAACAAGATAAAGTTGAAAATCCACTATTTAGTATCATTGTACCAATCTATAATGTTGAACGTTACCTCGAACAATGTATTGAATCTGTCTTAGCGCAAGATTATCAGAATTATGAACTTATTTTAGTTGATGATGGTTCGCCTGATAATTCCATCGATATCTGCACTAAATATACTAAACAATATTCTAATATTGTTTTTATCCATAAAATTAACGGTGGAGTATCCGACGCAAGAAATGCAGGCATTCAAATTGCTCGAGGAGAGTATTTAATGTTTTTAGATAGTGATGATTATTGGGAAGGAACAACTATTCTCTCTGATTTACAAAAGATAATTACTGAAAATAATCCCGATACTATCTTCAATTATATGAGCAGTGTCTATCCTGAAAAAATTGTGAACCATTACATCAACCGAGATAAGCTAATAGGTTCTTTTAGGGAAGACTTTCAAGGTCTTTATCAAGATGGAATTTATCTTGGGTTCCCCTTTACAAAAACAATAAAAAGAGAATTAATTTTAAAAAACCACCTCTTTTTTATAAAAGGGCGATCTTTTGAAGATGTGGCATGGAGTTTTTTTCTTACTAAATATATTAGTAGTTATGCGATTTATAAAAACTGCTTTTATATGTATAGAAGAGAAAGAAAAGGTTCAATTAGTTCTGTTGCGACCGCTAAAAATCAAGTAAGTCTATTTCAAAATCTATCTGATGTAATAACTGAAATAGAAAATATGAAACTCAACAATGAGTTATTGCCTGGATTTAAAAAATATGTAGATGATATTTATAGGTATATAATGACATGCTATGAACTGCTGCCAGAGAATGAAAAAGTAGATTTTCTTAATTTGAAAGAAAAATACGAAAAAGAATTTAATGCGTTGTGGTAAATATTATAGATATACTAATCAAGATTTATAAGTTGAATAAAAAATCCCTTAGCGCTCACTAAGGGATTTTCACAAGTCTTATTCAGAAAACAACCGCTTGATCTCTTTCTCATACAAATAAATATTCACAGGATTAGTTGGTAATTGCGAATCTAGATATTCATTTGCTCTTTTCACATATTCTTCATGATGCTTATCATGGTTATCAATCACATCAAGTAATACTTTTGCACCTTCAAATGCATCGAACTGATCGTAATAATACCCTACACCTTTCGGAATTAGTTTTGAATTATGAATAAATGGATAACCACCATACAAAGCATCATTGTAAGCATAATTCAAACCATTTTCCCACTGATGACTTAGCACAATATCTACATAGCGAGTAAGAAAATCAGGCATTTGATAACGCCCTTCTACCGTCATCACCCCATTTTTAACAAGATTAGTTCGACCTATGAAATTGAAAAAGGTTGGATTATCTTTTTTATCGTAGGTGTTGCACATATAGACGTTTTTAATTTTCTCAGGCGCTTCACGATAGGCTTGTTCAGCAATTAACACTGGCGTAAAGCAAGTTTTCACTACGTTAATATTGGCTTCAAAAGAGGCTATACGTTTAGCTTTTTTCTCAGCATCTGGTTTATAACCAAAAGTAAGATTATGCTTCTCTTTAATTCGCTTAATCACCTGATCACAGAATACCGGCGACCAAATTGCAGGCACCACATAAGCAGGACAACGATACATAATGGAAAAATAAGATTTACAGGTATTCTCATGCTGTGGAATCATCCATACAGAATCAAATAACGTACCGTTAAACACTCTTCCTGCTTTCTTATCAAAAAGGAAATTTTCCATATCCATAATAAAGTCATTACCCATTTTATAGCAAACAACTTTACCACCATGTTGATGCATTCGAGTAACTTGATTAGGTTCAATCACCAATGTTCCCTCAATCAATACGTCTAATTGATCAATTACATCCTCAATATAAGCGTATTTCAAATTTAATCCATCAAGCATAAACCCTTCTGGAGGTGTAGTGCGTTTTTCTGGTCCCCATGAAACCAAAATAACATCTTCTACAATCGATGAATGTTGCAATAAATGATAAAGGTGAATAACATTTTGATTCGCACCATTTGCCCAAATATCTGTGACTTTTGCTTCTAAATTAAAGGTGATCCCAATTTTATATTTACGCATAATTCTCTTCCTTTTTATTATTTAAATCATCTGAAAGTGCGGTCAAAAATAAACGTATTTTCAAATGATTTAAATAATAAAAATCACTCGGATATTCCTACCCGAGTGATTTATCTTAATTAGTTGATTATTACCATTGGTAACCTACACCGGCACCAACATTGTAATCACCTTGTGTAGTTGCTGCACCACTCACTTTGAAGATAACTTTATTGTTATCGCTCGCACGTGAGTAACCTACTGCAACTGCACTTTCACCTTTGTAGTTACCTACACCAAGGCCAACCATTGAACCACCTGGTTTAGTCACTTGTGGAATATTCGCTGCAGCAGTTGCTCCTGCGATACCACCACGAAGTTTCTTATCAGTTTTCTTCATTTCGCTACGAACTGCACCAACAGAACGATCAACATATTGTTTGTTTGCCGCATCCGTACCACGAACTGGATCTGCCACATTGGTGATTCGACGTTCATTACCAACTGAACCCACTGAAACAGTATTCGCTTCATTTGCTACAGAGCCTTGACCTAATGCCACAGAATTGTTTGCGGTGGCTTTCGCACCTTGACCGATAGCCGTTGCATTATTAGCTGAAGCATTAGCCCCCTGACCAATTGCAGTTGCATTCTTACCATTTGCGTTAGCATTTGTACCAAACGAAGAGCTATTATCACCTTTCGCTTTCGCACCTGAACCTACTGCAGTCGCATTGTTGCCATCGACTTCAGATTCAACGTTGTTTACTTTGCCGTTTTCATCTGTTGATTTCACAACACGTTTAATTGATGCTGATTCCTCTTTTGCTACTGTCGCAGAGCTTTCTGCCGCTGAAGCGGATGAGCTTGCTGCGGTTGCTGAGCTATCTGCCGCTGAAGCTGAAGAACTTGCTGCTGTCGCTGAGCTGTTTGCTGCTGAAGCTGAAGAGCTTGCTGCGGTTGCTGAGCTATCTGCTGCTGAAGCGGATGAGCTTGCAGCGGTTGCTGAGCTATCTGCTGCTGATGCAGAAGAGCTTGCTGCAGTCGC
>NZ_KV820375.1:344408-452074 GCF_001815355.1 Haemophilus sp. HMSC068C11
GCTGCAGTCGCTGAAGAATCTGCCGCTGATGCTGATGAGCTTGCTGCAGTCGCTGAGCTGTCTGCTGCTGATGCTGAAGAGCTTGCTGCGGTTGCAGAGCTATCTGCTGCTGAAGCTGAAGAGCTTGCGGCTTTCGCTGAAGAATCTGCCGCAGATGCTGATGAGCTTGCTGCGGTTGCAGAAGAATCTGCCGCTGAAGCAGAAGAGCTTGCTGCGGTTGCTGAGCTATCTGCCGCTGAAGCTGAAGAGCTTGCTGCGGTTGCAGAAGAATCTGCCGCTGATGCAGATGAGCTTGCTGCTGTTGCTGAGCTATCTGCTGCTGAAGCTGAAGAGCTTGCGGCTGTTGCTGAGCTATCTGCTGCTGAAGCTGAAGAGCTTGCTGCGGTTGCTGAGCTATCTGCTGCTGAAGCTGATGAGCTTGCAACTGTCGCTGAGCTATCTGCTGCTGAAGCAGAAGAGCTTGCTGCTGTTGCTGAGCTATCTGCCGCTGAAGCGGATGAACTTGCTGCAGTTGCTGAAGAATCTGCCGCTGATGCAGAAGAGCTTGCTGCAATCGCTGAAGAATCTGCTGCTGATGCAGAAGAGCTTGCTGCTGTTGCTGAGCTATCAGCTGCTGATGCAGAAGAGCTTGCTGCAGTCGCTGAAGAATCTGCCGCTGATGCGGATGAGCTTGCTGCTGTCGCAGAAGAATCTGCCGCTGAAGCAGAAGAGCTTGCTGCGGTTGCTGAGCTATCTGCCGCTGAAGCTGAAGAGCTTGCTGCGGTTGCAGAAGAATCTGCCGCTGAAGCAGAAGAGCTTGCTGCGGTTGCTGAGCTATCTGCCGCTGAAGCTGAAGAGCTTGCTGCGGTTGCAGATGATTGTGCAGAAGATGCACTATTTGATGCGGCTGTAGCAGAGCTTACAGCTGCAGATGCCGCACTTTCAATTTTATCTAAATTGTTATTAACCACTTCCGCAGCTGATGTTGCCGCTGAAGCTGCTGCTTTCGCTGTTTCGTTTGTTTTATCTAATTGCGAGGTTACTGCATAAAGTTGTGAACCATTGATCGCTTCTGTTGAAGTTGCGGAAATATTTCCTGCTGCCACATTGATCAATTTACGCTCATCATCTGCAGCACCGACGCTTACGAAGCTACCGGCACCTACAACGGTTCCTTTGAAGCCACTATAGGTTAAATTACCCACAGTTGCTTCAGTTACATTTGCAATAGTATGAGAACCTGTTGTAGTTGAATGATTACCTAATACAACTGCTTCATCTAAACCAGCAGCGATATTTAAGTTATTACCCAATACGGTTGTACCGTTTGATGCAATAGTATTCCCGTGTCCAATAATCGTGTTATTTTTAACGCCATCTTTTACGTTATTTGCAACACCTACAGCAATGGTATTTTGAGTATTATTACCAACAAGGTTATATACCCCTAAAGCTGTACCATTATTCACGTTTTCGCCAACCCAAGTGCGAGCACCAACTGATGTACCATTTGTTGTGCTGTTATCCACACCAGCGTAATGACCTAATGCTGTGCCATCATTCGTATTTGGACGAACATAACTTCTTGAACCTACAACGGTTGCATTCACAGAATCTTTACCTGCAGCAGAGAATTGACCAACAACAGTCGCATTTTGGGCACCAGCTTGAACTTCTGAGTTAGAACCTAATAGAGTTGCATTAGTACTACCCGCTTTTATGCTTGAGTTTTTACCAATGACTGTTGCATTTGCTGCATCAGTATAAACAGCACTACCAGAACCAATTACAATTGCATCTTCAGATGCTGCTGAAGATTTATACCCCATCACAACGGCACCAGCTGCAGCTGTTGTTGTAGTGGCTTCTACACCTGCAGTAATAGAGTTTCTGCCTTGTGCCCCACCTGCTAAACCAACTTTATCATTATTAGTAGTTTTAGCAGCATCAGAAGACGCATCATTAGAACCATTATTTACATGGAAATAGTTAGTTGTATTTAATGCTTGATTTGCTGCATCTAATGCTGTATTAGCTGTTGTATTAGCTGCGTTAGCTGTTGTATTAGCCGCATTAGCAGTTGTGTTAGCCGCATTAGCAGTTGTGTTAGCCGCATTAGCAGTTGTATTAGCCGCATTAGCCGTTGTGTTAGCTGCATTAGCCGTTGTGTTAGCCGCATTAGCAGTTGTGTTAGCTACAGTTGCTGTGCTTAATGCATTGCTAATATTAGCTTTAGCTGTAGTAGAAAGATCGTAAACTACATCACCAGTGCTAGAAACAGTTGCAATAGTTTCTGTTCCATTTTTAAAATTAAGCTTACTATCATTGTTAATACGTGCTTTTGATAAACCATTTTCTGCAGCATTAAAGCCCACATTAGTCATTACTGCATAAAGTTGGCTACCATTAACAGCATCTGTAGAAGTGCTACTTAGGCGACCAGCACCCACGTTTTGGATTTGGCGTTGTTGTTGTTCTGTACCAACAGAAACTGCTCCAGAAAAACCTGTAGTGCCAGCAAAATCAACGGGTTTGCCATTAAATGTTGCTTTTTTAGCTGAGTCATCGAATTTATTTTCTTTAGCTTCAGATTGCGCACCTAATGCCACACCATACTCAACACCAGTCTTAGCAAGCATACCAATTGCTACTGCGCCAGTAGCTGTTACATTCGCTCTAGTACCTAAAGCGGTACCTGAAGCGCCACTTACAAATGCATTTGCCCCAAATGCAGAACCATAATTCGCGGCCTCAGTAACATTAGCCTCAGGACCAACAGCAACACTATATGCACCTACTGCTTTAGCACCCTGTGAAATCGAAGTAGAATTAAGTCCAGCAGCTTCAGCTTCAGCACCAATTGCTATCGCATTATCTTTACGAACAATTGCAGTATTACCGACAGCTACACCATTAGCTGCAGCATTAGCTAAACGTCCTACAGCAACAGATTGAGTTTGAGCATTTGAATTCGAACCAATAGCGACTGCATCTTGCCCATTAGCATAAACAGTATGACCAATTGCGATACCTTTAACCCCTCCAGTTGCTTTTGATGATGCCCCCACAACAACAGCACCAGGCCCATCCGTCCAACTTCCACTACCAATTGCTATCGCTTGACCAGCAGTTCGAGTCACTGTGCCTTCAGGAATTGCAGCATATGCAATACCCGTTACATCTAAAAGCAATAAAGATAATGCCGATAATTTAAAAATTTTGCCTAATGAGGACTTGCTCTCCCCGTGCGTGTCACAAGATGATTTCACTTGCCCTTTTGCTAATTCGGACGTTACTACCAACGACTGAGTAGTACGATTCCAAATCACTTTAAAAATCTTATTCATAAAAAAATAAAACTCCTTTGCATAAATTTAACTATTATAAAACGATGATCCTACCTCAAAACGCAAAAGCAGAAACCAATCCCCATTATCTAACACACGCTTAATAAAATCTAGGCATTTTCAATATAATTTTTGTAAAAGTATGTAAATAAATTATCTTAAAAAAACAAACACATATTTATTTTATTTTTATACTTATAAACTATAACAAAATCCCACTCTCTGCCTTGATAAAATTCATTACAAACTCTTATAAGTTCTAACATAAGGACGCAGCGGGTAAACTAATACGACGTTGAAAGGTAGCCTTTGAACTATGTACTTTATTACGCCAAAGTGCGGTCATTCTTGAAATAATTTTAATTCACGTTCATAATGAACGAATATTCATATTTTATAGGCTGAAGTCTTTTACTTCAGCATTTTCTCATAAGGCTCGCATTATGTCCGATCAACAAACAGATACACAAACGTCCTCAAATAATAAATCTCAACAACGTAAAAAAGGGCTTTCCATTTTTATTCTGTTGCTTCTTTTGATTGCAATCGGTTCTGCGGCTTATTGGTTTTTCTTTATTAAAGACTTTGAAGAAACCGAAGATGCCTATGTGAGCGGCAATCAGGTAATGGTCTCATCACAAGTCGCGGGAAATATTTCGAAAATTAATGTCGATAATATGGATCCCGTACAGACTGGTGATGTGTTATTAGAGCTGGATGATACCAATGCCAAATTAAGTTTTGAGCAAGCTAAAAGTAATTTAGCCAATGCCGTTCGCCAAGTTTCTCAACTGAATTACACGGTAAAACAATTGAAATCCGCCGTTCGTGCGAATGAAATTACCCTTGCTCAAGCACAAGGAAACTTGAACCGTCGTGTGCAATTAGTGAAAGATGGCGCGATTGATAAAGAATCTTTCCAACACGCCAAAGAAGCGGTTGAACTCGCCAAAGCAAACTTAACGACTTCACAAAACCAACTTGAGGCAAATCAAGCCTTATTGCTAGATGGCCCTTTAAGTGAACAGCCGCAAATTCAAAGTGCGGTCAGTAATTTGAAACAAGCATGGTTGAATTTAGAACGTACGAAAATCCGCAGTCCAATTAAAGGTTATGTGGCTCGTCGTAATGCGCAAGTAGGGCAAGCAGTTTCTGTTGGCGGGGCATTAATGGCGGTGGTGACTACTGATCAAATGTGGTTAGACGCTAACTTCAAAGAAACACAATTAACCCATATGCGAATTGGTCAACCGGTTAAAATTCACTTCGATCTCTACGGAAAAGATAAAACTTTTGATGGAAAAGTGGTGGGAATCGAAATGGGTACAGGCAGTGCATTCTCATTATTGCCTACTCAAAATGCGACCGGTAACTGGATCAAAGTGGTGCAACGTGTGCCAGTGCGTATTCAATTAGATCCGCAACAACTGGCTGAAAACCCATTACGCATTGGGCTTTCTGCCACCGTGAAAGTAAATATCAGTGATAGCCAAGGCGAAACCTTGCGTAATCAAGCACCATCTACAACGCTTTATTCCACCAATGTGCTACAATATGATGAAAGTGCGGTCAATAATTTGATCGAATCCATTATTCGCGACAATAGCTATTAGGTTTCACGATGTCGCAATCTCATTTTACGCCGGTACAAGGCGGTGCACTGGTTATTCTCACGTTAGCGCTCTCGCTTGCGACTTTTATGCAGGTGTTGGACTCCACCATCGCTAACGTTGCTATTCCTACTATCGCAGGGGATTTAGGGGCGTCATCCAGCCAAGGCACATGGGTCATCACCTCGTTCGGTGTGGCCAATGCGATCTCAATTCCTATCACCGGCTGGCTAGCGAAACGTTTCGGCGAAGTGCGGTTATTTTTAATCTCAACCTTACTTTTCGTCCTTGCCTCTTGGCTTTGTGGCATTTCACACAGTTTGGAAATGTTGATTATTTGCCGCGTCATCCAAGGTGCGGTTGCCGGTCCAATCATCCCTCTTTCACAAAGTTTACTACTCAATAACTATCCGCCTAAAAAACGCGGCATGGCACTGGCATTTTGGTCAATGACTGTAGTGGTTGCCCCTATCTTCGGGCCAATTCTAGGCGGTTGGATCAGCGATAACATTCATTGGGGCTGGATCTTTTTCATCAATGTTCCCATTGGATTAGCCGTCGTCTTAATGAGTTGGAAGATTCTAGGTAATCGAGAAAGCCAAATTTCTCATCAGCCTATTGATACCGTTGGGCTTGTTTTATTAGTTCTAGGCGTAGGCTGCTTGCAATTAATGCTGGACCAAGGAAGAGAGCAAGATTGGTTTAATTCAACGGAGATTGTTGTTCTCACCGTGATTGCTGTTGTGTGTTTGATCGCGCTCACTATTTGGGAACTGACGGATGATAATCCTGTTGTGGATATTTCACTGTTCAAATCACGCAATTTTAGCGTAGGCTGCCTTTCAACCAGTCTCGCCTTTTTGGTGTATTTGGGCTCTGTTGTGCTTATCCCACTTTTACTCCAACAAGTTTACGGCTACACCGCGACTTGGGCTGGGCTCGCAGCTGCCCCAGTAGGATTATTCCCAATTTTACTTTCGCCAATCATCGGTAAACTAGGACATAAAATTGATATGCGAATTTTAGTCACGATCAGTTTTATGGTTTATGCTTTGACCTTTTATTGGCGAGCAGTGACCTTTGAGCCTGGCATGACCTTTGCCGATGTTGCATTGCCACAATTTGTGCAAGGTTTAGCGGTTGCTTGCTTCTTTATGCCACTGACAACCATCACACTTTCGGGTTTACCACCCGAAAAAATGGCTTCGGCGTCAAGCTTATTTAATTTCCTTCGAACCCTTGCTGGCTCGGTGGGAACATCCCTCACGACATTTATGTGGTATAACCGCGAAGCCGTGCATCATACTCAACTCACGGAAGCGATTACCCCATATAATCCGATTTCCCAACAGTTCTTCCAAACGATGGCAAGTTTTGGTTTAAGCGAAGAACAAACGGCATCATATCTCGCGAAACAAATCACCGCTCAAGGCTTTATTATTGGCGCTAATGAGATCTTCTGGTTATCTGCGATAATTTTCTTAGCATTATTTGTTATCGTCTGGTTCGCCAAACCACCTTTTGGAAATCGCCATTAAAAATCTCAAAAAAATAACCGCACTTTGATGATGCTCAAAAGTGCGGTTGTTTTTTCTAGCCTTTTGCTAAGATATCTTTCAGGAATCTCGCAGTATGCGAACCTTTGACTTTAGCCACGTCTTCCGGTGTGCCAGTCGCGATAATTTGGCCACCGCCACTGCCCCCTTCAGGACCAAGATCCACAATCCAGTCTGCGGTTTTGATCACATCTAAGTTGTGTTCGATCACCACGATGGTATTGCCTTGATCGCGTAAGCGATGTAACACTTCGAGAAGTTGTTTAATATCGGCAAAATGCAGACCGGTTGTCGGCTCATCCAAAATATAAAGGGTTTTACCGGTATCACGTTTTGAAAGCTCTGTCGCTAACTTAACACGTTGTGCCTCACCACCTGAAAGTGTGGTAGAAGACTGACCTAAACGAATGTAAGACAAGCCAACATCCATTAGGGTTTGCAATTTACGCGCAATCATTGGGATAGCATCAAAAAACTCACGGGCTTCTTCTACCGTCATATCTAATACTTGGTGAATAGTTTTGCCTTTGTATCGGATCTCCAAGGTTTCACGGTTATAGCGTTTACCTTTACATTGATCACAAGGTACATACACATCCGGCAAGAAGTGCATTTCAACTTTCAGCACACCATCACCTTGGCATGCTTCACAACGTCCACCACGCACGTTAAAGCTAAAACGTCCTGGGTTATAACCACGCGCACGCGCTTCTGGCACGCCAGCAAATAATTCACGAATTGGGGTAAATAATCCCGTGTAAGTCGCTGGGTTAGAACGCGGTGTACGACCGATCGGGCTTTGATTAATATCGATCACTTTATCGAAATATTCCAAGCCTTCAATGGATTTATAAGGCGCAAAATCCGTTTTCTCCGCACGATTTAAAGCATTTTGAGCCAGTGGGAATAAGGTATCATTAATTAACGTTGATTTGCCTGAACCTGATACCCCTGTGATGCAAGTAAATAAGCCTACTGGAATCTCTAAATTCACACCTTTGAGATTATTCCCTGTCGCACCTTTTAATTTTAAAAGTTTGCTTTTATCAAGTGCGGTTCGTTTTTTCGGAATTTCGATTTTTTCTTCGCCCGATAAAAATTTACCCGTAATCGAATTCGGGTTTGCCATAATCTCTTTGGCTGTCCCTTGTGCAATCACTTGGCCACCGTGTACACCCGCCCCAGGGCCAATATCAATAATATGATCGGCTTCTCGAATGGCATCCTCATCGTGCTCCACCACGATCACGGTGTTGCCCAAATTACGCAAGTGAATCAGCGTATTTAGCAAGCGTTCATTATCGCGTTGATGTAAACCGATTGAAGGCTCATCCAACACATACATGACGCCTACTAAGCCCGCACCGATCTGACTTGCAAGACGAATACGTTGCGCTTCACCACCCGAAAGAGTTTCGGCAGAACGAGAAAGGGAAAGATAATTCAAACCCACATTCACTAAAAATTCTAACCGCTCTCTGATCTCTTTCAGGATTTTTTCTGCAATTTGCGCTTTTTGACCTGTTAAGGTGAGTCCTTGGAAAAACTCAAGGCTTTCACCAATACTTTTCTCTGAAATTTGTGGCAAGTTAATGTTACCGATATACACGTTACGAGCTTCTGGACGAAGACGCGAGCCACCACAATCTGCACAAGGGCGGTTGCTGATATTTTTCGCCAACTCTTCGCGTACAGACATGGATTCCGTTTCTTTGTAACGGCGCGCCATGTTATTCAAAATCCCTTCAAAAGGATGTTTGCGGATCACCACATCACCACGGTCATTCATGTATTGGAATTCAATTTCTTCCTTGCCTGAACCATGCATCACAATATCTTTAATTTTTTGTGGTAAATCTTCGTATGGCGTTTCAATATCAAATTTATAATGTTTCGCCAACGAGGTAAGCATTTGATAGTAATAGAAATTGCGACGATCCCAACCTTTCACTGCCCCACCTGCGAGGGAAATGCTTTCATTTTGCACCACTCGGCTTTCATCGAAGAACTGCTGAACACCTAAACCATCACAAGTCGGACACGCCCCTGCCGGGTTATTAAATGAGAACAAGCGAGGCTCTAATTCCGGTACAGAATAGCCACAATGCGGACAAGCAAAGTTTGCCGAGAAAACCAATTCTTCAGCTTTAGGATCATCCATATCAGCCACAACTGCCGTACCGCCTGAAAGCTCCAAAGCCGTTTCAAAAGATTCTGCTAAACGTGTGGCTAAATCTGACCGCACTTTAAAACGGTCCACCACCACTTCAATGGTATGCTTTTTCTGTAAAGCAAGTTCTGGCGGATCAGATAAATCACAGATTTCACCATCAATTCTTGCGCGAATATAACCTTGTGCCGCTAAACTATCTAACAGCTTAACATGCTCACCTTTACGATTTTTCACCACAGGCGCAAGCAACATCATTTTGCTTTCTTCAGGCAAGCTTAGGACTTTATCCACCATTTGGCTGATGGTTTGTGCCGTTAATGGCACATCATGTTCCGGACAGCGTGGTTCCCCTACGCGAGCAAACAGCAAACGCAAGTAATCATAAATTTCGGTGATCGTGCCCACGGTTGAACGCGGGTTATGAGAAGTGGATTTTTGCTCAATAGAAATCGCCGGCGACAAACCCTCAATTGAATCTACATCCGGTTTTTCCATCAAAGAAAGGAATTGACGCGCATAAGCAGAAAGCGATTCCACATAACGGCGCTGCCCTTCTGCATAAAGCGTATCAAATGCTAAAGAGGATTTGCCCGAACCGGACAAGCCTGTAATCACAATTAATTTATCGCGAGGAATGGTTAAATTGATGTTTTTAAGGTTGTGAGTTCTAGCCCCACGAATGTCGATAGTATCCATAAAAAAAGCGATTGCCTTAAGAAAATAAATTCAAAAATTGCGACCATTATCGCATATTTCAATATCTGTGCAAATATCCAGTTAATTTTTATGGATCTTTTGTTTCTTTTAAGGCAAAATAGCCAAAATTTTTCACCTTATTTCTAAAATATAGAGGATTCTATGGCAGGTATTAATAAAGTAATCATCGTAGGTAATTTAGGTAACGATCCTGAAATCCGCACAATGCCAAATGGCGAAGCGGTAGCAAATATCAGCGTGGCAACAAGTGAAAGCTGGACAGATAAAAACACGGGTGAACGCCGTGAAGTGACCGAATGGCACCGTATCGTGTTATATCGTCGTTTAGCGGAAATTGCAGGTCAATACTTACGCAAAGGTTCACAAGTTTATGTTGAAGGTCGTTTAAAAACTCGCAAATGGCAAGATAACAATGGCCAAGATCGTTACACCACTGAAATCCAAGGTGATAACTTACAAATGTTAGGTGGTCGCAATCAAGAGATGGGCGGTTATGCACCGGCACAATCAGCACCACAACCAAGCTATCAATCTCGTCCAGCACAATCTGCGCCAGCGCCACAAGCTGAGCCACCAATGGACGCATTTGATGATAACATTCCATTCTAAGTTACATATAATTTAAAAAATAAAAAACAAAAGCGTTGTTCTATGTCACTAGAGCAACGCTTTTTCTATACATACAAGCGGTCAGATTTTTATAACTTTTTTGCAAAAACACCCTAAAATTTGACCGCTCTTTTTTCTTCTCCACAAAAAAGCTAATTTTAGGTTCGGATTATTATTCAATTTCGTTATAACTAAAAATCAGCATATATAGTTAACAGTTCTTTCGGTTTTGCTATGTGGTTTGCTACATTTTTACCGTCTTATTTTCACTAGAGGAACAACTATGCAGCATCGCGATCTTTATCCCCACGAAATCTTACAAGATGTTATTGATAAAAGTTATGCTAAGTCGGAAGGACACCTAAAAACTCTGGCTATTTTAAGTTTTTTAGGTGGCGGCTATGTGAGTTTTGGTTATATGGCCTATTTAAAAGTCGTGAGCGGTATTCCTCCAGAGTGGAGTGGGCTATCAACATTACTTGGTGCGGCTGTGTTTCCTATTTGTTTGATTTGTATATTAATCGGTGGTGGTGAATTAGCCACGGGAAATATGATGATGATGGCATTAGGCCGTTTAACAAAAAGAGTAAGCCTTAAAAAATTATTTCGTAACTGGATTGTAGTGAGTTTGGGCAACCTGCTCGGTGCGCTGTTTATGGCCTATTTCTTAGGGCATTATGTCGGTTTATCAGAAGGTGCTGCTGCCGCTAAAACCATCGCGATTGCCGAGGCAAAAGTGCAAATGGATTTTGGTCGTGCCTTTGTTTCAGCTATTGCCTGTAACTGGATGGTCTGCATGGGTATTTGGTTCTATTTTGGCGCCAAACAAACCTCCGGTCGAATCCTAGCCATATGGTTCCCTGTGATGATTTTTGTGCTTATCGGATTACAACACTTTGTCGCTAATATGTTTATTATTCCTGCTGGGATTTTTGCTGGTGCTAATGTGACTTGGAGCCAATTCTTCTTCAATATGATTCCTGTCTTTTTAGGCAATGTCACGGGTGGTGCAGCATTTGTCGGCGCATCTTATCTTTATGCCTATCGTCACTTATTAAAAGAAGATTATTGTATTTAGTAAACGAAAATCTGCCCGCACTTTGGCGTGAAAAAGGTCTTTTGAAATGTCAAAAGGCCTTTTATTCTCTCTAAAAGGTATTGAATCCTCTCTTAATTAACTCAACACAATTTTGAATAGTGAAGAGTTGCACTTTACACTTAAAACATGTAAACTTATCGACTAAGAGCAATATGGAAAGAAAAACGTTAGCAAAACTGCCATATTATTTAGCATTCTCAAATTTACAGTAAGGAAGAGATCACATGCCGAAGATGAAAATTTCTAGACTGATGTTTTATAGCACTGTTTTAACTAGTGTTATGCTGTCTTCTTGCAGTCAACATCCCCAAACCCACTCAACAGCAGAAAATACAGCAAGCAATTATGCTCAAAATGCGGCAACGTATTGGACTGAACAGCCATTTTGCAGTGGGCGTTACCAAATTAACTTACCGGTTAATCGTAAAGGTGGCACCAGTTGGATTAAATACAATGGTTGGCAGGTAACCGTACGACCAGACTATTGGAATAAATCAGTAGAGTTGGCGTCAAAGATCCAGAAGCTAGGTCATAATGGAAGTGATATTTTTATAGAAAACCGTACAATCGTTCCTAATAAAGCGATAGCTACGGTGACACAGGCTCCTGCCGTATGGAGTAATCCGACGTTACCAGAGGTAAAAGGGATGCTCTATTATGTCGATTATAGGTTCAAATTAAGTAAGAACGATGCCTATACAGTTAGAGCCTTTGTACGTATTATGCCTGTTAACGGTAAAGAGCCACCAAACCTTAAACAGCTGGAAAAAAGTAAAGTTGATGAAGCTATTGGGTATTTACAGAATGATTTTTTCAACAAGATTAGAGATCGTAGTGAGAGCGATATTCCGCAGCAACAGGGTGTCTGCCTGACAGAGGGGTTTATTGCTGATAAGGGATCCGAGCCATTTTGGGGCAGAGTGGGTATAAAAATCAAAGATTATAAAGACGTTTATGCCGAGCTAACGACAGGTGGATCTTTGGAGGAAGGTGATAAACCGCTATTAGAACGCGATCTTTTCACTAAAGATAGTGCTTTAGATAAACTCTTCTCATGGGCGAAATACAGCACCATCCGCAAAGGAAAGCGCAATATCAATGGCATGTCCGGTAATGAAAAATTGGTGAAATGGCAGGGAAATCGATATCTATTTATTTGGGAAAAAGATGATGGCAGTGTGAGATTTAAGATGACTTTCGGTGCCAATGAGAAAAATACCAAGGGTTCGCCACTCAGTGAGAAAGAGGCTTTAACCGCTTGGGATGCAATATTGCCGACATTGAAAACACGACTTTAAACAAGGGGTTATTGCAGTTAAATTAAAGTAAAAATACAAGCGGTCGAATTTTTAAGATGATTTGCAAAAACACCTCAAAATTTGACCGCGCTTTTAAATCAAAAGCCTTCAAAACTTAGCGCATTGAGATTTTGATTATTAGTATTAAATTAAAAAAATCTAATGTGGCTTGCCTTGGAAATAATTGTAGAGGTCCAATTGAAAAATGGATAAACTGAAATCATCAGCAATTTTTGAAAATCTTCAGTTAGAGATGTAAAAGACCTGTCTCAATTTAGTCGCAAATCAATCTTATTTTAAATACTCGCCAAATAGCATGCACAAAGAGGAAAGTTACAATGGCTATTTTTAACAAATTTCAACGTGCCAAGCAGGTTGCAGAAATCTTATTACGTTATGGTTTAGATGAGTTTTTTGAACGCAGTAATTTAGAGAAGTGGTTACCGGAATCCCTTTCAAATAAGTTAGCCAATGAATCAAGTGGAAGCGTGTCTGTATATGAACGTATCCGTCGAGCGATGGAAGAGCTGGGCACAACTTACGTTAAATTAGGGCAGATGTTAAGTGATCGCCGTGATTTGCTACCAGTTGAAATGATTACTGAACTACAAAAATTGCAAGATAAAGTAGAAGTTCAGCCCATTGATATTGCAGAGAAATTTCAGCGTGAATTAGGCATAGATATTCATGAACATTTCGAAATGCTTGCTTCAGAGCCTATGGCATCAGCTTCTATCGGTCAAGTATTCAAAGGGCGGTTGAAAAACGGACAAGATGTTGCGGTAAAAATCAAACGAGAAGGCATTGATGAGGTCATTAAGGCAGATTTACTTATCTTACAAGATCTCGTGAATTTTCTAGAACAACGCAACGACATTATTTCTAACCTTCAACCTAAAGCGTTATTAAATACCTTCAAAGAATCCATTACAACAGAACTCTCCCTTGAAAGTGAGCGTCGTAGCATTGAGCGTTTTGCTAATAATTTTAAGCAAGATTCACGTATTTTAGTCCCACAAACCTATTCAAATTTATCAAACAATAACATTCTTTGTATGGATTTTGTGTATGGCTCAAAAGTAACCAATAAAGCACAGATTGAACAACAAGGTTTACTGGCTAAAGATGTTGCTTTACTTGGATTAGATCTCTATATGAAACAAGTATTTGAGTTTGGCTTCTTTCATGCTGATCCCCACCCTGGCAACATTCTATTAACGCCTGACGGGCGAATTGCTTTTATTGACTTGGGAGCAATGGGCAAACTCAGCCCTAAAGAACGCGAATTACTTGGAAATTGTTTGTACTATGCCTCTCAAAAGAATGTGCGAAAAATCATCGAGACCATTAAGCAACTTGCCGTCAGTTATAATGTGCCGAATGAAAAAGCGCTAGAAAATGATCTTTCTGAGATTTTCATGCTCCTCACTGAAAGCAATTTGGCAGGGTTAGATATCAGTGAATTAATGAATCGTTTTACCAAAATTATGAGTGAAAATAGCATTATTATGCCTGAGGGCGTTTATTTGCTAGCAAAAGGTTTTGCCCAGATTGAGGGGATCGGACGTTATCTCTATCCTGAATTAGATATTGCAGCCGTACTTAAACCTTATGTTACACAAATGCTCAAGAAACGATTTTCACCTAAACGCGTGATTAGTGAAAGTTTCGAAAAAATTGCTGACAGCTACAACAACTGGCTTTCGCTTCCGGAAGAAGTCAAAATTTTCTTACAAAAAATCAGCAATAAGGAAATTCGTCTTGAACATGAAATTCACGGATTAGAACGTTTTCGTAAGACTGTCGAACGAGTGGGCATTATGTTGATTATTGCCGCACTCATTATTGCAGCGTCTATTTTATCGTTGAACGAAAATCTCCCTCAGCGTAATGGCATCCCAATACCAAGCTTGATTTGCGGTGCGATTGCATTAGTACTGGCGGTCTTTTTATTGATTAAGCGAATAGATAAGAATTAGTGTAATGAGGACAATACAAGCGGTCGAATTTTAAAGATGATTTGCAAAAACACTTCAAAATTTGACCGCACTTTGGAGTAAAAAATCCCCTAAATACTAAATCTAGGGGATTTTTCTTTAAATGATGTGATATTTATTTCAAACCTTTTTTAACCAAATCTTCATAACCGCCGTGATTGGTCACATTGGTATAGCCTGCATTTTTCAACTCATTCAATGCAGCTTCTGCACGGCGACCGCTACGGCAATAGAGATTAACGGGCGCATTTTTATCTGGGCTCACCGCTTGAATACGTGCAAGGATTTGATCGTGCGGAATATTCACCGCATCTTGTAAATGACCTGCGTTAAATTCCTCGGCTGAACGTACATCAATCCAAACGCCTTTTGCTTTTTCCGGTTGTACTGCACTTTGTTCTGTTTGTGGCGCAGTATTCGCAGAAGCAAAAAAAGGTACAGCAATGGCTGCCGCAGAAAGTACCGCTGTGAATAATTTTTTCATTATTCAATCTCCTATTAAATAGAAATAATATATTTACCTAAATAAATTTAGGGGTTATGTAAAACTAATAGTCATCATACGCCTAAATATAAAGATAATAAACTGTAAATGAAGTAAATTTTAAGTAAAATTTTCGTAAAATCTAACCGCACTTTAAAAGAAAAAAGCCATCCGAAATTTAACATTCAGATGGCCTTTTTAATTGATTCAATTATTTCTTCACAGACTCTACTTCACCCACAGCTTTCTGAGATTTTTCATCCATTTCCACTTTAATATTGTGGTCTACCACCACGTTCATATTAATAGTGATACCTTCCTTTGGTGTGTCCAATTGAATGGTCGGTGTGCAAGCTGTGAGTGTAAACATTGCCGCAAAAATAAAAAAGTGCGGTTGAAATTTAAGGTGTTTTATCATTTGTCTTGTCTAATTGCTTATAAAGTTTATATTGCAGATTTTGTTCAAATTGCGAGCCATAGTCAATCATATTCCACAATTCAAACATATTTTCTTGGTGCGTATAATTTAACGTTATCGGATTATGAGTTCGCTTGGTTGGATTAAATCCACTAATGCTCGCACGCAACGTCATTTGCCCTTTAGGATCGAGCGTCACAGCTGCATGGGAATTTTGCAGTTCCATTTCTTTTAATAAATCCACCAAAATATTCTCTGTCCAACCGCCTTTTTTCAGCCCTTTCACCATTTCATCCGTTAATTTGATGGACACATTCCCCACTTGTTCCAACGTGCCATTACAAATTAAACATTCCTTATGTCCGAGCCAAAATGGCAGGGTTGCATTAGCACGGCCGGTTAAGGTTACTTGATTATATTGTGCCAAAGCTAACACTTGGGCTAAATCAATATTGGTAAAAGAAAGTGTCGCCATTTTACTTTGTGGGAAAGTGAGCTGAGGTACCGTCAATTCACCATCAAATAAGGAAACTTTCACATTTTTTAAGATAAGTGGATTTTTCATGGTATTCGGATAACGACCGAATAAATCTAATTCCCCATTTGCGACAGAAAGCACCCCATAGCGAATATTTTTAGTCGAAATATGAATGGGTTTGCCCGAAGCCACTTGTAATGCCTCGTTTTCATAATTCATTGGGAAGCGAATATTCAAGCCATACACTTCACCATCTGGCATAGTGATTTTACCGTTTTTTAGGTTCAGCTCCCCACCCATTTTCACGCCATTGGTATTAATCACGAATTTGCTCTGTCCTTTGATGCTCCCTTCATGGATTAACCAGTTCCATTTTTGTGGGAAGAGTGATTGGAATACTTTTGCGGATTGTTCTTTCCAACTAATTTCGCCTGAAAGTGCACTATTCTGATATACACCCAAAACATCTAAAGGCCCAAGCGAACCAGCCTTTAAATCACCTGCAAAATTGAAGTTACTGATACTCTTACCATCAATGCCTAAGCCAAAAACAGGCGAAACAAAACGACCGCCATAAGCCAGTTCAATCCAATCTGTTTTCGCTTGTAACAAGCCTCGAATATGTTCTTCTTCATAATCCCAGCGGAGTCGATCTTTAAGTTCCAATGAAAGTGGTGCCATTTTTACCTCTTTCATTTTGACTTCTTTAGAATGAGCAGAAAGTTGATTTAATTCAATATGATCGGCTTCCCAAAATCCTTTACCTTCCATTTTGACTGGCGTATTTAAGGATTTCCAGTTTGCGCTTCCATTGATAATCCAATCCCAACGGTTTGTCGCTTGTTTTTCCACCGACTGTAACTTATGTTCTTCATCTCGGAAGTCAAACACGGTTTTAATACCGGCAATAAACTCGTGGGCGTTTCCGTCTAATTTTAAATTGAGATTTTCAAACTGCGGGGTTGTGCCATTCAACGTTGCCTGCAAACGCCCTTCTAAGCCATAACGACCGATAATAATGTCATCTAACGGTAAACGAACATGTAACTTGGTGCCCTCTTGTTCGTTATCCATTTTAAAGACCGACCCCGGATAAAAATACACCACGGGATGCGTAAAAATCCCACCTAGATGATAAGTTAAATTGGTGAGTGCCACAGTCGAGTTATAACGTAAATCCCCACGTGTTTTCAGCTCAAAATCCAATTCATTATTATCATCGCCACCACCGATTTCGCCATTTTTGCCTGAAATCACGATCTCCCCTTTGCCCATTTCGCCAAAGGTTTGCAAGATCACGTTCATATCAATGCTTAACGGCAACAAGCCCTCTGCTGCACGGTGGATAGATAACCCAAGGAAGCCTTTAATCGGTTGATAGCTGTCGAAAGTCCAGTAAAATTTCCCCCATGAAATATCCAAACCGTCTTTGGTGAAGACGAAAGGCACATCCAACAACGGAGAATTTGCCGTTAAATCTTGAACATTTAACTGACCATCCGCACCTTGCCACGACACTTTTGCCTCGCCTTTTGTGACGGCTAGTTCTGGGTTATTCCAATTGAATAAAACATTTCCTTGTTGAGGAAGTTGAGAAAGATCGGGCTCAAAATTTGCAGTGAACTGAAGATCATAGGTTTTATCGCCTGATTGTTTGATATCGGTATTGCCTGTCCATTGGAAGATCCCATCTCGTGGCGTAACAGTGGATTGATGATGCAGCTCAAGCCCATCATTATTCGCTTGTGCTTCTAGTGCTAATTGGTTGCCGTTATAGTTTGCATCTAACGCCCAATCAGCCGATAAAAAAGGCTGCAGCGCGGCTTGTTTTAGTGCGTCGGTATTTGTTAATTGAAAGTGTTTAACTTTGACATCAGAAATAGGCAATGCCGCCCAAAGTGCGGTTAAATTTGGCGGTGTTTTTTCAGCGTTATCGCTTGGCAAATGAGTTAAACAATCATAATTCAAGCTAGCCTTTTCAATATCAAGACTATGCGTATTCCACCAAGTGAGTTGCGCATCATTGAGGTTTATGAGGGTACATTGATCTGTTTTCACTTTTAGCTCAGGTAGCGTTAAACCTGTCGCTTTCCATTGCCAGTCATCAGCTAATTCAATGTGATAATGTGGTGCTAAAAAATGATTTGCAAGTTGTTCCACTCGTTTCGGGGTCGCAAAAACGCGCACTAAGCCAACGCTTACTACGATCAAGAGCAACAAAATAATCAAAGCCCACAGGCAACGCTTTCGCATAGTTTCCCCAATTACGCGATAAATAAATGAACAGAGACGTATTCTATCTTATCTCGTCCCAAATAGCTCAACTAACTTATCCCCAAAGAAATAAAATACTAATCCAAAGGCGACAATAATTAAGCCAATAAATTTCGTGATATTGACTTCTCGAATCGGCATACCGATAAGACCGAAATAATCAATAGTGGTTGCGGTAATTAATTGTCCGACGATGATAAAAAATAACATCGCGGTAATGCCTAGCTTAGGTGCAAGTAAAACCGTTGTGAACACGACAACTGCACCAAGTATCCCACCAATTAATTTCCACCAAGGTTGTGAAGGGACGGTTGATAAATTGCCCCATAAATCGGTTTTTACCCAAGCAATAAAAAAGAGAACGATCGTTCCCACTGCAAAAGAAATAAAGGTCGCGATCACTGCTTCGCCACTCATGGCTTTCGCCAACTGCGTATTAATGGCTGATTGCGTCGCGAGTGCGACACCTGCCGCTAAGGCGATAATGAGATAAACAAAAAACATTGAAACTCCCAACAGAAAATTTGGCTTATTTTAACCTTTTCCTATTTGTCTTGTCGCGAAATGCTTTCCATTCGATAAAAATCGTCCAAAAATCAACCGCACTTTGCATTTCATTCATAAATACCTCAAAAGTTGTAAGTCATCTTACCTGTTTATTTGATCTCGATCACTATTTGACTATTCTTTATTTGACGGTAATCTTCAAATCCATACACTAAACTCCATTCGGAGCAATCGTTTGCGTAATGCGTATTGAAAGCAAAATAGACTGATTTTATCAACTCAATGGGAGGAATATCCATGACCCACATTATCGTTGCAACGCACGGTAAGTTTTCTGAAGAAATCGTCAATTCCGCCGCTATGGTGTATGGCGAAGATGAAAACTGCCATGTCGTGACTTTCTTACCGGGTGAAGGTGGTGAGCATTTAATCGAGAAATACAATGCGATTATTGCCACGCTGCCTGAAAATGAACCGGTGCTCTTTTTGGTCGATTTATTTGGTGGTAGCCCTTATAACGCGGCAAGCCGAGTTGCCAGTGAAAGGGATAATACCGATATCGTCACCGGCATTAATCTACCGATGTTGCTAGAAGTACTTGATGCTAAAGATGGCGCTAGCTTAGATGAATTGGTAGAAACCGCGAAAGAAGTCGGGGTCGCTGCCGTGAAATCCTTCCGTCAACCTAAAGAAAGCAAGCCTGCTCCAACGCCAGCCTCTAAACCAGCTGAAGCACCAAAAACCTCTCCAAATCCAACCGCACTTTCTGGCAATATGAACATTTCCTTGTTGCGTATTGATAGTCGTTTAATCCACGGTCAAGTGGCAACCTCTTGGGCGAAAGCAGTGAAATGTGAAGCGATTTTTGCGATAAATGATGATGTGGCGAATGATGCGCTTCGTCGTGATTTATTACTCCAAATCGCGCCTGAACATTTGAAAGCTTATGTGATTCCTGTGGAAAAAGCCATTAAGGTGTATCACAACCCAAAATATGCAGGTAAAAATATTCTTTGGTTAGTGACCAACCCAACGGACATCCTGCGTTTAATCGAGGGTGGCGTGAAAATTGATAAGGTCAATGTGGGCGGTATGACCTATCGCGAAGGCGATAAACTTATTTCTCAAGCCGTTGCCGTCAACCCAACAGATGTAGCGGCATTTAAACAGCTTTTAGATAAAGGCGTGGAATTAAGCTTACAACAAGTGGCGAGCAGCCCGAAATCAATGCTCACACACAAAGAGCTTGATGCGATTCAATTTTAATTACGAGGACAATTCATTATGACAACAATGGAAATTATTTTAGTCACGCTCGTTGCCGCCATTTGCGGAATGGGGAGTGTATTGGACGAACGTCAAACCCATCGTCCTTTAGTTGCTTGTACCCTAATAGGCTTAGTATTAGGTGATTTAGAAACCGGTATTATTGTCGGTGGTACCCTTGAATTAGTGGCATTAGGCTGGATGAACGTGGGTGCAGCAATGGCACCAGATGCGGCATTAGCCAGTGTGATTGCGACTATCCTTGTCATCAAAGGCGGACAAGATAAAGGGAGCGCATTAGCGATTGCGATTCCGGTAGCGGCGGCAGGTCAAGTATTAACCATCTTCGTTCGTACTTTAACTATCTTCCTTCAACACAAAGCCGATGATTTTGCCGCAAAAGCGAACTTCCGAGGTATTGAATTCTGTCACTTTAGCGGCCTTGCATTACAAGCGTTACGCGTGGCAATTCCAACCTTCTTCGTTGCGTTAGTAGCAGGTACGGATACGGTAACCGAAGCATTGAACGCGATTCCAGAAGTGGTTACTCGCGGTTTACAAATCGCTGGTGGTTTTATCGTGGTCGTCGGTTATGCGATGGTCATCAATATGATGCGTGCAGGCGCATTAATGCCATTCTTCTTCCTAGGCTTCGTGATCGCCTCTTTCACCAATTACAACCTTGTCGGTCTCGGTATTTTAGGCACATGCTTAGCGATGATTTACATTCAATTGAACCCACGTTTCCATCAATCTACTGCACCACAAGCAGTTGCAAAACGTGAATTAGCTGATGATGAACTTGAAGGACTATAAGGAAGAAATTATGACTGAACAAACTAAAAAATCATTAACAAAAGGCGATATTCGTAGCACTTACTGGCGTTCAACTTTCTTGCTTGGATCCTTCAACTTTGAACGTATGCAAGCAATGGGTTTCTGTGTATCCATGATCCCAGCCATTAAACGTCTTTACAGCAAAAAAGAAGATCAAGCAGCGGCATTAAAACGCCATTTAGAATTCTTTAACACCCAACCTTGGGTCGCATCATCTATCATCGGTGTAACCGCTGCGATGGAACAAGAACGTGCGAACGGTAACGATATTGATGACTCAGCAATCAGCGGGGTGAAAGTCGGTTTAATGGGCCCATTAGCCGGTGTGGGTGACCCAATTTTCTGGGGAACATTACGTCCTGTATTGGCCGCACTTGGTGCAGGTTTAGCCATTACTGGTAGCCTTTTAGGGCCATTGCTTTTCTTCATCGGTATCAACCTTTGCCGTGCAATAACTCGTTGGTATGGTTTCAAATACGGCTATGAAAAAGGTACCACAATCGTTAACGATATGGGCGGCGGCCGCTTACAAAAATTAACGCAGGGGGCGTCTATCCTCGGTCTCTTTGTTATGGGCTCACTGGTATCGAAATGGACAAGTATTAATATTCCATTAGAACTTTCCCGCTATAAAAACCAAATGGGCGAAGAAGTGGTGACCACCGTACAAAGCGTGTTAAACGATCTTCTCCCTGGCCTTGCGGCGTTAGGTTTAACCTTCTTATGTATGTACTTATTACGTAAAAAAATCAACGCCATGTACATCATCTTCGCCTTATTCGGCGTGGGTATTTTAGGCTATCATTTTGGTGTGTTAGCGTAATATATTATGGTATTGCCTTCCCTCTTTCTCTTGAGGGAAGGCAAATTTTTTAGCATGACATATAAATCCTATGAACTGGAAAGATCTCATCAAGCCACCACCGGCTGAAGGCTATATTAAAAATTCATCCAATTTAGTGACCGCACTTTTTGTTCTGGCGGGCATTCTTTATTATCCCACTAATGGCTATGGCGCCGTCATCGCTTTAATTGCCGCATTAATTGTATTAATCGGACAAAAAGTGCTGCTTGCTCAAACCAATAAAGATTTCACTGAAATGCAGTTAGCCGAAAAGCAATTCCAAGAAACCCAAAACAGCGATTACCTCCGCTTTATTGAGGCTCGTGCCTCCCAAATGCTGCGCGACAACAAAGTCCTTTCCGAAAAAGGCAAAAAAGAGTTGGAGAGATTGTTGTCTGTCGTTAAAACGCATTTAGCATAGCGACGCCAAAATAATCATAACTTTTAGCTATATGAAATAAGCTTTTCTTCTTTTTCTTATTTAAGTTAGAAAGGTATTATCAGGCGGAAATTTATGATTTATCCCTTAGGAGTAGTTTATGTCTCAATTTAAAATTCACACCATTGAATCTGCACCGGAAGCGGCACAAGAAGCCTTAAAAGCCGTACAAAATGCCAATGGTTTTATTCCAAATTTAATTGGTGTTCTCGCGAATGCCCCTACTGCACTTGAAACTTATCGCACAGTGGGTGGTATTAATGGTCGTAACAGCTTAACGGCAACAGAACGCGAAGTGGTACAAATTACCGCTGCAGTAGTCAATGGCTGTGGTTTCTGTGTAGCTGGCCACACGAAAATCGCTTTAAAAGTGTTAAAACTTGAAGAAGAACTTGTAAACCAAATTCGTGCGACAGCTCGTATTGAAAGTGATAAAAAACTGGATACTTTAGCGCGTTTCACCCTTGCCGTTATTTTGCAAAAAGCAAAATTAACGGAAGCGCAGCTTAAAGCGTTCTTTGATGCAGGTTATACTCAAGAAAATGCCATTGATGTGATTTTAGGTGTCAGCCTCGCCACATTATGTAACTATGTGAACAACATCGCTGAAACCCCAATCAATCCTGAATTACAAGCATTTGCATAATCAAGCCTATATAAAAAGAGCAGTCAAAAATGACCGCTCTTTTTATTCCTTCACAAATTGTTTAATTTGATCTGAATTCAAATGGCCTGGCTGTGCTTTGATAAGATTTAAATCCTTATCCAACAGCAAATTAAATGGATAGCCTAACACATTAGCACGTTTAATAATTTCCCCATTTTCATCCAATAATACCGTGATATTTTTGTAATCCAGACCTTTATACCAATTGATAAATTTGGGGCTATTTTGTTCGTTCTTTTGTCCAGGTGAGGCAATCGTAATCACATTAAAATCAAGATTTTTTTCTGCACTAAGATCGTCAATTTCCGCTAAACCCGCCAAGCAAATTGGACACCAGGATGCCCACATTTTGATATAAAGCGGTTTACCTTGATATTGTGATAAGGTGACGGTTTGATTATCCAACGTTTTCAAGGATATATCCGCCAAAGACACCTTCTCTTGTGCAAAACTCAATGGACTCAAAAATAATAAAAGTGCGGTCAATATTTTTCTCATTTTTTCCTCTTATTTCACAAAGGGAATCAAATCACCATAGCCTTGTTTTTCCATTTCATCTAATGGAATAAACTTAATCGATGCGCTATTGATGCAATAACGTAAACCGCCTTTATCACGAGGGCCATCATCAAATACATGACCTAAATGGGCATGGCCACTGCGGCTTAACACCTCAATACGAGTCATATTAAAGCTATTATCTTTTTGATACTCCGCCACTTCAGCGGCAATCGGTTTAGTAAAACTTGGCCAACCACAACCGGATTCAAACTTATCTTTGGAAGAAAACAACGGTTCTCCCGTGGTGATATCCACATAAATACCCGGCGCGAAATTATCCCAATACTCGTTACTAAAAGAGCGTTCGGTATGTTTGCCTTGCGTCACATCATATTGAAGTGCGGTCAGTTTTTGCTTTAATTCTGCATCACTTGGTTTTGGGTATTTTTTATCATCAATTAATGGCTCATCGGCTTTTTTGATGTCGATATGGCAATAGCCATTCGGGTTTTTCTTGAGATAATCCTGATGATATTCTTCCGCCTCCACATAATTTTTCAGCGGTTCCACTTCAATTTGGATCGGTTCTTGATATTTACTTTGTAAGGTTTTTAATGCTGCCTCAATAACCGCTTTATCTTGCTCATTTTGATAATAAATGCCGGTGCGATATTGTCTGCCACGATCATTACCTTGCTTGTTAATACTGGTTGGATCGATCACGCGGAAATAATATTGCAGTAATTTATCTAACGAAATTTTATTTGGATCGTAAGTGACTTTCACCGTTTCCGCATGATCTGTCGCATGCAATAATTGGTAGTTAGTGGTATCACCTTTTCCATTGGCATAACCAGAAACGGCATCAGTCACGCCTTGAATTCTTTCCATATAAGCTTCTAGTCCCCAAAAACAACCACCGGCAAGATAAATAATTTGTTGTTCTTGTTTACTTTCCATTGTCATTTTTTGCTCCTTTGATGATTCTGTGTGATCAGCATACGTTAAACTACTTTGCAAACCGCCAAAAAGTGCGGTCAATATGAGAAATGTTTTTGTATATTTCATTTTCTTTCCTTATTATAGAAAAATCTTCAGCTTGCATTTCATTAGACGAAGACAAGCCCATTTTCTTACAAAATAAGGCAATTTTTTACCGCACTTTGTGCAAGGAACCTTTATGCCAAACATACATCTCCGCAATCATTATCAAAAAGCTGTTGTTTGTATGGTGTTAGCTTACATCAGCATTGCCTTAATGGGTGTATTTGTAAAATACGCCTCTGATGAATTACCGTCCAGTGAAATTTTATTTTCCCGCTTCTTTATTGGTTTTGTGTTTCTCCTCCCCTTTTTAATTAAAGATGGAGATTTCAAAGTCGATATGTCGCAATGGAAATTTCTCGTTTTGCGCAACCTCGCCGGCATTGCCAGTATGTTGCTAACCTTCTACGCCATTAAATATTTACCAATTTCCATTGCAATTTTATTGATGAATACGTCCGCACTTTTTGTGCCTCTATTGCTGTTTTTCTTTAAAGTCAGAACGCCATTAAAAGTATTAGCTTGCAGTTTTATGGGGTTTATCGGTGTATCCATCATTATGCTGACCAACGGTTCAATGAATATCAACCCTATCCATGTAGGCTATGCGTTAGGTGCTGCAGTATTGGCGGCCATGGCATTTATCAGCTTACAAGAGCTCAATAAACACAATTCACCTAAAAATATCGTGTTTTACTTTCACTTATTAGGCTCGATTTTGTTGCCGCTCTTTTTCATTGCACAGTGGAAAATGCCAACATTACATGAATTTGCATTACTGCTTTTAGTGGGTGGATTCGGTCTTATTTTCCAATTATTACTCACTCGTGCCTTTAAATACGCCCCTGCCAATGTCATTACGCCTTTTGCTTTTACTGGCGTAATTTTCTCCAGCATCTGTGACTGGCTCTTCTGGGATAACGTACCAAGCCTAAATTTCTGGATTGGTTCATTAGTCATCATTATCGCTGTCAGCTTGCTTGCTAGAATGCGGGCAAAATAGAGAAATCCGACCAAATAGCTAGAATATAACTATTCTCAATAACATTGTTTGAGTGTATAATCCAAATGCTTTTTATTATTGAGGACACAACATGAAAAAATTATTCAAAACTACTTTAGCTTCCGCATTATTAATGGTATCCGCATTCGCTAGCGCCGTGACGGTTAAAGATGCGAAAGGTGAATTTACCCTTGATAAAACCCCAAGCCGTGTTGTGGTATTGGAATATTCTTTTGTGGATGCTTTAGCCCAAGTCGGTGTAAGCCCAGTGGGTGTGGCTGACGATAACAAAATCGATCGTATTTTGCCGCAAGTGCGCGAAAAAATTGCTGCATGGCAATCCGTTGGCACGCGTTCTCAACCGAGTCTTGAAGTGATTGCTTCTCTCAAACCCGATTTAATTATTGCCGATCCTTCCCGTCACACAGCGGTGTTTGAAGAATTGAAAAAAATTGCGCCAACAGTGATGTTCGATTCTCGTCATGAAAGCTACCAAGAAAATCTTGAAACCGCGCAAAAAATTGGTGATTTAGTCGGTAAAAGTAGCGAAATGAAAGCGAAGATCAATGAGCATAATGATTACATTGCCAACATTGCAAAAAATCTAGGTGTACAAGGCAAAAAAGCCTCATTTGGTACTTCCCGAGAAGATAAATTTAATATCCAAAATGACAATGGCTATGTGGGTAGTTTCTTAACGACATTAGGTTTTGCGCCAACTAAACTCAATAGCGATCAGGCTTTAGTGGAAATCAACCTTGAACAATTAGTAATGGAAAAACCGGAATACTTGTTCATTGCCCATTATCGTGATGAAAGTATTGCGCGCAAATGGGAAGCTGAGCCACTTTGGAAAGCCATTCCTGCGGTAAAAGCGAACCATGTTTACAGTGTTGACTCCGACATGTGGGCGCGTGGTCGCGGTTTAGAAGCAAGCAAAATTATGGCAAAACAAATTGAAGATTTCGTGAAGCAAAAATAATGATGAAGTCTGCTTTCCGTTGGGGACTTCCCCTTATCATTCTGGCTTTCCTATTATGGGGAAGCCTGTTTTTGTATTATCCCATCGAAATTCGACCGCTTGCAGCGTTACAAGCGTTCCTCCCCGATGGCGATGAAATTGCCAAAATTACGGTAACCGATTTACGCCTACCGCGCGCATTAGTTGGCATGATTTTAGGCGCCAATCTTGCGGTGGCAGGAGCGTTGCTACAAACCATTACGCGCAATCCACTTGCTTCGCCTACGCTACTCAGCGTGAACTCAGGCGCTAGTCTTGCCATGGTAACCGCCAGTGCGTTTAGCCCCTTGATTCTTTCTGGTTATAGTATTGCTTTAGTGGCTAGTATCGGTGGCGGTTTAAGTTGGTTTGTGGTGATGCTGATCAGCAATGGCTGGAAAGACAACAGTGGAGATCGTAGCCGAGTGATTTTAGCAGGGATTGCCGTATCACTACTTTGTGCAGCACTCACTAAATTGGTGCTGATTATCGCGGAAGATCATGCCTTCGGTATTATGAGTTGGCTAGCTGGCGGCATTGCACATGCTCGTTGGAATGAATTATTGACGTTATTTCCGTTCTTTATTTTGACCGCACTTTTCTGTCTATTCTTTGCTAGTCGTTTAAATTTACTCAATTTAAGCGATGAATCTGCGCGTTCGTTAGGCATCAATCTCTTCCGTTTACGTTGGTACGCTAACATCATGGCGTTATTGATTGTAGGTTCAAGCGTGAGTGTTGCTGGCCCCGTGGCCTTTATTGGCTTACTCGTGCCCCACCTTGCCCGCTATTGGATTGGTTATGACTTGCGAAAATCGCTCCCTATGGCGATGTTACTCGGCGCAATTTTAATGCTCGCTGCAGATACCATTGCCCGTGCGGTGAACTTCCCTAGCGAAGTGCCTGCCGGTGCGGTGCTTGCCTTAATCGGAGCACCAGTCTTTGTATTATTTGCCAGAGGAAGACACTAATGCGAACCTCTCATGTATCTTTTCGCGCTATCGGCTTTTATGTCGTCACGCTCAGTCTGATGGTACTACTCTTTGGATTGAGTATTCACCTTGGCACTTATACGCTTTCCTTGGAAGAAATTTGGGCAGCCTTTCAGCCTGACGATAAAAACTATTTTACCTTGATGGAATATCGCCTCCCCCGTGCGGTATTAGCGATTTTATTGGGTGGAGCCTTAGCGATTTCTGGTGTGTTAGTGCAAAGCGTAGTGCGTAATCCGCTTGCTTCTCCCGATATTTTAGGGATTAACAATGCGGCGGGGTTGGTTGCTGTTTCGGTATTGATGTTCCTACCAAACTTAGCATTTTACTGGATGCCAATTTTTGCCTTTTTAGGCGGTGTGTTCTCTTTTGTCATTTTATGGATCGTGTGCGGTTTTAACTTCCGCCCTATCAAAATGGCAATCATTGGGGTCGCATTTTCCGCATTATGGGCAGCGATTAGCCATTATCTAATGCTTACTAATCCGGTCGAGATCAACACGGCAATGTTATGGCTCACAGGAAGCCTGTGGGGGCGCAGCTGGTCTTATTTGAATGTGGTATTACCATGGCTAGTGGTATTGCTGCCTTTACCATTTATTTTCTGTCGCGATCTCGACACCCTTGGTTTAGGTGAAAACAAAGCCTCCACCTTGGGCGTGACCGTAAATAAAGTGCAAATCAGCGTTTTAGTGCTAGCAGTAGCCCTTTCTACTACAGCCGTGGCAATTTGTGGTCCGATTGCCTTTTTAGGCTTAGTTGCTCCGCATCTCGCCCGTCGTTTAGTCGGCGGCAGACATCGCACCCTATTACCGGCAGCCTTAATTATTGGCGCCCTCTTATTACAACTTTCGGATATTTTGGCGCGGGTGATTGCCCCACCAACTGAACTACCAGCGGGTATTCTGACCGCGATTATCGGTGCGCCATATTTCTTCTACTTATTGATGAGAACTAAATAATGAGCATTGAAATCAATAATTTATCTTTAGGTTATCAAGATAAACTCGTAGTTAAAAATCTGTCACTAAAATTCCCGAAAAATAAAGTGATTGCGTTAATCGGCCCAAATGGTTGCTGTAAGTCCACCACATTAAAAGCGGTGGCTCGATTGCTTAAGCCAAAGCAAGGCTCAATCACCCATAAAGGCAAGAACATTTGGCAAAAAAGCCCTAAAGAATATGCCCAAGAATTGGCTTTTCTCCCGCAGCAACACTTGGTACCAGAAGGCATTAAAGTGCGCGAATTGATCACTTACGGGCGTTCGCCTTACTTAAACCTCTGGGGTAAACTCAGTCAAAAAGATGAAGAATTGGTGACTTGGGCGATGGCGCAAACCCAAACTGCAGAACTCGCTGAACAGCTGGTTTCCGATTTATCTGGTGGTCAACAACAACGGGTATTTTTAGCCATGACTCTTGCGCAAGATGCCGAATTAGTGCTACTCGATGAGCCTACCACTTATCTTGATTTAAACCGCCAAGCAGAACTCATGGGCATGATGCGACAAATGCAACAAAACGGTAAAACCGTGATTACGGTATTGCATGATCTCAACCAAGCCTGCCGCTATTGCGATTACTTAATCGTCATGAAAAAAGGTGCCGTAATGGCACAAGGCACACCTGATGAAGTGATGACCGAAGAGTTGCTGAAGGATGTGTTTGATTTGGATGTCATCATTCATCGTGATCCTATCAGCAACACACCGATGTTTATTTTGAAATAACGTTCAATCACTTCTCTAAATATCAAATAGGCGATTTATTTT
The DNA here is from genome assembly GCF_001815355.1 of Haemophilus sp. HMSC068C11. Lineage (GTDB taxonomy): Bacteria > Pseudomonadota > Gammaproteobacteria > Enterobacterales > Pasteurellaceae > Haemophilus_D. The sequence goes on from NZ_KV820375.1 coordinate 373,319, forward strand.
ACTAGAACGCCTATTTTTTATCCCCCCTCCATTTATACACAATTAATATTTTCCATCGCCTGCAAAGAGGTCGGACCTCTTTGCAAAACTTACACTTCTTTACACTGTCTGAAATAACGAAGCACTAGATAATTATTATTAAATATAGTGGAACTAAAAAATGAAATCTCTATCCCATGTCTTTAAGGCTGTGCTATTAGTAGGTGTCAGTACCTCAGTAGTACAGGTTGCCTATGCCCAAAATTCCTCTATTGATACCGAACGAGAAAATATCATCATTTTCTCTCGTCAAGGAGATACCCAATTAAATCAAGCTATTCCAAAACTTGAGGCCTTATTTAAGAGGACGCACGATGTGAAAGTGCGCGATGATTTAATTACACTCTATCTGAGGACGAATCAATCCGCTAAAGCACTTTCACTTTGCGAAAGCTGCGCACCAGCGCAATTTTCCCAAAATGAACTCGAAAATTTAGGCAAAGCCGCTCGAAATGAAAAACAATACGATCGTGCCATTGCATTCTATTCCCAATTGCAAAAGCAATACCCTGATAATCCAAATGGCTGGCTTGGTGGCGCATTAGCTTTCACAGAAACCAAAAACTACAATGCGGCAAAAAATGCACTGAGTGTTTATAAAAAACGTTTTGGACAAGATAACGCCTATCTTGATGCAGAAAGTTATTTACTTGATTTTACCGAACCCGACATGGCTAAACTTGGCCGTTGGCAACGTCAGTTAGAACAAAATCCAAAAAATATCACCTTAATGAGAGAGTTGTATCGTTTAGCATCGAAATACAACCTTCAACCATTACAAGAGAAATTACAAAAAGCCTATCCTGATCAATTCAATCAAAAAGACATGATGTGGTTTGAGCATGGTAAGACAATTACCTCTTCAAAAAATGCGACAACGCCTACACAACAAGAAAAATCATTTGAAGAATTGACCGCACTTTTGGCCAAAATTAACCCTGAACATCCTTTGTATCAACAAGCATTGCAAGATCGTTTTGTGATGGGTGTTCGCTTGAATAAATTTGATGAAATAAAAGACGACTTCAATACATTACAGGCTCAACCTAATGTGCCAGCGTATTTAGAAGAAGCCTTTGGTGATTATTGGGCAGCAAAAGGCTCACCACACAAAGCATTAGCGATTTATCAAGCAATTGAACAACAAGCCTTAAACCATAAACTCGCTGTGAGTGATGGTTTACTTCATAAACTCTCTCTCACTGCAAGCGATGCGGGCAAATTTGAATTGGCTCAACAATATTTAGAGCGTATGAATTCAAATATTTATATCAATGACTATACCCGAACATCAAAAATTCTAAATCCAGGCTACGATTCTCGCTATTTTGGTTTGGCACGTTTAGCCTTATGGCGTGGTAACAGCAAATTGGCTCAGCAACTGATTGATGATCGTCTATTTAATAAAACACCTGGTGATCCATGGGTGATGTTGCAAAAAGCAGAACTTGAGCGAAATCGTGGCAACTATGATGATGCCAAATTATGGGCTGAAAAAGCCGGTTATTTTTTGAGTAAAAATGATCAGCAAGAAGCACGCAATAACCTGGCTGAAACTGCCTTAAGTCAAAATGATTTACCAACAGTTTCAAAAACACTTGATGCAATGAATGAAGAACAACGTCAGTCCGCACAATCCCTCATAAACCATTACGAACAAGCACGTTCTGGCAAAATTGTAGGAAGTATCGGCTTACAGCATCGCACTTCACCAATCAGTTATAGCAATGAAAGTAGCCAAGATTATGCGATTTACACACCGAAAACAGCAAATGGTCACGATCTCTACGTTCATTACTTAGAAACTCGTTCCCCTTATGACAAAGAAAGTCTCATTTCTCGCCGAATTGGCGTAGGAACAGAGCTCAATTTCTATCCACTCCAAGTGAAAATGGAAAGCGGGAAAGGCGTTAAGCTTAATGATAAAGCCTATTTCTCTACAGAGGCAAATTATACCCTCAACCAACATTGGTCATTTAATTTAGGCGCCAATATTAATGGTAGTGGCACCCCAGTTAAAGCCATCAATAAAGGGGTGTATACCAAAGATATTGGTTTCTCTACCACGTATTCCTATTCCGATATTTTCCAAGCTGGGCTAGGTGGTAGCGTCATGAAATTTGATGACGGCAACTTAAGAAAAGAAGCCAATTTCTGGTTGAATCTCAATACATTCAAACATGACCGTTGGGCGCTAACCAACAATTTCAGAGTCGATTACAGCAAAAATAAAACCATTGATTCTGCTGAATATTACAACCCATCAAAAGCGACAAGCTTGGAATTCGGTGCGGATTTAAGTTACTACCAACCACTTAATTATGGCTTAGTCTTAAATCATCACCTGAAAGCCAGTGTGGGTGCTTATAAACAGGCAGAACTCAGTCGAGAAAAAATGTGGTCGATTAGTTACGGACACCAATGGCGTGTTGGTAAAAAATTTGGCGTGTCTTATGAAATTGGTCGTAAAAAGAATATTTACGACGGCAGTGCTGAATTCAACAATTTCGGAAATTTAAACTTCTCTATTTATTATTAAATACTTAAGCGGTATAACTTTATGAGATCTCTAAAACATTTTGCAAAAATCATTATTTGCACGCTTTCCCTTTTTTCGGCTTTTGCCTTTGCGCAAGATCGTTATGGCGTATTAGCTTATCACTCTGTTGTAGATGAAAGTGCGGCTGAAAATCAAAAACAGTATTTTCCTCAAACGATTTCTGCCCAAACCTTAATTAAACATTTTAATTGGCTAAAAGAAAACGGATACAACGTGATCAGTTGGCAGCAAGTTATCGATGCTGAAAATGGTAAAGGCACATTACCTGATAATGCGGTATTGCTAAGCTTCGATGATGGCTATGAAACCATGTATAACGTGGTCTTCCCTCTATTAAAGGCCTATAACTACCCTGCTGTTTTTGCGCCAGTGACAGGCTGGTTAGATACGCCGGCAGATCAAAAAATCGCTTATGCCGATAAAATGCTGGATCGTTCTGTTTTTGCCACTTGGTCGCAAGTCAAAGAAATGGAACAAAGTGGACTCGTTGAAGTTGCCTCACATACTCATAATCTTCATAACGGTATAAATGCCAACCCATCTGGTGGTCAATTACCCTCAGTGATTGCACCTGAATATAAAAATGGAAAATATGAAACTGAAGATGCCTACAAAAATAGATTGAAATCTGATTTCACTCGTTCTGTTCAAACGTTAGTCAATCATATCGGTAAGAAACCACGTGTAATGGTGTGGCCTTATGGACAATTTAATGATGTTGCTGTGCAACTTGCACGACAAGCAGGAATGCCACACTATTTTTCATTAGGTGAAAAAATCATCAATAAAGTGGGCGATAAACATATTGGACGCTTATTACTTAATGCAGAAACCGATCTAAATACCGTTAAAAACTATCTTGATGGCATTGATGAAAGCAAACAAATTCAACGAGTACTGCATGTCGATTTAGATTATGTCTATGATGCGGATAAAGCTCAGCAAGCCAAAAACCTTGATAAGTTAATCGACCGCATCTATCGCTATGGTGTGACGACAGTTTATCTTCAAGCCTTCTCCGATCCAGATGGGGATGGGGTAGCCGATGCCTTGTATTTCCCTAATAAATATCTTCCTGTTCGCGATGATATTTTTGGTCGAATTGCCTGGCAATTACAAACACGCGCAGGCGTACAAGTTTATGCTTGGATGCCTGTACTCGCCTTTGATTTACGAAAAAGCGTAAAAGAGGCGGAATATGTCATTGATAGCCGTACAGGCAAGCCTTCAACAAAGGCTTATTTACGCCTTTCACCTTATAACAAACAGAATGTCGAAATCATTAAATCCATTTATAACGATTTGTCATTCTACGCCAAATTTAATGGCATTTTATTCCACGATGATGCGTTCCTAACCGATTTTGAAGGTGCTGAAGGCACTCACGCTGAAGGCATGGTTAGTCCACAAGCAAAACAAAAAACACAAGATTTAATCCAATTAACCCATCAACTCACCGATGCGTTAAAACCTTATTTCTTGCGTGGTTCATATTCTCTTAAAACGGCTCGTAATCTTTATGCATCAGTGATCACAAATCCAAATGCAGAAGAATGGTTGGCACAAAACTTAAAAACGCTCACCGACAATTACGATACCACTGCCATCATGGCGATGCCATACATGGAAAATGAACAGCCTATTTCACAAAAAGAAGCCTATCAATGGTTTGCTTCTCTCATTGAAAACGTGAAAGCTCAAGCGCCATTAGATAAAGTCTTATTTGAATTCCAAGCGGTGAATTGGCGAACTCAAAAACCAATTCCTGAATCCGAATTGATTGATTGGATGACGCTATTACAAAAAAATCATATTTATAGCTATGGCTACTATCCGGATAACTTTTTAACAAACCAACCGGATATGAACAAAATGAGACCGTATTTTTCCGTAAATACGAATGCAGGGAAAAAATAAGGATTGATCATGAACCAACAATTCTTAGAAGCAGTGAGTATCTTCGTATTCATGTATCCTGCCGGGATGGCAATATATTGGGTAACGGCAAGTCTGTGTTATTACCTGTTTATGGAAGGAAAACTCGGGCAACCGACTTTCCAACAAATGCCCAAAGAACGCGTCCCGATGGTCAGCATTATGGTGCCTTGCTACAACGAAGGGGACAATCTAGATGAAGCTATTCCTTACTTGCTCCAACTCAGATACCCAAACTATGAATTGATCTTTATCAATGATGGCAGTAAAGATAACACGGGTGAAATTATTAAACGTTGGGCGAAAGAAGATCAGCGAATTGTAGCTCTTCATCAAGAAAATCAAGGTAAAGCCAGTGCATTAAACCATGGCTTATTGGTCGCTAAAGGAGAATATGTAGCCTGTATTGATGGCGATGCGGTATTAGATTTTGATGCGATCGACTATATGGTGCAATCCCTTGAATTAAACCGCACTTATGGTGGTGTTACAGGCAACCCACGCGTACGTAACCGCAGTACGATTTTAGGTCGCTTACAAGTGTCTGAATTTAGCTCCATTATCGGTTTAATCAAACGCGCTCAAAGCCTGATGGGAACCATCTTCACCGTATCTGGTGTATGTTGTTTATTCCGAAAAGATGTAATGGAAGAAATCGGTGGCTGGAGTACCAATATGATCACCGAAGATATTGATGTCAGTTGGAAAATCCAAACAGCCGGTTACAACATTATGTATGAGCCTCGTGCCTTATGTTGGGTATTAATGCCTGAACGTCTTTATGGCTTATACAAACAGCGTTTACGCTGGGCACAAGGTGGTGCTGAAACCATTCTCAAATATTTTCCTCAGGTCTGGCGTTGGAGAAACCGCCGTCTATGGCCAATGTATGCCGAATATTTTGTTACCGCAACTTGGGCAATCTTATTAGTTGCACTGGTTGCACTTTCACTATACCGCAAGATTACCTTAGGTGTAGGTATTCAAAACATGGAGCTGTTTGAAACAAATATCTCGATCATGTTTTTTTCCTTCTTCTTACAGTGTCTCTTAAGCTTATACATTGATTCACGTTATGAAAAAGGATTGATCCAATATGGAATTTCCTGCATTTGGTATCCCTATGTTTATTGGTTACTCAATACCGTAACGTTACTCGTTGGAATCCCAAAAGCGATTTTTAGAAACAAGTCCAAGCTAGCCGTCTGGACAAGCCCTGACAGAGGAGTTTAAATAATGGCAACCGCCACTTTACAACAATTGATGGTTATTAATAAAGGTAGCAGCCTTCCCCTGCTGATTAAAGCCAAAAGCTTTGCACTAGATATAGTCACCTGGGCTTTATGGGCTTATATCATCACTTTTGTCGCGAGATATGCGGAACGCATCTTCACTAAACCGATTCTAAAAAGTTTCTTTTTTGTTGATGTGGTTAGCATCATGTTTTCTGTCTCTGCGGTATTAGTTATATTGGCTTATATTTGGTCTATTCTTACCGTAGCGAAAGAATAACTCACAAAAAACCTTGATATAAAAAACCGCACTTTGATTTAAAAATCAAAGTGCGGTTATTTTTAGGGATGTTTAATTAGATACGATATTCTCTAATTAAGCTTTTGGACCTGCTGCGATAAGTGCTTTACCTTCCGCATTAGTCGCATATTTTTCGAAGTTTTTCACGAAACGTCCAGCAAGGTCTTTCGCTTTCGCTTCCCATTGTGCTTTATCCGCATAAGTATCACGTGGATCTAAGATCGCTGGATCTACGCCTGGTAATGCTTTTGGAATAGCTAAGTTAAAGATTGGTAACTCACCCATTTCTGCTTTTTCAATAGAACCATCTAAGATGGCATCGATAATACCACGGGTATCTTTAATTGAGATACGTTTACCTGTACCGTTCCAACCAGTATTAACTAAATACGCTTCTGCACCGGCAGCTTGCATACGTTTAACTAACACTTGAGCATATTGTGTTGGGTGGAGCGTTAAGAATGCTGCACCGAAACATGCTGAGAAAGTTGGCGTTGGCTCAGTAATACCACGCTCTGTACCAGCTAATTTAGCAGTGAAACCAGATAAGAAGTAGTATTTGGTTTGCTCTGGTGTCAATTTAGACACTGGAGGTAACACACCGAATGCATCCGCAGTTAAGAAAATGACTTTCGTTGCGTGACCTGCACGAGATACTGGTTTAACAATATTATCAATGTGATAAATTGGGTAAGACACACGAGTATTTTCTGTTTTAGAACCATCATCGAAATCAACTGAACCATCTGCACGAACCACGACGTTTTCTAATAATGCATCGCGACGGATTGCACGGTAGATATCTGGCTCATTTTCTTCAGAAAGATGGATAGTTTTCGCGTAACAACCACCTTCAAAGTTGAAGATACCTACATCATCCCAACCGTGTTCATCATCACCGATTAATTGACGTTTCGGATCGGTAGACAGCGTAGTTTTACCTGTACCTGATAAACCGAAGAATACTGCTACATCACCGTCTTTACCTACGTTAGCAGAACAGTGCATTGCACCTACACCTTTAAGTGGTAGGAAGTAGTTCATCATTGAGAACATACCTTTCTTCATTTCACCGCCGTACCAAGTACCGCCGATTAATTGAACACGTTCAGTCAAGTTGAATGCGACGAAGTTTTCAGAGTTCAACCCTTGTTCTTTCCAGTTCGGGTTGGTGCATTTAGAACCATTCATTACCACGAAATCTGGTTTAAAGGTTTGTAATTGTTCTTCTGTCGGACGAATGAACATATTTTTAACAAAGTGTGCTTGCCATGCTACTTCAGTTACAATACGTACCGCGATACGGTCCTGTTCACTTGCGCCACAGAAACCATCAACCACGAACAAACGTTTGCCAGAAAGTTGTTTAGTCACAAGGCCTTTCAAGCTTGACCAAGTTTCTTGAGTCATTGGTTTGTTATCGTTTTTAGCTACATCAGATGTCCACCATACGGTATCTTTTGTAGTATCATCTAAAACGATATACTTATCTTTCGGTGAACGACCAGTAAAGATCCCAGTATCTACTGCCACCGCACCAGTTGTGGTAAGTGTACCTTTTTCAAAACCTTCTAAACCTGGTTTGGTTTCTTCTTCAAAAAGTTGTTCATAGCTTGGGTTATAAACCACTTCTTTTACGTCATGAATACCAATGGCTTCAAGTTCTTTAATTACATTTTTAATGTCAGTCATAGTTCACCTCTTGATTAAAGTTTAAAAATTTTTCCTATGGTTATTGTAGGGGAATTGCCAGAAAAAAAATGTTAACTAGATCAAATTTTTGAACATTCATTGAAAATTCCTACCTATTTTTAGGGTGTTTTGGGGAGCCAAGATGAAGTGCAGTTGATTTCACCTTTACTTTTACTATATAGTGATAACCATTCTCAAATTAAGACCGAATAACCATGTTCTCATTTCTGCGTTTACCCTTTTTATTTTTCCTGCTGATGTTTACACAAAGTACTCAAGCAGAACCTGACTTTAAGATTCCTCCTATTCAAGAAAGCATGAAAAAAATGTATCAAATTCAACAAAAAGATTTTACCTTTGAAAACAAACATTATCGTTTGTTTATTGCGGTACCGCCAAAAACATCACAAAAACTGACCGCACTTTATACGTTAGATGGCAATGCTCAATTTCCACTAGCGGTGAATGCTGTCAATCCCAATAAACCGCTCCCGCTTATTGTCGGTATCGGTTATATATCAGATAAAGCCTACGTCATTGAAGAACGCACTAGAGACTACACTTTTCCTGCAGAAGGTGCCGAATTCGCCAAAGGCGGAAAAGCTACTGATTTTCTACGTTTTATTCAACAAGACGTAAAGCCTTATATTGAACAGCATTTCGATATCAATAAGGAAAAACAATATTTCTTCGGTCATTCTTTTGGTGGATTATTTGGATTGTATGTACTCTTCCATCAACCGGATTTATTTCAACATTACACGTTGGCAAGCCCTTCTCTTTGGTGGGGAAATGGCTCATTTCTACCTCAAAATGAACCATGGATTAGCCAAAAACCATCACATATTCTGATTACATTAGGCTATTATGAAGAGCATCCTGAAGAGGATCCGAATATGACTGAAGAACAATTACAACGAATTAATCAACGGAAACAAATGCGAACAATCAATGCGCATCAATTGGCGGAAATATTGGAAAAACAAGGTAATTCCGTAGAGTTTATTTCCATTCCCAATAAAAATCATGGTGGCTCGATTCCGGATGCCATCAAACATTGTTTAGAACAAGTTCAACAATAAAGGCCATAAAAAAATCCCCGTTATCATGAACGGGGATTTTTCTTATTGGGCTTGTTTGAGTTTATCAATCGCTTCTTTATTGAAGAAGTAATGCGTGCCACAACATTCACACTGCATATCAATGCTGCCTTTATGCTCCTCTAAGATTTCCTCAATTTCAGCTTCTGGAATCAGTAATAATGCTGCCCCTGAACGCTCAGGTGAGCAACCGCAGAAGAAAGAAACAGTTTGCGGTTCAAAAACTTCCACTACTTCTTCATGATATAAACGATAAAGCAATTCTTCTGCGGGCAATCCAAATAACTCATCATCTTTTACGGTTGCAACTAAAGTAGTTAAATGCTCAAAATCTTCTGGTGTACCTTGACCATCTGGCATGATTTGCAACAACATCCCTGCAGCAACTGGTTTGCCTTCATATTCACCTGTGCGAATAATAAGTTGGGTTTGTAATTGTTCTGAACGGACAAAATAGTCTTCTAAACATTCCGTAATCGTTGGTTTATCTAAACCGATAACGCCTTGATAACGTTCACCTTCAGTTGGAGCAATCGTAATCACTAACACACCTTTACCGATCATATCATGAAGGCTCATACCATCTTGAATATCACCTTGTACACGTGCTAATGCACGGATCTGTTGTTGGTCATTACCATTTACTAAAGCTAATTTTAATGGGCCATCACCTTGAATTTGAACAGTAATATTACCGTTAAATTTTAATGTTGCGGTCAACAAATTAGTCGCTACCATCATCTCACCCAATAAGTTTTGTACTGCTTTTGGATAATGATGGGTATTCAAGGTATCAGTAAAAGTTTGGTTTAATCGCACCCATTCACCACGCACTGCACGGTTTTGAAAAAGGTAACGGTAAAGTTTGTCATTATCTTGAGTATAATTCATTATTTGTTCCTATTTATTCTTTGAGTAAAAAGTGCGGTCAATTTTGTGAATAAATCTAAAACGTTCAAAAAAGATGTCGTTTTGTTACCGCACTTCGTGCCTGTGCAGTATTATGGGGGTGAAAATCAAAATTACAAGCCAAAAAGAAAAGCGGATAGCTTTCACTATCCGCTCGTTTTATAAGATTAAACTGATAAATTACCAGTATGCACGTAAACCGATAACAGTTTTGAAGTCACGGCTACGATCAAGCTGTTTACCTGAGTCTTTATCGAAGGTATTCTCGTATTTAGTACGAGTAGCTTGCCATTCTAAGAATGGTTTCACTTTTAATGAACCTTGATTATACACATAGTATTCAGTACCCACTAAGAATTGGCGATCTGTTGATTTTGAATATGCAGAACCTACAGGTAAAGTTTTCTCAGTTTTGTAAGAATACATTGCATATACATTCCAGTCTTCATTTAAACCTTGGCGAATTACTGCGGTCACTTCATTATTTTTTACTTTGTTACCTGCACCATCTTTATTTTTAGTATCTTTGTGAGCAAAGTCTAAACCATAAGTAGTGTGAACAAAGTTATATGCTAAGCCTAAAGCGTAAGCATTGCTGTAATATGCTGTTTTGTTAGCATTTTCAGAGATTTCACGAGTGAAACCTGCTGCGACAGTTACATTTTGGATACTATCAATTTCATGATCAAAGATAAGACCTGTACCCCAAGTGTTTTTACGGTTATTTTTTAAATCTACGTTTTTGATGTTACGTTTGCTTGAACCGCCGTAGTACGCACCAAATTTCACTTTATTTGAACCATAGTCACCATTATAAACATATTGTGTTACACGACGAGCTGAAGTCTCTAATAAACCATCAGTCAAGCTATAAGTATTTGCTAAATCACTTTGTGTTACTTCATCAGTAATAGTTGTCATATTACCGTAAGTTAACTCACCGAATTGTTTGTGGCCAAAACCAGCATAAAGTTGGCGAGTATAAACATGGTCAAAATCATGTTGTGAAGGCGCATCACCACGCATACGCCATTCCGCACGGCCTAAAGCGTAGAAATCCCCACCTAAGCTTTGTTTTAATTTGAAACCGAAACGTGAGTTGTCGTTATCAACTGCGTGATTGATGTGCTCTTTAGTTACATCACCGTTTACATAGTTAGTTTTGTTAGAGGTGCTTTCCCATTTAACACGTAAAGAACCGTAAAAATCAACATCTGTACCAGTTTGGTCAATGTGGAAGTTATAAGCTTGTGCAGAACCTGCTCCTGCTGCTAATGCCGCTACAGATAAAGCAAGAAGTGTTTTTTTCATAACGCTTTCCCTATTATTTAATGAAGTTTATTAAAAAATTGAACTTTTTGCAGTTTATACACTACAACCTAAATGGTCAACCCTAAATTTTGCCAACTATCAGAAAATAGGCAATATTTTGACTAAAATCAATCCAGATAAATACATATTCGATTATTTTATCGCCTATTTAATTAATAAATTAAGCGCAGAAAATACTTGGTCTGAGGTAATGTTTTCCATTGAATTCGCTGTTAAATAATGCTGATTTTGACCATAACAGCCAATTAAGGTCGGATCTGTTGCGCCATAAAGCGTAATATTGGGTTTATCCAGTGCGGCAGTCAAATGGGCAAGTCCTGTGTCTACCGATACCACGGCTTTCGCATTGGCAATTTGTTCAGCCAATTCATGCAATGAAAGCCTAGGCAAAACAACTACATGAGATAAGCCGACAGCCAATCGCTCTGCTCTCGCCTTTTCTTTTTCGTTTCCCCAAGGTAAACGAACTTGAACAGAAAGTGCAGTCAGTTTTTCAATTAAATTTCGCCATTCATGTTCTGACCAATGCTTTTCATTTCTAGTCGTAGAATGAAAAAAGATCACATAAGGTTCGATAGAATCTGCAGAAATAAAATGACGCGCAATGTCATAATCCCCTTTCTCTTTCGGTAATGGATAAGATAAGGCTTGAGAAAAAAGTTGGCGAATACGTTCTACCGCATGTTGTTGATAGGAAATCGCGTATTTTTTATCGTAGAAAAATGAAGCAATGGGCTCTCGGATACTTTTGCGATCATAGCCATGCTTAATGCCATTGGCTAAGCGTGTCGCAAAAAAGGCACTTTTAAAAAGCCCTTGCGCATCAATCACAGCATCATATTGATTGGCTTGTAATAAAGTGCGGTAAGATTTCCATTCGTTTTTTGTTTGAGCTGAAAAAGGCGATTTTCGCCAACGTCTTAAAGCAATTGGAATGATTTGATTCACTGCAGAATGCCAACGTGGGATTTCTGCAAAATTCTCTTCCACCACCCAATCAATAGAGAGATTAGGAATAGCGCGCTGTGCATCAGTCAATGCCGGCAAAGTATGAATCACATCCCCCATAGAGGAAGTCTTAATCACACATACTTTCATTTAATTAACCTTCTTCCCCAGTGCATAATTCCAAGCCCTGATACGGCTAGAACGCCTCCAATAATTAAGGAGGAATCCACTTGTTCATTCAACCAAACGGCTGAAAATAAAATGCCTAAAATCGGCACAAGAATAATGTAAGCCGAAGCATTGCCTGCCCCTAAGTGTTTCACCCCATCAAAATACCATGCATAGGCTAACACCGTTGCACCAAATGCAAGACCAAGTAAACTTATCCACTCACCTTGTGATAAATTCAGTACTGTCAGCCAATTGTCCGAGCTTTCCACGCATAGAGCACTTATAAATAACAATAAAAAACCAAAAATGGAAGATAATGTTGTTGCGGTAAGAGAATCAATGCCCGCAAGTACTTTTCTCGCCAATAAGGTGTAAACGACCCAACAAATTAGTGCACCAATTAATAATATTTGCCCAAATCCAAAGGAATCCATCATTTGTAAAAAATTCCCTTTTGTGAGAGCCAATAATGTTCCACTCATGGCAATAACCATTCCTATTATTACCCAACGATTCCATTTTTCTTTAAATAAAAAAATCGCCAAAAGCGTGGTAAATACAGGGTTTGTCGCCACAATAACAGCCGCTTGTCCCGCTGGAAGATATTTCAGTCCCCAGATAAAAAATGTGGAATAGGCGAAAACACCGAAAAAGGCAGTCACAAACAAACCCATCCACTGATTAGCGTTTAGTTGTTTAGCATATTTGAAGCGATTCGCCGCATATAGCCAAATAATGAGTGGAATAATGGCGAAAAAAAAGCGTACGCTTGAAGCAACAAATGTCGGCATGGCTTGGGCAACCACTCGCCCCCAGGGCCAAGAAGCGCCCCATAAAATCACCATTCCGATTAATTGTAAATGTATGCGGAGAGGGTTCATTTTGCTAATAATGCCTCTAATTTTTCTAATGCCATTTCTGGTGTAATATCAATCAAACTTTGATGATACCCTTCCGAGCTATCTGTGCTTTTACGCACTTTAATTAAATCGCCTTCAATTAAACGAATAATCACCGCTTTATCAGATAATGGTGGCGTATAAGTTGGGCTCGTTGGGCCGTAAAGTGCAACCAATGGACGATCTGTCGCAGCGGCAATATGCATTAAGCCGCTGTCATTGCTCACTACTGCTGTGCAGTTAGCAATTAAATCTACCGCTTGATTAAGATTCGTTTGCCCTGCTAAATTCAAACAGAATGGTTGTAGTTCTGCTGGCAACGCATTGCGGATTTGCTCTCCTGCTTCCACATCTTTTGGTGAACCAAATAATTCTACCGCATAGCCTTTTTCAATTAACATTTCAGCCAATTTAGCATAATGATAATGCGGCCAACGTTTAGCTGGTCCAAATTCAGCTCCAGGACAGAACCCGATAATCGGACGTTCACCTAAAAGAGCGGTCTGTTTTTCAAAGTTTTTTAAGGTTTCCGCTTGTTGAGTGGGATCAACGGTTAAATAAGGTTTTAGAACAGGAATATCAGCCGCTTTCGGTACCGCATTTTGCTCAAAGGCCAACGCGACATAACGTTGCACCATCATGGGGTAATCACGTTTGTTATTGCGCAAATCGTTAAGCAAGAAATAACGGCTTTCCCCTTTCCAGCCACGACGCATCGCAATTTTTGCAAAGGCGGGAATAAAGGCTGACTTCAACGAGTTTGGTAATACGATTGCCATATCATATTGATTGCGTAATGCCTTACCTAAACGATAACGTTCACACAAAGCAAACTTGCCATGCCCAAGCGGCATTTCAATGGCATGGCGCACTTCTGGCATACGAGCTAAAAGCGGTTTACACCAATTGGGTGCCATCACATCAATTTGGCAATCAGGGTATTGCAGTTTGAGTTGTTGATACAAACTGTGCGACATCATCATATCGCCGACCCAAGACGGGCCGATAATTAAAATATTCATGCTTGACCTTATAACAAAAGTGCGGCTAAAAATAAGACTAATTTTAACCGCACTTTATTCATTTTCTAGTATTGAACGACATTATTTGTTCAATAATTTTATTTATTTAACCACGCCATATACTCAGCCACACCTTCCGCTACGGTTTTAAATGGTTTGTCGTAGCCAGTTGCACGAAGTTTCTCAAGGTTAGCTTGTGTATATTCTTGATAGCGAGATTTCAAATGCTCTGGGAATGGAATGGTTTCCACTACGCCTTTTCCGTGGAATTTAATCACCGCTTTTGCCACTTCAGCAAAAGACTCAGCATTACCAGTACCACAGTTGAATATACCCGAAATGCCATTTTGCCAGCACCAAATGTTGACTTGTGCTACATCGCCTACATAAACGAAATCACGACGGAAGTGCTCACTGCCAGAAAATAATTTTGGATTTTCGCCTTTCAGGATTTGGTTATTTAAGTGGAATGCCACGCTTGCCATTGAACCTTTGTGACCTTCACGCGGACCATACACGTTGAAATAACGGAAACCACATACTGGTGATTGCGCTTCAGGTAAAATTGCACGCACATATTGGTCGAATAAGAATTTAGAATAACCGTACACATTCAGTGGGCCTTCAAATTCACGCTCTTCACGGAATTCAGTTTTGTCGCCATAAGTCGCCGCACTTGATGCATACAAGAACGGAATTTGACGATCTAAGCAGTAATGCAATAACTCTTTTGAATATTCGTAGTTATTATGCATGATGTATTTACCGTCCCATTCAGTGGTCGCCGAGCAAGCCCCTTCATGGAATACCGCATCGATATCGCCTAAATCATCACCTGCAATAATTGACGCAATGAAGTCTTCTTTGTCACAGTAATCTGCGATATCAAGATCCACTAAGTTAATGAATTTAGTCCCGTCTTTTAAGTTATCCACCACTAAAATATCTTTGCGTCCCATATCGTTTAATGCTTTAACGATATTACTGCCGATAAAACCGGCGCCACCTGTTACGATAATCATAATTCTGTCCTCTTTAAAATAAGTCTGTGTATTGTAATAGATTTTGTACCGCTTAGCCAAAAAACTCTGTGAAAAACAACCGCACTTTTAAGCCCCAATAACTTGTCCAGCCCGTTGTAGCCAAATCCATTTTTCCTTTGTTTAAAATAATAATGGTCGGCGTCACATTCACCTGCCATTGCTCCGCAATCTTGCCTTGAGGATCATTCACCGTTGTAAACTGATAGTGATGGGTTTGCAAATAATCCTCCACGTCCTTATTTGTTCCTGAACGTAGCGCGATAGAGACTACCGGATAGCCTTCTTCTGAAAGTGAATTAATCGCTGGAGAAGTATAACGACAATAACCACACCAACTTCCCCAGAAATAAATGATCGTCGGCTTAGCTTGATCTAATTGGGGTAAAAAGAAGGCATTCCCCTGTAAATCATAAAGTGCCGTCGCATTGATTTCAGGCGGAATATTAGGTTTACGAATAAAATCGAGAATACTGCTTACAATAATCAACGTCAGTAGGAGCGAAATCGCATTTTTTAATAAGGTTTTAAGCTTCACAACAAATTCCATGATCTAGGATAAACGGATTGTAATCGATCAGAAAAGTGCGGTCAAAATTGCAGAGATTTTGTTATGATAATCACATCATTTTATAAGGAGAAAAAATATGGATAGTAAACAACTAGCACAATATATTGACCACACTGCCCTTACTGCTGAAAAAACAGAACAAGATATTCTTAAACTCTGTGATGAAGCCATTCAGTACGGCTTTTATTCAGTCTGCATTAATTCAGGTTATATTCCTTTAGCCAAAGAAAAACTCGCTGGCTCAGATGTAAAAATTTGTACTGTAGTCGGTTTTCCACTCGGTGCCAACCTATCCTCAGTCAAAGCGTTTGAAACCCAAGAAGCCATCAAAGCGGGTGCGGGTGAGATCGATATGGTGATTAATGTTGGCTTAATTAAATCCAATAAATGGGATGCCGTAAAAGATGATATTCAAGCTGTATTAACGGCTTGTCATGGCGTGCCACTTAAAGTGATTTTAGAAACGTGCTTACTCACCAAAGAAGAAATCGTAAAAGCCTGTGAAATCTGTAAAGTGTTAGGTGTGGCATTTGTTAAAACCTCAACGGGTTTCAATAAAGGTGGCGCAACCGTAGAAGATGTGGCATTAATGAAGAAAACGGTAGGCAACATTGGCGTGAAAGCCTCTGGCGGTATTCGTGATACTCAAACCGCACTAGCAATGATTGAAGCAGGTGCGACACGAATTGGTGCAAGCGCAGGCATTTCAATTGTAACGGGCGTTTCAGGTAATACCTCAAGCAATTACTAATCAATAATAAAAAAGGAGATTGATATGCCTCAATCTCCTTTTTTCACCATCAAAGACTTAATTAAGCTTTAATTTGTCCTTTTAAGAAATCTAACAACTGATCTTTTGCAATCATTTGTTTTTCACCGGTGCGACGATTTTTGTATTCAATTTCGCCGTTTGCGAGATTTTTCTCACCAATCACCACCATGTGTGGGACACCGATAAGTTCCATGTCTGCAAACATCACACCTGGGCGCTCTTTACGGTCATCAAAGATCACTTCTACGCCTTGTGCTTGTAAAGTACGGTACAATTCTTCGGCATATTCTTGAACGCTTTCAGATTTATGCATATTCATTGGTACAACAGCTACGGTGAATGGCGCAATTTCATCTGTTGGCCATACAATACCGCGCTCGTCAAAA
This sequence comes from Haemophilus sp. HMSC068C11, assembly GCF_001815355.1. Taxonomy (GTDB): domain Bacteria; phylum Pseudomonadota; class Gammaproteobacteria; order Enterobacterales; family Pasteurellaceae; genus Haemophilus_D. Next base: position 390,228 of record NZ_KV820375.1, read on the forward strand.
TGCTGTTCAATCGCTGCAGCCACCACACGTGTTACACCAATACCGTAACATCCCATGGTTACGACCATTGGACGACCATCTTCACCTTGAACAGTCGCATTCATGGCTTCTGAGTATTTTTTACCTAATTGGAAAATATGGCCGACTTCGATACCACGTTTAATCAATAAGGTACCTTTACCATCTGGGCTTGGATCACCTTCAACCACGTTACGAATATCCGCTACTTTTGGTAACGCTACATCACGTTCCCAGTTGATATTGAAGTAATGTTTACCATCAATGTTTGCACCTGCACTGAAATCAGATACTAATGCCACTGAACGGTCAATAATCACTGGAATATTGAGATTAACAGGACCTAATGAGCCTACACCTGCACCGATTTTGGCTTTGATAACCGCTTCGTCTGCAAACTCAAATGGTGAAGCTACTTCTGGTAATTTTTCCGCTTTGATTTCATTTAATTCATGGTCACCACGAATCACTAATGCCACTAACGGTTGTTCTTCGCTTGCCCCTTTTACGATTAAGGTTTTAACCGTTTTCTCAATAGGCAAATTGAATTGTTCCACCAACTCTGCAATCGTTTTTGCATTTGGAGTATCAACTAATTCCATAGCTTTTGTTGGCGCTGCGCGCTCACCAATTGCCACCGCTTCCGCTAATTCAATGTTTGCAGCGTAGTCAGATTCCGTAGAGAAAATCACATCATCTTCGCCACTGTTTGCTAGCACTTGGAATTCATGTGACGCACTACCACCGATAGAACCAGTGTCCGCTTGTACGGCACGGAAATCTAAACCTAAGCGATTGAAAATATTGCTATAAGTTTGGTACATCACATCATACGTTTGTTGCAAGCTCGCATGATCCGCATGGAAAGAATACGCATCTTTCATGATAAATTCACGTGAACGCATGACACCGAAACGAGGACGTACTTCATCACGGAATTTGGTTTGAATTTGGTATAAGTTAATCGGAAGTTGTTTGTATGATGACACTTCACGACGAACTAAATCCGTAATCACTTCTTCATGTGTTGGACCTAATACAAAGTTACGATTACCACGATCCTCAAAACGAAGTAATTCTGGGCCATATTGTTCCCAACGGCCTGATTCTTCCCATAATTCTGCTGGTTGCACGACTGGCATTTTGATTTCAAGCGCGCCGCTTTTATCCATTTCTTCACGGATGATTTTTTCTACTTTACGAAGCACACGCCAGCCTGTTGGCATCCAGTTATAAAGACCTGAAGCAAGAGGACGAATCATCCCCGCACGAAGCATTAATTGATGGCTCACAATGGCCGCTTCAGCTGGGGTTTCTTTTAATGTTGAGAATAAATATTGACTTGTACGCATTGAATTAACCTTAGATTCTAAGCATTGAGAAAAAATTGGTGAGAGTATAACAAAAAGTGCGGTCATTTTTAACCGCACTTTTTTCTGAGAAAAGATTATCTTCTCGGTAAATATCTAACTGGATCGACAGATTTACCTTTATAACGGATCTCAAAGTGAAGTTTCACAGCATTGGTTCCTGTGCTACCCATTTTCGCAATCTCTTGACCCGCTTTCACTTCTTGTTGATCGCTCACAAGGATCTTGTCGTTGTGTGCATAAGCACTTAAGAAATCATCATTATGTTTGATGATGATTAAGTTACCGTAGCCACGTAATGCGTTACCCGCATAAACAACACGACCACTCGCAGCCGCTTTAACTGCTTGTCCACGAGAACCACTGATATCAATCCCTTTGTTACCACCATCGGAGTTAGAGAAACCTTGGATCACGTTGCCTTGGGTTGGCCATTGCCATGCCACATTCGATGCCACTGGTGCTACAACGTTTGCATTAACTGGCGTATTGTTTGTGGTTTCCACTTGAGTTGTCGTTGTCACCGGTGTGCTAGGTGTATTGTTGGTAAACGCTGGTGTTGATGCACCACCTGTTGCAACACCTGATTTAATTGGACCAATTACCGTACCATCAGAACCAATTTGAGTACCGTTCGCACCTGGTGTATAAGTCACTTCTGGCTCAGCAGGGGCTGCTGGTGCAGCTGGTGCTGTAGTTTTCACTGGTACAGTCGTGGTAACCGTTTTAGTTGAACAATTTGAAATTTTTAACGTTTGCCCCACACTTAAGCTATAAGGCTCTTTCATATTATTCATGCTTGCCAAATCTTTTACGTCCATACCGGTCAAGTAAGCGATTAAGAACATGGTATCGCCTTTGTTTACTTTATAGGTATTTCCTTTGTATGAACCTTTTTGAATTTGGCTGTAATCCGGTGCGTTGGTATTTGGATTACGCGGCACGTTGATTGCGCCAGAGCTGGTGCAATCAGAAACCGTTTTGGTTACCGTTTTAGTTTGTGGTTGAACCGGTGCTGGAGCAGGCGTTGGTTTAGGCTGTGCTGCAGCAGGTTGTTGAACCGGTTGATAAGTCGGTTGGAAACTAGGTTGTGGTGTTTGAGTTCCTGTTGGCACGCTATTGCCCATGGTATTTGGCATCGTATTTTGTTGGATTTCTGGCTGCCATGTACCGCTCGAATTATTATCAACAGGCTGCATTACACCCGGAGAAAGTGTGCCATCTACATTTTCAATTGGCGCAGGGCTATTTGAACTACACGCCGTTAAAATAGCGATACTCACAGGGAGCAATAAAAACGATTTTTTCATTTATTCTTCCTTTAACATTAAATTTATTTCATTTGATTTGGCATCGAATTCTTTTCAATTTCCGGCATAAAGCTACCACCGGCAACGGCTCCCGTTCCTTCTACGGGTTGCATAATACCATTAGGTAATGCATCGGGATCTTGTTTTTGTGGTTCTCCTGTACAAGCTGAGATCAACAATGCACTCGAGATAATTAAGAGTAATTTATTCATAAAAAAGGTCATCCTGTTATTTTAAAATAAGATAAGCAATCACAGCCAGAGCAACCACACTCCAACCAATGATTTCAATGGATTTACGTAATTTCGCGGCGAATTTCTCTCCGCCCCATGCGGCGAGTTTTGCGACTAAAATAAAACGAGCAAAACGCGATACAAATGCGGTTATCACAAAGGGGATAAATGCCATTTGCATCACGCCGGCACAAATGGTGAAAACTTTATAAGGAATAGGACTAAAACCGGCAACAAAGACCACTAAAATACCCCATTCTTTAAACCACGCCATGGCCTGTTCCCAAGCAGCTTGGTAACCCCATTGTTGAATATAGCCTTGAACCCAATCAAAGGCGTAGTAACCAATAGCATAACCAATCATTCCACCGACAACCGAAGCAATCGTGGTATAAAGAGCAAAACGAAATGCACTTTTCGGTTTTGACATTGACATCGGAATCAACATCACATCCGGTGGAACAGGGAAAAAAATAGCCTCAATAAAACTCACAAAGGATAACCAAAACACGGCAAAGCGATGTTTTGACCATTGCATTGTTTTATCATACATCGCACCAAAAATATTCATTCACTTATCCTTTATTGCTTCAATAGGGAAATTTCGTTTCAAAACGGCACATTATTCACTTTCCAGCCAATCTTGTAAAGCAGCAATTGACTGATGAGCCGTAAGATCCGCTTGAATTGGCGTAATGGCAACATAACCATTTTTTACCGCATGAAAATCTGTGCCTTCACCATCATATTCTGGCAAGCCTGACGGACCAATCCAATAAATATTTTCGCCACGAGGATCTTCTTGTTTAATCACTTCTGCAGCGGATGAGCGATAGCCTAAATGACAGACTTTAATGCCTTTGAGTTCTTCGTAAGGCAAATCCGGCACATTGATATTGATCACTTCGCGTTTATTCAATAATTGAGGATGTAATTTTGGAATTAAATCACACACCACACGAGCGGCGGTTTCATAATGCAAACGACCATCTAAAGATACCGCAATAGCTGGCAACCCTAAATGGCGGCCTTCCAATGCCGCAGCCAAAGTACCTGAATAAATCGTATCATCCCCCATATTGCAACCCGCGTTAATGCCTGATACGACAAGATCCACTTGTCCAGATAAAAAACCGTTTAGTGCCAAATGCACACAATCAGCCGGTGTGCCATTCACGCAATAATCACCACTATCTAAATGACGTGGGCGAAGTGGCTCAACAAGCGTTAATGAGCTTGATGCCGCGCTACGATTACGATCGGGTGCAACAATTACCACATCGGCAATTTTTCGTAATTCTTTTGCTAAAACTTGAATCCCTTCGGCGTGAAAACCGTCATCATTGCTGACTAAAATTCGCATTATTCTTCTTCCTTAATATTCACTAACTCTCGCACCAATGCAGTGGCATAACTCCCTGCTGGCAAATAAAATGAGAGCTTCAATCCGTCTTCAACAAACGTCAAATGGAAATCTTTTGCCTGCATCAATAAAGGGCGGCGAGCGGCTTTCATTCTTTCTTGTTTCATTAACTCTTGGAAAACCTGATGTTCCAAAACCACTTGATTTTCGACCGCACTTGCAGATAAATTTTCTTCGCCAATTAAAGGCGCGGTCAGCAAAATATCTTGCTCGTTCAAACGTTGCTGTAAAACCGCTAAATCTTCATTTTCATCAGCTTTAAACCAACTGTGCGATCCATTTAATTGCACAATATCGTCTCTTAGAACCTGATCTGCCACATTTTGTTCAATTCGTTCTGCTACAACTAAATTAAAAATTTCACTGCGAGCCGCTGAAAGGTAAAAACTGCGTTTTTTACGATCTTTGACCTTAATCTCCCCTTTCGCCCAACGAATTGCTTGAGTCAGATTATGACCATCACGCCCAAAACGTTGTTCGGTAAAGTAGTTAGGGAAACCGTATTTCGCCACAAAATTTAAGCGCTCATTTAATTCATCACTTTCTTTTGCGCCACGTAATAAAATCTCAAAAGCATTTCCTTGAAGACTGCCCGTGCGAATTTTACGATTGTGGCGAGTCACTTCTAAAATCTCGACACCTTCCAATTGAAATTGGCTAAAATCTGGCGTTTCTTTACCTGGCATTTGCAAACAAAACCATTGTTCCGTAATGCCATGACGATCTTTCAAACCCGCATACCCCATATTTCGATCAGAAATGCCTGCAAACTTGGCTAGCTTTTCGCCCACAAACAATGTATTGCAATCCGTTTTACGGATTTTTACCGCCACAAATTCGCCTTCACCTGACATTTCATAGCCCAGATCTTCTTTAACAATAAAATCAGCGAACACTTGCTTTAAAAGTGCGGTTGTTTTTGGTGGTGTTTTTAAGGTGAAATAAGGGAGATGTTTGACCATTTTTTTCGTTCTAAAATAAGAAAGCCCAACTTTTTTCGCTGCAATAAATAGCGTGATCAGCTGGGCATGTTAAGCACAATTTATTCGCGCAGAATTTTAACCTTTCCTCCCCGTCAAGGCAAACTGAAATGAGCATAAATTTTTAGCGACATTTTCATCTTTATCCCCTACAATGACCGCACTCTTTCTGACAAAAGGAATGCCTTATGACGAACTTTAACGAACTCCAAGAAGAAACCCGTGAAATCATTACGGATTTATTAAATGACGGCAGCGATCCGGATGCCCTTTATATTATCGAACATCACATCGCTCATTATGATTTTGATACCTTAGAAAAAATTGCCGTGGATGCTTTCAAAGCGGGCTATGAAGTGTCAGAAGCAGAAGAATTTGAAGATGAAAATGGCAAGGTCATTTTCTGTTTTGACATCATCAGTGAAGTAGAATTAAAACCTGAAATTATTGATGCACAACAAAAAGAAATTTTACCATTAGTGGAAAAATACAAAGGCATTTATGATGGCTGGGGCACGTATTTTGAAGATCCGAATGCAGAGGACGATGAATACGGCGATGATGGCGAATTTTTTGACGATGAAGATGTCGAAGACGACAACGAACGTTTACATTAATAATAACAAAGGGCGTGTTAAACCGCCCTTAATTTTTATCTTACCCAAATAGGAATGAAACAATGAAACTCAAAGCGCTTTCTTTAGCATTACTTGCCTTGCCTATCACTTCTTTTGCAGCAGAGCCCGTATCTCATCAGCCAACGGATGTCAGCTTTAGTGTTGAAGCTGAAAGAGAGGTAGAACGAGATTTATTGCAAGTGTCCCTTTTTTACCAAGCGGAAGGCAATGATTTATCCGCGCTCAATAAAACCATGGCAGAAAAAATGAATAAAGCCATTGAGTTAGCAAAAGCACAAAGTGCGGTTGAAATTAAAGATAATTCTCGCAATACCTGGATTCGTTATGACAATAAAGGCAAACAACAAGGCTGGATTGCGCGTGCAGAATTAACTTTGGAAAGTAAAGATTCTCAAGCGTTATCAACACTTGTACATGAATTAGATGGTGTATTAGCCATTGATCGCGTAAGTGCCTCTGTTTCACGTGAGAAATTAAGTAGTTTAGAAAATGAATTAACCAAAGAGGCTTTAGCGAAAGTTAAAGATAAAGCACTCTTAATTCAAGAATCTTTGCAGATGAAAGGTTATCACACACAAAGCCTTGATGTGTCTTCTGCCAATGATTCCGCGAATGATTTTCGCCCTTATGCCGCAGGGACAATGATGGCAAAAAGTTTATCTTACTCGGATGAAAAAGATGAAACTTACACTCAAAGTGGTAAAGAGAAAATTAAAGTCAGTGTGAATGCGCGAATTGCATTGCTTAAAGAATAATTTTCTATACAATGAATGACGATTTTTTTAATAAGGAAAACAATATGAAAGTAGCAAAAAATACGGTTGTGAGTATTGCTTACCAAGTACGTACTCAAGACGGTGTATTAGTTGATGAAGCACCAGCAAATCAACCATTAGAATATTTACAAGGCCACAATAACTTAATCATTGGTCTTGAAAATGCCTTAGAAGGTAAAGAAGTTGGCGACAAATTTGAAGTGCGTGTTCAACCTGAAGAAGGCTACGGCGAATACAATGAAAACATGGTTCAACGTGTACCAAAAGATGTATTCCAAGGCGTTGATGAAGTCGTTGTGGGTATGCGTTTCTTAGCTGACACGGATATCGGTCCTGTTCCTGTTGTGATTACTGAAGTGGATGGCGATGAAGTGGTAGTTGATGGTAACCACATGTTAGCGGGTCAAGAATTACACTTCACTGTGGAAGTTGTTGGCACTCGTGAAGCAACATTAGAAGAAATTGCTCACGGTCATGTACATGGAGCACATGATCACCACCACCATCATGATGACGAAGATGGTCATGGTTGTGGTTGCGGCGGTCACGGCCATCACCACCATGATCACGATCATGGACACGGCGGTTGCTGTGGCGGTGGTCATAAACACGATCATGATCACGGACACGGTAATGGCGGCTGTGGTTGTGGCGGTCACTAATCTTCATTTAAGAGATAAAAAAAGTGCGGTTATTTTTAACCGCACTTTTTCTTTATCTAAACTTTCATTACAGAATGAATCGACTTAAATCTTCATTCTCGATCACTTCGCCTAATGCCTCAATCACATAGGCCGCATCAATATTCACGGTTTGTCCGTTCATATCGCTCGCATCAAATGAGATTTTATCCATTAAACGCTCCATAACGGTATGTAAACGTCTTGCACCGATATTCTCTGTTTTCTCATTCACACGGAAAGCAGCTTCAGCAATTTTCTTAATGGCATCTTGTGTAAATTCAATGCTCACGCCTTCTGTCGCCATAAGCGCTTTATATTGTTCTGTTAAAGAGGCATTTGGCTCAGTTAGAATACGCTCAAAATCCTCTGCCGTTAATGCAGACAATTCGACACGAATCGGTAAACGACCTTGCAATTCTGGGATTAAATCCGATGGACGCGCCACTTGGAATGCACCTGATGCAATAAAGAGAATATGATCGGTTTTCACCATCCCGTGTTTCGTATTAACTGTTGAACCTTCCACTAATGGCAATAAGTCACGTTGCACACCTTCACGAGAAACATCTGCGCCACTGTATTCACCTTTTTTACAGATCTTGTCGATCTCATCAATAAACACGATACCGTTTTGCTCAACCGCATCAATGGCTTTTTGCTTCAATTCTTCCGGATTAATCAATTTGGCCGCTTCATCGTCAATTAAGGTTTTTAATGCATCCTTAATTTTCATTTTGCGTTTTTTGGTTTTATCCGAACCCAGGCTTTGGAACATGGATTGCAACTGATTGGTCATTTCTTCCATGCCTGGAGGTGCCATGATTTCCACACCCATTGAAACGCCTGCAGACACATCAATTTCGATTTCTTTATCGTCTAATTGTCCTTCACGTAATTTTTTACGGAACGCTTGGCGAGTGCTGCTGTTGGTGTCGTGGTTTTCGACTTCACCCCATTGATTTTTCGGTGGGGGCAATAATGCATCTAAAATACGATCTTCCGCCGCATCTTCTGCTTTCGCTCGATTTTTTGCAATTTCTTGTTGGCGAACCAATTTCATCGCACTGTCCGTTAAATCACGGATAATGGAATCCACTTCTTTCCCCACATAGCCCACTTCGGTGAACTTGGTCGCTTCCACTTTAATAAATGGCGCATTGGCTAATTTTGCAAGACGACGCGCAATCTCGGTTTTACCCACACCCGTTGGCCCAATCATTAAAATATTTTTAGGGGTCACTTCATGACGAAGTGGCTCTTGCAACTGCATTCTTCTCCAACGGTTACGTAATGCGATCGCAACCGCTCTTTTCGCCTCTTTTTGGCCGATAATATGTTGATCTAATTCGGAAACAATTTCACGAGGGGTCATTTCAGACATAATTTTTCCTTATTTATTCGGTAATTCTTCGATAGTGAAATTTGTATTGGTAAACACGCAAATATCACCGGCAATTTTTAAAGATTTTTCCACAATTTCACGAGCTGATAAATCGGTATTTTCCACCAACGCACGGGCTGCCGATAATGCATAATTACCACCAGAACCAATGGCTAAAATCTGATCGGCTTCCGGTTGCACCACATCACCAATACCGGTAATGATTAAACTTTCTTTTTCATCCGCCACAATCAACATTGCTTCTAACTTGCGTAACGCACGATCGGTTCGCCAATCTTTCGCTAATTCCACGGCGGCTTTTAACAAATGCCCTTGATGCATTTCTAATTTACGTTCGAATAATTCAAATAAGGTGAACGCATCGGCTGTACCACCTGCGAAACCGGCTAAAACTTTGCCATTATATAAACGGCGTACTTTACGGGCATTCCCTTTCATGACGGTGTTGCCTAATGAAACCTGTCCATCGCCCCCAACAACCACTTGGCCATTACGACGTACGCTTACAATTGTTGTCATTCTTTTTATCCTTCTTTTAAGAAAAGTTATTCGTTATATGGCGTTCGATTCAGCCAAATTCAAGGGGTAATTTTTCTTTGATGCTTTATTAAACAATCATCTGAAAAAAATGTGATAAAGATCACTTTTTTAAATAGCAAACGATTGCTATTATTTCACACCCATATTTTAAAGGGATATGATTTGTTACAAGTAAAACAAACTACTTAATGAGGAAAACATGAAAAATTTACTTAAACTTTCTGCCATTGCAGTTTTAGCGGCAAGCGCAGTCTCTACTTTTGCATCAAACAAAGAACCTTACACTGAACAAGGTACGAATGCTCGTGAAATGACAGAGCAAAAGCCGATTCACTGGATCTCTGTTGAACAATTAAAAAAAGAATTGGAAGGCAAAGCACCAATTAATGTGAGCTTCGACATTGACGATACTGTCCTTTTCAGTAGCCCTTGTTTCTATCACGGCCAAGAAAAATACTCACCAGGTAAAAATGATTACTTAAAAAATCAAGATTTCTGGAATGAAGTAAATGCGGGTTGTGACCAATATTCTATTCCAAAACAAATTGCGGTGGATTTAATTAATATGCACCAAGCACGTGGTGACCAAATTTATTTCATTACCGGTCGTACAGCAGGTGATAAAGATGGTGTGACACCTGTGCTACAAAAAGCCTTTAATATTAAAGACATGCATCCTGTAGAATTCATGGGTGGTCGCAAACTTCCAACTAAATATAATAAAACACCGGGTATTATTGAGCACAAAGTAAGTATTCACTATGGTGACAGCGATGACGATATCCTAGCCGCAAAAGAAGCAGGTATTCGTGGTATTCGTTTAATGCGTGCCGCTAACTCCACTTACCAACCAATGCCAACCCTTGGTGGCTACGGCGAAGAAGTATTGATTAACTCTAACTACTAATCTTTATAAAAAAAGTGCGGTTATTTTGACCGCACTTTTCTTACCTAATTAACAATCTTAATTTTTAAAAAGTTTCTGGGAATATGCTAAAATTTTTCTGTTTCCAGGAGCCTATTTATGTCAGAACTCACCTCTAATCAATATTTAATCATCATTGCCGTGCTGGTTTTCATCAGCATTGTGATGCTTTTTCTATTAAGCCGCAGCAAACGAGATACGCAAGAATTACAACAAGATCTCAATAAAACTATCGAAGATTACAATCAATTAGCGGAGCGTTTTGATTCTTTAAGTGCGGTCAAAAATCAATTAGAACAACAAGCCGTTAAAGCACAAACTCATGCAGAAGGTTTGCAAACTCGCCTGAATGAACGTGATGAAAAAATCCAATATTTAGAAAAAGAATTGGATGAAGAACAGCTCCGTCATGATCAAATTGGCGGGCAAATCACCGCATTAAAAGAACGTTTTGGGATTGCATCCGCTCAAGCCGAAAGCTTGCAAGGTCAATTACAACAAGCTCAGGAAAATCTACTTAGAAAAGAACAAGAGCAGCAAAAAACGCAGGAAAAATTGACCGCACTCTCACAAGAATTAACAGAATTAAAAACGACGCTTTCTGAAAAAGAAAAACATTTTGCTGAACAGCAACAGCATATTGAGCAATCCAAACAACAGCTTGGTGTGGAATTCCAAAATCTGGCCAACCGTATTTTGGAAGAAAAAAGCCAATCCTTTAATCAAACCAATCAAACCGCATTGGAAATCTTGTTGAAGCCTTTCCGTGAACAAATCGAAGGCTTTCAAAAACGAGTCAATGAAATCCATTCGGAATCGGTGAAAGGCAATGCGGGTTTAGAAGCGGAAATCAAAAAGGTGTTGGAAATTGGCTTAAACATGTCGAAAGAAGCCAATAATTTAACCTCTGCACTAAAAGGTGAAAAGAAAACCTTAGGTAACTGGGGAGAAGTGCAACTTGAGCGTGCACTTCAGTTGGCTGGTTTAATTGAGAACGTGCATTACAGTGCACAAGCCCATTTTAAAGATGAGCAAGGCGGTCGAAACTATCCTGATTTTGTGCTGAATCTGCCCGATGAAAAAAACATTATCATTGATAGCAAAATGTCATTGAATGCTTATGAAAGTGCGGTCAATTCTGAGGATGAATTTGAACGTGAGCGTTTACTAAGGGAGCATATTAAAGCCCTGAAAAATCACATTGATGACTTGCACCGCAAGGATTACAGCAATTTGATTGGCATGCGCAGCCCTAATTTTGTCTTGATGTTCATCGCTGTAGAACCCGCTTATATTGAAGCCTTAAAATTAGACCCAAGTCTGTTTAATTATGGGTATGAGAAAAATGTCATTATGGTTTCACACACAACTCTCATGCCAATTTTACGCACAGTGGCAAATTTATGGCGTATCGAACGAGGTAATGCTGAGGCGAAAGAAATCGCAGAAAAAGCAGGCGAAATTTACAACCAGATTTGCTTGGTAGCAGAACGTTTGAGCAAACTGGGCAATACCCTTTCCACCGTAAGTAATCAATATAACAGTACTGTTACCGCTCTTGTGGGCCAACAAGGTTTAGTGGGGAAAGTGGAGCGATTTAAAGACTTGTCAGCGAAAGCTAACAAGACTATGCCAAACGTTGAATTGCTCAATAATGACGTGGATTTAACGCGCCTATCCCTTGTCACTACCGAGAACGGGGTAAAATAAAACATACCTGTTGAATTTTTCGTTAAAAGCGGCTATTTTCTTGCCGCTTTTTTATTTGAATTTTTTATTTGTGGGGGGAATTTATGGCTATGGAACAAAAAGACATCACGAATCCATGTGCAAAATATAACGAACAAACCAATTTTCTAAGCAAAACAATTTTTGCAAGTCGTTGGTTACAAGTGCCTATTTACTTAGGTTTAATTGTCGTACAAGGCATCTATGCCTACAAGTTTATGAAAAATTTGTGGTATCTCATCACCAATGTTAATGAAATGGATGCAGACACCATTATGCTCGCCGTGCTCAATCTCATTGATGTGGTGATGATAGCTAACTTATTGGTAATGGTGACATTAGGCGGTTATGAGATTTTCGTCTCAAAACTACGCACGAAAAACCACCCAGATCAACCTGAATGGATGAGCCATGTGAATGCAACAGTACTGAAAGTGAAACTTTCTATGTCAATTATCAGTATTTCGTCTATTCACTTATTGCAAACCTTTGTGAATGCTTCAAAAATTCCTGAAAAAACAATTATGTGGGAAGTGATTATTCATTTTTCTTTCTTGATTTCAGCGATTGCGATGGCTTATACCGATAAAATCCTATACAGTACAAGTCATAAAAATCATTAAAGGATAACAAATGAAAATAATCTATAAAATGAGTTTGGCATTCCTAGCAATGGTCTCTATTTTCCTTCTTAATGGATGCTTTTTGGTCGATCAAGTTTACGACAAAGTATATGAAGATTGTTACATTCATCCAGATCACATCAAAAGTATGCCAGATGATGAATACTCTCGATTAGCTAAACTGTGTGGATGGAATCCAAACAGGATAAAATAATAAATCAAAAGTGCGGTCAAATTTGACTACACTTTTGTTTTCTAGAACTCATCTTGGTGTTTAAATTTCAATAAATCTCGACGTTCTTTTTTGTTTGGTCGACGATCAGGATGCGGCATTGAAAGGGCATTATTTTTTCTTGCCCACGCCATTTCCTCGCGTTTTTTCACACTCTGCGCCGTTTCTTGGTAAAGCAATTGGGCCTCAGGGGCGCCACGACGTTGATCGCTCAAAGCTATCACTTCAATTTCTTTTTCATCATTGCCTTGACGGAGTTTAATCATCGCCCCAATTTCTACATTTTTACTCACTTTAGCACGCTGACCATTGTAATGGACTTTTCCCCCTTCAATCATCGCTTTCGCAATGCTACGGGTTTTATAAAAACGCGCCGCCCAAAGCCATTTATCTAACCGTACTTCGTTATTTTCAGCCATAACTCTTCCTATTTCTCTGACTTTGCGTATGATGAGCCAATAATAAGATAATAGGGCTAATATCATGAAAAAACAACTTCCACACATTCTCTCCCTTTCTACGGTGGCAAAATCTCGCTTGTTTGAAATTCAAGCTGTTGAACTCAAATTCTCCAATGGAATTGACCGCACTTATGAACGTTTCCGCCCTTTCAATCGAGATTCTGTGATGGTAATTGCGATTGATGGTGAAGATTTACTCCTCATTCGTGAATACGCGGTCGGAACAGAACAATATGAGTTAGGCTTTGTAAAAGGTGGAATGGATATGGGAGAAACGCCCGAACAAAGTGCCAATCGAGAATTGCAGGAAGAAATTGGTTTTGGCGCAAAAAAATGGACATTTTTACGTACCATGAAAATCAATCCACAAATTATGGGACATAAAATGCATGTGTTATTAGGTGAAGATCTGTATCCAAATCAACTAGAAGGCGATGAGCCTGAACCATTAGAAATCGTGCGTTATCCTTTATCGCAACTTGATACGCTTTTAGTCAGTGATGAATTTAATGAAGCCAGAAACCTAGCTGCACTTTATTCTTTACGAGATTTTTTGAAAAAACGTAAATAAATCGAATAAATTTAGATAAATTCTAATCGCAAGCGATTAATTTTAAATAAAACTTGCATAAATATTCTTTTTTTGAGAATGTATCGCCATTTTTCAAAATAAACAGGAAAATTTATGTCGCATGATAATTTAAAAGAATTGACCTTCCGAGGAATGTTCCTTGGCGCGTTAATTACAGTGATCTTCACTGCATCTAACGTTTATTTAGGTCTTAAAGTGGGGATGACATTTGCCTCCTCTATTCCAGCTGCCGTAATCTCTATGGCAATTTTAAAATTCTTCAAGGATTCCAGTATCTTAGAAAATAACATGGTACAAACCCAAGCTTCATCAGCAGGGACGCTATCTTCTGTTATTTTCGTGCTTCCAGGCCTATTAATGATGGGTTACTGGCAAGAATTTCCATTTTGGCAAACTGTGCTTATCTGTGCCTCTGGTGGTACTCTAGGCGTACTATTTACCATTCCATTACGTCGTGCAATGGTAGTAAACAGCGACTTACCTTACCCTGAAGGTGTGGCAGCGGCTGAAATCTTAAAAGCGGGCAACAATAGCGAAAGCGACAGTGGTGTAAAAGATATTGCTTACGGCGGTATTTTTGCAGGTACCGTTGCATTCTTCACCAATGCATTACGTGTCATGTCTGATAGCGCGAGCGCATGGTTCTCTAACGGTAAAGCGATTTTCCAATTACCAATGGGCTTCTCTCTTGCCTTAGTGGGGGCGGGTTACTTAATTGGTATCGTAGGCGGTCTAGCCATGTTATTCGGCACATTCCTTGCTTGGGGTGTCGCAGTACCTTATTTCACTGCAACAGGCGATATGCCAACTGATGCCTCTATTGTTAGTTATGCCATGGCTGAATGGAAAACCAAAGTTCGCTTTATTGGTGTCGGGACTATCGGTATCGCGGCGATTTGGACATTATTAATCCTTCTCAAACCAATGATCGAAGGGATGATTCATTCTTTCCGTATGTTAAAAGGTTCCCAAGAGGAATCAGAACATCGTATTGATATCGACTTATCACCAAAAACCATCATTTACATTTTATTGGCGACTGTCGTGTTAATCGTGATTTCCTTATATCACTTTGTGGCAGCAGCACCTATTTCTGCTGAACTTGCCGTATTATTAGTGGTGGTTTGTACGCTACTCGCGGTGTTAATCGGCTTCTTCGTTGCAGCCGCATCGGGTTATATGGCTGGACTTGTAGGCTCATCTTCTAGCCCTATTTCTGGTATCGGGATCATTTCTGTTATCGTGATTTCACTTGTTTTAGTAACCATTGGTAAAAGCAGTGGTTTATTTGAAACGGCTGACGGTCAAAAATTCTTAACGGCATTGACCTTATTCACGGCATCTATCGTTTTAACCACCGCGACTATTTCAAACGATAACTTACAAGACTTAAAAACCGGTCTTCTAGTTGAAGCCACCCCTTGGAGACAACAGGTTGCATTGATTATCGGTTGTTTCGTGGGTGCATTAGTGATTGCACCAGTATTAGAAATTTTATACCACGCTTATGGTTTCACGGGTGCATTACCGCGTCCAGACATGGATCCAACACAAGCACTTTCTGCGCCTCAAGCCACCATTATGACCACCATTTCTAAAGGTATTTTTACGAACCAATTAGAATGGACTTATATTTTAAGTGGTGTGGGCTTAGGTATTGTGTTGATTATTGTAGATGCATTTATGCGTAAAACCAGTAACAGTCGCTTTGCCTTACCGGTATTAGCCGTCGGGATTGGTATCTACCTTCCACCATCAATCAATATGCCGGTTGTCGTTGGGGCTGTAATGGCATGGTTCATCACCCGTCATATTAAAAACTATGCAAAACGCACTCATGACGCTGAAGTAGAGAAAAAAGCAGAACGTTTCGGCACACTCTTCGCGGCAGGTTTAATTGTGGGTGAAAGCTTAATGGGCGTTATCTTAGCCTTTATCATTGCAGCATCTGTGACTTCGGGTGGTTCAGAAGCACCATTAGCCTTAGCGTTAGAAAACTGGGATAATATTGGCGAATTACTTGGTCTTGCCGTATTTATCTTTGGTATCTTTATTTTCGTTTCTCGTGTATTACGTGCGAAGAAATCGAAATAATGGATTTAAATAGGCTGTCCTCGGATAGCCTATTTTTCTAGGAGCTTAAGGTGTCAACGCAATCCCCTTATCTAAAGGCAATGATTATCTTCCCACTGATTACTCAGTTGATAGGTAGTGTTATTGCTTATGCCATTTTTGGTCTAGACTACTGCAAAGAAGGTAACTTCGATGCCGCATTATTTGGTTTCTTTCTTACATTCTGGCCACTTACCGTGCCGGCGATAATCAACGCTTACTTTGCTAAATACCGCGGCTATCTACGTCATCAGTGGAATAAAATTCTCATTTTTTCATTCATCATTCTTTTTTGTTATTGGAGCATCGGCAATCTTCTCATCGCACCCAATACCCAATATCTGACTGATCGTGTATTATTCGTCTTAGAGGGCTCTGTCATCCTAGCAATCTATACGACAATTTGCCTCTTCTTGTTATTACCGAAATCAAAGTAGGAAATAAACATGCAATTATCTCAATCTCTTCTCGATCAAGTCCGCACACTCGCTAATGAAGCGGGAAAACATTTAACTCATTTTTACCAACAGAATGTGACAATACAAACCAAATCGGATAACACCCCTGTCACGGAAGCCGATTTATTTGTCAGCCAATTTCTAATCGAAAAACTGACCGCACTTTTCCCTGACATTCCTGTTATTTCAGAGGAAAACTGCAATATCCCCTTTGAACAACGCCAAACTTGGCACACTTATTGGCTAATCGATCCCCTTGATGGCACGCAGCAATTTATTGATCGCACCGATCAATTCTCCGTATTGATTACACTCGTGCAAGACCACCAACCTGTGCTAGGCGTGATTCACTTCCCTATTTTGAATATCACCTATTACGCCATGAAAGGTTTTGGGGCATTCAAACAAAGTAACAAAGAGATAACACGCTTACAGCCAAGAAACATAGATCTCACCAAACCGTTAAAAATCGCCGTAGGCGCCACCACCTCACAAGAAAAAGTGCGGTCAATTTTAGCGAAGAATTTGCCATGTGAATTTACGGTGGTGGGTTCGAGTAGTTTGAAAAGTGGTTTGGTTGCAGAAGGAATTGTTGATTGCTATGTTCGCCTCGGCAAAACCGGTGAATGGGATACGGCAGGCGCTGAAATTTTATTAGCTGAAATCAATGGGATGATTTTCGATCCGCACTATCAGCCGCTCACCTATAATCATCGTGAAAGTTTAATTAATCCACCCTTTGTGATGGTGGCAGATAATACACAAAATTGGGCATCTGTCTTTCAATTTAATTGATTGGTTCGATTGGTAAAGTGCAGTAATATATTGCATTATTTAAAAATACTACTCGGAACAATAAGGAATAATATGCAAACGAATAATAACTGTATCGTAATTTTTGGTGCTTCCGGTGATTTAACTCACCGTAAACTCATTCCCGCACTTTATAATCTCTTCAAATTTGGCCGCTTAAACAAATTTTCTGTATTAGGTGTCGCGCGTTCAGAATTAAACGATGAGACTTTCCGTGAAAAAATGCGTGAAGCGTTACTTGAAACAGAAGAAACCACTCCAGAAACGCTAGACGCTTTTTGTAGTCATCTCTATTACCAAGCGGTAAACACATCTGATGCTGCGGATTACGGTAAATTAGTCCCTCGTTTAGAAGAATTACATACTAAATATCAAACGAATGGCAACACCCTTTACTATATGTCCACGCCACCAAGCTTATATGGTGTAATTCCAGAATGCCTCGCGGCCCATGGTTTAAACGAAGAAAAAGACGGTTGGAAACGTATTATTGTCGAAAAACCTTTTGGTTACGATGAAAAAACAGCACAAGAACTCGACGTCCAAATTCATCGTTTCTTTGAAGAACATCAGATCTATCGTATCGATCATTATCTTGGTAAAGAAACCGTACAAAACTTGCTTGTTTTGCGCTTCTCGAATGGCTTATTCGAACCACTTTGGAACCGTAATTACATTGATTATGTCGAAATTACGGGTGCCGAAGCCATTGGTGTAGAAGAACGTGGTGGCTATTATGATGGTTCTGGCGCAATGCGTGACATGTTCCAAAACCACTTATTACAAGTTTTAGCCATGGTTGCCATGGAACCACCCGCAATCATCAATGCGAACTCAATGCGTGATGAAGTGGCCAAAGTCATGCATTCTTTACGTCCATTAACGCAAGATGACGTTGAGCACAACTTAGTGCTTGGCCAATACACTGCTGCGGAAATTGATGGCAAAGAAGTCAAAGGCTATTTACAAGAAAAAGGTGTACCTGCTAACTCTCGCACTGAAACCTTTATGGCGCTACGTTGCGAAATCGAAAACTGGCGTTGGGCAGGTGTGCCTTTCTATGTGCGTACAGGTAAACGCTTACCAGCACGTGTGACAGAAATTGTGATTCATTTCAAAACCACGCCACATCCGGTATTCAGTCAAAATGCGCCTGAGAATAAATTGATCATCCGTATTCAACCTGATGAAGCCATTTCAATGCGCTTCGGTTTGAAAAAACCAGGTGCAGGCTTCGAAGCGAAAGAAGTATCAATGGATTTCCGTTATGCCGATTTAGCCGATGAGCAAGTGCTAACAGCTTATGAACGCTTATTGCTTGATGCGATGAAAGGCGATGCGACACTCTTTGCGCGTACTGACGCAGTACACGCCGCATGGAAATTCGTTCAACCGATTTTAGACTACAAAGAAGCGGGCGGCCGAGTTCATGAATATGAAGCCGGCACTTGGGGACCAGTTGCCGCTGAAAAACTCATTGCGAAAAGCGGTCGCGTATGGCGTAAACCAAGCGGTAAAATGAAGAAAAAGGTTTAGTCATCAATATCTCGCCTTCTTCAATAGAAGAAGGCTTATCACCGAATAGAGAGAAACAAACATGAACACCATTACCTTCCCAACGGCTCAACACGCTGTTGAAAAGATTGCTCAAGAATTTGTGATTTATAGTCAATTAAGTCACCCTGTGCATATTTCTCTTTCTGGCGGTTCAACACCTAAGCTGTTATTCAAAACTTTAGCCAAAGCGCCTTATACCGAACAAATCAACTGGAAGAATCTGCATTTTTGGTGGGGTGATGATCGCATGGTTCCACCAACAGATTCAGAAAGCAACTACGGTGAAGTGCAAAAACTCTTATTCGATCATATTCAAATTCCCGCAGAAAATATCCACCGAATTCGTGGCGAAAATGAACCGCACTTTGAGTTAAAACGTTTCGAAGAAGAATTAAGTGCGGTCATTCCAAACGGTGTTTTTGATTGGATCATTCTAGGTATGGGAACTGACGGTCATACCGCTTCTCTCTTCCCACATCAAACCAATTTTGATGATGAAAACCTAGCTGTCATTGCTAAACACCCTGAAAGTGGTCAAATTCGCATTTCTAAAACAGCCAAACTCATTGAACAAGCGAAACGCATTACCTATTTGGTCACTGGCGAAAGCAAAGCAGACATTTTAAAAGAAATCCAAACGACTCCTGCAGAGAATCTGCCTTATCCCGCAGCAAAAATTAAAGCAAAAAATGGAGTGACGGAATGGTATTTGGATAAAGCGGCAGCTAAATTGCTATAACAGGTTAAGTATCAAATATCACAGGCTTGCAAAATGATAGACTACAAAGTGAATGAACCGATTTCAGTTAAACAATTTATTGAATTGTTAAATAAAACAACGCTCGGGGCACGCCGTCCGTTAGAGGATGAAAAACGCGTCGCGGCAATGTTGCATCATGCGGATTTATTAGTGACCGCTTGGGATGGTGAACGATTAGTGGGTGTGGCACGTTCCGTGACAGATTTTGCCTACTGCTGTTATTTATCTGATTTAGCGGTTGATGAACAATATCAAAAACAAGGTATCGGCTTGAAGTTGATTGAACACACTAAGCAAGCCTTACATCCACAAGCCAAAATCGTGCTTTTATCTGCTCCACAAGCAGTAGATTATTATCCGCATATTGGATTTACTCAACATATGAGTGCATGGACGAAGAGTTAATTTATTAGAATGATATGGAGACAAAAATGAAAAAACTGTTTGTACTGCTTACTTCAACTTTGTTATTTGCTTGTTCATCTGGTCCATCTTTAGATCAGTTAGCGACACAAATGCCAAAAGATAATCGCTCAGTAATGCTTCAAGTTCCAGAAGCAGGAAACCCAGTTTCAAATGGAATGCTTGTAGCAACGATTAGAACCGCAGGTGGTACTTCAGGAAAACGACTCATATCTCTTTTAGCTACAGATAATTTACACATTGGAATTGCAGGGAACAGTCAATCTGTGAATAAAGCAGTTGCTATGTATGGACTAAATAATGCAGAAAAGGTCGGTAAGAATGTATCTTTATACCTTGTTGGAGATAGTCAAAGTGATAAAGCAGATCTAGAAAAAGCCGCAAAAGCGAAAAATGTAGAAATGCATTACATTATGCAAAAATAAGATATAGATACATCAGATGCGGAGTGACTTAATGTTGAATTTAGATAATAAAAAATTTGTTGCGGTTGAAAACACCGCAAATGGTGAGGTCAGTAGCCAAACAGAATTTCATTACCATCAACAAGGTAAAATGATTTGGGCAGAATATGGTGGCGGTGAAATTTTAAAAGGCTTTTTAATTGGAAAATGGATTAACGATACTCAAATTGAATTTACGTATCAACATTTAAATCAATCTCTAGAAAATCGTTTGGGGCGTTGCTGTACAACATTTTCTTTAGAAGAAAGTAAACTCGTCGGCCATGAAAAATGGCAGTGGCTAGACACGTTAGAGCAAGGTAGCTCTTTAATTAGAGAAATTTAAAAGAAGTTTTGCTATAGAATATCTGAAACAAGGTATCATCTTGCAGTTAATTGAACACACTAAGCAAGCCTTACATCCACAAGCCAAAATCGTGCTTTTATCTGCTCCACAAGCAGTGGATTATTATCCACATATTGGATTTACTCAACATATGAGTGCGTGGACGAAGAGTCAAAAAGCTCGTGGATATAATAAGAAAATAGCTCATAACATCCAATACTATTAAACCGGAGATAAGAAGTATGGACAACGACACCTTTATAGCAAGTATTACATCAGCATCAACTATTGTTTCAGCTTTTGGTGCTGCCTATTTAACCAACTACTTAAATAATAAAAAACAAAAGGATAATGAAGAAGATATACTTATTAATGATATAAAAAATTTTGCTCAGCAGTGTTTTAATATAGCAAATGACAATAAAGGTTCAATTAAGCAACATGATTTTATAAGATTAACTAGGACTTTAAAAGAATACCAGTCTTACTTCAGAGTCCTCAACCTAAATGAAAATGAAGCTCCCATTAGTAAGAGCCTAACAGAACTGAAACGTATAGTGAAGACGTATCGAGAGGATTATAGGAAAAATCTAATTAATAGCACAAAAGACTTGGATCAATCTGATAGTAATAAGCAGAGTTCCGGATTCAACTATATTCTTAAAGAATTAGCAAAGATAAATAAGTAATAATCCTTGTAGGATTTAAAATATTATGGTGGGTAAAAGTCCCCCTACCAATTAAAAATAGGAGAAAACAATGTCAGTAAAAGGCGACATCGGTGTTATCGGCTTAGCCGTAATGGGGCAAAACCTCATTTTAAATATGAATGATCATGGCTTTAAAGTGGTGGCATATAACCGTACCACTTCAAAAGTGGATGAATTTTTACAAGGTGCAGCAAAAGGCACCAATATTATCGGTGCATACTCTTTAGAAGATTTAGCTTCTAAATTAGAGAAACCACGTAAAGTGATGTTAATGGTACGCGCGGGTGATGTGGTGGATCAGTTCATTGAGGCATTATTACCGCACTTAGAAGAAGGCGACATCATCATTGATGGTGGTAACTCAAACTATCCTGATACCAACCGTCGTGTTAAAGCATTGGCTGAAAAAGGCATTCGCTTTATCGGTTCGGGTGTTTCGGGGGGTGAAGAAGGTGCACGTCATGGACCCTCTATCATGCCGGGTGGTAACCACGAAGCATGGCCATATGTTAAACCAATCTTCCAAGCCATCTCTGCTAAAACCGAACAAGGTGAACCTTGCTGTGACTGGGTTGGTGGAGAAGGTGCTGGCCACTTTGTGAAAATGGTTCACAATGGTATCGAATATGGCGATATGCAATTAATTTGTGAAGCTTACCAATTCTTAAAAGAAGGTTTAGGCTTAAGCTATGAAGAAATGCAAGCTATCTTCGCAGAATGGAAAAAAACTGAACTTGATAGCTACTTAATCGATATCACGACCGATATTCTTGGTTATAAAGATGCTGATGGTGAACCATTAGTTGAAAAGATCTTAGATACAGCTGGCCAAAAAGGGACCGGTAAATGGACGGGTATCAATGCATTAGATTTCGGTATTCCATTAACCTTAATCACTGAATCTGTCTTTGCTCGTTGCGTATCTTCCTTTAAAGATCAACGTGTTGCCGCTAACCAATTATTTGGCAAAACAATTCAACCGGTTGAAGGCGATAAAAAAGTGTGGATTGAAGCGGTACGTAAAGCCTTATTAGCGTCTAAAATCATTTCTTACGCACAAGGCTTTATGCTGATTCGTGAAGCCTCTGAACAATTTGGCTGGAACATCAACTACGGTGCAACAGCATTATTATGGCGTGAAGGTTGTATTATCCGTAGCCGTTTCTTAGGTAACATTCGTGATGCATATGAAGCCAATCCAGATTTAATCTTCTTAGGTTCAGATAGTTACTTCAAAGGCATTTTAGAAAACGCATTGAGTGACTGGCGTAAAGTGGTGGCAAAATCGATCGAAGTAGGTATCCCAATGCCTTGTATGGCATCTGCGATTACCTTCTTAGATGGTTACACTTCAGCCCGTTTACCAGCAAACTTGTTGCAAGCACAACGTGACTACTTCGGTGCACATACTTATGAGCGTACCGACAAACCACGCGGTGAATTCTTCCACACCAACTGGACAGGTCGCGGTGGTAATACTGCATCTACCACTTATGATGTGTAAATCTAAAAACGCATGATAAACTCACCGCACTTTGTTCGCATAAAGTGCGGTTTATTTTTACCTTATTTTGGAGAAACCTATGTTACCTCAATCACGCTTAGATAAAATTTCAGAAATGGAAAACCTTCTCAATGAAGCAGAGAGTTTCTTAGCTGACGCAGAACAATTTCTTGAAAAATGGCAGGCCTTCTTACCAAAAATGAAAACCTTAGAACACTATTATTTTGATGGTGACTGGCGAGCTGACTATCGGGCTTATGAAGAAGGTGAAATTCCTGAAAATATGCCTTGTGGTGTATTAAGTGAAGATTTAGTATTTAATGCGAGTACAGGACACCATGGATTGGCGATTGAATATTTGAAAGTGATTGCGAAAGTATTAGATCAAGCTAAAGATTAATATTCAATATATTTAATTGTTCAAAAAAACATCGAAAAACGCATATTTTTGAACTTTCATTCATATCCGTTTGTCTTATGGAGTACTATCAATATGGATAGTTTTATATGTTAAACACGGAGAGATCCTATGAAATTAATTGGAAAATCACTTGTTATCGCGATGACTGTTATTTCCCTTGCTGCATGTGGAAATATGAACCGTACACAAAAAAATACAACAGCTGGTGCAGCTATTGGTGGTGCAGCAGGCTATATGCTTGGTGGTAATACCGCGACCACATTAGGTGGTGCCGCATTAGGTGGCGTAATCGGTAGCCAAGTCAATAAATAGTCAAAAAAATAACCGCACTTAATGAGTGCGGTTATTTTTTATTGTTTCTCTGCAGCTTTTTCTGCGCTAGGTTTACGGCGTTTACCAATGTTTTTTGTATCTTTATGACGAAGTTTAGCTTTCTTCTTCACCTCTGATTTTTTCTTTTCTTCACGCTTTTCTTTAATACGTGCTTTTTGCTTTTTAGACATGGATTTTACTTCCCCATCTTTTGGTGGTTTGGTACGAGGTTCTAATCCTTCTAAAATACGCGCTTTTAAAAGTTCTTCTGTATAACGCTTAATCTTACCGAGTAATTTGTAATCATGCGCTTCCACAAAAGAAACCGCTGTGCCTTTTTTTCCTGCTCGAGCGGTACGACCAATACGATGTAAATACGTATCTGCACTATAAGGTAAATCGAAGTTCATGACGTGTGTGACATCATCAATATCAATCCCGCGAGCAGCCACGTCAGTTGCCACTAACACAGTAACAACACCTGATTTCAACTTATCAATGGCATTATTACGTTGCGTTTGTGCCATATCGCCTTCTAGATAAGTGGAGCGAATGCCACGTTTACGCAAAGTTTCAGAAAGCTCACGCACATCTTCGCGACGACGGACAAACACAATACCACGGCTCACTTTCTCGATTTCGATAAAACGTGCAAGCAACTTAATTTTATGTTCATTGCTATCAGCGTGATAATACCACTGATTGATTTTCTTACGCTCACGACGACTTGGCTCGGCATCAATTTTTACCGGATCATTCAATAAACGTTCTGCGAAATCAACTAATAACTCCCCTTCTAATGTGGCAGAGAAAAGGAGCGTTTGTTTACGCCAACGTGTTTCAGCCGCAATTTTCTCCGCATCTTGCCCAAAGCCCATTTGCAACATGCGATCTGCTTCATCAAAAATTAGCATTTCTACCGCGCGACAATCAAAGTTCTCTTCTTTGATGTATTGCAATAAACGCCCCGGTGTTGCTACTACGATATCCTGATTTGAATTAAATACTTCCCCATGATTTTGATAAGCCACACCGCCAGTAATGGTTGCAATCTTCAAATGCGTGAATTGCGCCAGTTCTTCCGCTTGCTCTGCAACCTGCATCGCTAACTCACGGGTTGGCGTTAAAATTAAAATGCGAGGTGCACCAGGTTTACGACGGGGATAATCCAATAAATGCTGAATCGCTGGCAATAAAAATGCAGCAGTTTTACCTGTACCTGTTGGTGCAGAACCTAACACATCACGCTCTTCCATTGCAGCCGGAATCGCTTCTAATTGGATGGCAGTTGGGCGAGTATAACCTTTCTTTTCTAAGGCTTTTAATAATTCGGGGGAAAGAGCGAATTCTTCAAATGGAGATAAATTCATTATTTTGCGTTAATTTGTTAAAATTGGGGCTGATTATACCTGAAAGTGCGGTCATTTTCCGCAAGATTTTATGAGCAGCTTTACCTTTAAACAATTCCATATTAATCAACAACATTGTGCAATGAAAGTCGGCACAGACGGCATTTTACTGGGTGCTTGGGCGGATGTATCTGATTGTCAGTATATTCTAGATATGGGGACTGGCACAGGCTTGGTTGCATTAATGCTCGCCCAACGAAGTCATGAGCATTGCCAAATTGAAGCCGTTGAACTTGATCCCCTTGCAACACAACAAGCACAAGAAAACTTCCAGGCTTCGCCATGGCACAATCGCCTTTATTTAACACACCAAGATGTGCAAACTTATTGCCAACAAACAGCACATCAATTTGATTTAATTGTGGCGAATCCGCCTTATTTTGCGCAAGGCGTTGAATGTAGAAATAATGAACGAGCACTTGCCCGTTATGTTCAACAAAGCCATTTAGATTGGTTAAATTGGGCGGCGAGTTGTTTATCCGAAAAAGGAAAAATCAGTTTTGTCTTGCCTTATGAGGCGGGGAAAACATTGATAAATTCAACCGCACTCTGTTGCATTAAGCAGACTGATGTCATTACAAAGACAGGGAAAGATCCACAACGGATATTACTCACGTTTAGCCGAGAGCATTTACCACAGGTAAAAGATAGCTTGGTGATTTATAACGAAAACAATCAGTACACAGAGGAATTTATTGCGTTGACGAAGGCATTTTATTTGAAAATGTAAGGGCATATGACTATGCCCTTTTTTATTGATGTGATTAGTGACTTTCCGCTTTGACGAGTTTCGTCCAGTTGTAATAACCATATAATGAGTTAAGTAAGTAAGCACTATACATTAAGTACATCGCTGGCTGCTCTGCCCAAAGTAAAATGGAAAGCACATTTAAGACAATCCACAATAACCATTGCTCACGATAACGCAAAATCATCAATAATTGTGCCGCTACGGTGATAATCGTGGTTAAACCATCTAATCCTGTAGAACTCCCGCCCGCTGCTTTTAAAGCCTGCACAAAGCAGAATGTCCCAATCCCAACACTCACGAGTAAAATTGCCCAACCTTTTGGTGTTAAAGCTTTTGCAATTACACTTTCACTGCCATTATCGTTTTGCATGTGTTGTTTCCACATAAAATAACCGATAAATTGTGATGGAATATACACATAGAGCACCGTATTCATTTCGCCCAGGAAATTGTTTCTCCATGCGACATAAAAATAGGTGTAAGCAAAAATAAGCCCAAAGAAATAGTTGCTAATTTTTCCTTTACTCACCAATACTACACAGAGAATACCTGCAATACCCGAAATCATGCCTAATGGGCTATCTGGCGCAAGAACATAAGCAATAATTTGCGCGGCAAGGAAAATAACCACCCATACCACTTCAAAAGGCTTCCAACCGGATAAAAATTCTTCTTTAAGTCGTTCTGTCCAATTCATGGAACACTCCTGTTTTATAAAAAGTACGCCATTTTTACACCGCACTTTTTTAAAGTAAAGCATAGCGAGTATTTAATTTGATTATTGTGAGATAAATCACACTTTATTTTTCATACTTTTAGATGGCCATGCCTTGCTTTCCCTTATAATCAGACTACAATATCGCCCCATTTTAAGAGATTCATTAAGAGGAAGATGATGTCATTTGCAATCGGTCAACGTTGGATTAGCGAAACAGAAAATAGCCTCGGATTAGGCATGATTACAGACTTAGATTTCCGTTCAGTTACCCTTCACTTTCCCGCCACAGATGAAACCCGAATTTATGCGGTGGCACAAGCTCCCTTAACCCGAATTGTATTGAATAAAGGGGAACAACTTCATCACCAGGCAGGTTGGCAAGGTGAAGTTCTTGATGTTCAAGAAATGAATGGTCTCTTATTTTATTTAGTCAAAAATGCGCAAGGCGAAGACGTTATCGTCAATGAAAAAGAACTTTCTCCGATAATTTCTTTTAGCCAAGCGAAAGATCGCCTCTTTTCATCGCAAATTGACCGCAGTGAACATTTTGCGTTGCGTTATCAAACTCTTCTACATCAACAAGCTCAATTCCAATCGCCTTTGCGTGGATTACGAGGCAATCGTGCGGGTTTAATTCCTCATCAACTTCATATCGCGCAAGAGGTAGGAAATCGTGTCAATCCTCGTGTACTCTTAGCGGATGAAGTGGGGTTAGGTAAAACCATTGAAGCAGGGATGATTTTGCAAAACCAGCTTTTTACTGAAAAAGTACAACGTGTATTAATTATTGTACCTGAAACCTTGCAACATCAATGGCTTGTTGAAATGCTTCGTCGTTTTAATTTACATTTTTCATTATTTGATGAAGAACGTTGTGAAGATTTTGCCGAACAAGCTATCAACCCATTTAGTACAGAAAGCTTAATTATCTGTGCATTAGACTGGTTGAAAGCCCATCCCAATCGTGTACAACAAGCTATTGAAGCTGAATTTGACTGTTTAATTGTCGATGAAGCGCATCATTTAGCTTGGTCTGAAAATGCGCCAAGTGCCGCTTATTTATTAGTAGAACAATTAGCGAATGCTATTCCATCTGTTTTATTACTCACCGCAACGCCTGAACAACTGGGTTTGGAAAGCCATTTTGCACGTTTACGCTTGCTTGATCATGAGCGTTTTTACGATTATCAAGCATTCTTGAAGGAGCAAGAAAACTATCAGCCTGTTGCGGATGCTGTGCAATCTTTACTCTCAGAGAAGCCGCTAAGTGCGGTCGAAAAAAATCATATTTCTGATTTACTCAATGAGCAGGATGTCGAATCATTATTCAAAGCTTTAGCCTGTCATAATGATGAGGAGAAACAAGCTGCGCGACAAGAACTCATTCAAAATCTCATCGACAGACATGGCACAAGCCGTATTTTATTTCGCAATACACGCCAAGGTGTAAAAGGTTTCCCGCATCGGGTTTATCACCAAGTAACGATTGATGCGACTGAGGGTGATGAAAAAATTCATTGGTTAATTGATTTCTTAAAATCACACCGAAATGAAAAAATCTTAGTCATTTGTAAAACAGCACAAACGGCAATTCAACTTGAGCAAATTTTACGAGAAAAAGAAGCCATTCGCATTGCTGTTTTCCATGAAAGAATGTCGATTATTGAACGAGATCGTGCAGCGGCTTATTTTGCAGATACTGATAATGGCGCACAAGTTTTACTGAGTTCAAGCATTGGTTCTGAAGGGAGAAACTTCCAATTTGCTTGCCATCTCGTACTCTTCGATTTACCAGAAAATCCTGACTTACTTGAGCAATGTATTGGCCGTTTAGATCGCATCGGGCAAACGCGAGATGTACAAATTTATGTACCCTGCCTATCAGGTTCTGCACAGCAAGATTTAGCACGTTGGTATCATGAAGGATTAAATGCTTTTGAACAAACTTGCCCTATTGGTATGGCATTGTTTGAACAATATGAAACTTTATTAAAAGTGCGGTCAGAAAATAAAGCAGATTTTGAGCAACTCATTCTCCAAACGCAAAAACAAGCAAAAGCATTGCGTTTAGCCTTGGAAAAAGGTCGTGATCGTTTGTTAGAATTAAATTCTAATGGTGGTGAAAAGGCACAACGACTTGCGGGAGAAATTGCTCAAACAGATAATTCGCCACAATTAGTCAATTTTGCACTGAATTTATTTGATATTATTGGTGTAGAACAAGATGATTTAGGTGAAAACAGCATTGTCATCACGCCAACAGGCACCATGCTTGTTCCTGATTTTCCAGGACTAAAAGAAGAAGGTGTCACAGTAACTTTTGACCGACAACTAGCCCTTGCGCGTGAGGAATTAGAATTTCTTACCTGGGATCACCCAATGATTCGTCAAGGCATTGATTTAATCGCTTCTGGCGACATTGGCAAAGCAGCAATGGCATTATTAGTCAATAAACAACTGCCTGCTGGCACGCTACTGGTTGAATTGATTTATATGATTGAAAGCCAATCACCAAAAGGCTTGCAACTGAATCGTTTTCTTCCACCTACACCAGTTCGATTATTGCTGGATAGCAAAGGAAATGATCTCGCCGGACAAGTTAATTTTGATACATTGCAAAATAAACTTAAGCTACTAAGCAAAGACATTGCAAATAAAATGGTCAAAATGGCTCGTCCAAATATTGAGCAATTAATTAAACTAGGCGAGCACAAAATAACTGAAATTGCACAAGCTCAAATTCGAGAAGCCAGTAGATTAGCCGATCAAACATTGAGCACTGAGCTCAATAGACTTATAGCCTTGAAAGCAGTAAATAAAAATATTCGCCAGGTGGAAATTGATGTATTAGAAAAACAACGTTTAGTTTCTCTAGAAGAATTAAGTAAAGCAAGCTGGCGACTAGATAGCCTTCGGGTAATAGTGACAAACAAGGAATAATATGGCACTTATTGAATACCACCCCCCTTTAGAACCGTATTTAGATATTATCTACCAAGATAATCATATCTGCGTAGTAAACAAACCAAGCGGTTTACTTTCAGTCCCTGGCAATCAGCCAGAATACTATGACAGTGCAATGAGTCGGGTAAAAGAGAAATTTGGATTTTGTGAACCTGCACATCGTTTAGATATGGCCACAAGTGGGATTATTCTATTTGCATTAAGTAAAGCGGCAGATAAAGAGTTGAAACGTCAATTTCGTGAACGTGAGCCAAAGAAATATTATCAAGCTTTAGTATGGGGACACTTAGAACAAGATAGTGGGGAAATTAATCTTCCCATGATTTGTGATTGGGAAAATCGCCCGCGTCAACGCATTGATTTTGTATTTGGTAAAAGAGCGGTCACGTTTTATGAAGTTCTAGAAAGATTACCTACTAACTGCACTCGAGTAAAACTGACACCAATCACAGGACGTTCACATCAACTACGTTTACATACACTCGCACTAGGACATCCTATTTTAGGTGACAAATTTTATTCTCACCCACAATCTAAAGCGATGTCACCTCGCCTATGCTTACATGCAGAAGAACTTACGATTACTCATCCTATTACAGGTGAGAAAATGACATTCAGAGCTGAAGCTGAATTCTAGAAAAAGAAATATAAAAAAGGCTCACATTAGTGAGCCTTTTCATTTTATAACAAATTATTATTCCGCTGCTGCTTCTGCAACTTCTGGACGATCAACTAACTCAATGTATGCCATTGGAGCGTTGTCACCTGCACGGAAACCACATTTTAAGATACGGGTGTAACCACCTGCACGTTGAGCAAAACGTGGACCTAATTCATTGAATAATTTCGCAACAGTTTCGATGTTACGAGTACGAGCGAATGCTAAACGACGGTTTGCAACGCTATCTTCTTTTGCTAATGTAATTAACGGTTCAACTACACGACGTAATTCTTTAGCTTTTGGTAAAGTAGTCTTGATGATTTCATGACTAACTAAAGCACTTGCTAAGTTACGGAACATCGCTTGGCGATGGCTGCTATTACGGTTTAGTTGACGACCACTCTTACGATGGCGCATGATCTTATCCTTCTCAGAAAAATCTTAACCTATGACCAAACTAGTCTTCAGCAATACTTGCTGGTGGCCAATTCTCAAGGCGCATACCAAGTGACAAGCCACGTGAAGCGAGAACGTCTTTAATTTCAGTAAGAGATTTCTTACCAAGATTAGGCGTTTTTAATAACTCAACTTCTGTACGTTGTACTAAGTCACCGATATAGTGAATTGTTTCTGCTTTCAAACAGTTAGCAGAACGAACTGTCAACTCTAAGTCATCAACAGGACGTAATAAAATCGGATCAAATTCCGGTTTTTCTTCCTTGACTTCAGGTTGACGAACATCACGCAAATCAACGAATGCATCGAGTTGCTCTGCTAAAATTGTTGCTGCACGACGAATTGCTTCTTCCGGATCAATAGTCCCGTTAGTTTCTAACTCGATAACTAGTTTATCTAAGTCAGTACGTTGTTCAACACGTGCTGCTTCAACATTGTAA
Source organism: Haemophilus sp. HMSC068C11 (assembly GCF_001815355.1). Classification (GTDB taxonomy): domain Bacteria; phylum Pseudomonadota; class Gammaproteobacteria; order Enterobacterales; family Pasteurellaceae; genus Haemophilus_D. The sequence goes on from NZ_KV820375.1 coordinate 421,420, forward strand.
GCAATACGGTCAACCGGGCTATAACAAGCGTCTACTAATAAACGACCGATTGGACGATCTTCATTTTGTGAATGAGTACGAGCAGATGCAGGTACATAACCTCTACCACGTTGAACACGAATACGCATATTAATAGATGCGTTTTCGTCTGTTAAGTGACAGATTACATGTGATGGATTAACAATCTCAACATCACCATCGTGGGTGATATCTGCTGCAACAACAGGGCCAATTCCAGATTTATTTAATGTCAGAATAACATCATCTTTATTCTGTACTTTAACCGCTAGACCTTTAAGGTTTAAAAGAACTTCAAGAATATCTTCCTGAACACCTTCTTTACTACTATATTCATGCAATACGCCATCAATTTCTACTTCAGTTACAGCACAACCTGGCATTGAAGACAGAAGGATACGACGTAATGCATTCCCTAGAGTATGACCAAAGCCACGCTCTAACGGTTCTAAGATCACCTTAGCATGAGTAGAGCTAATTTGCTCGATATCTACTAAGCGTGGTTTTAAAAATTCTGTAACAGAACCCTGCATTTTATCCTCTCTTTGCTTTTAAGCTTAACTATTATTTAGAGTAAAGCTCAACGATCAGATGTTCGTTAATGTCTGCTGATAAATCAGAACGTTCAGGAACACGTTTGAACACACCTTCCATTTTCGCAGAATCAACTTCTAACCAAGTTGGTTTTTCTCTTTGTTCTGCTAATTCTAATGATGCTTTAATACGTGCTTGTTTTTTAGATTTCTCACGAACAGCAACGACATCATTTACAGAAACTTGGAAAGATGGGATATTTACAACACGACCATTTACGACAATCGCTTTGTGGCTCACTAATTGACGAGCTTCTGCGCGAGTTGCAGCAAATCCCATGCGATAAACAACGTTATCCAATCTACCTTCTAATAATACTAGTAAGTTTTCACCAGTATTACCTTTTAAACGGTTTGCTTCTTTATAGTAGTTACGGAATTGACGCTCTAAAATACCATAGATACGACGAACTTTTTGTTTTTCACGTAATTGACTACCATAGTCAGACAAACGCGGTTTACGAGCACCGTGTTGACCTGGTGCTGTATCAATTTTACATTTTGAATCAATCGCACGCACACCTGATTTAAGGAATAAATCAGTGCCTTCACGACGGCTGAGCTTGAGTTTAGGGCCCAAATATCTTGCCATTTTCTTTCTCCAACTATCCTATTACGCCATTAAACACGACGTTTTTTCGGTGGACGACAACCGTTATGAGGAATCGGAGTCACATCAGTGATGTTCGTGATACGGAAACCCGCTGCATTTAATGCACGGATTGTTGATTCACGACCCGGACCCGGACCTTTAACCATAACTTCCAAGTTCTTTAAGCCGAATTCTTTAACGATTTCAGCACAACGTTCTGCAGCAACTTGTGCAGCGAACGGGGTAGATTTACGAGAACCACGGAAACCTGAACCACCTGCTGTAGCCCAAGCTAAAGCATTACCTTGACGGTCAGTAATGGTAACGATTGTATTATTGAAAGATGCGTGAATGTGTGCTACGCCATCTACAACTTGTTTTTTTACACGTTTACGTGCACGAACTGGTGTTTTAGCCATTCTTTATTTACCCCGACTATTTTTTGATCGGCTTACGTGGACCCTTACGGGTACGCGCATTAGTTTTAGTACGTTGACCACGTACCGGTAAACTACGACGATGACGTAAACCACGGTAACAACCTAAGTCTAAAAGACGTTTGATGTTTAGTGTTACTTCACGACGTAAGTCACCTTCAACGGTAAATTTACCAACTTCGTCACGCAGTTTGTCAATCTGCTCTTCAGACAATTCGCTGATCTTAACATCTTCAGCAATACCCGCTGCAGCACAAATGCTTTTAGAACGAGTTTTACCGATACCGTAAATTGCAGTTAAAGCGATTACAGCGTGTTTGTGATCAGGAATGTTAATGCCTGCAATACGGGCCACTATGCACTCCTATTATTTTAACTAATTTGGTATTCTGATCTTGAAAAGCCCGTTTTCAGGATACTCAAACAGAATACCAAGGACATAAATGAGTTGAGTAGTATAACTACTCAACCGGTTCTTTGCAAGAAGAAATGTTAATTAACCTTGACGTTGTTTATGTTTAGGGTCGCTGCATAATACGCGAACAACACCTTCACGTTTAACAATTTTACAGTTACGACACATCTTCTTAACGGAAGCACGAACTTTCATTGCTTATCCTTTTTACTTAAATGAACAATTACTGTCCAAAACCTTTAAGGTTTGCTTTTTTTAACGCAGATTCATATTGAGACGACATTAAGTGACTCTGAACTTGCACGATAAAATCCATAATTACAACAACAACGATTAATAAGGAAGTACCACCGAAGTAGAATTTAACATCCCATGCTGATGTCATAATATAAGGGACTAAACATACGAACGTTACATAAAGACCGCCAATTAATGTTAAGCGAGTCATTACTTTATCAATGTAACGTGATGTTTGTTCACCTGGTCTAATTCCTGGGATAAATGCACCAGATTTTTTTAGATTATCTGCTGTATCACGTGGATTATATTGCATTGCAGTATAGAAGAAACTGAAGAAAATAATCGCTACCGCATAAACAAGAAGATATAAAGGTTGTCCAGGATTCAACAACATTGATAAGTCATTTAACCACTCAAACTTATCATTCTGACCAAACCATTGTGTCAATGTGGCTGGGAATAAAATAATGCTTGAAGCAAAAATTGCTGGCATTACGTTTGCCATATTAACTTTTAATGGTAAGTGAGTTGAATGACCACCTAAAATTTGACGTCCTTGTTGACGCTTAGCATATTCAACACGAATTCTACGTTGTCCACGTTCTACGAAGACAACAAAATAAGTTACTGCAAAAACAATAGCAGCGATTAGTAGAAGAACTAAAGGATGCATTTGTCCTTGACGAGCTTGCTCAACTGTTTCGATGATTGCATGCGGCAATCCTGCAACAATACCACCAAAAACAAGAATTGAGATACCGTTACCAATACCTCTTTCAGTAATTTGCTCACCTAACCACATTAAGAACATGGTTCCGGTTACAAGACTCACTACTGCAGTGAAGTAAAAAGTAAAACCGATATTTGGCACTAACTGTGGCAACATATTCGGTAAACCGGTAGAAATTGCGATAGCTTGGATAGTAGCAAAAACCACCGTTGCATAACGAGTATACTTGGTGATTTTTCTTTGTCCTGCTGCGCCTTCTTTTTTCAATTCTGCTAAAGCAGGTGAAACCGTCGCAAGCAATTGCATTACGATAGATGCCGAGATATACGGCATGATACCTAATGCTAAAATTGATGCTCGGCTCAATGCACCACCAGAGAACATGTTTAACATATCAATGATGGTGCCTTTTTGTTGTTCAACTAATTGAGCTAGCACGGCGGCATCAATACCAGGAAGCGGAATAAAAGAACCAATACGATAAACGATAAGTGCACCTAATACAAAAAGCAATCTGCTTTTTAGTTCACCAGTACCACTATTAGTACTTCTGCTTTGATAACCTGGTTGTTTAGCCATTTGCTAATTATTCCTCAACTGAACCGCCAGCAGCTTCGATTGCTGCTTTTGCACCTTTAGTTACACGTAAACCACGTACAGTAACTGCAGATTTCACTTCACCAGCTAAGATAACTTTAGCGAATTGAATATCTTTAGTTAAAATGTTTGCAGCTTTTAATGCTTCTAAAGTGACAACATTTCCTTCAACTTTTGTTAATTCGTTTAAACGAACTTCAGCAGTTACAGCTGATTTCATTGAAGTGAAACCAAATTTTGGTAAACGACGGTATAATGGCATTTGGCCACCCTCGAAACCACGACGAACACCGCCGCCAGTACGAGATTTTTGACCTTTATGACCACGACCACCAGTTTTTCCTAAACCTGAACCAATACCACGACCAAGGCGTTTTGCGCTGTGCTTAGCACCTTCAGCCGGAGATAGAGTATTTAAACGCATTCTCTTACTCCTCCACTTTAACCATGTATGAAACTTGGTTAATCATACCACGTACTGCCGGAGTATCGATTAACTCAACAGTATGGTGCATATGGCGAAGACCAAGACCACGCAAGGTAGCTTTGTGCTTCGGTAAACGAGCAATTGAGCTACGAACTTGAGTTACTTTAATAGTTTTAGCCATTATCAATTACCCCAAAATTTCATCAACGGTTTTGCCACGTTTAGCAGCAACCATTTCTGGTGATTTCATATTTGCTAATGCATCAATAGTTGCACGAACAACGTTGATTGGGTTGGTTGAACCATACGCTTTAGAAAGAACGTTACGTACACCAGCAACTTCTAACACTGAACGCATTGCACCACCAGCGATGATACCTGTACCTTCGCTAGCTGGTTGCATAAATACGCGAGAACCAGTGTGAACACCTTTAACTGGGTGTTGTAATGTACCTTCGTTTAAAGCGACATTAATCATATTGCGACGTGCTTTTTCCATCGCTTTTTGGATCGCTGCCGGAACTTCGCGAGCTTTACCATAACCAAAACCTACGCGACCGTTACCATCGCCTACTACTGTTAAAGCAGTAAAGCTCATAATACGACCACCTTTTACAGTTTTTGATACACGGTTTACTGCGATTAGCTTCTCTTGCAGTTCACCAGCTTGTTTTTCGATGTTTGACATCTCAATTTACCTCATTAGAACTGTAGACCAGCTTCACGTGCAGCGTCCGCTAAAGTTTGGACACGACCATGATATTTAAAACCGGAACGGTCAAAAGCAACGTCTTTAACGCCTTTTGCTAATGCGCGCTCAGCAACAAGTTTACCTACTACTGCTGCGGCATCTTTATTACCGGTATATTTAACTTGCTCACGAATTGCTTTTTCAACAGTTGAAGCAGCGGCAAGCACTTCTGAACCGTTTGGTGCAATAACTTGTGCGTAGATATGACGCGGAGTACGGTGAATAACTAGACGAGTTACACCTTGCTCTCTCATCATATGACGTGCACGAGCTGCACGACGGATACGAGCTGATTTCTTATCCATAGTGTTACCTTAATTATTTCTTCTTAGCCTCTTTCATACGTACTACTTCATCAGAGTAACGTACACCTTTACCTTTATAAGGTTCAGGACGGCGATAAGCACGAATATCTGCTGCAACTTGACCAATTAACTGCTTGTCAGCACCTTTTAAAACGATTTCCGTTTGTGAAGGGCATTCAGCAGTAATACCTGCTGGTAAAGTGTGCTCCACAGGGTGAGAGAAACCTAAGCTTAATGCAACTACGTTGCCTTTAACTTGAGCTCTGTAACCAACACCCACTAGTTGTAATTTCTTAGTGAAGCCTTCAGTAACACCGATAACCATTGCATTAACTAATGCACGAGCTGTACCCGATTGAGCATTCGCTTCAACAAAACCTTCACGTGGAGTGAAAGTAAATTGACCATTATCTTGTTTAACTTCAACTGAGTGATGAATTGTGCGAGATAACTCGCCATTTTTTCCTTTTACTGTTAATAGCTGACCGTCGAGTTTAACTTCAACGCCGGCAGGAATATTAACAGGTGCCTTTGCAACACGAGACATTTTCCTACCCCTCTATTAAGCTACGTAACAGATGATCTCACCGCCTAAGCCCGCTTGACGAGCTGCACGGTCAGTCATAACACCTTTAGATGTAGAAATTACAGCAACACCTAAACCACCCATAACTTTTGGTAATTCGTCTTTACGTTTGTAAATACGAAGACCAGGACGGCTTACACGTTGGATGCTTTCTACAACCGGTTTGCCTTGGAAATATTTTAAAGTAATTTCCAATTCAGGTTTTGCACCTTCTAAAACTTTAACGCTTTCGATATAACCTTCAGCAGCTAATACATTGGCAATTGCCACTTTTAGCTTGGAAGAAGGCATATTGATTGCAACTTTGTTCGCAGCTTGACCGTTACGAATACGGGTCAACATATCTGCGATTGGATCTTGCATACTCATTGTACTTTTTCTCCGATTCCAAAATAAAGTGGTATATTACCAGCTCGCTTTTCTAAGGCCAGGGATCTCGCCGCGCATAGCAGCTTCACGAACCTTAATACGGCTTAAACCAAACTTACGTAAAACGCCGTGAGGACGTCCAGTTTGGCGGCAACGGTTACGTTGACGACTAGGGCTAGAATCACGTGGTAAAGTTTGTAATTTTAACACTGCATTCCAACGATCTTCGTCAGAGGCATTGACATCAGAAATGATTTTCTTTAATTCTGCACGTTTAGCGAAGAATTTTTCAGCCAATTTAACGCGTTTTACATCGCGTGCTTTCATTGATTGTTTTGCCATTATAACCTGCCTTATTTACGGAATGGGAAATTAAAGGCAGCAAGTAGTGCTTGACCTTCTTCATCATTCTTAGCAGTAGTTGTGATAGTGATATCTAAACCACGTACACGATCTACTTTATCGTAATCGATTTCAGGGAAGATGATTTGTTCACGCACACCCATGCTGTAGTTACCACGACCATCAAATGATTTCGCGCTTAAACCGCGGAAGTCACGAATACGTGGAACAGCAATTGTAATTAAACGTTCAAAGAACTCCCACATACGCTCACCGCGTAGTGTTACTTTACAACCGATTGGATATCCCTGACGGATTTTAAAGCCAGCAACAGATTTACGAGCTTTAGTTACTAAAGGTTTTTGACCGCTAATTGCTGCTAAGTCCGCTACTGCGTTGTCTAGCAATTTCTTATCGGTCAATGCTTCACCCACACCCATATTCAGGGTAATCTTTTCGATTCGTGGGACTTGCATGACAGATTTGTAGCCGAATTTATTTTTTAACTCGTTTACTACTTGATCTCTGTAGTAATCATGCAGTTTCGCCATCGCATTACTCCAGTTTGTTAGATAATTTCATTGTTAGATTTGAAGAAACGTACTTTTTTGCCGTCTTCGAATCTAAAACCTACACGGTCAGCTTTGTTTGTTTTTGGATTGAAAATCGCAACATTAGAAGCATCGATAGCCGCTTCTTTTTTCACTAAGCCACCAGCTTGTCCTAAAGCAGGAACTGGTTTTTCATGTTTAGTGATGATGTTGATACCTTCAACAAACACTTTACCGTTTGGTAACACTTTAGTTACCTTGCCACGCTTGCCTTTATCTTTACCGGCAAGTACGATTACTTCATCGTTTTGACGAATTTTTGCAGCCATTTCTCACTTCTCCTTACAGTACTTCTGGTGCCAAAGAAATGATCTTCATGAATTTCTCAGAACGAAGTTCACGAGTCACCGGTCCAAAAATACGAGTACCGATTGGTTGCTCTGTGTTATTGTTTAAAATTACACAAGCGTTACCATCGAAGCGAATGACTGATCCGTCTGGGCGACGAACACCCTTCTTGGTGCGCACAACAACTGCTTTTAATACATCACCTTTTTTAACTTTACCGCGTGGAATTGCTTCTTTTACAGTAACTTTGATGATATCACCAATAGCAGCATAACGACGGTGCGATCCACCTAGAACCTTGATACACATTACGCTGCGAGCACCAGAGTTATCGGCAACATCCAGCATAGTCTGTTCTTGGATCATATTTTATGCTCCGTTAAGTTAATAATACACCCTTGCGGGACGAACCTATCCATGCCTTATAAAGATATATGGCGGATAGGTGGCGGAGTTTACCAAAATCAAGCTATAAACGCAATCAAAATTTTATACTTAAGTTAGCGTATTTAAAGTGCGGTCAAATTTTTATAACTTTTTAGCAAGTCTTGGAAAGAAAAAAGCCAACGGAATAACCATTGGCTTTTATTTTTTAATTTGTTAATTAAGCAATAACTGCTTTCTCAACAACACGAACTAAAGTCCAAGATTTGGTTTTAGAGAGAGGACGACATTCGCGAATCTCTACTACATCACCTAATTTTGCTTCATTGTTCTCATCGTGTACGTGTAATTTAGTTGTACGACGGATAAATTTACCGTATAACGGGTGTTTTACCTTACGTTCAATAGCAACAACGAAAGATTTTTCCATTTTGTCGCTAACAACTTTACCTTGTACGCTACGAATTTTATCAGTCATTACTCACCCGCCTTCTCAGTTAAAATAGTCTTAATGCGTGCGATATCACGACGCACTTGTTTAGCCTGATGGGTTTGTTGAAGCTGACCGGTGGCTGTTTGCATACGCAATTTGAATTGTTCACCTAAAAGGTTCACTAATTCATTATTCAGCTCTTCAACACTTTTTGTACGTAAATCTTGAGCTTTCATTACATCACCGTCTTAGTTACGAAGGTAGTCTTGATTGGCAATTTAGCAGCTGCTAATGCAAATGCTTGTCTTGCGATCTCTTCTGACACACCATCCATTTCATAAAGTACTTTACCCGGTTGGATTAAGGCTACCCAGTACTCAACGTTACCTTTACCTTTACCCATACGGACTTCTAATGGTTTTTCAGTAATTGGTTTATCTGGGAAAACACGGATCCAGATTTTACCTTGACGTTTAACTGCACGTGTCATTGCACGACGAGCCGCTTCAATTTGACGAGCGGTTAAACGACCACGACCAACTGCTTTTAACCCGAATGTACCGAAGCTAACTTCAGTACCACCCGCGATACCACGGTTACGGCCTTTGTGAACTTTACGGAATTTTGTACGTTTTGGTTGCAACATTTAGCGTTTCTCCTTACTTACGACCTTTGCCACGCGGAGCCTTTTTAGGCTTGTCGGCAGGTTGTTGTTCTGATTGCGCAACTGCAGCCATTCCACCCAAAATTTCACCTTTGAAGATCCATACTTTAACGCCGATTACGCCGTATGTAGTATGAGCTTCTGCAGTGTTATAATCGATGTCCGCACGAAGAGTATGTAGAGGTACACGACCTTCACGATACCATTCAGAACGCGCGATTTCTGCACCACCTAAACGACCGCTAACTTCAACTTTGATACCTTTAGCACCTAAACGCATTGCGCTTTGTACCGCACGTTTCATAGCACGACGGAACATTACACGACGTTCTAATTGAGAAGCGATGCTGTCTGCAACTAATTTTGCATCTAATTCCGGTTTTTTCACTTCAGCAATGTTGATTTGAGCCGGAACGCCAGCGATTTGAGATACTGCGTTACGTAATTTTTCAACATCTTCACCTTTTTTACCGATAACGATACCAGGGCGAGCTGTGTGAATTGTTACACGAATACTTTTTGCTGGACGCTCAATAGTAATACGTGAAACCGAAGCGTTTGCTAATTCTTTAGTTAAGAATTTGCGTACTTTGAAGTCACCGTCAAGATTGTCGGCGAAATCTTGTGTATTCGCGAACCAAGTAGAGTTCCAAGGTTTTACAATACCTAGGCGAATACCATTTGGATTTACTTTTTGACCCATTGCTATTCCTCTACTTATTAACGATCTGACACAACCACAGTGATGTGGCTAGTACGTTTTAAAATACGATCTGCACGACCTTTAGCACGTGGCATAACACGTTTCATGCTAGGACCTTCGTCAACGAAGATTTTAGCAACTTTAAGATCATCGATATCTGCACCATCATTATGCTCTGCGTTAGCAATAGCAGACTCTAATACTTTTTTCACTAAAGCCGCAGCTTTTTTGTTAGTAAAAGTTAAGATTTCTAATGCTTGCGCAACTTTTTTACCACGAATTAAATCGGCAACTAAGCGAGCTTTTTGGGCAGAAGTGCGAGCGTAACGATGTTTTGCGATAGTTTCCATCTATTTACCTCTTATTTCTTAGCTTTCTTATCTGCCGCGTGACCGCGGTATGTACGAGTCGGTGCAAATTCACCTAATTTATGGCCGATCATTTCATCAGATACATAAACAGGAACGTGCTGACGACCATTATGGACTGCGATGGTCAATCCGATCATTGAAGGAATGATCATTGAACGACGGGACCAAGTTTTGATTGGTTTTTTATCCCCGCTTTCCACCGCCTTCTCTACCTTCTTCAACAAGTGTAGGTCAAGGAAAGGACCTTTCTTGAGAGAACGTGGCATGGCTTATCCTCTTATTAATTTAAATTATTTGCCACGACGACGTACGATATATTTATCAGTACGTTTGTTGTGACGAGTTTTCTTACCTTTAGTTTGAACGCCCCAAGGAGTTACTGGGTGTTTACCAAAGTTACGACCTTCACCACCACCGTGTGGGTGATCTACTGGGTTCATTGCAGTACCACGAACTGTAGGGCGAATGCCTCTCCAGCGGTTAGCACCAGCTTTACCCAATACGCGAAGCATATGTTCTGAGTTACCAACTTCACCGATTGTAGCAACACATTCAGCTAATACTTTACGCATTTCGCCTGAACGTAAACGTAAAGTTACGTAGTTGCCTTCACGAGCGATGATTTGTACATAAGCACCAGCAGAACGAGCGATTTGACCGCCTTTACCTGGTTTTAATTCAACGTTATGTACTGTTGAACCAACTGGGATATTACGCATTGGTAATGAGTTACCCACTTTAATTGGTGAGTTAACGCCAGATTGGATTTGATCGCCAACTGACAAACCTTTAGGTGCTAAGATATAACGGCGTTCACCATCTTTATAAAGCACTAAAGCAATGTTAGCTGAACGGTTTGGATCATATTCTAAACGTTCAACAACCGCTGGGATATCTAACTTGTTACGTTTGAAATCGATTAAACGGTAATGTTGTTTATGACCACCACCGATGTGGCGAGTGGTAATACGACCATAATTGTTACGACCACCAGTTTTAGATTTAGTATCTAGAAGAGGCGCGTAAGGTTTACCCTTGTATAATTCAGGGTTCACGATTTTAACAACGTGACGACGACCAGCGGAGGTCGGCTTACATTTAACGATAGCCATTCTCTAATTTCCTCCGATTACTCTGCACTGTCCACGAAGTCCAAGTTTTGGCCTTCGGCTAAAGTTACATAAGCTTTTTTCCAGTCGCTGCGACGACCCATTTTGTTACCACGGCGTTTAGTTTTACCTTTAACAACCACAGTACGAACTGAGTCAACTTTTACTTCAAATAATTGAGCAACAGCAGCAGCAATTTCAGCTTTGTTCGCATCTAAAGCAACTTTAAGTACAACAGTGTTAGATTTTTCAGCATTGTTAGTTGCTTTTTCAGAGATGTGCGGTGCACGTAGCACGCTTAGCAAACGTTCTTGACTCATGCTAGGATCTCCTCAATTTGTTTCACAGCGTCAACAGTAACAATCACTTTATCGAAAGCGATTAAGCTAACTGGATCGATACCTTGAACATCACGTACATCAACTTTATATAAGTTACGTGCCGCTAAGAATAGATTTTCATCTAAACTTGCTGTGATAATTAACGCATCTTCAACTGCTAAATCTTTTAATTTTTGTACTAATACTTTAGTTTTTGGTGCATCTAATTCGAATTTTTCAACAACAACCAAACGGTCTTGACGAACTAATTCAGAAAGAATGCTTTTGATAGCACCACGGTACATTTTCTTGTTCACTTTTTGGCTGTGATCTTGTGGTTTAGCCGCGAAGGTTGTACCACCAGAACGCCAGATTGGTGATTTGATATCACCAGAACGAGCACGACCTGTACCTTTTTGACGCCAAGGTTTTTTACCTGAACCAGACACTTCAGCACGAGTTTTTTGCGCACGAGTACCTTGACGAGCACCTGCTGCATAAGCAACAACAACTTGGTGAATCAAAGCTTCGTTAAACTCACGTCCGAAGGTAGTTTCAGAAACAGTTAGTGCGTTTGCACCTACAACTTGTAATTCCATCTCTATCTCCTAGACTTATGCTTTAACTGCCGGCTTAACGATAACATCGCCATTGATAGCACCAGGTACAGAACCTTTTACTAATAGCAATTTACGCTCAGCATCTACACGAACAACTTCAAGTGATTGAACGGTTACACGCTCAGCACCTAAATGTCCTGCCATTTTTTTACCTTTAAACACACGACCTGGAGTTTGGTTTTGACCAATAGAACCAAGTACACGATGTGATAAAGAGTTACCGTGTGTAGCATCTTGAGTACGGAAGTTCCAACGTTTAACACCACCTTGGAAACCTTTACCTTTAGAAGTACCAGTAACATCTACTTTTTTAACATCTGCAAAGATGTCAACATTGATTTCTTGACCTAAAGTGAATTCTTCACCTTCAGTACGAAATTCCCATAAACCGCGACCAGCTTCAACACCTGCTTTCACGAAATGGCCTGCTTCAGGTTTAGTTACACGATTCGCTTTTTTAGAACCAGTAGTAACTTGAACTGCAGTATAGCCATCGTTTTCAAGAGTTTTAACTTGAGTTACGCGGTTGGCTTCGATTTCGATAACGGTAACTGGTACAGAAACACCGTCTTCATTGAAGATACGGGTCATACCAACTTTACGACCGACTAAACCAATCATTGTAATAACCTCTTAATTAACCTAGGCTGATCTGCACGTCCACGCCGGCAGCCAAATCTAAACGCATTAATGCATCAACAGTTTTTTCTGTTGGCTCTACGATATCTACTAAACGTTTGTGTGTACGAATTTCGTATTGATCACGCGCGTCTTTGTTCACGTGTGGAGAAATCAACACGGTGAAACGCTCTTTACGAGTTGGTAAAGGGATTGGACCACGAACTTGTGCACCAGTACGTTTAGCTGTTTCTACGATCTCCGCAGTAGATTGATCGATCAAACGGTGATCGAAAGCTTTTAAGCGGATACGGATTCTTTGGTTCTGCATTAGACCAGAGCTCCAATAAAATTTAGCTAATAAAAAACTAACACCAATCACAATTCTAACTTCAAAATAGAAAAGGAGGTGTAAGTTACCTGTTATATAGTCTCCAAATCGGAAACATTGTTAGTATTACATATCGTAATACTCGTTTAATAAATGATTACATTAAACGGCTTTCAATATCTGAAAGCCCGTGGATATTACACAAAAACACCTAATTATGCAAGCTTTTTGTTCAATTAATTTCCACATACAAAAAGTGCGGTCATTTTCCCCGAATGTTTTTCAGCTGAAAACACGACAAAAAATGACCGCACTTTATATAAGTAAAATTTATAGTTTGTTATCTAACATTGCAATATGTCTTGTTGCTGCAATCCATGCACCAACATACCCCATAATCAAGCAACTTACTAATAAGAAGATCAGCTCGCCTACACCTAATCCATTGAGCTCAAATGTAACTGCAAAGATATCCGTCACATACTTCACCGCTGAAGTAAAGTACCCGACAATAAGACTGCTAAATAGCGCTGCAATCAATCCGCCCAACACCGCGTAAATCATGCCAGTATAAAGATAAGGACGAAGAATAAATTGATCCGTTGCACCTAATAGCTTCATCACATCAATACTCGCACGACTGCTATAAACATCGGATCGAATGCTATTTCCGATAACAAGGAATACAGCTATTGTCATTAACACCGTGCAGAAAATTGCCACGTGTGCAAAAAGCCACGAAAGTGCGGTCAATTTTTCCATCCAATCATTATCTAGTCGAACTTCTTGCACGCCTTTAATTTTATTTAAATTTGCGCGTAACTCAGCTCGTTTTTCTGATTCATTAAATGCTTTAGACGGTTTCACCATCACCACCGCCGGCAATGGGTTGTCATCTAAAATTTCTAACTCTTCACCAAAACCAGACCAACTTTTAAATTCTTTCAAACTGTCTTGGCGAGAAACATAATTTAACGATTCAACACCTTCTTGCTGACGAATTTTTTCTACCACTAAGTTAGCATCTTCTTCACTTAAATTTTTATGTAAATAGATTGTGAGCTCGCTTTCCGGATAAAATTGAGTCGTCGCTAAGTGTAAATTTTTCCATAACAAATAGCTCACCGTTGGAATCGTTAGAGACACGGCAATCACAAGAATTGTTAGTAATGTACCAAATTTACGTTTTACTAAATCGTTCAACACAGAACGCAAAGTATAAGCAGTTTGCACGCCAAAAGAAGCATCAATACGTCTTGTCATTTTTTATCCTTAATAGCGTAAGTAGCCTTGTTCAAGCACAAGACATGGTTTTGGTTTTTGTTGAATTAAATTGATATCGTGTGTCGCAATTAACACTGTCATGCCTAAACGATTAAACTCTTCAAAAAGATTAAAAATCCCTAAGGAAAGTTCATCATCAAGGTTACCTGTAGGCTCATCCGCTAATAAAAGTTGCGGTTTATGTACGATTGCACGCGCGATATCTACGCGTTGTTGCTCACCACCTGAGATTTGTGGCGGCATATAATTCGCTTTACTACGTAAGCCCACACGATCTAATGCAACCAATGCGCGTGTATGTGCTTCTTTCGGGTTCATTCCCGAAATAATCAATGGCAACGCCACATTTTCTGCTACGCTACGATCCGTTAATAGACGGTAATCTTGGTGAACCATACCGATTTGGCGGCGTAAAAATGGGATTTCATATTTAGACAAACGCGTAATATCATGACCATTAAACCAAATATTACCGGCATTCGCCTTTTCCATTCCCATGATTAATTTAAGCAAGGTACTTTTACCCGCGCCAGAATGCCCAACAAGATAAGTCATACTTCCAACAGGAAGATGAAAATTCAAACCCTGCAAGGCCGGCTGAGTCGCACCGTGATAAGCTTTAGAGACATTTGAAAATCGAATCACTTTATTATTCCTTTTTATTCTTCATTTTCGTGAACAAATAATGCTTCAATAAATTCTTCCGCATTAAATTCGCGTAAATCTTCAATTTTTTCACCCACACCAATATAGCGAATTGGTAAATTAAACTGATCTGCAATGGCGAAAATTACCCCACCTTTTGCTGTTCCGTCTAATTTGGTTAATGTAATACCTGTTAACCCAACCGCCTCATTAAAGAGTTTGGCTTGGCTAATTGCATTCTGCCCTGTACCCGCATCTAAGGTAAGCATGATTTCGTGCGGTGCGGTTTCATCGTATTTTCTCATGACACGAACGATTTTCTTCAATTCATCCATGAGATTATTTTTATTTTGTAAACGACCGGCCGTATCCGCAATTAAAATATCAATATTACGTGCCGCGGCAGATTGCATCGCATCAAAAATTACTGACGCCGAATCTGACCCCGTACTTTGTGCCACAACCGGAATGTTGTTACGTTCACCCCATACTTGAAGTTGTTCTACTGCAGCAGCACGGAAGGTATCCCCTGCCGCTAACATGACTGATTTTCCTTCATTTTGGAATTTGCGAGCCAACTTACCAATTGTGGTTGTTTTACCTACACCGTTTACGCCAACCATCAAAATAACATAAGGTTTTTTAGTCGTATCAATGACCAATGGTTTTGCAACTGGTTTTAGAATTTCTACCATTTCAACTTTAAGTTGTTGGTAAAGCAATTCCGCATCTTGTAACTGCTTACGACTTGCGTGCTCCGTTAAATTCTTAATGATTTTATTGGTTGTTGGCACACCAATATCCGCAATTAAAAGTTGCTCTTCCAACTCTTCAAATAAATCGTCGTCAATCTTTTTACCTAAAAAGAACGCTCGGAAACCTGCACCAATATTTTGTTTAGTTTTGAGTAAGCCTTTGACTAAACGACTGAAAAAGCCACCTTCACTTGGCTTTTCTTGCGTTTCGGTATTAATATCTGAACGGAATTCATCTTTAACATCTTCAACAATTTCAGGCTCAATCTCAGCATCAACCACAGGAAGATCTTCAACGACATTATCTTGCTCAATAATGCTTTCTGTTGGTTCTTCCACAGGAAGTGCGGTAGAAATTTCTTCTGTTTTTTCTGTATCTTCAGCCGTTGCCTCAATCACCGGTGTATCTAAAACTGGCTCAATATTGACCGCACTTTCAGGTGAAATCACTTCTTCTACAACAGGTTCAATATGCGCAACAATGGTATTCTCAGCTTTATCCTCTTGCAGCTGTTCCGCTAACTCCTGTAATTCTTCCTGTTCAACTTGTTCTAATTGAACGTTCTCGCTATTGTGAACAATCTCTTCCGTAGGCGAAATATCGGCAGATTCGACAGACGGCTCTTCAATAGTTGGCTCAATTTTTTGTTCTTCTTGCTTTTTATTGCGACCAAAAAGAGAGGCCCAAAACCCGCCTTTTTTCTTTTCTTCTGACATAAATTCTTCTCTTAAACACAAATCTTTAAAAAATACTGCCTATTCTAGCAAAAAATCGTCTAAACTAAGCACAATTTTCACTAAAAATCTGTTTCTTTATGAAAAAAATGCAAGTTCAAAATGCCAAAGGCGAAGTTCGAATCATCGCAGGTCTTTGGCGTGGACGAAAATTACCGGTTTTAAATGCGGAAGGTTTGCGTCCAACAGGCGATCGCGTAAAAGAAACCTTATTCAACTGGTTGATGCCCTACATAGTGGATAGCCATTGTCTTGATTGCTTTGCGGGCAGTGGCTCACTTGGCTTTGAGGCTCTTTCTCGTCAAGCGAAACAGGTGACGTTTTTAGAGTTGGATAAAAGCGTAGCGAATCAATTAAAGAAAAATTTGCAAACGCTAAAAACAACGACTGAACAAGCTCAGGTGATCAATCAAAATAGCTTGGAGTTTTTAAAACAAGCGCAAAATCAACCGCACTTTGATGTGGTATTTTTAGATCCACCTTTTCATTTTGGTTTAGCTGAACAAGCAATTACCCTATTAGAGGAAAATAATTGGCTCTTACCTCATGCGTTGATTTATGTTGAAACAGAAAAAGACAAACCGCTAAGCGCGCCTGAAAATTGGCAATTACTGAAAGAAAAAACTACAGGTATGGTGAGCTACCGCCTGTATCAAAAAGATTAGGAAATTATTATGTTAGATATTGTGTTATACGAACCTGAAATTCCACAAAACACGGGAAATATTATTCGTCTTTGTGCGAATACTGGCTTTCGCCTTCATTTAATCGAGCCACTAGGCTTTACCTGGGATGATAAAAAATTACGTCGTTCCGGCTTGGATTATCATGAATTTGCTGAAATCAAAAAACACAAAACCTTTGAAGCCTTTTTAGAAAGTGAAAAACCGAAACGTCTTTTTGCACTTACAACCAAAGGCAGCCCCGCACATAGCGAAGTGCAATTTGAATTAGGGGATTATTTGATGTTTGGCCCTGAAACACGTGGTATCCCAATGTCTATTTTAGATAAGATGCCAATGGAACAAAAAATCCGTATCCCAATGACCGCAAATAGCCGCAGTATGAACTTATCTAACTCGGTAGCCGTTGCAGTTTATGAAGCTTGGCGACAACTTGGTTACGAAGGCGCGGTGAATTTAAATCGATAAAAATAGCTGCTTATTTTATACACAAAAATAAGCAGCTTTCTTTTTACATTTAATTTGTGATCTTGATCACATATTTATAATTTCAAGGTTCCCTTTTTACCAAAACAGCAGTATAAATAAATTACATTTAGAGAGGGATCTCGATGTACCCACTTGATCTATCAAGCTCTAGTCTTTCTTGACTCTTCAAGCAAACCTTCCCCGTTGTCCTAAATAAAGAATTGGCAGTCGAATGATTTGCCTTCCATTTGTATCCCTAAAATTTAACAACTATTGCAGCAAAATTAGTTTCATCTCACATCAATAAGGAGGTTGGGTGAATGAAGTTAATTTTGAATTGGTCGAAACAGCAGTGGCTAAGCACGGATGCTTACAAAAAAAGTGCGGTCAATTTTGGCCGCACTTCCTGTTTCTATTATTTGCAAATCACTAACTTTGTGTTGCTATTTTCTAAATACTCCGCAATTTGTTTTGGCACATCATCAGTGAAAAGGTAATCTACATCTTTAAGTTCCCCTAATCGCACAATCGCTTGTCGAGAGAATTTCGAATGGTCGGTCGCTAATAACGTTTGGCGAGAGCTTTCTATAATGGCGCGTTTTACTTGAACTTCATGGTAATCATAATCCAATAATGAACCATCAAGATCAATTGCACTAATGCCCAGAATTCCAAAATCTAAACGGAATTGCGAAATAAAATTAACCGTTGCCTCACCAATGATTCCACCATCCTTACGCAATGAGCCACCTGCCATCGTAATATCAAAGGTTTCATTTTGTCGTAATAAATGAGCCGCATTGATATTATTCGTCACTATGCGTAACCGTTCATGGTTTAACAAGGCACTAGCCACCGCTTCAGGCGTGGTACCAATATCAATAAATAAGGATGCACCGTTTGGTATACGTTTTGCCACTTCGCGAGCAATGGCGCTTTTTTGAGAAGGGAAAAATTGTTTACGTTCAATGTAATCAGAGTTTTCTGCGGTAGAAGAAGGAGCGGCACCACCATGATGACGACGAATTAAATCTTGTTCTGCAAGGATATTCAGATCTCGTCTAATGGTCTGTGGGCTGACTTCCAGTTCGATAACCAGCTCTTCTGTGCTGGCATATCCTTTTAGCTTTACAAGCTCAATTATTTTCTGATGGCGTAATGATTGCTTCATATAAATGCCTATAAATTTGAATTAGCTAAACGATTTAGCCTTAATTTTACTCTGCAGAAATCCCCAAACCAATCCTAAGATAAAGCCTGAAATGTGGGCAGCGTTCCCTATATTAATACCAAAAAGCGGACTAATAAAGCCAAATACAAGCCCTACCAGTAACATTGTAAAAAAGCCTTCTGGCAAGTCAAAGCTATGCGGGTGCAATTTGTCCACCACCAACACATAACCTAACACGGCATAAACCACACCAGATAGCCCGAAAAAGGCGGGACCAGTAAAATAATTCTGTACCGCGCCACTCACTGCTGCAGAGACTAAAACTAATAATAAAAAATGGAGAGAACCAAATCGGCGTTCAATCGCGCCACCAAATAACCAAAACCACGAAAGGTTAAATAAAATATGCGGTACCGATAAATGAACAATAGCATGAGTGAAATAGCGCCATACTTCCTGATCTTCCCAAGAATAAGCAGGATAATGGAATAAATCCATAATTGGCTCTTCAAACCCGACATTCTGCAAGAGATAAATCACCGCGCAAAGTGCGGTCAAAATAAACGTGATTTTTTGTGCGCTCAATGTGCGTTTCAATACTTTTCTCTCTTCTGGCACATCGGTTTCACTATCAAATAAAGACGGCATTTGTTATATTCCTTTTTATTTTTCGTCAATCATATAAGGTTCATTATGAAAAAACAAACTATGCCGACAGGATTTAGTGGCTTCGCTTGGGGACTTGCGGCATTTTGTTTACCCATTTTACTGTGGCCCATGGCCTCTCTGCTTTCTACTTCTTTTGTGAAAAACCCTACACTGAGCGATTTTCAGATCGATCTTTTCTCGATTATCTTTTGGATGTATCCCTTTGTTTTAGTTTTGATTGCACGTTTGCTTTATAAACTGCACCAGCGCAAACCTAAACTTGCTGTAAAATTATTGCTACTAAGTGCGGTCATTTTTTACATTGTTTTAGTTTCAGTTTGCTACATTGGCTTTAATGCTTAAGAATATAAAAACAAAATCACAAACAACAAAAAGGGAGCTTTCGCTCCCTTTTAACTTATGTTCCTAATAATCAAAAATATAAAAAAATTTCCTACCTAGCAATCAATTATGCAAAGTATTTTTCTAAATCGTCGCTACCACCGATGTGTTTACCACCAATAAATACTTGTGGAACAGTCGAACGACCAGAAACCGCACGTACACTCACGATTGTTGCATCGTGACCTAATACGATTTCTTCAAAGCTTAATCCTTTTTCGCGTAAAAGTTGTTTTGCTTTCGCACAATATGGACAGCCTGGTTTAGTAAAGATCGCGATTGATTCTTGCACTTGGTAATTTGGTGCAATGTATTTCAACATGGTATCTGCATCTGATACTTTAAATGGATCGCCTGGTTCATTTGGCTCGATAAACATTTTTTCCACTACGCCATTTTTCACGAGCATAGAATAACGCCAAGAACGTTTACCAAAACCTAAATCATCTTTTCCGACTAACATGCCCATACCTTCAGTGAAGGTACCGTTACCATCCGGAATGAATTTTACGTTATGTGCTTCTTCTGCTTCTTTCCACGCATTCATCACAAACGTATCATTTACTGATACTACTAAAATATCATCTACACCATGTTGTTTGAAAACGGGTGCAAGCTCGTTATAACGTGGTAAGTGAGAAGATGAACAAGTTGGCGTGAAAGCACCTGGTAATGAGAATACAACAACTGTTTTGTTATCAAATAATTCAGATGTAGTCACATCAACCCATTGATCACCTTGACGAGTACGAAATGTAACTTGTGGGACTTTTTTTCCTTCCATATTAGACATAATGTGTCTCCTCTGTTAGTTAAATGAATTTGCCTTAAAAAACTTGATAGGCATTATAGAAAGTTTTGTGATATAGTTACAATCAATTAATTCTATCCTTTTAATTGACATATTCTATAAAGTGAGAACCCTATGAATATTCGTGATTTAGAATACTTAGTTGCCCTTTCTGAATTCAAACATTTCCGTCGTGCTGCGGATTCTTGCAATGTTAGCCAACCCACTTTAAGTGGTCAAATCCGCAAACTCGAAGATGAGTTAGGCATTATTTTACTTGAACGTACTAGCCGTAAAGTGCTCTTCACCCAATCGGGTATGTTACTTGTGGAACAAGCTCGCACTGTATTACGTGAAGTAAAATTACTTAAAGAGATGGCTAGCAATCAAGGTAAAGAAATGACCGGTCCATTACACATTGGACTCATCCCTACTGTTGGTCCTTACCTACTTCCTTATATTGTACCAACATTGAAAGAAACTTTCCCAGATTTAGAAGTATTTCTTTATGAGGCCCAAACTCACCAACTATTAGAACAATTAGAAACTGGCCGATTAGATTGTGCGATTGTGGCTCGCGTACCCGAAACTGAAGCGTTTATCGAAGTGCCTATTTTTGATGAAAAAATGTTACTCGCTGTATCCGACCAACATCCTTGGGCTTCAGAAAGTAAAATTGCCATGAATACCTTAAAAGGGCAAGAAATGCTTATGTTGGATGATGGGCATTGCTTACGTAATCAAGCACTCGATTATTGTTTTACGGCCGGTGCTAAAGAAGACTCTCACTTCCAAGCCACTAGCCTTGAAACGTTGCGTAATATGGTGGCAGCTAATGCAGGCATCACCTTTATGCCAGAACTTGCTGTATTAAATGAAGGCACACGTGCAGGTGTAAAATATATTCCTTGCCATTCGCCAGAACCGTCTCGTACTATTGCTCTCGTTTACCGCCCAGGTTCACCATTACGTAATCGCTATGAACGCGTTGCAAGTGCGGTCAGTGAACAAGTTAAATCGATTTTAGCGAATAAAAAATAATTTATCATAAGCTGAGGAAAACCAAATGGCTGGTGTTCGAGCAATTCAAAAAGAAAAAACCCGTCGGGCCTTAATTGACGCCGCATTCAATCAGTTGAGTGCAGAAAAAAGCTTTTCTAATTTAAGCTTACGTGAAGTTGCCCGTGAAGCGGGCATTGCACCAACTTCTTTCTATCGCCACTTTAGCGATATGGATGAGCTCGGATTAGAAATGGTAGATGAAGCAGGTTTAACCCTCCGTCAATTAATGCGCCAAGCGCGTAAACGTATTGATGCTGGCGGTAGTGTGATCCGCGTATCCGTGGAAACCTTTTTTGAATTTATCACTCACAGCACCAACGTGTTCCGTTTGCTCTTACGTGAAAGTTCGGGCACATCTCAGGCTTTCCGTACTGCAGCCGCTCGTGAAATCAAACACTTTGTTGATGAATTGGCTGAATATATTGCGAAGAAAAATCACTACTCGCAATATGTGTCTTATGTTCAGGCTGAGGGAATGGTAACCATCGTATTCACGGCAGGTTCCAACGCTTTAGACATGACAAAAGCTGAACAAGATTTACTAAAAGAGCGTGTTATTTTACAACTTCGCATGCTGGCGAAAGGCGCGGACTTCGCATCTCATAAAGAAAAAATGATGCGAAAATAGACCGCACTTTTAGACTAAAACAAAACACCCGCATCTCTGCGGGTGTTTGTTTATCTCAAGAAGGGAATTATTTACCATCCCAAGCTTTAACTGCATCTAAACGTGCTTTTACTTTGCTGCTTGAATCGCCTTTGAAATAATCTTTTGCTAAGCCGCCTTCAAAGCCACCGTAGTTCGGGTTAGGTAATACGATGAATGTTTTACCAAATTTCGCTTTGTTTTGTGCCACGAAATCACGACGTTCTGCATTTTGTTTACCGTAGATCGCATCACCGAAGTCATCTAGGTTATCACCCACATAAACGACGATTTCATAACCTTGTTTTTCAATTTCTTCAAAACGTGCTGCTTTTGGTGATTTATCTTTTTTCAAGTAAAACGCTGAATCTTCAACACCATTAAAACCTAAACGTTTCATGTCATCAATCGTACCTGCTTTTTCATTGCTGTCTTTACGATTAGAAACATAGAACATTTTACCGCCATGGGTATTTACATAGTTATTGAATTCTACTGCACCTGGTACCACACCTGATTGACGAGCTTCTACCCAACGAGTCCAGTCTTTGCCATCAAATGGTTTATTGTTTTGAACTTGCCAACCTGCATAAGGGCTGTTATCTAACATGGTTTCATCTAAGTCCACCACAACAGCTTTTTTCTTACCTTTTTTCACTTTAGCGTGATCAAATGCCACTTTTGCCGCATTGTATGCTTGGTAAGAAAGGGCTTGGTATTCACCTGATTGTTGAATCCAGTTAAGACCTAATACCGCTTGTTGTTGAAGCTGCGCATCCGCTTCTGCACTCTTATTTTGAGTCGCACAACCAGTTAAAATAAATGCTGACATCGCTGCAATAGCGGTAAGTTTTAATGTTGTTTTCATTGATTGTTCCTTCTGTTAAAAAGTCATAATGACAAGCAAAAGTATAACAAGCCTATTTGGGCAGTGACTATGGGTTTATCAAACTTTATAACTAATTTGTGAGATAGATCACATTTTTCATTTTGAAGCTATCTAACAAACCCAATGAGATCATTTCAAAATCATCTTATTTTTAACCGCACTTTTTCATCGCATTTCGCTGTATTTCACGGTAAACTATCCCAAGTTTTCAGAAATAATAGGTAATTTATGCGTCTTTTCATTGGAATTTTAGTGGGTGTTCTCGTGCTATTTCAGTACGATCTTTGGTTTGGTAAAAACGGCTATTTTGACTACAAAGATATGGCCGCTCAAATCAAAGAGAATAAAGCTGAAAATGAAAAGCTCTCACAAAGAAATCAAATGATTTCTGCAGAAATTCAAGGATTAACAAAAGGCTTTGAATCGATTGAAGAGCGTGCACGCATGAGCCATGACATGGTCAAACCAAACGAAGTGTTCTATCACATCGTCAAAGAGCATAAATAATGAACCGTGAAATTATTGCCGTCATTCCTGCTGCGGGTGTTGGAAGCCGTATGCAGGCAAATAAACCTAAGCAATATCTGAAAATCCTAGACAAGACGATTCTGGAACATACTCTCTCTGTCATTCTATCCCACCCTGCAATCAATCACGTTATTCTTGCAGTAGGAAAAAATGATCCCTATCTTTCTGAAATGACTTTATTTCCTCATCAAAACATCACTCTCGTTGAAGGGGGTGAAACACGAGCCGAGTCAGTTCTAAATGGACTAAATGCGATCAAAAATAACCATGCCTGGGCATTGGTGCATGATGCAGCCAGACCTTGTTTAACACATCAAGATTTAAATAAATTGCTCCAAATCGATGATAAACACGGCGCTATTTTGGCCATTCCAGCGGTTGATACGATTAAACGCGCGAATAAACAACAAGATATTATTAAAACAGAAGATCGCGCTGAACTTTGGCTTGCACAAACACCTCAATTTTTCCGTTGCGATCTATTAAGAAATGCACTTGAACAGGGGCTCTCTCAAGGTGCTAATATTACAGATGAAGCCTCTGCGATGGAACTTGCCGGATTCCGACCGCACTTAGTCGCGGGACGAAGTGATAATATTAAAGTGACACGTCCAGAAGATTTAGCTTTAGCCGAATTTTATTTAACAAGGAAAACTCTATGATACGAATTGGACATGGGTTTGATGTTCATGCCTTTGGTGAAGACCGCCCTTTAATTATTGGTGGCGTTGAAGTGCCTTACCATACTGGGTTTATTGCCCATTCTGATGGTGATGTCGCCTTACATGCTTTAACGGATGCCTTATTAGGTGCAGCAGCATTAGGTGATATTGGTAAACTCTTCCCTGATACCGATATGCAATATAAAAATGCAGATAGCCGTGTTTTATTACGAGAAGCATTCCGCCAAGTACAAGCAAAAGGCTATAAGGTCGGTAATGTGGATGTAACCATTATTGCTCAAGCCCCTAAAATGCGTCCTCATATCGATGCAATGCGAGCGAAGATTGCAGAAGATTTACATTGTGATATTGAGCAAGTCAACGTGAAAGCAACCACAACAGAAAAACTTGGCTTTACAGGTCGAAGTGAAGGCATTGCTTGCGAGGCTGTCGCATTATTATTAAAAGCTTAAATTTTAGGTAAAAGAAAAGGTTGGTAAAATACCAACCTTTTTTATTTGAATTAAATTCTTATTGTTTTTTTAATAAATCGCGAATTTCAGTAAGTAATTCTTCTTGTGAAGGACCTTTTACTTCTTCTACTGGTTTTTTCACTTTGTTGATACCTTTGATCATCATGAAGATTGCAAATGCAATGATGATGAAATCAAAAACGTTTTGAATAAATACACCGTAGTTTAAGGTTACTGCTGGAGTTTCACCTACAGCTTGAGCTAACGTGATTTTCAAATCTTTGAAATCCACGCCACCTGTTAAAATACCTAATACAGGCATTACTACGTCACCGACAAGTGAACTTACGATTTTACCAAAAGCACCACCGATGATCACACCGACTGCCATATCTACTACGTTGCCGCGCATTGCGAATTCGCGGAATTCTTTAAGAAAGCTCATAAAATTTCCTTTTGTGTTGGTTTAAAAAATTAAAAGAGTGCGTATTATAGGTTTTCAGATTAAAAAGTAAACTGTTATTTAAATAAAAAATGCACTTGGTTGGAATAATTTTTCAATTTCTGACACAGATTTCTTGTCATTAATATAAACAATCACATTATCGCCTTCTTCAATAACAACCTGACGACGAGCAATGATTACTTCATTTTTACGTAAAATTGCCGCAATCATCGCTCCAACTGGAAGCTTAATATCGCCAATTTGTCTTCCAACCACATTGGATGTTGTCGCATCGCCATGCACAACAAGTTCAATGGCTTCCGCGGTACCATGACGCAAAGAGGCCACATTTTTGATATCCCCTTTACGCACATGTCCTAATAAAGCGGATATTGTTGCTTGTTGTGGTGAAACCGCAATATCAATGGTTCCACCTTGAATCAAATTGATATATGCCATGCGTTGAATAAGCACCATGGCTTTTTTAGCCCCTAGGCGTTTTGCTAGTAACGCCGACATAATATTGGCTTCATCATCCGCACTTAGAGATAAAAAGACATCAACGCTCTCAATATGCTCTTCAAAAAGTAAATTTTGGTCAGAAGCATCACCATGGAAAACCAGGGTTTTAGAGAGTCTTTCAGCTAAAACTTTCGCTTTTTCTCCATCGCGCTCAATGAGTTTTACTTGATACTTATCTTCTAACTGTTTTGCCACACCTGAGGCAATATTCCCGCTGCCAACGATCATGATACGTTTGTAGGTTTTCTCAAGGCGTTGCAACTCACTCATCACCGCTTTAATGTGTTCTGTCGCACAAATAAAGGTAATTTCATCGCCCGCCTCAATAATGGTCGAACCTTGCGGACGAATTAATCTATCATTACGTAAAATCGAAATGATTCGGCAATCAATGTGTGGCATATGCTCTTTAAAAGCGGATAACGCATAACCTACTAAAGGACCACCGTAATAAGCTTTTACAACCACAATGCTAATTCGATTATTGGCAAAATGCGCCACTTGTAAGGCACCTGGATAAGCAATTAAACGTGTAATCTCATCCGTAACTAAATTTTCTGGTGAAATCAGATGATCAATTGGTACGTTTTCATCATTAAATAATTTATCTTTCTCACGCAAATATTCCGCATTACGAATACGCGCAATACGTGTTGGGGTGTTGAAAAGGGTATATCCCAACTGGCAAGCAATCATATTAGTTTCATCAGATGCGGTTACCGCAACCATCAAGTCTGCATCTGCTGCCCCAGCATCTCGTAAAATCTTGGGTGAAGAAGGCGAACCTTTAACCACACGTAAATCATGCTTATCTTGCAAATTCTGCAAATGTTGAGATTCATTATCTACCAGTGTGATGTCGTTATCTTCACTCACTAAATTTGCCGCAAGTGTTGTGCCTACTTGCCCTGCACCTAAGATGATTATTTTCATTCTGTTCTCTCCACAACCAAAGGTCGGATGCCAATTTCAGCTGAATTTAGACCGAACTTTAATACCTCAATACGGCGACAAATAGTCGATGTTACTTGTTCAGCTTCTGCCATTTTTTCTGCTGTAATCGCTGGATCTTGTTTATTAAATAAAAGACCATCGAGTAAACGTTCAGCATGCATACCTTCTCGACAAAAATGCAACACGCCTACATCTTCAAATAATGTTGCCACTTTAGCTGTTTTAGTGGTTGCAATGCCTAAAGCGCCATCTTCACCGCCGAGCTCTCGAAATAATTGATGTGTTGGAAATCCGCCGCAAGCTAAGAAAAAAGCCTTATTAAAAACGATGTTTCCCCCGCAGGTCATGCGCATATATTGCCATGCCTGATCAAAATTAGGGTGTTCAGCATAACGTTGGGCTAAATTTATCGGTTTTAATGCTAATCTCACCACCGAAGTATCTGGCTGAAAATGAAAGGTTGCCGCCGCCACTTCTAATGCTCCAGGTTCGTATGCATCATCCGCATCTAAAAATGCGACAAAATCAACCGCACTTTTAGCCGAGAGCATTGCGCCCCAATTTCTAGCCATTGCGACACCACTATTTTTCGGCATTTGCTCGATAGAGATTCTGTCAGGATATTGTTCTGCAAGCTGTAAGGCTAATGCAAATGTATTATCTGTCGACGCATCATCAATCAACCAAAGGTGACCAAGATTATTTTGCTGCAACACAGACTCTACTGCACGAACAAGCGTTTGTTCAGTGTTATAGCAAGGAATGACGACATCAATTAAAGGCAAATTCATTTAAGCTGACCGTTTTCTCAATTTTGCATAATAGAACCCATCCCCGCCATTCTCTTGTGGCAGGAATTGGATTCCAATCGTATTTTCCGTTTGTTCAAACGGCAATGGCATTAATTCTGCATCGGGTGTTTCAGCTAAAAAATGCTGTATTTGCTGACTATTCTCATCGGGAAGCACCGAGCAAGTCGCATAAAGCAAAATGCCATTAGGTTTCAATTTTGCCCAAAGCGCTTTTAGAATTTGTCCTTGCAAGGCAACCAATTGAGCAATATCTGTTTCTTGACGTAACCATTTAATATCTGGATGACGACGAATCACGCCCGTTGCTGAGCAAGGTGCATCTAATAAAATACGATCAAAGGATGCTCCACTTAAACCTATTTCTGAGAGCCACTTTTCTGGCTCGGTCGCATCACCACAAACAATTGTCGCCTGCTGATTCAAACGGGCAAGATTTTCTTCAACACGTCTTAAGCGATGAGCCTCGACATCAAGCGCAATCACTTTCGCTTGTGGCGCCATTTCTAAAATATGCGTAGTTTTCCCACCTGGCGCCGCGCAAGCATCTAAAATTAATTCACCATTTTGTGGCTCAAGCAATAAGGCCGACCATTGTGCATTAAGATCCTGAACGGTTACTGCACCTTGTTCAAAATTCGGTAGTTTCGAGACAGAAAGCGGTTGAGCTAAACGCAAAGCATGTGGATTATCACATTCAAATGCTGCTATCTCTTGCTCTTCTAACAAAGTGCGGTAAGTTTCCGTATTATTTTGTTGTTGATTGACCCGTAACCACATTGGTGGCTTTTGGTTATTCGCCTCAATAATGTCACGCCAATTTGGATAAGATTTTTTGAGTTTATTCACAAACCATTCAGGATGAAGCGTTTGCCAATGCTTATCTACTACAGCAAGAATATCTTCTTGTTCCCGTAAGAAGCGACGCAGTACACCATTAACCAAACCACGGAAACTATCCGATTTCAATGATTTTGTGGCGTTCACCACTTCATCTACCGCCGCATGAGCAGGCACGCGCATATAAAGTAATTGGTACAATCCCACCAATAGCAAACAGTGTACGATGCGGGTTTTACCCTTCAATGGCTTATCTAATAGTTTTTTTAGAATATTTTCTAAACGAGGCAATACGCGACAAATACCAAAAGTGATTTCCTGTAATAAAGGTAAATCCTGTGGTTTTACCTGCGATTGCACTTCAGGAAGCAAGGTTGATAAGGACTTACCTTGATCTAAAACCTGTAAAATCACTTGAGCAGCAATAGCGCGTACCGAAAGTGCGGTCGATTTTTCCGTTTTTTTTCGTTGAAATACCATTAGTTTAGAACCTTACCAACCTGGAACCAATCTGCTCGACCATTGAGGAAGTCCTGCACAGACATAGGTTTCTTGCCTGCGGGCTGAAGTTGCAATAAATTTAAAACGCCTTCTTTCGTGGCAATCTGGATACCTTTTTTATCGACACTTAAAATCGTCCCAGCTGGTTTATCTACATGTGGCAACACGGCAGCAGCATAAACTTTTAAGGTTTGTTCATTACCTTGTTCATCGGTTAATTGTAGGAAACTAATCGGCCAAGGATTAAACGCGCGAATGTTACGTTCAAGCTGGGCTGCCGATAGCGACCAATCTAATTTAGCCTCTTCTTTGGAAAGTTTCTCTGCATAGTTACTTTGGCTATCATCTTGTTTTTCTGCAATGAATTTCCCTTCTTCCAAATGATCCAAAACATCAATCAATGCAGCTGGCGCAATTTCAGCTAATTTATGGTAAAGCGAGGTTGAGGTTTCTTGCTCATCAATATCGCAATACACTTTGTGTAACATATCGCCAGTATCTAAGCCTGCATCCATCTGCATAATTGTCACACCAGTTTGTTGATCCCCTGCCCAAATAGACCGCTGAATAGGTGCAGCACCACGCCAACGTGGCAAGAGAGAACCATGCACATTTAGACAACCTAAACGAGGCATATCCAACACTGCTTGAGGTAAAATCAAACCATAAGCAACAACAACCATTA
Source organism: Haemophilus sp. HMSC068C11 (assembly GCF_001815355.1). GTDB lineage: Bacteria > Pseudomonadota > Gammaproteobacteria > Enterobacterales > Pasteurellaceae > Haemophilus_D. The sequence goes on from NZ_KV820375.1 coordinate 450,871, forward strand.
CATCAGCATTTAACGCTTTAAGCTCTGCTTGTGCTTCTTCTTTACGCAAGGATTTTGGTTGATAAACAGGAATTTGATGCTGTTCAGCTAATTGCTTTACAGGACTCGCCTGTAATTTTTTACCGCGACCAGCCGGTTTATCTGGCTGCGTATAAACAGCAATAATATTGTGATGTGAATTTAAGAGTGCAGTAAGATGCTGTGCTGCGAAGTCCGGCGTACCGGCAAAGATGATATTCAATGATTTCATAATGTTCTACGTTATGGTGTTGATAGGAAAAGTGCGGTCATTTTATACCGCACTTTTGATTATTGTTTTGCAATTTGTTTTTTATATTTCACTAATTTTTCTTTGATACGTTGACGTTTCAACGGTGAAAGATAATCTACAAATAAAATACCGTTCAAATGATCGATCTCATGTTGAATACAGATTGCTAATAAACCATCTGCATCAAGCGTAAATTCTTTTCCATGACGATCTAACGCTTTCACCGTGACTTTTTCTTTACGAGGTACTAAAGCACGGAATCCAGGAATAGATAAACAACCTTCTTCAATGCCTGTTTCACCTTCAGAAGCCAAAATTTCTGGATTGATCAACACTAATTGATTTTGTTTGTCACCTTCAATATCAATCGTAATAATACGCTGCAAGATATCTACCTGCGGTGCTGCAAGACCAATCCCTTCTTCTTGGTACATCGTATCAAACATATCATCTACAATTTTACGAATGTCATCATTGACTTCTGCAACTGGCTCACAAACAACCTTTAGGTGATCATCTGGATAAATTAATACATTAAGTGCGGTCATATTTTCTCTTGTTTTATAAAAATTACAGCGGTGATTGTATCATAGAATCAACGCTTTGCTAAAATATTGAAAATTCTATAAACAAAAACCCCAAGCCATTCAGCTCGGGGTTCACATTCAGTACCTGGCGGTGTCCTACTCTCACATGGGGAAACCCCACACTACCATCGGCGCATCGGCGTTTCACTTCTGAGTTCGGTATGGGGTCAGGTGGGACCACCGCTCTATCGCCGCCAAGATTATTCCTTTAATAACTTTTCTCTATTCTGCTCTCACTATCTCTAGTGTCTCACAACCAAACAAGCTGATTCAACTTCAAAACTTTCTTCATCTCTGAGTTTCGTCTCGTTTATCCAACACCCAAAACCCTTGAGCGTTGTATAGT